>NZ_JBFBBT010000011.1:240065-329383 GCF_040682815.1 Amycolatopsis sp. NPDC051102
CGACATCTCCACACGCGGGATATCTGAGCGCGACACCTCGGCCGGCCGGATGTCCGACCGCGACATCTCCGCGCGGCGCGCGGGCGGCGGCTCGGGACGGCGGATCTCGGTCTTCGGCTCCGGCGGGCGCCGGATCTCCGTCTTGGGCTCCGGCGGGCGCCGGATCTCCGTCTTGGGCTCCGGCGGGCGCCGGACCTCGATCTTGGGCTCGGCGGCCCGCGGCACGTCCCGGCGCGTCGGCTCGGCCGCGGCCTCCGGACGGCGCTCGGGCTGCTTCGCCACTTCGTCCGGCTTCGGCAGCCGCATCGGCTGGGACTCGGCCTGCCGGCGCGCCGCCTCGGCGCGCAGCTCGGCGGCCTTCAGCTCGCGCTGCGCGGCGTTCAGCGCCGGGTCGACCGGCGGGACCGGCGGACGGCGTTCGCTCAGCGGCTTCGGCCGGGCCATCTGCTGGGTGCTCTGCACCGAGACGTTCGCCGGCGTCTTCGGGACCGGCTTGCCACCGAAGCCCTTGTTGCCCTTGCCGAGGCCCTTGCCGTTCGCGGGCTTCGCGCCCGACGCCTTGCGGCGGCGCTCGTCGAGGACGCGGTCGATCAGCTCGGTCGGCCGCTCGCCGCCCTCGGCCACCGGCTTCTTCCCGGCCATCAGCTGGGCCGGCTTCTTCTTCGGCGCGTTGTCGGGGATCATGCGGTTCTCGTCGGAGAGCTTCCGCATCCGGGTCGCCTGCGCGGTCAGCGCGACGCGTTCGAGCAGCACCTCGCCGCCGAACAGCGACTGGAGGCTGTCGCGCAGCGCGGAGACCTCGGCGCGCAGCGCCTCCAGCTCCTCGCGGCCCTTGGAGTCGGCCGCGGTGCGGTTCTCGGCCTCCACCTCCAGCTCGAATTCGCGCCGGGCCGCGATCTCGCGTTCCAGCTCCAGTTCGTACACAGCCTGCGCCTCGGCGACCGCGTCCTCGCTCTGTGCCGCGTGCTTGCGGTACTTCACGGCGAGGAAAGCGCCGATCAGGGCGGCCCAGAGGGCCGCGACGATCCCCAGCCGGAGATAGCGGAGGTCGTCGCTGAGCACCAGTGCGAGGGTGGCTCCGATGGCGAGGACAAAGCCGACAACGAGCCACGGCCTGCCCAAGAGGCGGCCGCGCGAGTCGTCACCCACGCCGGTCATGACTGACACCGTACCTGCTCGTAATCCGAACGAGACCTACTCGGTCCAGCGAGCGGTGGGATTCCAGCGCTAACCGGTCGTCCGGCGGGTGGGCTCACGATCGTGGTCACGCGGGGTCCGGCAGCAGTGTTCGAGCCACAAAGCCGCTGCTACCAGGGCTGCGGCGGATCCGGCGCCGACCACCGCGGCGCGGGTGTCGAGCACCGCCGCGACGAGTTCGTCACGTCGCGGAAAAAGATAGGCGAGCGCGGCCAGCCAGGCGCCCGCCATGAACGCTCCGGCGAGTGACGAAGCCTTGGCGAGGGCCACCGATCGGGCGACCCCGATAGCGGCAACGAGCCGGCCGCTCTTGATCCGCGACCGGATGGAGAACGCCAGCACGAGCTCGATCACGGCCAGCACGGCGAAGGTGATGCCGGCGAGCAGCGGCAGCTGCGGCAGCGAGCCGTAGGCGACCTGGAAGAGCAGGTAGCCGAGGCCCAGGCCGAGCAGCCCGGCGACCACCAGATCACGGGGCCGGGTGAAGTGCATGCCTCAACCGTACCGTGGCAGAGTTGACTCTCCCCCGACTGGAGAGTTCACCATGCGTCTTGTGGGTACCACCGCAACCTTCACCATCGGCGAGCTGGCCCGCCGGACCGGCCTGCCGGTCAAGACCATCCGGTTCTACTCGGACGAGGGCCTGCTGCCCCCGACCGACCGGACGGACGCCGGCTACCGGCTCTACGACGCGGCGGCAATGGCCCGACTGGAGCTGGTGCGCACCCTGCGCGAGCTGGGCCTCGGCCTCGCCGACGTCTCGGCTGCCTTGACGCAGTCAGCGACGGTCGGCGAGCTGGCGACCCGGCACGTCGAGGCCCTCGACGAGCAGATCCGGCGGCTGCGGCTGCGCCGGGCGGTGCTGCGTGCGGTGGCCAAACGCAACTCGGAGCTGGAGGAAGTGAACCTGATGAACCGACTCGCGTCGATGTCCGACGAGGAGCGCAAGCGGCTGGTCGACGAGTTCTGGGACGAGATGGTCGCCGGGCTCGACATCGACCAGGACTTCTACCGCCGGATGCGCTCGGGGAAGCCGGAGCTGCCGGACGACCCGTCCCCCGAGCAGCTCGAGGCCTGGATCGAGTTCGCCGAGCTGGTCCAGGACCCGGACTTCCGCACCCTGATCCGCCGCATGAGCGAAACGCAGGCCCAGCAGATCAAGGACGGCGAGTTCGAGCAGCCGGCGGAGGCCTGGCGAACACACTGGAACGAGTGGGTGGCACGCGCCCAGGAGGCTGTCGATGCCGAGGAAAACCCGACGTCGGAGCGGGGGCAAGCGCTTGCGGCGGAGATCGCGGTCGCCTCCGCGCGACCGGACCAGGACGCGGGCTCGGCGGAGTTCCGCCGCGAGCTGGCGGACCGGTTCGCCGCCAGCGGCGACCCGCGCGCCGAGCGCCACTGGCAGCTGCTGGCGATCATCAACGACTGGCCACCGGTCGCGACCACCCAGCCCGCGGTCGGTTTCATGATCGCGGCCTTGCGCGGCTGACCGCACGGAAACGCCCACTCGGCGACGAATCGGGGGTGAGGGGTAACGGTCACCCCTCATTCCCCGATGAGTCACCTTTCCGACCCCCGGCTCTGGGGGACCCCCGGTTTCAACGTTACTCGCGAGGGCTGACAATTCCGGGCCTGCGCAGGCGGGTTGTCCACAGGGTCCGGCCGGACAGCCGGTTGTCCACAGGGTCCGGTCCGGGCGGCAGCTGCGCGAGGATGGCGAACACCTGGCCGTGCGCGGCCCGCAGCAGGTTGGCGAAGACGCGCGGCCGCGTCGTGGGCCGAAGCGGGCATCACCGACCCGATGTCCGAAGTGGAACGTCGCCGGGCCGGGCTGCCGACTGGGCCTGGCGTCAGCGCAGCTCGAGGTTCGTCCGGCGGACCGTGGCCACCTCGTCCGCCGGGCGGGCGGTCAGCAGCTCCGCGATCGGGCCGTGGCCCGGCAGGACCGCGGCCGGGTCGATCTCCACCCAGGGCACCAGCACGCTCGCGCGGTCCGGTGTTCCCGGGTGCGGCAGCAGCAGCTCGGGGTCGGCGGAGGTCACGCCGTCCACCGTGACCACGTCGACGTCCAGGGTGCGCGGGCCCCAGCGCAGCTCGCGGACGCGGCCCGCCGCCTGCTCCGCCGCCTGGCCCGTGCGCAGCCACGCCCAGTGGTCGCGTGCCGGGTCGTCGACGATGCAGACCGCGTTGAGGAAGTCCGGCTGGTCCTCGACGCCCCATGCCTTCGTCTCGTAGACGCTCGACACCGCGACCAGCGCCGGCCGCACCGCGTCCAGCGCCAGCTTCAGGAAGCCCAGCCGGTCGCCCAGGTTGGACCCGAGCGAAAGGACGGCACGGCTCACCGGTCGCGCCGGACCGTGACGGCGACGTCGTCGAACGTCAGCGCGATCGGTGCCGACGGCTTGTGCACCGTCACTTCGACCCCGCTCAAGCGCTCGTCGCGCATGACCTCGTCGGCGATCTTGCCCGCGACGCTCTCGATGAGGTCGTACGGCTCGCCCGCGACGATCCCCGCCGCCAGCTGGGCCAGCTCGCCGTAGTGCAGCGTCTTCGTCAGGTCGTCCGACTCCGCGGCCGGCCCGAGGTCGAGCCACACCGTGATGTCGACGACGAACTCCTGGCCGTCGCGCTTCTCATGCTCGAACACCCCGTGGCGCCCGAACACGCGCAGGCCGGTCAGCGTGATCCGGTCAGACATCCGGCGAACCCTTCCACCAAGCGGCAGCCACCGCGACCGCGTCGAGCGAAGCCCCGACCTCGTGCACCCGCACGCCCCAGGCCCCGGCCGCCGCGGCGAGCGCGGAGATCGCGGCCGTGGCGTCCTCCCGGCCGTCCGGCGGCCGTGGCGTCCCGTCCTTTTCGGACAGCAGACGGCCGAGGAACCGTTTTCGAGAGGCCCCGACGAGCACCGGGAACCCCAGCGACAGCAGCGAATCGAGCCCACGCAGCAACGCCCAGTCGTGCTCGGCGTTCTTCGCGAAACCGAGCCCGGGATCCAGCACGATCGCGCTCTCGGCGACCCCGGCCGCCAGCGCTTCGTCCACTCTGGACAGCAGCTCGGCGCGGACGTCCGCCACGACATCTTCGTACTTCGCCAGCGCCTGCATGTCCTTGCTGTGCCCGCGCCAGTGCATCAGCACCCACGGCACCCCGGCCTCGGCCGCGACGCGCGCCATGGCGGGATCGGCCAGCCCACCGGAGACGTCGTTGATCACCCGCGCCCCGGCATCGAGCGCCGCGGCGGCGACGGTGGCCCGGGTGGTGTCGACCGAAAGCTGGATACCTTCGCCGGCGAGCGTCCGGATGACGGGCAGGATGCGCCGCAGTTCGGTTTCGGCGTCCACCCGGGCCGCCCCCGGCCGCGTCGACTCACCACCGACGTCGATCAGGTCGGCCCCACGCGCCCACATCGCACGGGCGTGCTCCAGCGCCTGGTCGACCCCGAGGTACCGCCCACCGTCCGAAAAGGAATCCGGCGTCACGTTCAGCACGCCCATCACGACGCACCGGCCGGGAGCGGGAAGCCCCACGCTCACCGGCGCGCCCTGATCAGGTCGAGCGCCTCCGCCCGCGACGACGGCGAGTTCTTCAGCTGCCCCCGCACCGCGGAGGTTGTCGTGCGCGCGCCGGGCTTGCGGATCCCGCGCATGGCCATGCAGAGGTGCTCGGCCTCGATGACGACGATCACGCCGCGGGGTTCGAGCTTGCGCACGATGGCGTCGGCGACCTGGGAGGTCAGACGCTCCTGGACCTGGGGGCGCTTGGCGTAGAGGTCGACGAGCCGGGCGAGCTTCGAGAGCCCGGTGACCTTCCCGGCGGCGTTCGGGATGTACCCGACGTGCGCGACGCCGTGGAAGGGCACCAGATGGTGTTCACACTGGCTGAACATCGGGATGTCCGTGACCAGCACCAGCTCTTCGTGGGACTCGTCGAAGGTGCGGTCCAGCACCGCGTCCGGCTCGGTGTAGAGCCCTGCGAACATCTCGCGGTACGCGCGGGCCACCCGGGCGGGGGTCTCCTTGAGACCGTCCCGCTCCGGGTCTTCGCCGCAGGCCAAGAGGAGCTCGCGGATCGCCTTCTCCGCCCGGTCCTGGTCGAAGACCGGGCGGATGGCGTCACTGGGACTTTTCGGGTCCATCCACGTCACGTCGTTCTCCCTCGTTCTGCTGGTTGCCCGCCTGATCGGCGAACCAGCCGTGCTCACGAGGGCGTTCTTCACCACCGGGCCGCCACGACTGGCCCGGCTGACCGCCCGGCGAGGTCGCGGGCGTCCAGCCCGGAGGGGCACCGTAGTTCGGCGGGCCGCTCTGGCCGGCCGGGCCGCCGGGATAGCTGCCCGGCTGCTGCTGGCCGCTGCCGTAGGTCTGCGGCCAGTGCGCCGTTCCGTTGGGGCCGCCGTTCGGGCCGCCGTAGGGACGGCCGCCGTTCGGGTAGGCGCCCGGCGGGGCGTACGGGTTCGCGTTCGGGTCCACCGGAGAGGGGTACGGGGGGCCACCGGGCAGGTCGCCCGCGCCCTGGGCGGTGCCGACCGGGGTCGGCTCCGGCTTCAGGACCGGCTTCTCCTTCTCCGGCGGGGGCCACGGCTCGCCGCGCTCCATCGCCAGCTCGCCGGGGGTCTTGATCGGCGGCTTGTCCGACGGCGTCCGCTCACCGAACTCGTTGAACACGGTGATGTGCGGGCGCTTCTCGACCGTCGCGAAGATCCGCTCCAGGTCCTTGCGGGTCAGCGTCTCCTTCTCCAGAAGCTCGATGACCAGCTCGTCGAGCACGTCGCGGTAGGTGTTGAGCACGTGCCACGCCTCGGTGTGCGCCGTCTCGATGAGCTTGCGCACCTCCTCGTCGATCTCGTGCGCCACTTCCAGCGAGTAGTCCGCCTGCCGGCCCGCCGAGCGGCCGAGGAACGGGTCGCCCTGCTCCTGGCCGTACTTGACCGCGCCGAGCCGGGCGCTCATGCCGTACTCGGTGACCATCGCGCGGGCGATCTTCGTCGCCTGCTCGATGTCCGACGACGCGCCGGTGGTGGGCTCGTGGAAGACGAGCTCCTCCGCCGTGCGGCCGCCCATCGCGAAGACCAACCGCCCGATCATCTCGGAGCGGGTCATCAGGTCCTTGTCGTCCTCGGGGACGAGCAGCGCGTGCCCGCCCGTGCGGCCGCGCGGCAGGATCGTCAGCTTGTAGACCGGTTCGATGTCCGGCATCGCCCACGCGGCGAGCGCGTGCCCGCCCTCGTGGTAGGCCGTGATCTTCTTCTCCTTCTCGGAGATGATCCGGCTCTTGCGCGCTGGGCCGCCGACGACGCGGTCGACCGACTCCTCCAGCGCCACGTCGGTGATCACGTGCCCGTTCTGGCGGGCGGTGAGCAGCGCGGCCTCGTTGAGGACGTTCGCCAGGTCCGCGCCGGACATGCCGACCGTGCGCTTGGCCAGGCTGGTCAGGTCCGTGCCCTGGGCGATCGGCTTGCCCTTGGCGTGCACCTCGAGGATCGCCTTGCGGCCGCGCAGGTCGGGCGCGGACACCGGGATCTGCCGGTCGAACCGGCCCGGACGCAGCAGCGCCGGGTCGAGGATGTCGGGCCGGTTGGTGGCCGCGATCAGGATGATGCCGCCGCGGGCGTCGAAGCCGTCCATCTCGACGAGCAGCTGGTTCAGGGTCTGCTCGCGCTCGTCGTGCCCGCCGCCGAGGCCGGCGCCGCGCTGGCGGCCGACCGCGTCGATCTCGTCGACGAAGATGATGCACGGCGCGTTCTGCTTGGCCTGTTCGAACAGGTCACGGACACGCGACGCACCGACACCGACGAACATCTCGACGAAGTCCGAGCCGGAGATCGTGTAGAACGGCACACCCGCCTCGCCGGCCACGGCCCGCGCGAGCAGCGTCTTACCGGTACCGGGCGGCCCGTAGAGCAGCACGCCCTTCGGGATCTTCGCGCCGAGCGCTTGATATCGCGCCGGGTTCTGCAGGAAGTCCTTGATCTCGTACAGCTCTTCGACGGCCTCGTCGGCACCCGCGACGTCCCCGAAGGTCGTCTTGGGCATGTCCTTGTTCAGCTGCTTGGCCTTGGACTTGCCGAAGTTGAGGACGCGGTTGCCGCCGCCCTGCGCGTTGTTCATCATCCACATCAGCAGGCCCAGCACGAGGGCGAGCGGGATGGCGAAGATGAGGATCTGCGTCAGCACGCCCTGCTGGGTCACCTTGGTGGTGAACTTGATCGGCTGGCCGCCGTTCTTCGCCGCGATCAACGAGTCGTAGATCGGGCGGGTGGCGTCCGAGGGGTACTGCGAAATGATCTGGGTGACCTGCTGGCCGTCGACGTCGATGGGCTTGGTCAGCAGCAGCTTGAGCTGCTGTTCCTTGTCCTCGAGGCTGGCTTCCTTGACGTTGTTCGAGGTGATCTGGGAGTTCGCCACCGAGATGGGTGCCTGGGTGTACCCACGATCACTGTCGAAGATCGTGTTGTACGCGAACAACGCCAGCAACCCCGCGACGATCCACAGCAGTGGGTTCCTGAGCACGCTCTTCCGGTTCATACGACTCGGCCCTGGTGGCCTCGACCCTCCCTGGTTGGGCGGCTCCTGTGATACCCGCCATCACGATCTTGACAACCCGTGGTGCCTGGACACCTGCCCATCAGGGTACCGCCCGCTGCCGCGTTCATCCCCTGTGAGCCTCTCGCAGGTCAACGGGCGATACCGCCCCTGGGTTCCCGGGCCACGCTAGCGCGTGCCGTCGGACACACTGCTCACCATCTCGCCCAGCCTGCTGCGCAGCGTCTTCGGGTCCGCCGGCGCCACGGTGACCCACTCGCGCCCGTCCGTGCCCGCGCGGGAAAGGCTCAGGTAACGCCCGGTCGCGGTGTCGAACCAGCCCAGCACGCGGGACCGCTGCCGGGCCCCGACCTGCGAACGGCTGTTCGCGGCCAGCTGACCGCCCCGCTGCCGGGGCTGCCCGGCGATCCGGCCGTAGGCCTCGCGCGGATCGACGGCGAGGCGTTCGCTCAGCGGCGCTCGCCGGGCCCGGCCGCGCCGTTTGCCGTCTTCCTCGTCCGGCCCGGACGGCAGGGACGCCGGCACCCGGATCGGCGCGGTGCGCAGGGCCTCGTCCAGCGGAAGTGTGACCGACGCCTCGCTGCCGCGCGGCCCGGCGGGCAGGATCCCGATGACGGCCGAGACCAGGCCGTCCGGCGGGACGTCCCGCAGCCAGATGCCGTCGGCGTCCTGGATCGCGAGCACGCCCTGAGTGTCGTCGGCCGCCGCGAGCAGGCCGACGGTCGGGGCCTCGAACTGCGGGATGTGCAGCGCGTCGATGGTCAGCGGAGCGAAGGCCAGCAGGTGCAGGGCGTCCTCGATTGGCGGCGCGAGCCTGCCGCGCGGGTCGCGGATGCCCCGCGCCTTCAGCTCGACATCGGTGCGGTGACGCAGCGAGACGCGCTCGTCTTCGGTCGCGCCGTGCGACCGAACGATCAGCGGGTACGGCAGCTCCCCGACGCGCGCCGACTCCCAGAGGAAGTCGAACGCCAGTGGCGAGAAGAACTCTTGCATCATTACTCTCCCGGATCGGACTCTTGCTCAGCGTAGCCCGCACCCCCGACAAAACCGGGCCGGTCCGGTGGCGAGCTGGGCACGTCCGGAGAAGCCGGGTGTCAGACCGTGCTGGTCGTCGCGACGCCCGCCAGCATCTCGCCGAGGCGGTGGCGCAGCGTCGCGGCGTCGGCAGGGGCGATCGTGATCCAGTCCCGGCCGTCGCGGCCGCGGGTGGCCTGGGTGAAGTAGCGGCCGGTCTCGGTGTCGAACCAGCTCAGGACTGGGGACCGGGTGCGCCCGCCCAGCCGGGTGCGGGCGTTGGCGCCGATCTGGCCGCCGCGCAGCCGCGGCTGGGCGTGCAGCCGGGCCAGCGCCTTGCGGTCTTCGTCGGCCGAAGCGCGCTCGTCGCCGTTGCCGCGGCGCTGCATGAAGTCGACGCCGTGCGCGCCGACCAGCTGCTCCAGCGGCACGGTGAGCGACTTCTCGCTCCCGCGCGGGGCACCGGGCAGCAGCGAGACGATCGCGCTCGCGAGCCCGTCGGCCGGGCACGGCTGCAGGTGCAGGCCGCGCGTGTCCTGCACGGCCAGCAGGCCCTGGCCGCCCAGCACGCCGGCGGCCGACAGCAGCGGCTCGGCGTCCGGGGCGATCAGCTGGACGGCGTCCAGGCTCAGTTCCGGGGTCGCCAGCACGCCGAACCAGTCCTCGATGTGCGGCTCCGGCCGGCCGCGGCCGTCGGCGAGGCCGCGCGCGGTGAGCCCCTCCAGCGTGCGGCGGCGCAGCAGCGCCCGCTCGTCGACGGTCGCGCCGTGCGAACGGATCTTGAACGGGTACGGCAGCTCGCCCAGCCCCGCGGACTCCCACAGGAAGTCCACCTCGACCGGGGTGAGCAGCTCAGCGTTCGGCATCGAGCCACCCCCAGCAGGAACCGGGCCGGGCACACCGCAGGCGTGCCCGGCCCGAACGGATCAGCGGTCTTCGTCGGCCTCGGACCACGCGCCGATGACCGGCGGCGGGGTCGCCTGGTTCGCGCCGAAGGCCTCGTCCGGGTCCGCCTCGATGAGGAAGGACGCGTGCGTGTGCTCCTCGTCCTGCTGGCCCTGGGCACCGTGCGGAGCCATGCCGCCCATGCCCGGGTTCATCGGCGGCGGGGTCTGGCCGCCGATGGTGCCCGCCGGCGAGACGACGCCCTGCTGCGGCCCCTGCGCCGAAGCGGCGCTCTGGCCCTCGGCCGACGCCAGCTTCGTGTCGTTCTCGGCCTTCGCGCCGGACTTGCTGCCGGAGCCCAGCGCCCGCGTCGCCAGCGCGCCGAGGCCGCCGGCCGCGCCGCCGATGCCGAGGCCCATGCCGATCTTGGCGAGCGGGTTGCTGCCGCCGGGCTGGGCGCTGCCCGAGCCGACAGTGCCCGCGCCGGTGGCCGCTCCGGCCCCGGTGACCGAGCCGCCTGCCGCGTCGCTGCCGAGCGCCGCCGCGTCCTGGCCGAAGCCCGCGGCACCCGGGACGCCGCCGTGCGCGCCGACGCCGTTCGGGCCGGCGACCGCGGCGTGCTGCGCGCCGAACGCGCCGCCGTGACCACCGAAGCCCGCGCCGCCGGAGGCGAAGATCGCGTCGCCCGCGCCGGGCAGGGCGTCGACCTGGCCGGTGCTGCCGACGCTGTTCACCGCGTTGAACGAGATGGAGTTGTGCGACGCCGTCGGCTGCATGCCGAGCGACTCCGGGCCGAAGCTCGGGGTCGAGTTGTCGACCTCCTTCATCGCCTGCGTGTAGGCGTTGAAGAACGCGACCTGCTGCGCCTTGACGTCGTTGGCCGCGTCGGACTGCGCCTTCTGGTCGGCGATCAGCGCCGCCGGGCCGCCCGCCAGCGCAGCCGCCATGGCCTGCTTGGGGTCGAAGTCCTTCGGGGCAGGCATCTTCTTGACCTCGGCGGCCGCCGCGGCCTGGCGGGCGAGCCGGTCCGACATCGTGTGCGCGGCGTCGGAGGCCTGCGAACCGGAGTTCGCGATGGACACCAGCGCGCCCTGCGCACCCGCGGCGCCCTTGCCGACCCAGGCGTTGCCCAGCTCGGCGATCGCGTTGTACAGGTGGTCGGACGCCTGCTTCAGCTCACTGCCGTGGTGCGCCCAGGCGTGCCCGGTCGCCTCGGCCGTGCCGGGGTCGTTGTTGTTGACCGCGCCGGCGTAGAGCTGCTGGCTTTCCTGCGCGTTCCAGTTCGGCGGGTTGGCGATCGCGCGGTCGCTGCCCATGTCGAAGCCGCCGGCGCTGCCGCGGGCGTTGTCGACGATGTTCTGCGAGGCCGAGTTGTCGCCGAGCGGGACCAGCGAACCCTGAGCAGCGGAGCCCGGAGTGGTCGCCGCCGGCTGGTCGGTGTGGTTCGGAGCCATGACTACGAGTTCCCCTCTGGACTCAGGCGTTACGGAACGGGTCGGCCGCGGCCTGGTCGATCTCGTGGTACCGGGACATCGCCGTGACGATGCCCTCCTCGGCGGCGGAGTACTGGTCGAGCAGGTTCTGCAGCGCGGCGGCGTAGGAGTCGCCCCCGCCGTCCGCGCGCTGCACGAACTTCGCGGCCATCGCGTGGCCGACCGGGTTGTCACCGAGCTTCGGCGGCTGGGCGAGCGCGCCCGCGCCCGCGAGGAGGGCCTCGACGGCGTCCTTGCCGGTGCGGATCTTGTTCAGCACGGTCTGCGCGGCGTCGGGGTCGATCCCGACCTGGCCCGCCGCGGCCGCGGCCTTGAAGGCGTTCGCGTCGGCAGTGCTGCTGTTCCCCATCTGCACTCTCTCCCGTTCCCCCGACCCGGTTCACCGCGGGCACGACTGGTCTTCGCATAGGTTAACGCACGTGATCAGAGCCTATGACGCAATCGGTGCCGCCGGGGTTCCGAAAATCCGGTGGTTGCGGTGAACGGTCGGTGAACTCCCCCGGCTGACTACGTCGTGTAGACCTTCGGGTCCAGGGTGCCGATGTAGGGCAGGTCCCGGTACCGCTCGGCGTAGTCGAGGCCGTAGCCGACGACGAACTCGTTGGGGATGTCGAAGCCGATGTACTTCACCGGCACGTCCACCTTCACCGCTTCCGGCTTGCGCAGCAGCGAAACGACCTCGAGCGACGCGGGGTTGCGGCTGGCGAGGTTCTTCAGCAGCCACGACAGCGTCAGGCCGGAGTCGACGATGTCTTCGACGATCAGCACGTCCCGGCCCGCGATGTCGCGGTCGAGGTCCTTGAGGATGCGCACGACACCGGACGACGAGGTCGCCGAGCCGTACGAGGAGACGGCCATGAATTCCAGCTGCGTCGGCAGCGGCAGCGCGCGGGCGAAGTCGGTCATGAACATGACCGCGCCCTTCAGGACGCCCACCAGCAGGAGTTCGCCCTGCCCGTTGGCCGGGTAGTCGGCGGCGATCTGCTCCGCCAGCTCCGCGATCTTGTCCTTGATCTGCTGCTCGGTGACGAGCACGGAGGCGATTTCGCCCTCGTACACGGGTCATTCCCCTCGTGTGGTGGGTTGGGAGGTGAGGCAGAGCCTGCCATGGCACCGGCTCGCCTCCAAGTTGCCGGGCAACCAGACACCGCCCTGTCCACGCCACCGGGCGACGAGGTCGTCGACCGCCCGGAGGTGCGCGTCGGTGAGCTCGCGCACACCCGATTGCAGCAGCCACCTGCGAAGAACCCGCCGCCGCAGTGCCGGCGGCTCGCCCTCGAGGACGCCGGCATCCAGCCCTTCGGCACCGCCCGCGCGGGTGAAGATCATGTCCGCCACTGTGTCCAGCGCCTCATTGTCTTCGCGCAGCTGCGCCGCCGTGCGGGCGAGCGCGGCGGCCACTCCGCCGTTGAGGACGTCTTCCAGGAGCGGCAGGACTTCGGTGCGCAGCCGGACGCGCGTGAACCGCGGTTCGGCGTTGTGCGGGTCGTCCCACGGCTCGACGCCGAGCTCGGCGCACGCGGCCCGGGTGGTGGCCCGCGGGATGCCGAGCAGCGGCCGTCCCCACGGCGGGTCGTGCGGGCGCATCCCGGCCATGCTGCGCGGGCCGGAGCCGCGGCCGAGCCCGAGCAGGACCGTTTCGGCCTGGTCGTCCAGGGTGTGGCCGAGCAGGACGAGCTCGTGCCCGGCCAGCGTCCGGTAGCGGGCCTTGCGCGCGGCGGCTTCCGGGCCGCCCGGGCCGGTCACGTCGGCCCGGCGCACCTCGGCTTCGTCGACGCCGAGCGACTTCGCGGCGGCGGCCGCGTCGAGCGCGATCTTCGCCGAGCCCTCCTGCAGGCCGTGGTCGACGACGAGCGCCCGGACGCGGTGCCCGCGGTGGTGCCCGACGTACGCGGCGGCCTCGGCCAGCGCGAGCGAGTCCGCGCCACCGGAGACCGCGACGCACAGCTCGGGCGGGGCTTCGACCGCCGCCAGGAAGCCGCGCACGGCCCGGCGGACCGCCGCGACTGCCGGCCCGGTCATCCGTGCAGACGCCGGACCCACGCCGCGGGATCGGCGATCTCGGCGCGCGACGGCAGGGTGTTCGGCGACCGCCAGACGGCGTTGAAGCCGTCCATGCCGACGGCGTCCACGACGTACTTCGTGAACTTCGCGCCTTCTTCGTACTGACGGATCTTCGCGTCGACGCCGAGCAGCGCGCGCAGCAGCCGGTCGAAGACGCCACCGCCCTTGCGCCGGGCGGTGAACCGCGCGCGGATCGTGTCGACGCTCGGCACGACCTGCGGCCCGACGGCGTCCATCACGTAGTCGGCGTGCCCCTCCAGCAGCGTCGACAGCGCCAGCAACCGGTCGAAGACCGCGCGCTCCTTCGGCGACTGGAGCAGCTCGACGAGGTTCAGCTTCGGGCCCTGCTTGATCGCGTCGGGCAGCCGGCCGACCAGGTCGGACAGGCTGTCCGTGCCGCCGCCCGCGAGGCCGGAGACGAGCCGCTCGACCTCGTCGGCGAAGTAGTCGCGCAGCCACCGCACCGCGGTGAACTGGAGCCGGTGGGTGCACTCGTGCAGGCAGACCCAGAGCCGGAAGTCGTGGCCGGACACGCCCATCGCCCGCTCGGCGGCGACGACGTTCGGCGCTACCAGCAGCAGCCGGCCTTCGCCGTCCGGGCCGCCGAAGGGGTCGTACTGGCCGAGCACGCGGCTGGCGAGGAAGGCCAGCACCAGCCCGGTCTGCACGCCGGCGCCGCCGGCCAGGATCGGCCCGAGCGGCCCGCCCTGCTGCGGCAGCGCCCGCCCGGTCAGCGCGTCCAGCCCGGCCGCGGCCGACCGGACCCAGCCGGGGCGGTCGACGACCTCGCCGGGCAGCAGCGGCAGGTCCAGCCCCAGGTTCGTCAGGCCGCGCACGTGCCCCTCGGCTTCAACGGTCAGCTCACGCAGGTCCGTGACGGCCTCTTCGGCCTCTTCGCGCGGAACCTGCGGACCACCGCGCACGAGCAGCGCGCCGGTCTGCGCGGCGATCGCCCAGTCGACCATGGGCCGGGTCTGTGTTTCCTGACTCACCCTTCCGACGCTACCTGCCCGGCGGGGGTTTCCGGCCACGATCTTCGTACGGTTCGGCTCCGCTACGAGCAGCCGCACTTGCGGAGGCTCGTGGCGAGGGCGTCGATCGCGTCGCGGCCGGGTTCGGTGTCGGAGCCGTTGGACATGAACGCGAACACCAGCACCCGGCCGTCCTGGTCGAGGACCAGCCCGGCCAGGGTGTTCACGCCGGTGAGCGTGCCCGTCTTGGCCCGCACCCAGCCGCGGCCGGCCTGCGACGCGGCCGTGTCGAACCGCTTGTCCGCGAGCGTGCCCGAACCGCCGGCCACCGGCAGGCCCGCCAGCACCGGGCGCAGCTTCGCG
Source organism: Amycolatopsis sp. NPDC051102 (assembly GCF_040682815.1). Lineage (NCBI taxonomy): Bacteria > Bacillati > Actinomycetota > Actinomycetes > Pseudonocardiales > Pseudonocardiaceae > Amycolatopsis > Amycolatopsis sp. NPDC051102. The sequence goes on from NZ_JBFBBT010000011.1 coordinate 254,598, forward strand.
GTACCCGGGTTCTTGCCCTCCGGCGCCGCCGCGGCCGCCAGCAGCTGGGTCAGCAGCCGCGCCGGGATGCGGTTCTGCGACGAGATGCCGCTGCCGTCGGAGAGCACGACGCCGGTGACGTCGAAACCGTGGTCCTTCAGCACCTTGATGGTCGCCTTGGCGCCGCCGGCGTAGCTCGCTTCCTCGCCGTTCGCGAGCGCGACCTGCCGGGCGACCGCCTCGGCGAGGACGTCGTCGGACAGCTCCATCAGGTCGGACACCAGCTCGGTCAGCGGGGCCGACTTGACCTCGGCGACCACCTTCCCGTCCTTGGGCGCGGTGGCCTGGCCGCCCGCCGAGGCACCCAGCTTCGAGGCGATCGACTGGGCGAGCGCGCTGCCCGCGTTCGCCGTGCGCTGCGAGTTGTTGTCCTTGGGGTTGATGCGGCCGCCGTCGGCCATCACGGGCGACATCTGCGTCGCGTACGTCGACGGCGCGTCACCGGCTTCCCAGCCCGGCGCGGTCGTCGCCCCCTTGAACAGCGTCAGGTCGACCTGCACCTTCTTGACGCCCGGCACCGCCTTCTTGACCTGCGCGACGAGGTCGTCGACGTGCGCGCCACCGGGGTACAGCGGCGAGTCGGTGCCCAGGGGCAGGTTGGTGAGCGTCGTGTCGCCGCCGCCGACCAGGATCACCGTGCCCGGGTCCGTGCCCTGCACGATCTTGGTCGACAGGCGCAGGTCGTGGTCCAGCGACAGCAGTGCGGCCGCGGAGGTGAGCACCTTCGTCGTCGACGCCGGCGTCACCGGCGTCGACGAGCTGTGGTCCCAGAGCGTGGTCCCCGTGACCGGGTCGACCACGCTGCCGGTGAGCTGCCCGAGCGCGCCGTTCCCGGCCGCCGAGGCGAGCGCGGACTTGATGCCGTTGGCGCTCGGCGCCGTGCCCGAGGTGACCGGGCCCTCCAGCTGGCGCGTCGCCGCGGACGGCGACGGCGAGTCGCCCTTGGGCGCGTTCGGCGCCCACGGCAGGGCCAGCCGGTTCGCCACCTTCGGCATCGCGGCGGCGACCCCGCCGCCGGCCAGCACCAGGAGGACGACCACGACCAGCGCGATCAGCTTGCCCTTGCGCCGCTTCTTCGGCGGCTCCTCGCCGGACGGCGCCTCGGCCGCGGGCGGGGGCGGGGGTTCGGCGGGCGGCTCGGTCCGCGGCGGGTCGTTGCGGAGCTGGGGCTGCTGCTGGAAGACGCCGGGGAACTGGGTGGGCCGCTCGATCCCGACGGTCGCCTCGGCGTCGAACCGCTGCCCGTCCGGTTCGATCCGCTGCGGCCGGGCCAGCGTGCCGGCGGACGCCGAGGGCACGACCCCGCGCGGCGGCTCCGGAGGCAGCGCGGGACGGCGGTCGCCCGGCTCGGCCGGCCGGTCGCCTGCCCGGTCCTCGCGCAGCTCGATCTGCTGGCTCCAGGGCGCGTCGGCACGCTGCTGCTGGGCCTCGGGGCGCTGCTGCTGCTGCGCTTCCCCCCGCTGCTGCTGGGCCTCGGCACGCTGCTGCTGGGGTTCTTCGCGGCGGTTCAGCTGCTCCTCACGGCGCTGCTGCTCCTCACGCCAGTGCTGCAGCTCTTCGCGCCACTGCTGCTGCGGTTCCTCCGGGCGGTCCTGCTGCTCGCGGGGCCAGACGTCGCGCTCGACCGGCACGATCGGCGTCGGCTGCTTCACCTCGATGAACTGGGTGCTCTCCGCGGCCGGCTTCGGCTGCTCGACCCGGATGTACTCGGTGCCCTCTTCGGCGGGCTTCGCCGGCTGCTTCGGCTCGCGGCTGCCGAGCCGGTCGGCCAGGTCCTGCTTGGCCGGGGTCGGGGCCGGCGGGGGCGGGGGCTCCTCGGCGGGCACGTTCAGTCCCGGGATCGGCTCGGGCGGCACGTTCGGCGCGAACCACGAGCCCTTCGGCGCCTCGCTGCCTGTGACCTTGGGCACCTCGGCGCGGTCCCCGCTGCTCTCCGGCGGGTCGGGCAGCGACATCGGAGTGGTCTCCCGCGCGCCGGACGACGAGCGGTCTTCGTCCGACGAAGGCCACATCGGCTGGTCGTTTTCCGGCACCCACCACTCCTTCTCACCTGCCCCGGAAGGGGCCAAGCTCACATGCCGCGTGGCCGACATCGATGCGGCCCCGCCCCGCGGCGTAGTCCACACTAGGAGACGTCAAGACAGTCATGAAGGTTGCCGCCCGCGACGCGTGGGCACGCCCTGGGATCTGAAGAAGCAGCGAGGACAGGCGTGGAGTTCGACGTCACGATCGAAATCCCCAAAGGGGAGCGCAACAAGTACGAGGTCGACCACAAGACCGGCCGCATCAAACTGGACCGGACCCTGTTCACGGCCACGCAGTACCCGGCCGACTACGGCTTCATCGACGACACCCTCGGCCAGGACGGCGACCCGCTCGACGTGCTCGTCCTCGTGCAGGAGCCGACGTTCCCGGGCTGCCTGATCCGCTGCCGCGCGATCGGCATGTTCCGGATGACCGACGAGAAGGGCCCGGACGACAAGGTCCTCGCGGTCCCGACGAACGACCCGCGCCTGGAGCACCTGCGCGACATCCACCACCTGAACGAGTTCCACAAGCTGGAGATCCAGCACTTCTTCGAGGTCTACAAGGACCTCGAGCCCGGCAAGAGCGTCGAAGGCTCCTCCTGGGTCGGCCGCGCCGAGGCCGAGAACGAGATCGCCCGCTCGTACGAGCGCGAGACCGACCGCCTGGCCAAGGAAGAAGCCAACGGCGGCCACTGAGCCCAGGAAAAAGGCCCCCTCGGAGCTTTCCGAGGGGGCCTTTTCATGCGGTCAGTGCGCCAGGGCGAGGGCCGGAGCGGCGTCCGCCTCGGCTTCCGCGCGCTGCTCCATCGCCGACTTGTCCGACAGCGGCTTCTCCTTGAGGAACCACACCAGCGCGAAGCCGACGGTCAGCACGATCCCGCCGACCAGGAACACCGTGCTCATCGACTCGGCGAAGCCCTGCAGGATCGGCCGGGCCAGCGTCGGGTCGAGCGTCGACAGGAACGACGTGTCGTTGACGTCGAGACCGCCCTGCATCTGCTTCGCGAACTCCGGGTGCTGCGCCAGCGCCGCCGTGTAGGCCGGCGTGGTCATCGCCGAGCGGATGGCGTTCGCGATCCGGTCGCCGACCGTGCCGAACAGGATGGACAGGAACACCGCGGTGCCCGCCGTGCCGCCGATCTGCCGGAAGAACGTCGCCGCCGAGGTGGCGACGCCGATGTCCTGCGGGCGGACGTCGTTGGTCGCGGCCAGCACCAGCGTCTGCATCGAAGCGCCGAGGCCGAGGCCGATCACGAAGGCGATCACCATGACCAGCGCGAGCGAGGTGTCGACGGTGATCGTCGACAGCGCGAACAGCGCCGCCGCCATCAGGCCGATCCCGGCCACCGCGAACATCTTGTACCGGCCGGTGGCCGCGATGATCCGGCCGCTGGTCAGGCTGGCGACCATGATGCCCAGGGTCAGCGGGAGCATCTGCAGGCCGGCCTGGGTCGGCGTCGCACCCTTGACGATCTGCAGGTACAGCGGCAGCGACATCATCGCGCCGAACATCCCGGCACCCTGCACGACGGTGACCAGCGTGGCCATCCGGAACACCGGCCGCTTGAACAGCCGCAGCGGCAGCAGGGCGGCGTCGCCCATCCGGCGTTCGATCCAGACGAACGCGGCCACGCCCAGCCCGCCGACGACGTACATGGCGATCGAGGCGGCGGAACCCCAGCCCCACTCGCGGCCCTGCTCGGCGACGATCAGCAGCGGCACCAGCCCGGTGGCCAGCGCGACGGCACCCCAGTAGTCGACCTTCTGGTCCACGCGGGTGTGCGGGAGGTTCAGCACCTTGGTGACGACGACCAGCGCGGCCAGCGCGATCGGGACGTTGACGAGGAAGACCCAGCGCCAGCCGGTGATGCCCGCGAAGGTGTCGATGCCGGCGAAGAAGCCGCCGACGACCGGCCCGGCGACGCTCGAGATGCCGAAGACGGCCATGAAGTAGCCCTGGTACTTGCTGCGCTCACGCGGCGCGGTGATGTCGGTGATGATCGCTAGTGCCAGCGACATCAGGCCACCGGCGCCGAGGCCCTGGAAGGCGCGGAACGCGGCGAGCTCGTACATCGACGTCGCCATGCCGCTGGCCAGCGAGCCGACCAGGAACAGCGAGATCGCCGTCAGGTACATGGGCTTGCGGCCGTAGAGGTCGGACAGCTTGCCGTACAGCGGCGTCGACAGGGTCGCGGTGATCAGGTACGCCGTGGTCGCCCAGGCCTGCAGCGACAGGCCGTGGAGCTCGTCGGCGATGGTGCGCATCGAGCTCGACACGATGGTCTGGTCGAGCGCGGCGAGGAACATGCCGAGCATCAGCCCGGACAGGACGGTCAGGATCTGGCGGTGGGTCAGCTTGCCTTTCGTAGCGGCTGCTCCCTCCGCCGTGGTGGTGTCGCTCATGGTGGTCTCCCTCGGAACGCCTTCGCGTAGTTGCTTGTACCGCTCAACTACTTGCCTGAGCCAAGTATTCCCCGAGACGCTTGTATCGTGCAATCAAATTTCCTGTGACCCCGGTCTCCCGCCCCCAGGCACGCCAAAGGCGGCACTTTCACGTGAAAGTGCCGCCTTCGAGGACGGGGTCAGGCGGAGTAGCCCGGGATGGGGAACGGGGTCAGGAACTCGCGGATCTCGGCGGCGATCGTGTCCAGCACGGCTTCCTCGCCGGCGGCCACCGCGGTGATCGTGCGGTCGATCCACTCCGCCACCTGGACCTGGTGCTCCGGCCGGAGACCGCGGGTCGTGATGGCGGGCGTGCCGAGCCGGATGCCGGACGGGTCGAACGGCTTGCGCGGGTCGAACGGCACCGTGTTGTAGTTCAGCTCGATGCCCGCGCGATCGAGGGCCTGCGCGGCGGGCTTGCCCGCGACACCCTTGTTCGTCAGGTCGATCAGCAGCAGGTGGTTGTCGGTGCCGCCGGACACCAGGTCGTAACCGCAGGCCAGCAGCGCGTCGGCCAGCGCGCGGGCGTTCGCGACGATCGTGTGCGCGTAGTCGCTGAACGACGGCTGCTGCGCCTCGTTCAGCGCGACGGCGATCGCCGCGGTCGTGTGGTCGTGCGGACCACCCTGCAGCCCCGGGAACACCGCCTTGTCGACCGCCTTCGCGTGCTCGGCGTCGGACAGGATCATCGCGCCGCGCGGACCGCGCAGGGTCTTGTGCGTCGTCGTCGTGATGACCTGCGCGTGCCCGACCGGCGACGGGTGGGCGCCGCCCGCGACCAGCCCCGCGATGTGCGCGATGTCGGCGACGAGCACCGCGCCGACCTCGCGTGCGATCTCGGCGAACGCCGGGAAGTCGATCGTGCGCGGGATCGCCGTGCCGCCGGCGAAGATCAGCTTCGGCCGGTGCTGGCGGGCCAGGTCGCGCACCTGGTCGAGGTCGATGCGGCCGGTCTCCTTGGCGACGCCGTACCGGATCGGGGTGAACCACTTGCCGGTGGCGGACACGCCCCAGCCGTGCGTGAGGTGGCCGCCGTCCGGCAGCGCCATGCCGAGCACGGTGTCACCCGGCTGGGCGAGCGCCAGGTACGCGGCCAGGTTCGCCGGCGACCCGGAGTACGGCTGGACATTCGCGTGGTCGGCGCCGAACACCGCCTTCGCGCGGTCGATGGCCAGCTGCTCGACCTGGTCGATGAACTGCTGGCCCTCGTAGTAGCGCTTGCCCGGGTACCCCTCGGAGTACTTGTTGGTGAGGACGCTGCCGGTCGCTTCGAGCACGGCCTGCGAGACGTAGTTCTCCGACGCGATCAGGCGGATCTTGTCGTGCTGGCGCTTGGCTTCGTCCTCGACGAGCCCGGCGATGGCGGGGTCGGCGCCGGCGAGCGCGTTCAGTTTCGGCTGGTGTGTCATGGCGTACTCCGGCTCTGGAGTGGCCTTCACCCAGGCGCGCGGTGCCGGCCTCGTCGTCGCTTCCCGGTGGTGCTCCACCTCGATGGCGCCAGTCGCTGCTGCGGGGGAAAGCCTAGTCCACGACGCTCGAAGGGCGATGTACGCGATGTTCAGCGCACCACTTGCGGGTGCAGCCCGCGGTGCGGTCGCAGAACGGCCGTGCGCAGGTCGCGCAGCGCTTGACCCGCCGCCAGCCGCCGACCGTCACCAGTTCCGCCAGGCCCGCGGCACCCGCGGCCAGCTCGCCGGAGTCCGCATACGGCGTCACGTAGACGATCCGCCACGCCGTGCCCGTGCCGACCAGGCGCGGCCGCGCCCCCGCCGCCGCGAGCACGGCGTTGAGGCGGCGCGCGGCCGCGTGTTCGTCGGGAAGCTGCGAGACGATCCCGGTCAGCTGCGGATTTCCCTGCCGCAGCAACCGTTCCGCCACACCGAGCTCGGGATCCAGCGCGCGGAACGGCGGCACGATCGCGTGTTTGCGCACCTCAGTCCACGACCACGACACCCATCGAACGGGCCGTGCCCGCGATCGTGCGCATCGCCGCCTCGACGTCGGCGGTGTTGAGGTCCGGCAGCTTGCGCTCGGCGATCGCGCGCAGCTGCTCCCGCGTGAGCTTGCCCGCGACCTCGTGCCCCGGCCGCGAAGAACCCTTGTCCCCCAATGCCTTCTTGATGAGGAACGACGTCGGGGGCGTCTTGAGCCGGAGCGCGAACGAGCGGTCCTCGAACACCGAGACGACGACCGGGACGATGTCGCCGCGCTGCCCCGCCGTCGCCGCGTCGTAGGCCTTCTTGACCTCGACGAGGTTGATCCCGGTCTGGCCCAGCATCTTGCCGAGGTCGACGACCGGGGCGTTGCCCGCGGCGAGCTCGAGCGTGACCTGGTGGGTGAGTTTCTTCGGAGCCATGCCCCGAAGCTAGAGTCTCCAGTTACTGGAGGGTCAAACCGGTTTGGTGCCCGCGCGGTGCCGGCGCGCCAGTTCCTGGTAGATCGCCGCGTTGTGCTCGACCCACATCCGCGCCGAGTCGGTCAGCGGGACGAACTTCTTCGCCGGGCTGCCCATCGCGATGACCTCGTCGGGCACCTCCGTCGCGGGCGTGACGGTCGCGCCGGCCGCGACCAGCGCGCGTGCGCCGATCTTCGCCTTGTCGAGCACCGTCGAGCCGTTGCCGATCAGCGCCTGCTCCCCGATCGTGCAGTCGTGCACCAGGCACTGGTGGCCCACGGTGACGTTCTTGCCCACTTCGCAGACGCCGTCGTTGACGTGGATCACCGAGTTGTCCTGGATGTTGGCGCCCTCACGGATGACGATCCGGCCGAAGTCGGCCCGGATCACCGCGCCGAACCAGACCGAGGCGTCCTTCTCGACGACGACGTCGCCGATGAGGGTGGCGGTGGGCGCGATCCAGGCGTCCGGGTGGACCTGCGGGCTGAGCCCTTCGAACGAGAACAGAGGCATGCCCGCACCCTAGACCGCGCGGACCCCCTTCCCCGGCCGAGCGGGAAAGGGGGCCGTTCGCAGGCCGCGGCCGGTCGCTGGGGGTCAACCGGTGATCGCGGCGTTGATCAGGATGTCGACGGCCTGGTCGTTGCGGGTCGTCTGCGGCACGATCTGGGTGTCGCGCGGGTAGAAGCCCGGGCTGCTGCCCTTCGGGTACATCTCGAAGGTGAAGCTCCAGATCTTGTGCGTCGCCCACATCCAGTCGTTGACGCTGCCGTCGGTGATGTAGAGGTCGCTGGACTGCTCCGGCGTGTAGCCGTTCGTGGCGGCCATCTGCTTGCCGAGCGTCTGGAACTTCTGCGCCTCGGCCGCGGTCATGCCGGGCGCGGTGTCGGCGTAGGTGTAGCCGAAGGGCCAGAGCACCAGCTCGGAGTAGGTGTGGAAGTCGATGTGCGTCTTGATCTGCTGGACGCCGCCGACCACCCGTGAGTTCACCCAGTTCGAGACGGCCCGGGTCTCGGGCGCGGAGAACGCCGCCGTGCCGCGGTAGGTCTCGCTGGACGTCGAGCCTGAGGAGCCGCCGCAGCAGCCCCACTTGTAGCCCCAGTTGCGGTTGGTGTCGGTGCCGGGGCCCTGGCGGTTCTTGCGCCAGCTGTGGAACGTGCCGCCGGAGATGTCGTACTCGGAGCCGTCCGGGTTGACGCTGGGGATCACCCAGATCTCGGTGCTGTCGACGAGCCGCTTGATCGCGCTGTCCGTGGCGTACCCGCTGGTCAGCCGCTGGACGATGTGGAGGCACATCTCGGTGGTGAGGTGCTCGCGCGCGTGCTGGTTGCAGGTGAAGAGGACCTCGGGTTCGTTCTCGTCGGTGCCGACGTTGTCGCTGATCTTGATGAGCGACAGGGCGCGGCCCTCGTAGGACGTGCCGGCGCTGCCGAGCTTCGCCAGCGTCGGGTAGTTCGCGACGGTCTTCTGCAGCTCGGTCTGCGTCTCGGCGTAGGTGTGGTAGCCGGTGTAGCCGGCCGGGAAGTCCTCGACGGTCGCCGTGCCCTGCGGCCGGTTCACCTGGCCGAGGGACTTGACGCCGAAGCCGAGCTCGCGCAGCTGGGCCGCTTCGCCGGGGTTGGCGATGACCGTGGTCGTCGCGCCTTCGGCGTCGAGGATGTCCGCGCCGGTCCGCGCGACCTCGGTGCGCTGCTGAGCGGTGGCGGCGCCGGTGATCTCGTAGACCTGCGGTCCGCCGGGCTGGGCGGCACCGGCCCAGCCGCCGGTGGTGAGCACCAAGAGGACGGCCGCGGCCGCTGCCATGCACGTTCGTGTGCGCATCACATCTCCTGCTCTCGGGGGTCCCTCGACCTTGGCCGGAGCCGGACGTACGGCGCAATCAGGAGCAGTACGGATCTATTGGCGGTTGCTACCCGTAGTTCGCGAAACAGAGCGCCTCGATGTCGGCACGCAGCGTGGCGAACGGCCGAGGGCGCACCCGCTGCTGGACGACCGTGCCCAGCAGGTAGGACAGCAGCGCCCGGGCGCGCGCCCGCGGGTCGTCGACGTCGAGCGGGGCGAGGAGCTCGGCGAGCAGCTCGGTGAGCGACGTGAGCATGACGTCGATGGCCTGCGGGTGCTGCGCGCGGCCGGCGGCGATCCAGTACTCGAACCAGAGGAAGGCGGCGTTCGGGTTCGCGGCGAAGACGCTCAGGTACTCCTCGAGGACGGCGAAGAGCCGCTCGCGGGGTTCGTCGTGCTTCGCGGCGACCTCGCGCAGGCCGGCGGCGAAGGCGGTGATGTGCGCGGCCATGGCCCGGTCGATGAGGACGTCGATGTCGGCGAAATAGTAGTGGATCGCGCTCTTGGTGAGCGGGCCGGCGTCGGCGATGGCACGGACGGTGCACCCCGCGAGGCCGTCGCGGGCGAGCACGACGCGGGCGGCTTCGACGATCTGCTCCTGCTTGGCCAGCTGGTTCGGCGAGAGCCGCTCGCTGCGGCCGGGGACTGCGCTCACGGTGATTCTCGTTACCTTCTTCCTGGACGGCAGCCCCGAAATCCTAGGGCAGACGTCCTGTGCGTGGCGTTCGGGTGAAAAACCGGATTGGCCACCCCGCTCCGCGCAGCGGACAATGCCCGGCATGGTGATCTCAGGGGACAAGGGGCTCAGCCCGGCTGCCCGCAGCCAGCTGGAGAAGGAAATCGCGAACTTGCGCGCGCAGCGGGAAGCCCTCGCGCCGCAGCCCGGCGAGCAGGAACGCACCGGCGACGCGGCGGACCAGGCGGACGTGATCGACCGCGCAGAGGCCGCGGCCCGCCTGGACCGCCAGATCGCCGACCTGGCGGCCAAGATGGAGCACGGCGGCTACGGCAACAGCCAGCTCCCGGACGGAACAATGGTCTCCCTCCGCTTCGCCGACGGCGACGAAGAGACGTTCCAGGTGGTGACGGTCCCAGGCGAGGACGCGGACGCGATCACGTCGGACAGCCCCCTGGGCCTGGCCCTGGTAGGAGCGAAGGCAGGCGACGAAATCACCTACCGAACCCCCCGCGGCGACGCCAAGGCCACGGTGGTCAAGGTGACGGCCCCGAAGTAAGTCCCACACCAGCGAAGGGCCCCCGGCATCAGCCTGGGGGCCCTTCGCTGTCCGATGGCGTCTGGACCTGACCCGGACGAGTGGTTCCGCGGAACAAATCCGCACCCAAGGCGACCACGACGGGGGCCGGGGCAGAGCCCCGGACGGGGTGTGGGGCGGAGGCCCGAAGATACGCGAGACAAGAAAAAGGCCCCTGCCCTAGAGGGGCAGGGGCCGACAACCTTGTTGAGCCGCCTAGGGGAATCGAACCCCTGACCTATTCATTACGAGTGAATCGCTCTGGCCGACTGAGCTAAGGCGGCATGTCTCCGGCTCGCGCTGGCGACAGGAGCAAGTGTAGCGGAGGCCGTGCGCGTCACTTTTCGGGGGGACCGTCGTTAGGGCCCTATGACGTCGGTCTCACTCCCCGGTCGACCTATCTGGAGGCTCTGGCACATGCGGCGAAGACTGCCCCGTTCGGTTGCGCTGCCGGCGGCTGCGGCGTTGCTCCTGTTCAGCTCGGCGCCCGCGCACGCGGATCCGACCTATCCGACGACGCCGATTCCGCAGCCGGCGAATCCGGGGCAGGCGCCCATCTCTGCGCCGATCGGGCCGCAGCCGCTCGGGCAGGCCGTCGGGGATGCCGGGACCGCGCTCGGGATCGTCCGGTTGCTGCCCAACGCCGTGCCGACCAGCACCATTCTGCCGGGGTTCGGGCAGACGCTGCCGAAGCAGTCGGCGCTCGAGGCCGGGATGGGCCTGTCGAGCGCGTCGGCGAACTCGGATGCCTACCTGAGCTATGAGAAGGCCATCGCGCAGGCGTCGCCGTTCGGGCTGTCCGTGGGCGGGAACGCGCCGCAGACGCCCGGCAGCGTCGTGCAGACCGCCCTGCCCGACAACCCGCAGCCGATCAGCGGTGGCCTGAACGCGCCGTCGAACCCGCTGCTCAACGTGGGTCTGCTCAACGGGAGCGCCCACGCTCGGTGGAGCCAGACGCTCGGGCCGTGCGTCGACACGATCGCCGACGCCAGCACGTCGGTGGCCAGCCTGTCGCTGCTGAACGTCGTGCCGTCGATGCCGAACCTCGGGCTGGACGCGCTGAAGCCGAAGCTCGACCCCAACTCGCTGGCCAGCGGGTTCGACCTGACCAAGGGCCTGCAGAGCCTCGGTGGCCTGCTGCAGGGCGGCGGGCAGACCGCCGCGGACGGCACCGGGTCGCTGCTGAGCCTGCCGAACACGCTGTCGTCGCGGTCGCAGGTCACGCTGGTCGACATCCCGGGCTCGAAGACCAAGGCCGTGCAGTCGACGTCGACGCTGCAAGCCGCGGACATCGAGATCCTCAAGGGCACGCCGCTGGCGCTGAGCGTCAAGGTGGCCAGCCAGCCGACGCTGAAGGTGACCTCCACTGGCGACGCGAAGACGTCGAAGGTCGAGTACACCGCGCCGGTGCTGACCATCGAGGCCGGCGGCAAGGTGCTGTACACCCTCGACGCGGCGCACCCGACGAAGGACATCCCGATCGGGTTGCCGCTGAAGCCGCTGAGCGACCAGTTCGGCGCCGTCAAGGACATCCCCGTGGTCGGCGGGCTGCTCGCCACGGCGGCGGGGCAGGTCCAGCAGGTCGGCACCACCGCGGGCACCGTGCTCGACCTCGGCGTGCTGCGGCTGAGCATCGCCGGGCTGGACCAGAAGTCGGCGAACATGACCACGCCGTTCAAGGGGTTCCAGCTGGGCGCGTCGGCGCGGATGTTCGACCTGCAGCTGCTGCCGACGACCAAGCTCAAGAGCCTGCTGCCGGACGACCAGGCGAAGAACCTGCCGTCGTCGCTGGCCCAGCTGTCGCTCGGTGAGCAGATCGCCCGGGCGTACGCGCCCACCGGCGGCGTGGTCTGCGGGACGACGTCGACGCCGCCGCCCGCGGGCGGTGAAGCGCCGAAGGGGCCGGTAAAGAACCTCGCCTACACCGGTGGCGCGTACGACACTGTGCCGCTGTTCTGGACGGGCACGGCGATGCTGCTGCTCGGCGTGGTCATGGTGGCCGCGATGCCGGGCACGCGGCGGCGCCCGCTGGCCGTCATTGCCGAGGAGAAGCCGTTCAAGCCCTCGCCGCGTCCGCGCGAGTGACCCGAGGGGTGTGAAGGAACCCGTCAGGTGCGCCTGGCGGGTTCCTTTGCGTTCGGCGGTTCAGCCTTGGCGAAGCGTCATGACCATCGCCTCGACGGCGATGCGGGGCTTCACGTTCAGCTCGATCGCTTCGCGGCATTCCAGCACCGCTTCAAGCCGGCGGAGCGTCGACTCCGGCGTCCACGACGAGGCCGCCTCGTGGATCTGGTCGGCGTGGTCCGGGTGGTTGAGCGTCGCGCCGGAGCGCGTCGTCGTCACCAGGACGTCGCGGTAGAAGGCCGCGAGGTCGACCAGGGCCAGGTCGAGCGTGTCGCGCTGGGTGCGTGTCGCGCGGGACTTCTGCTTCTTCTCAAGCTGCTTGACCGCGGCTTCGGCGGCGCGCTTGGCGCCCGCCACGCCCTTGCCGATGCCGTCGCCGCCCATCGCGGTCCGCAGCTCGTTGCGCTCGTCCTCGTCGCGGGCCTTGCTGGCCTCGCCCGCGTCCGCCTCGGCCGCGCTGATCAGCTGGTCAGCGCACGTGAAGACGTCGCCCATCCGGCGGAGGCCGAGCGGGATCCGCAGCACGGTGGCCCGGCGCTGCCGCGCGGCCTCGTCGGTGGCGAGGCGGCGTGCGCGGCCGACGTGGCCGCCGCACACCGAAGCGGCCCACTGCGCGCGTTCGGCGTCGACGCCGTCGCGGCGCATGAGCACGTCGGCAATCGCCTCCGGGGGCGGCGTCCGCAGCGACACCAGGCGGCAGCGCGAGCGGATCGTCACCGAGACGTCCTCGGGGTGGTCCGAGGGCGCGCAGAGCAGGAACACCGTGCGGTCCGGCGGCTCTTCGACGGCCTTCAGCAGGGCGTTCGACGCGCCTTCGGTGAGCCGGTCGGCGTCCTCGATGATCACGACCTGCCAGTTGCCGGTCGTCGGGCGGCGCGCGGCGGCCTGCACCAGCGCGCGCATCTCGGCGACCGAAATGGACAGTCCTTCCGGGACCACCAGCCGGACGTCGGCGTGCGTGCCCGCCATCGTCGTGTGGCAGCCGGGGCAGGCGTCGCAGCCCGTGCCGGTGCTGCACTGCAGGGCCGCGGCGAAGGTCCGGGCGGCCACCGAGCGGCCCGAGCCGGGCGGGCCGGTGAGCAGCCAGGCGTGCGTCATCGCGCCCGGCGGCGCGGGCTCGCCCGCGACGATCTTGGCGGCGGCCGACGCGGCCGCGCTCAGCGTCTCGACTGCGGGCTCTTGGCCGACCAGCTGGTTCCAGACGCCGATGCGTTCGATCGTCGTCACTTCGCCTCCACGCGAGGCTCTTCCGGGGTCTCGACGGGCAGGGTCTCCATCGGCAGCGTGACCGGCTTCTCCGTCGTCGGCGCCAGCGCGGCCAGGCGGCCGACGAACACGGCGCGCAGCGCGGTGCGGATGCGCTCAGCGACCTCGACGTCGGTGCCGTCGGCGTCGATCACGACGTAGCGATCCGGGTCGGCCGCGGCCATCTCGGTGAGCAGGTGCTGGACGCGCCACTGGTCGTTCATCGCGGACGACTTGTCGCGCGGCGCGCCGCTCGGGGCGGCGTCCAGCAGGACGGTCAGGTCCGGGCGCAGCCGGCCGGTCGCCCAGTCGGCGAGGCCTTCGAGCTCGTCGCTGTCGAGCCCGGCGACGGCGGACAGGTGCGCCAGCGGCGAGTCGACGAACCGCTCCATGACGACCACCGAACCGGCGTCGAGCGCCGGCTGGACGTGCCGCTCCACGATGTCGGCCCGCACCGCGGCGGCGGCCAGCGCCTGGGCCCGCGCCCCGGTGAGCGAGGCGCCGGAGACGAGCGCGGCGAGCCGGTGGTCGTCGAGCGCCGGGTCGGCGGCGACGACGACCGGCCGGGTGCCGCCGCGCAGCCAGTCGGCGAGGTTGACGGCCTGGATCGCGGTGTTGATCGCGGTGGTGCCCTCGACGGCGATGAGGAAGCCGTTGACGCGCCGCGGCGTGCGGCGCAGCGCGTTGCGCAGGTCGGAGAGGATCGGCTCGGTGCGCTTGTCGTCCATCTGCCGGTAGGCGAAGAGCCCGGCGACCAGCGCGATCACGGCACCGGCGAACATGATCGGCCGGGTGCCGTCGACCGAGACCTTGCCCCCCCAGACGTTGAAGGTGCGCGTCCCCAGGACACCGACCAGCACCGGGACGGTGACCGTGGTGCCGAACAGCACGAGCTTCATCATCAGCTGGTAGATCGCGTTGATCCGGCCGCGGATGGCGTCCTCGACCCGCGAGCCGATGATCGTGACACCGGTGAGGAACGCCGTCCCCGCCCAGAATCCGACCAGGACGACGGTGACGAGCGAGACCGACAGGTGAGGCGAGAGCGCCACCAACGCGAGCGAGAGCCCGGCCGCGATGATGGAGACGCCGAACAGCCGGTCGTGCGGGAGCCGCCGGGAGAGCTTGGGCGCGAACGCCATCCCGGCGGCGAGGCCGACGAAGACGGCCAGCACGAGGAGGCTGAACGCCGAGTCACCGGCCCCGAGGCTGGAGGAGTACGGCTTGGCCGAGCCGATCACGGCGCCGCCGGCGGCGAACGCGCCGAACGCCCCGACCAGCAGCCCGCGCACGAGCGGCGTGGTGCGGATGAACCGGAAGCCGTCGGCGATCATCGTGCCGATGCCGAGCTTTTCCTCGTCGGCCTGCTTGACCTTCTGCTCCGGCAGCGCGTGGACGTTGCGCAGTGAAAGCTCGGGAATCCGGGTGGCGATGAGGATCGCGCTGGCCAGGTAGAGCAGGGCGGTGATGACGACGACCAGCTTCGCGATGCGGAGGCTGGTGTCTTCGCCGGGGACGTGGAGGAAGTTCGTGTTGATGCCGGTGAGGATCGCGTTCGCGCCGGCCGCGGTGACGACGGCGAGGCCGTAGGTCATCACCATGCCGAGCTGGTTGGCCGTCTCGACCTGGTCGGGCCGGCGGAGCAGGTTCGGGACCGCCGCCTCTTTCGACGGGATCCACATGCTCGCCGCGCTGCCGACGAGGAAGTTGCCGACGAGCAACCACCACGGCGCGCTGACGAAGGCGATGGACAGCAGGAAACCACAGCGCAGCAGGTCGGAGACGACCATGACCTTGCGGCGGTCGAACCGGTCCGCGAGCAGCCCGCCCACGGGCGCGAACAGCAGCCCCGGCGCCAGGCCGGTCAGCACGACGCCGACGAAGGCGAAGTTCTGCGCGAAGTAGTTGTCCGTCAGCTTCGTGGCCAGGCCGGTGAGGGCCAGGATGTTCAGCCAGTCGGCCACGCTGCACAGGTACGTGACGCCCCAGAGCCGCCGGAAAGGTTTGATCGCCAGTACCCGCCGGACCCGGTTGATCGTGGACGCCTCGGCGCCCGACGACGCACCCGGGCCGGCCCCGGGTACCGATCGCACGCCCTCGCTGATACGCCCCACCCCACTAGTCACCGCGGTCCCGGACGCCCTCGCGCGAGAGCCCGACCGTGAAGTCAGGGTAGCCCGATCGGGCCCTGGCGCGCGGCACGCCCCCGTGGTGCGGGGCAGGTGGTGACCAGCGGAGGGACGCTAGTCGAACAGCCCCGTCACACTGCTGACCAGGCTGGACACCATCTCGATGGCGACGAAACCGAACACGATCAGCAACGCGACGGCGAGCATGACACCTGCCGCACTCGACGACGGCCGGTTGAAGGCCGGCATCGTGACCGACGGCACCCGCGGCAGCCTCCGCCGCTTGACGGGCACGACATCGACGTCATCGACATCGTCCTCGGCCAGCGGATCCTGCCGCACGGGCCGCATGATCTGCGGCGGCCGGGACGGCCAGGTGCTGCGCTGCCGGTTGCGCTGCCGGGGCAGCAACCCCATCGGCGGCGCGCCGGGTTCACCGAGGGTGCCCGCCGGCGGGATCGCCGCCGGGGTTTTCACACCGGCGTCCCTGTCTTCGCGAAGCGTTTCCTCGACCATCCGCCGCACGGCTTCTTCGTCGGGCTGCACCGGCCCCGCCACCGGAACGGCGGCGGCCTCGTGGCCATTCGCCACCGCGGCGCGCGGCTCGGGAGCCGCCGTGACCAGCCCGGAGACCGGATCCGCGAACATCTCGGCAGGTGCTTCGGACAGAGTGCCGTCGCGCTGAGTGAGCTCGGGGGCATTGAAGAAGGGAGCCTCACCGTTCGCGCTCATGGTGACCACCTCACTACTGAATGTCCTCGCCTTTCCAGGGTAGCGACGCTGGCGGATAACGCATCCGCCCAATGGCTCTGTCTCCAGTGGAGGGTCCGTCACGCAGCGCAAGCGCACGCCCGAACCCCCTGCAGTGTCCAGTCCGCCGGTGGCCCGGTCGACCGCCAATGGTGACGGATCGTAGTGAGACCGATCACAGTGGCGGTGGATGGTGGGTGGCCAGGCGCTGGCCGCGGGTGGCCAGTTGACGGGTCGCGCTCGGCTTGCGCATGGGGCTGGCTGGAGGGATGCGGGTGGGGTTCGGCCGGGGTCCCCGGGGGAGTTGCGGCGGAGCCGGTGGCCGCTTGGGCGGCGGCGGCGCGAGCTTGGGTTGCCCGGGTCGGCGCCGGTGCGCCGGCCGCCACTGTGGGCAGCGGCGGGAGCCGGTCGCGCCGGGCTTAACCGAGCCGGGCCAGCCGCGCACATCCCCGCCGGGCCCTCCCCCTCCCCCCTCCCCTCCCTCCCGCCCCCTCCGCTCACCCCCGCCGCCTTCTGCTCAGGGCATCTCCTCCTGTCCGAGGTCGATCATCTTGCGGCACCAGTCGCGGAGCATGCCGCGGCTGAACGGGCTGAGGACCAGCTGGCGGCGGCCGTCGCCGCGGTCCAGGGCCGCCAGGGCGAAGCGGCCCAGGTCCGTGTCCACCAGGACGAATCCGTGGTCCGGGAACTCCGCGCACAGGCCGCCGAAGGCCAGCATGTCCAGGACCGCCGTGCCCGATCTCGGGCGGGCCAGGAGCTCGCGCATCGCGCCCACGTCGTCGTCCTGGCCGTCGTGGACCAGGCCGTCGTCGTCCACCGAGACCCAGATCGCGCGCGGAGACTCGCCGAACGGGACCTCCGGCAGCTCCGCCACCAGCATCTCCGGCAGCTCGTCGAAGTCGGCGAGGTGGATCGCCGTGCGGCCGGGGAGGGAGCCCATCATGAACGCTCGCTCGCCGTCGGCGTAGCACCGGATGTCCGCCATCTCCGGTCCTTCGTCGAACACCCCGCACAGCGCCGCCCGGACCGAACCGCGCAGCATCAGCGACACCACCTCGAAGCCGAGCTCGTTGAGCTCGCCTGCCTCGCCGAACGGTGTGCCGTCGATCCACGCGGCCCACGCCACGTGGCGCTCGACCTCCGCCACCAGGTCCGCCGGATCGTCCGACACCGGGCCGTGCACCAGGATGTCGTCGTCGCTGACGTCCGGGTTGTACAGCCGGTCGACCGGCTCGCGGTCCGGCATCGCCGCCAGCACCGGGCCGGCCGCCAGCTCGAGCAGCTCTCGCGCCGCCGTGCGTTCAGCCATGCCGCGTTCAGCCATGCCGCCGCCTCTCGCCCGGATCCGCTGCCGGCTGCCGCTGCTCCGGGACGCCGTTGTTGAGCTCGGCGGCCTCGAGGATCGCCTCGCGCACCGTCAGGTCTCTCGGCGCCGCCGCGACCACCCGGTCCACGCCCTCCCCGGCGGTCGTCCGCACCGCCACCTCCTCACGCATGGCTCTGCACCGCCTCGACGATCCACTGCTCGGCCGTTGTCCGCGACGCCGGACCCCACGTCACCGTCCAGCGCCCGTTCCGGGCCACCGCGGCGCTGAACTGGTACCGGCCCAGGTCGTTGTCCACCAGCCCGAACGCGCCGTGCGGGTACTCGGCCAGGATCGCGTTGCGCACCGCGAGGTCGACCAGCACCGTGCCCAGCCGCGGCCGGGCCGCGCACTCCCGGATCAGCTCCACCGCCCGCTCGCACCGGCGCGGGATCAGCCCGCGCTCGTCCGTTTCGATGCGCAGGTGCTCGCCCGGGCCCGGCGGCCGGTCGGGCAGGCCGTCGAACACCCAGCCCGGCAGCTCGCTGAGGAAGCCCGACCGCAGCCGCGCGCGGTTGCCCAGCTTGTGCAGGACCGTGGTGTAGTCCTCGTCGCCGAAGAACCGCACCTCCCACGGCTTGGCCCTGGCCGGGAAGACCCCGGTGACGACGCCGCGGATGAAGCCGCCGCGCAGCGCCCGGTACAGCCCGACGGCTTCCGCGGTGACCTCGCCACCCGGCGCGAGGCCGATCGCGGCCATCCCGGCGACGAACCGCGTGTACTGCTCCACCTCGTCCGCGAGGCTCCGCGCGGGCGGCGAGAAGCGCCGGCCCGGCAGGGGTCCGGTGTCCGCCAGCACCGGCGGGATCTCGAACTCCGGGTCGTAGAACTCCATCACCGAGGGCCGCTCCGGCACCTCGGCCGACAGCGGGGCGATGACCTCGTCGATGACGTCGAAGACGGCGACTGTGTTGCTCACCCCTAGATTGAACACCCTGGCACCGACAATTTCTCGCACATATGTTCGAGCGGGTGAGATCGTTCGGTGAGCGGTCGGCGAGCGGCTCAGCCATGGTCCGGCACCCGCCCCTCGACGAACTCCGCGAGCCGCTCCACGGTCCCGGGCAGCCACCAGAACCGGCGGTGGCCGCCCCGGGGTCTGCTCAGGGCCGCCAGGTGACGGCCGCGATCGTCGTCGACGAACGCCAGCAGCTCCCACCGCCGCGGCTCGCCGTCACGGGCGACGTCGACCTGGACCGTGCCGAGCCGGGGCCGCCGCAGGTCGTCCATCAGGTCGAGGACCAGACACTCCTGCTCCGGCTCGAGCACCCCGCGCTCGTCGGCGTCGAGGTACAGGCCTTCGCCGGGCGCCGGCGAGAGCGGCTCCAGGCGAGCCAGCGCCGGGCGCAGCAGCTCCGCGACCGAGCCCGGCGAAGCCCCGAACAGGCGCATGCCTTCCCCGGCGATGCCGAAGGTGATCCGGTCGTCGAAGAACGCCGAAGTCCACGACTCGCCGGACATGGCGACGGCCACGCCGCAGACGCCGCCGCTGCCGGCGAAGCCGGGCAGCGACTCCATCAGGTCCAGGGCGGTGGAACTGCCGGCGGCCGCCGCCCGGACCGGCTTCAGGATCTTGGTGGTCACCGTGTGCACGGTGCGTGGTGTTTTGGTCACGCGTTCATGGAACCCGGGACCACCGACAATTTCCCGAACATCCGTTCGAGGTGTCACTCGAAGGTGTCACGACGAAGGCTTCCCCACCAGCCGGCGGGGAGGCCTTCGAAACGTGGACCTACTTGGCCTTCGTCGCCGTCGAGCCGGAGCGCTTGGCCGTGGTCGTCTTCGCGGCGGCCGCCTTCTTGGTCGTGCCCGCCTTGACCGTCTTCGCCGTCGTGGAAGCCGGCTTGCGCGCCGGCGCCTTCCGCTTCGGCGCCGGGCCCTTGGCCCGCTTCTCCGCCAGCAGCTCGGACGCCCGTTCCGCGGTCAGCGACTCGATCTCGTCGCCCTTCCGCAGCGTCGCGTTGTACTCGCCGTCGGTCACGTACGGGCCGAACCGGCCGTCCTTGACCACCATCGGCTTCTTCGACACCGGGTCCTCGCCGAGCTCCTTGAGCGGCGGCTTCGCCGTCGCGGACCGGCCTCGCTGCTTCGGCTCCGAGTAAATCTTCAGGGCTTCTTCGAGGGTGATCGAGAAGAGCTGGTCCTCGGTCGAGAGCGAACGCGAGTCCGTGCCCTTCTTCAGGTACGGCCCGTAGCGCCCGTTCTGCGCGGTGATCTCGTCGCCGGACTCCGGGTCCTTGCCGACCACGCGCGGCAGCGAGAGCAGCTTCAACGCGTCATCCAGCGTGATCGTCTCGATGTCCATCGACTTGAACAGCGAGCCCGTACGCGGCTTCGGCGCCTTCGCCTTCGCGGCCTTCTTCTGCGCGGCGGTGGCGTCCTCGGGGATCTCGATCTCGGGCAGCACTTCGGTCACGTACGGCCCGAAGCGGCCTTCCTTCGCGACGATCTCGTGCCCGCTGACCGGGTCGGTGCCCAGTGTGCGGCCCTCCTGCGGGGTCGCGAACAGCTTCTCCGCGATCTCCTGCGTGAGCTCGTCCGGCGGCAGGTCCTCCGGCAGGTTCGCGCGTTGCGAATTCCCGTCGACCTCGCGCTCCAGGTACGGCCCGTAGCGGCCGACGCGGACCACGACGGTGTGCCCGTTCTCGTCGCTGAACAGCGGGATCGAGTTGATCTCGCGCGCGTCGATGTCCTCGACGCTGCCCTCGACCAGCTTCTTCAGCCCGCCCAGGCGGCCGATCGAGCCGTCGACGCCCATGTCGCCGCCGAAGTAGAACTTCGACAGCCACTGCGCGCGCTGCTCGTCACCGGCCGCGATGCGGTCGAGCTCGTCCTCCATGCCGGCGGTGAAGTCGTAGTCGACGAGCCGCTCGAAGTGCCGTTCCATCAGGCCGATCACGGCGAACGCGACCCACGACGGAACGAGCGCGGAGCCCTTCTTCCAGACGTACCCGCGGTCCTGGATGGTCTTGATGATCGACGCGTACGTCGACGGGCGGCCGATGCCCAGCTCTTCCAGCTTGCTGACCAGGCTCGGCTCGGAGTACCGGGCCGGCGGCGACGTGGTGTGGCCGTCCGGGCTCAGCTCGGCCGCGGTCAGCGCCTGGTCCTTCTCCAGTACCGGCAGGCGGCTCTGCTTGTCGTCGGCCTCGCCACCGGTCTCGGTGTCGACCGCTTCGACGTACGCCTTCAGGAAGCCCGCGAAGGTGATCGTGCGGCCCGAAGCGGCGAAGGTGCACTCCTCGCCCGAAGTCGCGTTGCCGACGATCCGCACGGACATCGTCGTGCCCTTGGCGTCCGCCATCTGCGACGCGATCGTGCGCTGCCAGATCATCTCGTAGAGCCGGAACTCGTCGGTGTCCAGCTCGCCCGCGACCTGGCCCGGCGTGCGGAAGACCTCGCCCGACGGCCGGATCGCCTCGTGGGCCTCCTGCGCGTTCTTGACCTTGCGCGTGTACTGGCGCGGCGACGGCGAAACGTACTCCTTGCCGTACAGCTGCGTGGCCTGGCTGCGCGCGGCCGAGATCGCCGACTCCGACAGCGTCGTGGAGTCGGTACGCATATAAGTGATGTAGCCGTTTTCGTACAGCTTCTGCGCGATCCGCATGGTGCGCTCCGAGGTGAAGCGCATCTTGCGGCCCGCCTCCTGCTGCAGCGTCGAGGTCATGAAGGGCGCGTACGGCTTGCGCGTGTACGGCTTCTCTTCGACGCTCGCGACCTTGAAGTCACGCTGCTTCAGCGCGTCGGCCAAGCGCCGCGCGTCGGCCTCGGCCAGTACGCGGATCTCGTTGTTCGAGGACTTGAGCTGCCCGTCCGAACCGAAGTCGCGGCCGGTGGCCAGGCGGGCGCCGTCGACGGCGACGAGCCGCGCAGGAAAGTTCCGCGGCGAAGCTTCCTCGCCGGCGTCCATGGTCGCCGAGATGTCCCAGTACGACGCCGAGGTGAAGCGCATCCGCTCGCGCTCCCGCTCGACCACGATCCGGGTCGCCACCGACTGCACGCGGCCCGCCGAGAGCTTCGGCATGACCTTCTTCCACAGCACCGGCGAGACCTCGTAGCCGTAGAGGCGGTCGAGGATGCGGCGGGTCTCCTGCGCGTCGACGAGGTCGGCGTCCAGCTCACGCGTCGAGTCGGCGGCCGCGCGGATGGCCTGCTCGGTGACCTCGTGGAAGACCATCCGGCGGACCGGGACCTTCGGCTTCAGCGTCTCGAGGAGGTGCCACGCGATGGCCTCGCCCTCGCGGTCGGGGTCCGTGGCGAGGTAGAGCTCGTCGACGTCCTTCAACAGGCTCTTCAGCTCGGTGACCTTGGACTTCTTGTCCGGGGTGACCACGTAGAGGGCCTTGAAGCCGTTGTCGACGTCGACGCCGAGCCGCGCCCACGCCTCGCCCTTGTACTGGGCGGGCACGTCGGCGGCACCGCGCGGCAGGTCGCGGATGTGCCCGACGGAGGACTCGACGACGTAACCGCCGCCGAGGTAGGGCGCGATCTTGCGGGCCTTCGTCGGCGACTCGACGATGACCAGCCGCCGGTGCCCGGCGCCGTTGTCCGCCGAGGCTCCGTTCTTCTTGGTCCGTGCTCCTGCCACGCTGTCCTGCTCTCCGCTCATCTCGCCCCGCCGCCGCGGGACTGCACCACGTCCCTGCCAGGGCCCGTGTCTCGACCTGCCAGTGTGCACGCTGTTCCGGCCCGGACGGCGCGGAGGTGGCCCAACACGCCGCCGGTCCTGTGCCCAGCGCATCGCCGTTGACCTCGGCGATGTTTCCCCAACGTACCTGCCACGTGATTTCGGCCACGTCCCGCGCAGCCTAGCGCGTGACCGTCCGGATACCCTCCGTTCGACGGTGGTGGGCGCAGGGATGTGACCGCTTCACTGGTTTCCCCGTCCAGCCGAAAGGACCTGCCATGACCCGACGCCTGCTCGGCGCCCTGTTCACCGCTGCGACCGCCACAGTATTGCTGGGTGGCACTCCGGCGAACGCGGCCGCGGCGAACTTCGCCGGCACCGTGGCCCTGTCCAACTGCTCCGGGTCGGTGGTCAAGCCGGCCGCGACGCCCGACACCGCGCCCGCGCTCGTGATGTCCAACGGGCACTGCCTCGAAACCGGTTTCCCGGGGCCGGGCGAGGTGATCACCAACCGCGCCTCCAGCCGGACGTTCACGCTGCTCACCGCCAGCGGCAGCAACAAGGCCACCCTGCGCGCCAAGAAGATCGTCTACGGCACGATGACCGACACCGACGTGTCGCTCTACCAGCTCACCACCACCTACGCGCAGATCAAGGCCAGCTACGGGATCTCGCCGCTCGAGCTGTCGAACGCGCACCCGGCGGCGGGCGCGGCGATCGACGTCGTCTCCGGCTACTGGAAGCGCATCTACTCCTGCAACATCGACGGGTTCGTCTACCGGCTGAAAGAGGGCAGCTGGACCTGGAAGGACTCGATCCGCTACACCTCCGCCTGCCAGACCATCGGCGGCACCTCCGGCTCGCCGATCGTCTCCGGCGGCAAGGTCGTCGGCGTGAACAACACCGGCAACGAAGACGGCGAACGCTGCACGGAGAACAACCCGTGCGAGGTCGACCAGGCCGGCAACGTCACGGTGCACTACAAGACGAACTACGGCCAGGAGACCTACGGCATCCCGGCCTGCCTCACCGCGGCCAACGAAATCGCGCTCACCCAGGCCGGCTGCACGCTGCCCCGGCCCTGACGCGGCGCTCGCACCCGGTCAGGCCGTGCTCGTCACGGCCTCCGGGTGCGGGACCGGTTGCGGCGCCGCCGCGCCCGGCCACGCCGCTTCGGCGCCCGGTGGTGGCTCCCCGATCAGCTCCAGCAGTGCCTCCAGCCGGCGTTTCCCGGTGACCTTGACCGCCGGCGCGTCCGCCTTCGGGCCGGTCAGCTTCGCCACCACGCCCAACGGCGTCAGCGCCTCGACCAGCCGCTCGTGCATGCCGGGGGCGAGCGGATCGACGCCCAGCAGATAACCCTGCGTGCCGGGGCGGCCGCTGGCCAGCGCCCACATCCGCAGCATTGCGCCGCTCAGCCGGAACCCCGGCGGCACCGCCTTGCCCGAGTCGTCCTCGGCCGGGCCCGCGCAGCCCTCACGCAGCCACCGCAGCGCCAGCGGCAGCAGGTCGACCCGGAACGACGTGCGCACCTGTGGACGGCCGCAGTCGGCCTTCGACACCTGGGCGTCCGCGCCGCGGCGGCGGAACTCGCGCACCAGGACGTGCGCCCGCCACGGCTCTTCGACGACCACCGACAGCCGGGCGGCGGTGCGCCCGAAGCCGGTGATCTGGCCGTGGCAGCACAACAGGCCGGCCAGGTCGCCCAGGCCCGGCCCGCTGGCCTCGGCGGAGAAGAGCGAGATCGTCCGATCCACCGCGCTATACTAGAACACAAGTTCGATCGACGGCAGGTCTCGCGGGGATCTTCAGCCGGCCGGTTGATCCAGCCGCCGGCACGCCGGGGCGCGCTGTCCCGCCGCCGCGAGAGCCGGGACGTCCTTGAGGCCCTTGAGGTAGTCGAGCGCGTCGATGCGGTCGAGCGCGGCCTTGGCCTCGCCCAGAGCCGCCTTCGTCGCCGGTGCGTCGCCGCGGCCCGTCTCGATGCGCTGACGCGCGTTCTCGGCCTGGGCGCGGATCTCGGCGAACTGCCGGATGACGTCCTTGCGGCCGGCGTCCGCCGACGGCACCGGCGGCGCGCCGAGCGCGTTCAGCCCGGCCAGGCTCTGGTCGAGCCCGCCGACGACGGAGGAAAGCAGATCGCTGGATGTCCGGGACGCCTTCTGCGGCGTGCTCGGATCGACGGCAGGCAGCTCCGCGAGGGTGCGGACCAGGTGCGTCACGGCGTCGCAGTAACCGGCCGCCCAGTCCGCCGCGGGATCGGCGTGGGGAACGACGGTCGTGACCGGTGGATCCGGGTCCGGCGGCGGCTCCGTGGCCGGCTGCCCGCACCCGGTGAGACCGATGGCGATCATCGTGGTGAGAGCGGCGAAAACGGTCGACCGCTGCCGCACTCGCGTACCTCCCGCCCGACGACGCCCCGGCAGGCCCGACGGTACCGACTCGGTAGTGCTTCGCAAGTCGCCGGGCCTTTCTGGGATGGCAAACCCCGGGCCCGGCACGCGTCGCCGCGCGCCGGGCCCGGGGGCACCCTGGAACTCAGGCCTGGATCTCGGCCGGGGTGTCGGAAAGGACCGTCCCCCGCCGCTTCGAGACCACGATCGCCGCCACGATGATGGCGACCGCCACCAGCGAGATGATGATGCGCACCGCGGTGTTCTCGTCCGGGCCGATCGAGAACTGCACGACGGCCGGCGCGATCAGCACGGAGACCAGGTTCATGACCTTGATCAGCGGGTTGATCGCCGGGCCGGCGGTGTCCTTGAACGGGTCACCCACGGTGTCACCGATGATGGTGGCCTCGTGCGCGGCCGAACCCTTGCCGCCGTGGTTGCCGTCTTCGACCAGCTTCTTCGCGTTGTCCCACGCGCCACCGGAGTTGGCGAGGAAGATCGCCATCAGGGTGCCGCAGGCGATCGCGCCGGCCAGGTAGCCGGCGAGCGCGCCGGTGCCCAAGCCGAAACCGACCGCGATCGGGGCGAAGACCGCCAGCAGACCCGGCGTCGTCAGCTCACGCAGCGAGTCGCGCGTGACGATGTCGACGACCTTGCCGTACTCGGGGCGGGTGGTGCCTTCCATGATGCCCGGGATGTCGCGGAACTGGCGACGGACCTCGTAGACGACCGCGCCGGCCGCGCGGGAAACCGCGTTGACGGCGAGACCCGAGAACATGAACACCACGGCCGCACCGATGATCACGCCGACGAGCGTGTTCGGGCTGACGACCTGGTTGACGAACGACTTGGCCGCATCCATGCCGGTGACCACACCGGTGCCCATGCCCGACAGCGTCTTCGTGATCGCGTCGGAGTAGGAGCCGAACAGCGCCGTCGCGGCGAGGACCGCCGTGGCGATCGCGATGCCCTTGGTGATGGCCTTGGTCGTGTTGCCGACCGCGTCCAGCTCGGTGAGGATCTGCGCGGCCTTCTCGTCGACGTCGCCCGACATCTCGGCGATGCCCTGCGCGTTGTCCGAGACCGGGCCGAAGGTGTCCATCGCGACGATGACGCCGACGGTGGTCAGCAGACCGGTACCGGCCAGCGCCACGGCGAACAGCGCGACACCGCCGCCGAGCAGGTACGCGCCGAACACGGCCGCACCGATCACCAGCGCGGTGTACACCGCGGACTCGAAGCCGACCGAGATGCCGGAGAGGATGACGGTCGCGCCGCCGGTCTCCGACGTCTGCGCGACGTCCTTGACCGGCTTGTACTCGGTGCCGGTGTAGTAGCCGGTCAGCTTCAGGATGACCGCGGCGAGCACGATGCCGATGATCACCGCGATGGTCGCGATGACCGCCGGGTTGCCCGCGTTCTCGTAGCCCGCGCCGAAGTCGGAGAAGCTGCTCGGCAGGTACACGAACGCCGCGATCGCCGACAGGACGGCGGAGATGACCGCGGAGATGTAGAACGAGCGGTTGATCGTGACGAGGCCGCCTTCGCCCGCGCGCGCCTTCGTGATGTAGACACCGATCACCGCGGTGATCACGCCGATGGCCGGCACGATCAGCGGGAAGATCAGGCCGTGCACGCCGAAGGCGGTGCTGCCGAGGATCAGGGCGGCGACGAGCATGACGGCGTAGGACTCGAAGAGGTCGGCGGCCATGCCGGCACAGTCACCGACGTTGTCACCCACGTTGTCCGCGATGGTCGCGGCGTTGCGGGGGTCGTCCTCCGGGATGCCCTGCTCGACCTTGCCGACCAGGTCCGCGCCGACGTCGGCGGCCTTGGTGAAGATACCGCCGCCGACACGCATGAACATCGCGATCAGCGCGGCACCGAACCCGAAGCCCTCCAGCACCTTGGGCGCCTGGCCGGTGTAGACCAGCACGACGACCGCGGCACCGAAGAGGCCGAGACCGACGGTGATCATGCCGACCACACCACCGGTGCGGAACGCCACGCGCATCGCGATCTCGCGGCCGCCTTCCTCGCGCGACGCGGCGGCCACGCGCAGGTTCGCCTGCGTGGCCAGCCACATGCCGAGGTAACCGATCGCGAACGAGAACGCCGCACCGACCAGGAAGAAGATCGAACGGCCGATCTTCTCGTTCCAGTCGTCGGCGGGAAGTGCGAAGAGCAAGAGAAACACGATCACGCCGAAAATGGCGAGGGTGTTCCGTTGCCGCTTGAGGTATGCAGCCGCGCCTTCCTGCACCGCCTTGGCGATGTCCTGCATCTTGGCGGTGCCCTGGCCTGCGGCCAGCACCTCCTTGAGCAGGACGTAGCCGATGACGAGTGCGGCAAGCGCGACCACGGCGACTACACCGACAATCGTGTAGCCACCTCCGGAGAGCGTGATGGACCCGCCCTCCGCGAGGAACTGCCGTGACATTCGTCCTCCAGGAGACGTCGCCGATCGCCAACGTCGACGAGCCGAGGGTTCGACACGGCCGGCGCTGGCATGGACCCTGTACCGAGCGACACGCTAGCCGGGCAGCAATGCACGTCTCACATGACGCTCACCACAGAGGGGTGTGGATTGCGGGAGTGTATTGGTACCGCAACCAGCGCCTTCACGCCGTCCCGGGGACGGTACATTCCGTTACCTTGTGAGCCTCCTCACTTGAACGATCACTCTGGTGCCGATCCGTTGGCGCAGCTGGGGACGGGCGGAACTGTCGGACCCCTGTGCCAAGCTCGGCGGGTGGACGAATCACGGGGGCAGCGGCTGCTGAGGCGGGTGACCGCCGGCATCCCGTCGCGCGAGCATCCGGTCACGCACGTCGCGGACTTGCCGGGTCGCGCCGCGCGCTACGCAGAGTGGCCGTCGTGGGCGGATCCGGCGGTTGTCGCTGCGCTGCGTGACTGCGGCGTTTCGGCTCCGTGGGCTCACCAGGCCGAGGCAGCTTCGCACGCGTACGAGGGCCGGCACGTCGTGATCTCGACCGGGACGGCGTCGGGCAAGTCGCTGGCGTACCAGCTGCCGGTGCTCTCCCGGCTGGCCGCGGGCGAGAAGGCGAACGCGCTGTACCTGTCGCCGACCAAGGCGCTGGGCGCGGACCAGCTGCGGTCCGTGTCCTCTTTGGACGCGCCGGGAGTGCGAGCGGCGTCGTTCGACGGTGACACGCCGATGGCGGAGCGCGACTGGGTGCGCGCGCACGCCAACTGGGTGTTCACGAACCCGGACATGCTGCACCGCGGGATCCTCTCGGCGCACGGCCGGTGGGCGACGTTCTTCCGGCGGCTGAAGTACGTCGTGGTGGACGAGTGCCACAGCTATCGCGGCGTCTTCGGCTCGCACGTCGCGTTGCTGCTTCGCCGGCTGCGGCGGGTGGCGGAGCACTACGGCGCTTCGCCGGTGTTCGTGCTCGCTTCGGCGACGACGGCTTCGCCGGCTTCGTTCGCTTCGCGGCTGACGGGCGTCTCGTGCGTGGCGGTGACGGAGGACGCGTCGCCGCGCGGAGCCCGGACGGTGGCGTTGTGGGAGCCGCCGCTGCTGGAGGAGCTGACCGGGGAGAACGGCGCGCCGGTCCGCCGGCCGGCCGGCGCGGAGGCGTCGCGGATCCTCGCCGACCTGGTTCTGGAAGGCGCGCGGTCACTGGCCTTCATCCGGTCGCGGCGAGGCGCGGAGCTGGCCGCGCTGGGCGCGCGTCGCATACTGTCCGAAGTGGACCCAGCACTGGCGGAAACCGTTGCGGCGTACCGGTCCGGCTATCTGCCGGAGGAGCGTCGCGCGCTCGAAGCGGCGTTGTTGTCGGGGCGGCTGCTGGGGGTCGCGACGACGAACGCGCTGGAGCTCGGCGTCGACATCGCGGGCCTGGACGCGGTGGTGCTGGCCGGCTACCCGGGCACGCTCGCGTCGTTCTGGCAGCAGGCCGGGCGGGCGGGCCGGTCGGGTGACTCGGCGCTGGTGGTGTTCGTCGCCCGGGACGACCCGCTGGACACGTACCTGGTGCACCACCCGGCGGCGCTGCTCTCCCGGCCCGTCGAGACGGCGGTGCTGGATCCCACGAACCCGTACGTGCTCGCGCCGCAGCTGGCGTGCGCGGTGGCCGAGCTGCCGCTGACGGTGCCCGAGCTGGAGGTGTTCGGCGGCGCGGCGGCCCAGGAGGTGCTGGCCGAGCTGGCGGAGCAGAAGCTGCTGCGACGCCGGTCGAGCGGCTGGTACTGGACTTCCCCGGACCGGCCGCACGCCGAAGTCGGCATCCGCGGCACGGGCGGCGAGCAGATCGCGGTGGTCGAGTCGGACTCGGGGAGGATGCTCGGCACGGTCGACCCGGGTTCGGCCTGCTTCGCGGTGCACCCGGGCGCGGTGTACCTGCACCAGGGGTCGTCGTACGTCGTCGACGAGCTGGACCTGGAAACGGGGCTGGCCCTGGTGCACGCGGAGAACCCGGACTGGACGACGACGCCGCGCGAGGTCGTGGACATCTCGGTGCTGAGCACCCAGGAGAAGCAGAACTACGGCGGGGTGAGCGTCTGCCTCGGCGAGGTGGCGGTGACGTCGCAGGTGGTGGGCTATTTACGGCGGCGGCCGTCCGGAGAGGTGCTGGACCACACGCCGCTCGACCTGCCGGAGCAGAGCCTGCACACGCGAGCGGTCTGGTACACGGTGTCCGCTGAGCTGCTCGGCCCGGCTGCCGATGCCGGGAGGGGTCGACGGGGCGGTTCGCGGGATGTTGGTGGTTCGAGCGAGTCCGGAGGTGCGGACAGCTCCGCCGCTGCTAGCAGCTCTGCGGCTGCGGGCGGCGCTGACGCTGCGGGTGGCACGTTCGGTTCCGACGGCACGTTCGGTTCCGCGGCGGACGCCGGCGCCGCGGGCGAATCCGCAACGACGGCTGGCGACTCGACCGAGGCTGCAGCCGCGAGCCACTTCACTGCGGTCGCCAGTTCCTCGGCTGCGGCCAGCTCCTCGGCGGCGGCCGGGAGCTCGGCCCGTGCTGCTGCCGCGAGCCGCTCCGCTGCTGCGGGCGGCTCCGGCGTTTCGGGTGATGGCGAGGCGGGGACCGGGGGCCATCGGGTGGGGACCGAAGCTGCGGGGCCGGTGGGGACCGGGGAGGAGTCCCTGGCGAGCGGTCGGGGGCCCGCTCACGAGGGTGGCAGGACACCGGGGGGTGCCGGATTGGTTCCGGCACGGGTCCCCGGTGCCCTGCATGCCGCCGAGCACGCGGCGATCGGCCTGCTACCGCTGTTCGCTACGTGCGACCGGTGGGACATCGGCGGGGTGAGTACCGCGTGGCACGAAGACACCGGGGAGGCGACGGTGTTCGTGCATGACGGGCATCCCGGGGGTGCGGGATTTGCCGAACGCGGTTATGCCGCGATTGTCCCGTGGCTGGCCGCAACGCGGGAGGCGATCGTCTCCTGCGAGTGCCCGACGGGGTGCCCGTCCTGCGTTCAGTCGCCGAAGTGCGGGAACGGCAACGATCCGCTGGACAAGGCGGGGGCAGTGGCTGTTCTGGACACCGTGCTCGGGGCGTTGCGTCAACACGGCGCCTAGGACGGCCACCTGGTGGTTCATGGAGTTGTGTCCTGCTCCGCCCTGGCCGGGCTGGGACCGGCCGTCGGCGGTGGTTCGGGTGGGTCAGGCCGCGCTGGTCTGGACCAGCTGCGGGGCGCGCTCGCCGGCCAGGGCCCGCACGAGGACGTCGTGCACCTCGGCGGCGTCCGGCAGCTGCCAGCCGCACACCTCGGGCTTGACGCGCCAGTGCACGACACCGTGCTGGAACGGCGAAGGCGGCAGCGGGATGTAGCTGTCCTTGCCGTGCCACTGGATGGCGGCACGCTCGGCCAGCTCGGCCGGGATGCTGTCGGCGACGGTGGTGAGGAACAGCCAGCGGCCGTTCGGCAGCGCGATGATCGGCGCGGGGTGGCCGAGGGCGCGGAGGAGCCGGCAGGCGCGCTTGCCGAGTTCGTCGTCGACCTCGATGGCGTCGAGCACGGTGCCGGTGGCGACGAGCAGGCTGTGCGTGCGGTCGGAGAACCAGGTGGCGACCTCGTGGGCGTGGGTGCCCAGCTGCTCACGCCAGGCGGCGCTGGCCGGAACGGGACGGCGCCAGGTGAGGTCGTCGCCGTCGGTGAGCGGAGCGGGGTTGACGCCCGGGAGCACCGGCCAGCCGCGCCAAGCGAGGCCGATCGCCTCCGCCCGCAGTTCGATGCGGAAGGCGCCGCGCCAGCTGTCCGGCCAATTCGCGTCCAACATTGTCTTTCCTGCCTTCAAGTTCCGGTTCGCCGCGACCCCGCTGAACCCGGTCGTGGTGTCGCACATCTCACTTAACGGCAAGTTGCACATTGCCCGGAACCCCCGCGCGACAACCGGTGGTTACGGGGCGATGAACGCCCAGTGATCCATACCGCCCGACCGAAGCCCCGGGCGCGCCTGAACGGTAAACGGCGACCACACACGGACCGTTCGTCGTGCAAAAGCCCAGGACCGACGGCCCTTCGCGGCCGCGGTCAGCGGCCGGGAGGCCGCCCTTCGGCCCAGGTGAGCAGCCGATTCGACCGCTCGCCGTGCACCAACGACCGCTGCCCGTGACAATCGGCCGCTCATCGCCCGGCCCGGCGGATCAGCCGGTCATCGCCGCATACCGACCGGTCGGCGTCCGCTCGCCGGTGCCGCCGGGCGCCGCCCCGGTCACGACGAACCTCGAACGGCGACGGCGGCCGGGCGGCCACAGCTCGGTCAGCCTGCGGGGCCGGCGCGGGCACGAGCGGACAAGCGGGGCAGGCCGACGAGCCCGGGACTGGGTGCCTCGACCTCGACCAGGGCGTCCAGCTGCTGCCATCGGCAGGTCAGGAGCGTCACTCCCATCTGGGTCGTCACCCACCTTGCGCGTTCGCATGCTCCGGTCGGGCCTTCCGCCGCGTGGGAGGCCGCCGCGAGGGCTGCCAGGTCGGCGGCCGACTCGGCTCGGTGGCGGGCGATGACGGCCGCGGCCAGCCAGCACGCCAGGACCGCTACTCCGGCCAGTGCCGTTACTGACAGCGCTGTCCAGATCGTGGCCACTCCGCTGTCGGGTCCGTGTGCCGGTGGCCGCCGGTCAGCCCGGGGCATTCGCCGTCTCCGTGCCTGGCTCGGCCACCGCGTAGGCCGTGCCGTTCAGGTGCACCGCCGGGAGGAGGCCGCCCGCGGGGCGGGCCGTCACCTTCACCGCGATGGTGTCGCCGACGTGCTCGAACGTCAGGTCCGCGCCCGGTGGGGCGATCTGGTGGACCGCCGCCGCGGCCTCGTGGGGTTGGCCTCTGGCCAGCAGGCGCGCGGCTTCGCGGGCCGCGTCGGTGCAGCGCAGCTGGCCTGTCAGCGCCGTGAGGCCCGCGATCAGCAGCACGGTCACCACCGTCAGGCCGGCCAGGCCGAGTGCTGCCTCGACGGTCACCGAGCCTTCGTCCCGGCGGCTCATGACGGCACCGACAACGCCTTCATGACCAGGCTCGTCAGCCACGAGACGACCGAGTCTCCGGTGAGCAGGGTGTAGAGGACGGCAGCGAAGGCCGCGACAGCCACGGTGACGATGGCGTACTCGACCGTCGTGGAGCCGTCGTCCGACCGGGGTCGGCGGCGGAACGTACGCATGGGGGTTCCCTTCAGTCTTGGGGTCAGAAGAGCGGGCCGAGCCGTCCGGCCAGGCCGAGGACGACCGGCAGCACGCCCAGGCAGAAGAAGGCGGGCAGGAAACACAGGCCGACCGGCAGGGCCAGCGCCACACCGGCCCGCTCGGCGCGCTCCTCCGCCTCCGTGGCCAGCTCGTCACGGACACGTCCGGCGAGGTCGCCGGCAGCCGCGGCGAAGGCCGCGCCCGAGCGGGACGTCCGGATCGCCGCGGCCGCCAGCTCACCGAGGCCCTGGATCGCTCGCACCGGCGCCCATGCCTCGTCCTGCCGGGAGCCGAGGGCGAGCAGCCCGGCGGTCGAGTTCAGCGCCGCATCCGCTGGGGCGGGCGCGGTGCCGGCCACGGCGTCGAGCGCCGACGGCACCGGCAGCCCCGCGCGCAGGCAGGCGGCGAGGAGGTCGAGCGTTCCTGCCAGCCGCAGCCTGGCGGCGATGTCCAGGACCGGTGGTCGCGGGCGGCGGGTCCGGCGGATCGCCCACCAGCCGGTCGCGGTCAGGGCCGCGCCCGACACTGCGCCGGTGATTCCACCGATCAGGACTGCGGCTGAGGCGCCACCCAGCGCGGCCGCGATGTATGGGATGGCGCTGTGCCGCTTGCGAGTGGGGTCGGGTTCCTGCATGCCGGTCAGCCAGGCGAAGCGCCGCGCGATGGCGCTGTCCGGCCAGCTGAGCAGAGCTCCGGCGAGCAGGAGGAGGGCGGTCGCGTTCATCGGATCCGTGCCCGTCCGGTGAGGGCCCGGCACCAGGCCGTGCCTGCCCAGAGCAGGGTGCTTCCCGCGACCAGCAGGAGCTGGCCGGGTGTGGTGCCTGCCAGTACCGGGAGCGGGGCCGCGCCCATGGCTTGGCCCAGCAGCACGCACAGGAGCGGGAGGGCGGTGAGGACTGCCGCGCTTGCTTGCGGGCCTGCCAGCTTTGCCCGGGCGCGGCGCGCGAAGGTCAGGGCTGCTTCGGCGTCGCGGCGGGTTGCGTCCAGGACGTCGGCCATGGGGAGGCCGTGGCGGTTGCCCAGCTTCCACGCCGCTGCCAGCTGCGGGAAGGCTGGGGTGCTCAGCTCGGTGTCGAGGCGGGCCGCCGTTGCCAGTGCTTGGAGGTCGGCCGCGATCGGGGGAACCGCGTCGGCCGCTGCTTCCGCTGCCGTTATCGGGTGGGCTCCGGATCGGAGCTCGGCCACCATCGTCCGCAACGCCGTTGCCGTGTGTGCCGCCATCGCCAGGTCCGCCGTGGCTCGGCGGTGGGCTCGCCACTCCTGGCTCCACGCCAGCGTCAGCACGCCGGCCGCGATCGCGCCGCCGGGGCCGGCGAGCAGTCCGGCGAGGGCGGCCGGGAGCAGCCAGCGGATGGTGCGCCACACGCCGGGCATCCGGATGGTCGCCGGTTGCTCGATCGCGGCCTGGAGGCGGGTCGGCGCTGCCGGCCAGCAGGCCAGGGCCGCTCCCGCGCACAGCGGCACCCACGGGGTGATCATCGCTGCCTCCTTTCGTTTCGGGGAAACCGTTGATCAGCAAAGGGATGCTGTGGCGAAGAGGTGGCGATCGACCGTCCAGCGGCCCGCGCGCCACACCGGTACGACTCGGGCGCGGCCGCGTTCGGTGCGCAGCACGCCGACTTCGGCGAGGCGCCGGCGGCCGCCTGGTTCGCGCCGCATGTGCAGCACCACGCGGATCGCGGCGACCAGCTGGCTGTGCACCGCGTCGCGGCCGAGGCCGCCGAGCGCGGCCAGTGCCTCGATGCGGGCCGGTACCTCGGCCGGGGAATTGGCGTGGACCGTGCACGCGCCGCCGTCGTGGCCGGTGTTGAGCGCCGTGAGCAGGGCGCCGACCTCGGCGCCGCGGACCTCGCCGACCACCAGCCGGTCCGGGCGCATGCGCAGCGCCTGGCGCACGAGCTCGGGCAGGCCGACCGCGCCCGCACCCTCCACATTGGCCGGACGGGCGACCAGGCTGACGAACTGCGGGTGCGCGGGGCGGAGCTCGCCGGCGTCCTCGACGCAGACGATCCGCTCGCCCGGGTCGACCGCGCCCAGCAGGGCCGCCAGGAGAGTGGTCTTGCCCGCGCCCGTGCCGCCGGTGACGAGGAACGCCATCCGCCGCGAAACGACCGTGCGTAGGAGTTTCGCGCCGTCGGCGTCGAACGCGCCCAGTTCGCCGAGGGTGGTGAGGTCGTGCGTCGCCGGGCGCAGGATGCGGAGGGACAAGCACGTGCCGCCGGACGCGATCGGTGGGAGGACGGCGTGCAGGCGGATGCGGCCGTGGGGGCCGGAGCCGGGCAGCCAGCCGTCCACGTACGGCTGGGCGTCGTCGAGGCGC
Organism: Amycolatopsis sp. NPDC051102; assembly: GCF_040682815.1. NCBI lineage: Bacteria > Bacillati > Actinomycetota > Actinomycetes > Pseudonocardiales > Pseudonocardiaceae > Amycolatopsis > Amycolatopsis sp. NPDC051102. The sequence goes on from NZ_JBFBBT010000011.1 coordinate 289,194, forward strand.
CGGCCCGCCACGAGGGCGAGGCGCTGGGCCAGCCGGCGGACGGATTCCTCGCCGTCGAAGTGGATGCCGGTGCGCTTGAGGCCGGCCGGGCCGTCCGTCCAGACCTCGTCCGGGCCGGTGACGAGCACGTCGGTGGTCGCCGGGTCGTCGAGGAGCGGGGCCAGCGGGCCGGGGCCGACGAACTCGTCGCGGGCTTGGCGGGCCGCGTCGAGCGCGGCGTCGTGGCCGAGGACGCCGCCTCCTTCGGCGCGGACCGCGGTGGCGACGGCGATCGGGTCGGCCTGGCGACGGTCGCCGGCGAGGCGGTTGCGGACGCGGTCCACGAATTCGGTCGTCATGAGCTCACCGCCTGGATCGGATTCGGGGTCGCGCCGGCCGTGACACGGGTGCCCGCACGCGGGTGCCATGGGTTGCCGCTCGCGGAGAAAGGGAGCTGGGTCGGTGCCTCCGCCGGGCTCGCCGGGGCGGCATCGTCGGCGTGGGCCGGCTCGGACTGACCGCGGTCGCCGGCGAGGCGGTTGCGGACGCGGTCCACGAATTCGGTCGTCATGAGCTCACCGCCTGGATCGGATTCGGGGTCGGGCCGGCCGTGACACGGGTGCCCGCACGCGGGTGCCGTGGGTTGCCGCTCGACGGGGAAGAGATCCGGGGCGGGGCCGGCTCGGGCGGCGACACGGGTCCGGCGGTGGGTTGCGCCGCAGCCGGACTGCCGGAGGCGGGCGAGGATGCCAGCAACGTCGAGAAGGTTCTCGCGCTCTGGGGGCCTCGGGTTGTCAGGTGCAGGACCGCTGGGAGCAGGAGCTCGCCCACGCTGACCGGGCGGCTCGGCCGGCGGAGGTCGGCGGGGGCCGTCATCGGGACGCCGTCCGGGCTTCGCGGCGAGCTGCCGTCAGGACCTTGGCCGCCGCCGTTGTCAGGGGGCCCGATGGCTTGGCCGGGAACTCGCCGCGCTCCACCTCCGCTGCCAGGCCGCGCTCCGGGCGCATCGTCGCCAGCAGGGGTGGGCCGAGGAGAGCCGCCGTGCGGGCTGCTGCTGCTCCTACCCGCGACCGTCCACACGCGACCACGCCGAGGCGGGCCGTCAGGTCCGACAGCCGGTGCAGGACCTCCTTTGCCGCCAGGCATGCCCTGACCTCCGTCGGGACCACCAGGACCACCAGGTCGGCCACCGCAACCGCTTCCGCGGCCGCGCCGCCGAGGGTGCGGGGCAGGTCGCACACCACCGTGCGGCCCGTGCGGCGGCCCGCGGACACGACCGCCGACAGCGACTCGACCGCCGGGCCTTCGTCCTCCTTGCCGCACGCCAGCACCGGGAGACTGCCGCCGCTATGCCTTCGGCGTGGCAGGACCGCCGCGAGCGATGACACCGAGATGCGGCCGCTCAACCGGACGTCTGGCCAGCGTGGTCCCGGGGCCTTTTCCAGGCCCAGCAACACATCCAGGCCGCCGCCGAGGGGGTCGCAGTCCACCAGCAGGGCGCCGCCCGGGCCGCGGTCGGCCGCCAGCGCCAGTGCCGCGGCGAAGACGGATGCCCCCGCGCCGCCCCGGCCACCGATCACGCCGAGCACCAGGCCGGCTTCCTCCGCCGGTGTCTCGACGACGTCGGCGAACGTGCCGGCGAGATCGGCCTCCTCGTCCGGCAACGAGATCACGCGCTCGACGCCGCAGCGGAACGCGTGCTCCCACGTCGCCTGGCCCGGGCTGCCTTTGCAGACCAGGACGACCCCGCCACGCCGGGGCAGCACGGGGGCCAGCCGCGCGGCTTCTTCGTCGAGCACCACCAGTGGCGCCCTGGCCCAGTGCCCGCGGGCCGCGGTCAGATCCGGTGCCCGGTCGAGTTCGCAGCCCGCGACCGCCGCCACGCGCAGTATCTCGTCGAGCACGGTTTCGTCCGCGGCGACCACCAGTGGTCGTTCCCCCGTCATGCGTTCCTCCCCCGTCGTCGGTGCGGGCCGTGGGTGGCCCGGGTTCCACCGTCGCGGGTGGGGCTTCGGTGGCACAACGGGGTGGGTGGCCGGCTGTGGACAACCGGGGTGTTGTGGACAACTTGCGCCCGGGGACCCGCTCGCGGGCCGGTTCTGTCGGTGGGCGGTGGCAGGATCGCGCCCGCACGTGACGCACCTGCGGCGGAAATGCGCCCGGATATCCGCATACGGCTTCGCTCACGACCGGCGTCCGGCCGATGACGGAAATCGCCGAAGGTAAGGAGAAGGCAAGAAGATCCGGCGCGCCGGAATCGGCCGCGGAAAGAAAACCGGTGAAGGCAAACGGAAGGTAAGAGGGCGGCCCCCGCCAGGGGGGAGGGACGGGGGCCGCCGTGGGTTCAGCCCCGGGGGGTCGGACTGAACCGGCCCGGTTGGACACCGGACTCCCTCACTGTAACTCCGCCGAGCGCCGGTTCGCGCACCGGGCGAGGCACACAGTTCGGTAACGGCACAGCGCGCCCGAAGTGCCTGCCTGTCATGGATTTTCCGCCGCCGCGACGCGCGCGTGGTGGATCAACGGGACGTACGTCGATCAAGCTCCTATCCTGGGCAGGTGGCCGAACCGAGCAGCGCGCCGTCGCGCATCCGGAAGCCGGGCCCGGAGCACGCGGTGGCCGCGTTCTTCGACCTGGACAAGACGATCATCGCTTCGTCGAGCGCGCTGGCGTTCAGCAAGCCTTTGCTGAAAGAAGGATTGATCAACCGTCGCGCCGCATTGCGCAGTGCGTACGCGCAACTGGTGTTCTCACTCGCCGGCGCCGACGAGAACAAGACCGAGCGCCTGCGCGCCGAGGTTTCCGCGCTGTGCGCCGGCTGGGACGTCGCGCAGGTTTCCGCGATCGTCCGCGAGACGCTGCACGACGTCGTCGATCCGCTCGTGTACGCCGAGGCGGCGGAGCTGATCGCGCGCCACCGCGCGGACGGCCACGACGTGATCGTGCTGTCGGCGACCGGCGAGGAGGTCGTCGCGCCGGTCGCGGAGATGCTCGGCGCGAACCGGAGCGTCGCCACGCGGATGCAGATCGTCGACGGCCGCTACTCCGGCGAAGTCGACTTCTACTGCTACGGCGCGAACAAGGCCGTCGCCGCGAAGCAGCTCGCCGCCACGCACGGCTACGACCTCGCCGAGTGCTTCGCGTACACGGATTCGAGCACCGACATCCCGCTGCTCGAGGTCGTCGGGCACCCGCACGCGGTCAACCCGGACAAGCTCCTGCGGCGCGAGGCCCTCGACCGCGGCTGGCCGATCCTGGCCTTCGAGCGGCCGATGTCGCTGCGCACCCGGCTGCCGGCCCGATCGGCCGGAATCGTGGCGCTCGGCGTGGGCGCGGTGGCCGCCGGCGCGACCTGGTACGGCCTCAGCCGTCGCCGTCGGTCCCGATAGCCGCACAGCCGCCACCCACACAGCCCTACGCCTGCCCCTTTGCTTGGCCCAGCCCCGAATTGTCCGTCGCGCAGGGTGCCGGTGTCACCCGATCCAGCCTCTGTACCGGTGCACCCGTCCGCGCACTTGAAGTGACCGGGCTCACGGCGTAGAAAGTAGGTGCGGACGTTCGGTCGGCCAGGGAGCAGGTAGAAGAGAAGCCTGTTCCACCCCGGCAAACCTCCGTGCGCGGACTCCGGGTACCCACGCGCAGCGCGCCGCGGGAGGCTCGTCGTCTAGGGACTGCGTAGTGGGACGCCACACGCCGAGTCCATGTAGGTACGACCAGAGTTGCACGCTTGGTCGCCCGAGAAGTTCGCGCTTTGCAGGCGGCGCCCGTGGCCTATGGCTACGGGCGCCGCCTCGTCTATTCGGGGGCATTCCGCTGCGCCGGGACGCGCACCTCGCGTGATCCGCGGGGCATCATGCGTGACTGGCGGGGCATCACGTGTGCGGCGGGGCGGGACTCGCGTGACTGGGGGCGTCACTCACGTGATTGAGGGCGGAACTCGGCTCGTCACTCGTTCGGCCGCAGCGTGGGGGCGCTTTCTTACCGATCCGGGTACGACTGGACCGTTCGTGCGGTCGGTCGATGGACATCGCCGGATTCGGTGAGTAGCTTCCCGATACTGGCGCCTCCGAGTGGACTTCTGACGTCCCGACCGGCGCCCGCTACTTCTGGGAGGCTGGTCGTGACGACCCGAAATCGGAGGTTCCATGCGCTCGCCCTGCCCGTCGCGGGGGTGCTCGCCCTCACCGGTGTGGGTGTTGCGACCGCGGCGAGTTCGCCCGCGGTGAGCGCGGAAGCCGCGGCGACGCAGGCGCTGCGCGGGCTGACGCTCGAACAGAAGGTCGGGCAGCTGTTCGTCACCTGGGTGAACGGCAAGACCGCCGACGAGGTCAACCCGAAGAACCAGACCGACTTCGGCGTCGACACCCCCGCTCAGGTGATCGAGAAGTACCACCTCGGCGGTGTCATCTACTTCAACAACGACACCCGCGACAACTTCGACGACCCCGTGCAGGTCGCCAAGCTGTCGAACGGCCTGCAGAAGGCCGCCGTCAGCAGCGGGGCGCACATCCCGCTGCAGATCGCGGCCGACCAGGAAGGTGGCACCGTGACCCGGATGGGCGCGCCGGCCACCGAGTTCCCGAACTCCATGGCCATCTCGGCCGGGCGGGACGCGAACCGCGCGACGAAGGCCGCCACGATCCTCGGGCACGAACTGCGGGCCGTCGGCATCAACCAGGACTTCGCGCCCGACTCCGACGTCAACTCGAACCCCGCCAACCCGGTCATCGGGGTGCGCTCGTTCGCCGGGCAGCCCGGCCTCGCGAGCCAGTTCGTCGCCGCCGAGGTCAAGGGCTACCAGGACTCCGGCCTGCCGACGAAGACCGTCGCGGCCACGGCCAAGCACTTCCCCGGCCACGGCGACGCCGCCACCGACAGCCACACCGGCCTGCCGCGGATCGACCGCACCGAGCAGGCGTGGCGCGACATCGACGTGCCGCCGTTCAAGGCCGCCATCAAGGCCGGCATCGACTCGATCATGACCGCGCACATCCAGTTCCCGAGCCTCGACCCGTCGCTGGAGCCCGCGACGCTGTCGAAGCCGATCGTCACCGGCAAGCTGCGGGGCGAACTCGGCTACAACGGCGTCGTCATCACCGACTCCCTCGAGATGCAGGGCGTGCGGGAGATGCACAGCGACGCCGAGATCCCGGTCCTCGCGCTGAAGGCCGGCGTCGACCAGCTGCTCATGCCGGTGCACCTCGACGTCGCGATCAACTCGGTCCTCGCCGCCGTCAGGTCCGGCGACATCCCGATGTGGCGGATCGACCAGAGCGTGCTGCGCGTGCTGAAGCTGAAGTTCGAGCGCGGCATCCTGTTCTCGCCGTTCGTCGACCCGAACCGGGTGATGAAGACCGTCGGCGTCCCGTCGAGCCTCAAGACCGCGCAGGACATCGCCGACCGCGGCATCACGGCCATCGCGAACGACGCCGGTGTCCTGCCGCTGACGCAGAAGCCCGCGACCGCGCTCGTCACCGGCTGGGGCGTCACCACGACGGCGTCCCTCGCGCAGAAGCTGACCGCCCACGGCACGGCCGCGACGGCCTACCCGACCGGCCAGGCGCCGACCGACGCCCAGATCGCCCAGGCCGTCGCCAACGCCGGGACAGCCGACCTGGTCGTCGTGCTGACCAACAACATCGGCGCCTTCCCCCGGCAGACGAAGCTGCTCGACGCCCTCCAGGCCGCCGGCAAGCCGGTCGTCGCGGTCGCCGCGCAGATCCCCTACGACGCCGGTTACCCGACCACGGTGAAGACCTGGCTGGCCACCTACGGCTACATCACGCCCACCCTGGAGGCGCTGGCCAAGGTGATCCTCGGCGAGACGAAACCGGTCGGGAAGCTGCCGGTCGACATCCCGGCGGGAGCCGACCTGAAGACCGTGAAGTACCCGTTCGGCCACGGGCTGACCTGGTGAACCTCAGCCGACGCCACTTCCTCGGCGCGAGCGCGCTCACCGTCCCGGCGCTCTCGGGCGGCTCAGCCGTCGCCGGCGCCCAGCCCGGACAACCGGAGCAGCCCGGACAGCCGGGACAGGCCGGGCCGGCCGAACGGCACGTCGTCACCGGCGCGGAGCAGCTGGCCGCGCAGGGCTGGCGGCCCTTCCGGGGCCGCAAGCTCGGCGTCCTGTCCAACCCGACCGGCGTCCTGCTGAACGGCGACCACATCGTCGACTCGATGGTCGCGGCCGGCGTCAAGCCGGTCGCGGCCTTCGGGCCCGAGCACGGCTTCCGCGGCAGCGCGCAGGCCGGCGGGTCCGAGGGCGACTACACCGACCCTCGCACCGGCGTTCCGGTGTACGACGCGTACGGCGTCGACGCGACGAAGCTCGCTTCGCTGTTCACCAAGGCAGGCGTCGACACGGTCGTGTTCGACATCGCCGACGTCGGCGCGCGCTTCTACACCTACATCTGGTCGCTCTACACCGCGATGGTGGCGGCCGCGAAGGTCGACGCCGCCCTCGTCGTGCTCGACCGGCCGAATCCGCTCGGCGGCCGCGCGGCCGGGCCGGTGCTCGACCCGAAGTTCGCCTCCGGGATCGGGCGGCAGCCGATCGCCCAGCAGCACGGCATGACCGTCGGCGAGCTCGCCCGCTTCTTCGCCGGAGAGTTCCTGCCGGGCGAAGGCGTGAAGCTCGACGTCGTCCAGGTGCGCGGCTGGCAGCGCGACACGCTCTTCGCGCGCACCGGGCTGAACTGGGTGCTGCCGAGCCCGAACATGCCGACGCCGGACACGGCACTCGTCTACCCCGGCACCGGGATGTTCGAAGGCACGGTGTTCTCCGAGGGCCGCGGCACGACCCGGCCGTTCGAGATCATCGGCGCGCCCGGGCTCGACTGGCGCTGGCGCGAGAAGCTCGAGGACCTGGCCCTGCCCGGCGCCCGGTTCCGCGAGACCTACTTCGTCCCGACGTTCAGCAAGTTCGTCAACCAGACGTGCGGGGGCGTGCAGGTGAGCGTCGAGGACCCGCGGGCCTTCGACGCGATCCGGACCGCGGTCGCCATGCTCGTCACGGCGAAGGCGCTGCACCCGGACGTCTTCGCCTGGCGCCCCGACAACTACATCGACAAGCTCTCCGGGTCCGACCGGCTCCGGACCATGGTCGACGCCGGCGCGGGCGTCGACGAGGTCACCGGGGCCTGGCGGGCCGAGCTGGCCGAGTTCGACCGGAAACGTCGCCGCTACCTGCTCTACCGCTGAGGGGGAGACTCATGCGTGCTAGGAAGGTCCTCGTCGCGGCCACCGGAGTGCTGGTCGCGCTGACCACGTTGACTTCGGGAGCCGGCGCCATCACCAGCCACGATCCGGCGGCAGGCCGCTTCGACCGGCCACAGCACGGGTTCGCCCCGCCGTGGACGACGCTGCGCGACGGCCGGCCGCAGGACGTCAACCTGGACCCCGCGCCGATCCGGGCGGCCGAGGACTTCCTGGCGAGCTGGACGAAGCCGGACGCCACCGGGCACCCGCACTTCTCCGGCGCGGTCGGCCTGCTCGCGCACGACGGCGTGGTCGTCGACCGGTACGCCGTCGGCGGCGCGCTGCGGTACGCCGACGCCAAGGGCACCGAACTGCCCGCCGACCAGCAGGTCCCGATGCGGAACGACACCATCTTCGACATGGCGTCGATCTCGAAGCTGTTCACCTCGATCGCCGTGCTCCAGCTGGTCGAACGCGGGCAGCTCACCATCGACACCCCGGTCAGCCGGTTCTTCCCGGAGTTCGCCACCGGCGACAAGGCCGCCATCACGGTCAAGATGCTGCTCACGCACGTCTCCGGGTTCGACGCCGACCCGATCCCGTCGCTGTGGGCGGGTTACCCGGACATCCCGTCGCGGCGGCAGGCCGTGCTCGACAGCCCGCTGAAGAACAAGCCGGGCACGACGTACCTCTACTCGGACATCAACCTGCTGACGCTCGGCTTCATCGTCGAGAAGATGACCGGGCAGTCCCTCGACAAGGTCGTCCACGACCGGATCACCGCGCCGCTGGGCATGGCCGACACCGGTTACAACCCGCCCGCGGCGAAGCTGGGCCGGATCGCCGCGACGGAGTTCGAGGCGAACCCGCCGCGCGGGATGGTGCGCGGCAGCGTGCACGACGAGAACGCCTGGTCGCTGGGCGGCGTCGCCGGGCACGCCGGCGTGTTCAGCACGGCGAGCGACATGGCGAACCTCGCCCAAGCGATCCTCAACGGCGGCAGCTACCGCGGGCACCGGATCCTGGGGCAGGAGACCGTCCGGCAGATGCTGAAGAACTACAACCAGCAGTTCCCGGACGACTCGCACGGCCTCGGCTTCGAGCTCGACCAGCCCTGGTACATGGGCGCGCTGGCGTCGCCGGTCACCGCCGGGCACACCGGCTTCACCGGAACGACGCTGGTCATCGACCCGGAGTCCCGGTCGTTCGCGATCCTGCTGACCAACCGGGTGCACCCGACGCGCAGCTGGGGCTCGATCAACACCGCCCGCCAGGTGTGGGCGACGTCGCTGGCCAGGGCGATGGCCGTGCGGCCGGTCGCCGGGAAGGACGCCTGGACGAGCACCCTGGGTAACGCCGCCGTCGCTACGCTGAGCACCCGGGCGTTCACCACGCAAAGTGATCAGGCGCGCGTCTCGTTCGCCGCCTTCGTGGATACCGAAGGCCCGAGTGATCCACTTCAGCTGCAGGCCAGCACCGACGGCGTTAACTGGCAACCGATCACGTTGACGGTCACGGGACCGGGAGCACCCTCCGGAGCTGTGACGTCGCTCTCCGGACACGGGCACCGCACCTGGTGGCGGGCGGTGGGCACGCTGCCGCAAGGCTCGGCAGTGAGCCTGCGCTGGCGTTACAGCACCGACCCGAGTTACACGGGCCGCGGAGTTTCCGTCGACAGTGTGAAAGTCACCGAGAGCGGCCGATCACTCCTCGACGGTGAACGAGACCCCTCGGTTTTCGTCGCGGAGGGTTGGCAGTTGAGCTCTCGGTGACCACGAGGTTGCCGAACGTCGACCGTCAGCACGAATTTACCGTCCGCTTGCCGCTTGCATCGCGACACTAAGTTGCCAAGTCGTTAGCTTGACCTCGTTAACAAGGTCGACCTGGTTGGCGACTTTCTGGTCAGTGATTAATCGCAAATCCAGATCCGCAGACACGGACGGGTTGCGATAAGACCGAAGGGTGTGGGTAGCCTTGTCGCAGATGCCAACGGTTAGTAACTTTCCGACGGTGAGTGATACCGAATCCGTAGTCGGCCCGGCACCGTCCGAGCCCGTATCGGTCCAGACGGCCGGACGAGACGCCGACTCCAGCCCGCTGGTGCGGATCCGGTCTCTGCTCCCCGGCCTGGCCCGCGCCGAGCAGCGCGTGGCCAAGGTGGTGCTGGAAGATCCCGCCCACGTGGCGAGACGCAGCATCACCGAGGTGGCCCTGGCCGCCAACACGAGTGAGACCACGGTGACGCGGTTCTGCAAGGCCGTCGGCGTCGGCGGGTACCCGCAGCTGCGCATCGCGCTGGCCGCGGACACCGCCCGCACCGAGGCGCGCACCACGCGCAACCTCGGCGGCGAGATCGGCCCGGAGGACGACCTGGCCGCCGTGATCGGCAAGGTCAGCTTCGCCGACGCGCGAGCCGTCGAGGAGACGGCCGACCAGCTCGACATCGCCACGCTGGAGCAGGTGATCGCGGCCGTCGCGAGTGCCGGCCGCGTGGACGTCTACGGCGTGGGCGCCAGCGCGTTCGTCGCCGCCGACCTGCAGCAGAAGCTGCACCGCATCGGCCGCGTGTGCTTCGCGTGGTCGGACACGCACATCATGCTCACCTCGGCCGCGGTGCTGAGCCCCGGTGACGTCGCGATCGGCGTCTCGCACACCGGCGCGACCACCGACACCGTCGAGGCGCTGCGCGTGGCGCGCGAGCACGGCGCGGTCACCATCGCCGTGACGAACTTCCCGCGCTCCCCGATCACCGAGGTCGCCGACCACGTTTTGACGACCGCGGCCCGGGAAACCACGTTCCGGTCGGGAGCGACGGCGAGCCGCATCGCCCAGCTCACCGTCATCGACTGCCTGTTCATCGGCGTCGCGCAGCGGCACATGGACGCGTCGGTCAGCGCCCTGGACGCGACCAGGGACGCCGTCGGCTCGCACCGCTTGGGGGTCAGGCCGGACGGTCGTCGCCGTCCGCGGGAAACCGGCAAGTAATGCCCGGAGAAAAAGTGAGGCGCATGATGACCGTCCCCATGCAGGCGGTGCACGTCGATTCGCCGACCGAGACCCGCAATCCCCGCACCAAGGACATCGACCTGATGTCCACCGCGGGGATCCTGGGTGCGATCAACGCCGAGGACCGCACGGTCCCCGGTGCCGTCGCCGCGGTGCTGCCCCAGGTGGCGCACGCCGTGGACTACGCGGTCGACGCCCTGCGGGCCGGCGGCCGGGTGCACTACGTCGGCGCGGGCACGTCCGGGCGCCTGGCCACCCTGGACGCGGCCGAGCTGGTGCCGACGTTCAACGTGCCGGGCGACTGGTTCATCGCGCACCACGCCGGCGGCGAGCGCGCGCTGCGCCACGCCGTCGAAAACGCCGAGGACGACTCGGCGGCCGGGGCGGCCGAGATGGCCGCGATGGTCCAGCCCGGCGACTTCGTGCTGGGGCTGACGGCGTCGGGCAGGACGCCGTACGTGCTGGGCGCGCTGCTGGCCGCGTCGCGCCAGGGCGCCCGCACCGGCCTGGTGTCGGGCAACCCGAAGGCCGCCAAGCCGGCGGGCGTCGACGTGCTCATCGCCGTCGACACGGGCCCCGAGGCGATCGCCGGCTCGACCCGGATGAAGGCGGGCACGGCCCAGAAGATGATCCTGACGTCGTTCTCCACGGCGACGATGATCAAGCTGGGCCGGACCTACTCGAACCTGATGGTCAGCATGCGGGCCACCAACGCGAAGCTGCGCGGCCGGACCATCCGGATCCTGCAGGAAGCCACCGGCATGACGATGGCGGACTGCTCGGACGCGCTCACCGAGGCCGGGGGCGACCTCAAGGTGGCGCTGGTGCACCTGCTGTCCGGCGAAGACGTGAAGAGTGCGGCGAAGGCGTTGCACGCGGTCGGCGGGCACGTGCGGAAGGCGCTGGACACTCTCAGGGTGCGCGCGAGCTAACGGCTTTCGGGGGTTCCGGGTGGCGGAGCCCCCGGCCCGGGGCGAAGCCTCGGATGTCGTTGCCCTTCATCTGTTCATCTGCCTAACCTCTCAGATGAGGAAGGGCGGGTGGCGATGGCGGGTACGACAGAGGACTCGCGGCGTGGGCTGTCGCGTCGCGAGTGGGTGTCGGTCGGCGGGATGGCCGGGTTCATCCTGCTGCTGAACGTCGTGGGCTGGGGCGTGCTCACGGCGTTCGTCGTGCCGCGCCACTACGCGCTGGGCACGTCCGGCGTGTTCGGGATCGGGCTCGGCGTCACGGCGTTCACGCTGGGCATGCGGCACGCCTTCGACGCGGACCACATCGCCGCGATCGACAACACGACGCGCAAGCTGATGGCCGACGGCCGGCGGCCGCTGTCGGTCGGGTTCTGGTTCTCGCTCGGGCACTCGACGATCGTGTTCGCGCTGTGCCTGCTGCTCTCCCTCGGCGTCCGCGCGCTGGCCGGGCAGGTCGAGGACGGCTCTTCGGCGCTGCACCGGACCACCGGGCTGATCGGGACGTCGGTGTCCGGGGTGTTCCTGTACGTGATCGCGATCCTGAACCTCGTGGTGCTCGCCGGGATCCTGCGGGTGTTCAAGAAGATGCGCCGCGGCGAGTTCGACGAGGCCGCGCTCGAACGCCAGCTGGACAACCGCGGTGTGCTGAACCGGCTGCTGCGCGGCGCGACGAAGGCCGTGCGCAAGCCGTGGCACATCTACCCGGTCGGGCTGCTGTTCGGGCTGGGCTTCGACACGGCGACCGAAATCGGGCTGCTCGTGCTGGCCGCGGGCGCGGCGACGTTCGCGCTGCCGTGGTACGCGATCCTCGTGCTGCCGGTCCTGTTCGCCGCCGGGATGACCCTGTTCGACACCGTGGACGGCTGCTTCATGAACTTCGCCTACGGCTGGGCGTTCGCGAAACCGGTGCGCAAGATCTTCTACAACATCACGGTGACCGCGCTGTCGGTCGCGGTGGCGCTGCTCATCGGGACCATCGAGCTGGTGTCGATCCTCGCCGAGAAGCTGGCCATCACGAGCGGGCCGCTGGCCGCGATCGCTTCGGTGAACCTGGACTACGTCGGGTTCGGGATCGTCGGGCTGTTCGTGCTGACGTGGGTGGTCGCGCTGGCCGTGTGGCGGTTCGGGCGGATCGAAGAGAAGTGGTCGGCGAAGCTGTCCTGACGCCTCAGGAAGCCGCGTCCGAAATGGACTTCGCTTCGCGCGCACCGGCTTCGAACGCTTCGCAGCAGAAGAGCAGCCACGCGCGTACGCCCTCGGGCGTCCCGCTCGCGAAGCCTTGCGCTGCTTCGAGATAACGCGGGACGCGGCGGAAGAACATCACTTCCGGGACGCTCAAGGACTTCGGGTCCAGACCGGTCGCGACCATCGTCAGGCGGGCGGCCGCGCGCGCGACGACGCCGTCCGCGCTGCCGAACGGCTTGAGCGCCAGCAGTTCCCCGTGCACCACCGCCGTCAGGACCGGGCCCGGAACCGACGTCGCTCCGGTCACCAGCTGGGCGAGCAGCTCCAGGCGGCCGCCGCCGGAATGCGGGCGGCCCAACGCATCCGCGTCGTCGACGAGGTCGGCCGCCGCGAGGACGTGCAGGCGCGCCAACGCCTGCAGCGGCGCGCGGCGCCACGTCGGCAGCAGCGTTTCGAGCGTCTCCGCGACGCGCAACGCCCCGGCGAGGACCGGGTCGTCGACCGCACCGTCGGCGGGCAGTTCCGGGTTCGCGCCCTCGATGCCGGCGGACGCGCGGGCGGCCCGCACCGACGCCTCCGCCGCCGTCGCCGCGCCGCCGCGGAGGTTCGCCGGGAGGCGGTGGACGGCGAACACGGCGTCCTGGGCGGACTTCGCCGCCGCCGCGACGCCTTCGAGGTCGAGGAGGGGCTTCAGCGGATCAGGCATCGAGGACCTGGCCTTCGCGGGTGACCACGGGCGGCAGGACCGACCACGGGAAGTTGATCCAGCGGCCGGTGTGCCGCCAGACGTACTCGCACTTGACCGTCGAGTGCGGCTTCTCGTAGACGACGGCCGAGCGGACCTCGGCGACGTGCTCGAGGCAGAAGTCGCGGACCAGCTTGAGCGTGGCGCCGGTGTCGGCGACGTCGTCGGCGATCAGCACCTTCTTGCTCGTCAGGTCGACGACGTTGGGCACCGGCGGCAGCATCACCGGCAGGTCGAGGCGCTGGTCGACGCCGGTGTAGAACTCCACGTTCATCACGTGCAGGTTCTTGACGTCGAGCGCGTAGCCGAGAGCGCCGGCGACGAACAGGCCGCCGCGGGCGATGGAGAGGATGAGGTCCGGCGCGAAGCCGTCTTCGGCGATGGTGTGAGCCAGTTCACGGCTCGCCGTGCCGAACAGCTCCCAGCTCAGCTCTTCCCGCTCTTCCGCCATCGAGCCCGCCCTTTCCGTCGTGGTCCGCCGAGCATAGGCAACGCCCAAGTGGTCTCTGGAAATGCTCGGAAACTGGCTATCCTGAGCAGCCACTGGGCGATCTAGGGTGAGCACGTGAGCGACTGGAACACCCGACCGATTCTCTCCGGCGAGCACATCCGCCTGGAGCCGTTGGCCCCCGAGCACGCCAAGGGGCTGCTGGAGGCCGGGACCGACCCGGCCGTCTGGACGTGGCTGAGCATCCGGCAGCCGGGGGATCTGCCGGCGGCGGAGCGGATGGTCGAGCAGGCGCTCGCCGACCCCGCGCGCCGGGCGTTCGCGCAGATCGACGTCGCCTCCGGCCGGGTCGCCGGGACGACGTCGTACTACCAGGTCGTCGAAGCGCACCGGATCCTGTCGATCGGCCACACGTGGATCGGCGCGGACTGGCAGCGCACCGGGCTGAACACCGAGTCGAAGCTGCTGTTGCTGACGCACGCGTTCGAAACCCTTGGTGCGCAACGGGTCGCATGGGAGACCGACGTCCGCAACCTTCGCTCGCAACGCGCCATCGAACGTCTTGGCGCGCTTCGCGAAGGCGTCCTGCGGGCGCACCGGATCCGGCCGGACGGGTCGTCGCGCGACACCGTCCTCTACTCGATGCTCCGGCCGGAGTGGCCGGTGGCAAAGGCGCGGCTGAACGAACGCTTAGTCACCGGGGCTCGCCTGCCACGGTGAAACGACAGGGCAACGTGGGTGCAACCTTTTACAAGGCGGACTAACGTCGCTAGCGTGCCGCTAGCCGTCATGTCGGCGCACTACAGGAGGCCTTGCAACCATGACCGAGCAGTCCCCCGCCCTGGACAACCTGCTCACCGAGAGCCGCACGTTCCCGCCCAGCGATGATTTCGCTGCTCAGGCCAATGCCAAGGCCGACATGTACGCCGAGGCGGACGCCGATCGCGAAGCGTTCTGGGCCAAGCAGGCCGAGCGGCTCACGTGGGACACGAAGTGGACCACGGTACTGGACTGGACCAATGCGCCGTTCGCGAAATGGTTCGTCGGCGGCAAGCTGAACGTCGCCTACAACTGCGTCGACCGGCACGTCGAGTCCGGCCACGGCGACCAGGTCGCGATCCACTGGGTCGGCGAGCCGGGCGACACCCGGGACATCACCTACGCCGAGCTGAAGACCGAGGTTTCCAAGGCCGCCAACGCACTCGCGTCGCTGGGCGTCACCGCGGGCGACGTCGTGGCGATCCAGCTGCAGATGGTGCCCGAGGCCATCTTCGCGATGCTCGCGTGCGCGCGGATCGGCGCGCTGCACAACGTCGTCTTCGGCGGCTTCTCCCCGACGGCGCTGCGGGCCCGCGTCGACGACGCCGCCGCGAAGGTCGTGATCACCTCCGACGGCCAGTTCCGCCGCGGCAAGGCCGCGCCGATGAAGGCCAATGTCGACGAAGCGCTCGAAGGCGCCGAAACCGTCGAGAAGGTCATCGTCGTGAAGCGCACGGGCGACAAGCTCGAGGGCGACGTCCCGTGGACCGACGGCCGCGACCTGTGGTGGCACGAGCTCGTCGACGGACAGTCCGAAGAGCACACTCCCGAAGCGTTCGACAGCGAGCACCCGCTGTTCATCCTCTACACGTCCGGGACGACCGGGAAGCCGAAGGGCATCCTGCACACCTCCGGCGGCTACCTGACGCAGACGGCGTACACGCACCACAACGTCTTCGACCACAAGGCCGGCGAAGACGTCTACTGGTGCACCGCGGACATCGGCTGGATCACCGGCCACAGCTACATCGTCTACGGCCCGCTCGCGAACCGCGTCACGCAGGTCGTCTACGAAGGCACGCCGAACACCCCGCACGAGGGGCGGCACTGGGAGATCATCCAGAAGTACAAGGTCTCCCTGTACTACACGGCGCCGACGCTGATCCGCACCTTCATGAAGTGGGGCGCGGAAATCCCGGAGAAGTACGACCTGTCGTCGCTGCGCGTGCTGGGTTCGGTCGGCGAACCGATCAACCCCGAGGCGTGGATCTGGTACCGCGAAAACATCGGCGCGGGCCGCACCCCGATCGTCGACACGTGGTGGCAGACCGAGACCGGCGCGATCATGATCTCGCCGCTGCCGGGCGTCACCTCGACCAAGCCGGGCTCGGCGCAGAAGGCGCTGCCGGGCATCTCGGCGAAGGTCGTCGACGACCAGGGCAACGAGGTCGGCCCGGGCGGCGGCGGGTACCTGGTGCTCGACAAGCCGTGGCCGTCGATGCTGCGGGGCGTCTGGGGCGACGAAGAGCGCTTCAAGGACACCTACTGGTCGCGGTTCAAGGACCAGGGCTTCTACTTCGCCGGCGACGGCGCGAAGTACGACAGCGACGGTGACGTCTGGCTGCTGGGCCGCGTCGACGACGTGATGAACGTGTCCGGCCACCGCATCTCGACGACGGAGGTCGAGTCGGCGCTGGTTTCGCACCCGACGGTGGCCGAGGCCGCGGTCGTCGGCGCGACCGACCCGACGACCGGCCAGGGCATCGTCGCGTTCGTGATCTTGCGCGGCAATGCCGTCGACGGCGGCGAGGAGGCCATCCAGGCGCTGCGCAACCACGTCGCGAAGGAGATCGGGCCGATCGCGAAGCCGCGGCAGATCATGGTCGTGCCGGAGCTGCCGAAGACGCGCTCGGGCAAGATCATGCGCCGCCTGCTGCGCGACGTCGCGGAGAACCGGCAGGTCGGCGACGTCACCACGCTGGCCGACTCATCGGTGATGGACCTGATCTCGTCGGGCCTGAAGTCGGGCAAGTCGGAGGAGTGAGCTAGCGTTCTCCCTGTCAGAGCCCTTCCGGCTTCGCGCCGGGAGGGCTCTGTCATGGAACCCCCGAGCGGCGCGCGTCGAACGCATGTTCTACACTGTGCCGCGAACCACACCCACTTCCCGGGCAAGGAGACGACACGACGATGACCGTGGATGTCCTGACGCACGACGAGGAAACGGCCACCGACGCCCCGGCTGCCGCCGAGATGCCGGCTGTTACCACCGACGAGGCGGCCGTCACCGAGTCCGCGTCCCCCTCTTCGGACGGCGAAGCATCGCCCGCCGAGGAAGAGGCTCCCAAGCCGAAGCGCGGCCGCCCGAAGGGTGCGACGGCGTCGACGGCGAAGAAGACCCGCACGGTCGAGCTGATCCTCACGGTCACCGGCACCGCCGACGGCGAGTGGCAGGCCGAGCTGAAGAACGGTTCGAAGTGGGTCGCGAAGGGCCTCGAGATCCCGGCGGCGGCCGTCTCGCGCGCGGCCAAGGAGCTGCACGCGGACCTGTCCGGCCCGATCGACGAGGTGATCAACCAGGCCCGCGAGGCGCAGGCGGCGAAGGTCGCCGCGCTGGAGGCCGAGCTCGAGAAGGCCAAGCAGGCCCTCGCCGAGCTGGACGCCTGAGCTTCACTCCAGGAAACGCCCGGGTCCGCTGTCGCGGGGCCGGGCGTTTCCGCTCTTCAGGACTCGAGTTGTGCTTCGAAGGCGGTCAGCCACGCTCGGAAGTCGAGCGGACCGTAGAGGTACTCACCCGGCGCGACGAGCATGTCCGCGCCCCAAAGGTTCTGGAGCGCCTCCCAGACGAGCTCGTCCTGGACCTCGCCCGCTTCCTCGGTGATCCAGGGGTTCGCCCAATCGGATGCTTCGCCGGGAGTCAGTGTCCCCGCGATAAGGCCTTGGAGCTGCTTCCGCACCTCGTCACGGGTGGGTTCGGGGGCATCCAGCTGCACTATCGGCTCCTTCGGGCGTTCAGGCGATCGGCGGACGGCCGGGCAGGGGCGACTTGAACTCGACCCACATCGAGTCCGTCAGCGCTTCCACGTGGTGGGACACCCCGCGCCGGTGCACCACCGAATCGCCCGGTTCCAGCTCCCGCTCCACGCCGTCGACCGCGCCGCGCAACCGGCCCGACAGGACGTAGACGATCGAGTCGTGGTCGTGCGCGTGCGGCGGGGACGACACCCCCGCCGGGTAGTGGATCAGGTAGGCCAGGCCGCTCGGGGCTCGCTCCAGCAGCCGGAACCGGCCCTCGCCGCCCCGGAGCGGGAGATCTTCCACCGCGCGCAGTGGCTGCCACACCTGGTCGTCCATGCCGCCCATCATGACCCAGCGCGGCTGAGAGTCCACACAGGACCAGTTAGGTAAGGCAGCGGTTATTTAGGCGGACCTGACCCGGAACACGAAGTCTCGCCACGGTTCCGCGTTCGTGTTTCACTGGTCCGGTGACCGAAACGATCGACGGTGACGCCGTGGAGCACGCCCACGAACCGCACCAGGGCCTGGGCGGGAAACTCAACTGGCTGCGAGCCGGGGTGCTCGGGGCGAACGACGGGATCGTGTCCGTCGCCGGGATCGTCGTCGGCGTGGCCGGGGCGACCACGGAAAGCACGACGATCCTGACCGCCGGCATCGCCGGGCTCGTCGCCGGCGCGTTTTCCATGGCCGGCGGGGAATACGTCTCCGTCAGCACCCAGCGCGACACCGAACAGGCCTTGCTCCGGCTGGAAAAGCAGGAGCTCAAGACGATGCCGGAAGCCGAGGAGCGCGAGCTCGCCCAGATCTACGAGGGCAAGGGCCTGTCGCCGGAGCTGGCCGGCCAGGTCGCCCGCGAACTGACCGAAAAGGACGCGCTGCAGGCGCACGCCGAGGCCGAACTCGGCATCGACCCGGGCAACCTGACCAGCCCGTGGCAGGCGGCGTGGGCGTCGCTGCTCGCGTTCTCGGTCGGCGCGCTGCTGCCGATCCTCTCCATCGCCTGGGCCGGCGTCTCCCTGCGGGTGTGGGCGTGCGCGGCCGCGGTCGTCGTCGGCCTCACGCTGACCGGGTGGGTCAGCGCGAGGCTCGGCGACGCGAACGTGGGGCGCGCGATCGTCCGCAACGTCGGCGTCGGCGCCCTCACGATGGTGGTGACCTACTTCGTCGGGGTGATCTTCGGGGTCACGGTGGGCTAGCCCGAGGCACTCTTTCCCGCCGAGGGCCTATCAGCTCAGTGGACGCCCTTCATCAGCCGCCGGATGAACGGGATGCCCAGGAACAGCAGCACGCCGACGCCGATGGCGACGCCGCCGACCGTGCTGAAGTACGGCGCTTCGTCGTCGACGGAGTAGTACTCGGCGAGCTTGCCGGACATCGCGGTGCCCAAGGAGATGGACAGAAAGTTCAGCGCCACCATCTGCGTCCGGAACGCCTCGGGCGCGAGCTTCGTCGACAGCGACAGCCCCACCGGTGAGAGGCACAGCTCGGCGATCGTGAACACGAGCAGGATGCCGACCATCGCCAGGATCGGGCTCGCGTTCTTGCCGCTGCCCACCATCGGCAGGAACAGCAGGAACGCCGCGCCCATCAGCACCGTGCCGAGGACGAACTTCATCGGCGTCGACGGCTGCCGCTCGCCGAGCTTCGTCCACAGGGCCGCGAGGACCGGCGCGAAGACGATGATGAACACCGGGTTGATCGAGTTGACCCAGGACACCGGCATCTCCCAGCCGAACAGGCTCCGGTTCAGCCGCTGGTCGGTGTAGGCCGCGACGACCGTGAACTGCTGCTGGTACAGCGAGAAGAACACCGCGCTGGCGATGAACATCGGGATGAAGGAGAACACCCGGCTGCGCTCGACGCCGGTGATCCGGCTGCTGCTCAGGATGACCACGAAGTAGATCACCGAGATCACGCCGACCACCCACACGACGACGTCGGCGAGGTTGCCCGGGTTGACGACGCCGGTGAGCACCAGCGTCACGACCGCGGCCACCAGGACGACGGCGGCGCCGATCGCCAGCGCGCGCTGGGACGCCGGCAGCGGGTTCGGCACCTCCTTGGCCTTGTCGCCGAGGTTCTTGCGGCCGAACGTGTACTGGGTCAGGCCGAGGGCCATGCCGATCGCCGCCAGGCCGAACCCGAGGTGGAAGCCGACCTCGGTCTGCGCCAGCCCGGTCAGCAGCGGGCCGACGAAGCCACCGAGGTTGATGCCCATGTAGAAGATCGTGAAGCCGGCGTCGCGCCGCTCGTCGCCTTCGGCGTAGAGCGTGCCGACGATCGCCGTCGCGTTGGACTTCAGGCCGCCGCTGCCGATCGCGACGCACACGAGCCCGACGCCGATGCCGGCCAGGCCGGGCAGCAGGGCCAGGCTGAGGTGGCCGATCATGATCAGCACGGCGCTGTAGAAGAGCGTCCGCTCGGAGCCGAGGAGCCGGTCGGCCACCCATGCACCGACGACGGCGGACAGGTACACCAGGCCGCCGTATGCGCCGACGATGCCGAGCGCGGACTGCTGCGCGAGACCGAGACCGCCCTGGTCGACCTTGTAATAGAGGTAGATCGGGAGGATGCCGAGCATCCCGTAGTAGGAGAAGCGCTCCCACATCTCCACGCCGAAGAGGTTCGCCAGCCCTCGTGGGTGCCCGAAGAACCTCGTGTCCTGCTGAACCTCGGTTGAGGTGCTCACAACTGTCGTCTTCCTTGTCTAGGGACTTCGTTGTCCCTTGGCATGCTAGGAGCCCAGCTGGTGACCCACCACCGCCACCCGGTGTGGCGGCGGCCATAACGGCGGGTGACAAAGACACCGTAAAATGCGGCAAAAGGTGCGCCGGGAAGTCTGGTCGGCAACAGTGATCAGCGACCCCAGGAGCCGCCGTGTCCCATCCCCTCACCGAGTTCGCCCGTTACCTGCGCACCGAGACGACCGGCGGGCTCATCCTGCTCGCCGCGACCGCGGTCGCGCTGCTCTGGGCCAATTCGCCGCTGCGGGACAGCTACCACGCGCTGCGCGAGGTCCGGCTCGGCCCGGAGTTCCTGCACCTGAACCTGACGATCGGCGACTGGGCGAAGGACGGCCTGCTCGCCCTGTTCTTCTTCGTCGCCGGGCTGGAGCTCAAGCGCGAACTCGTCGTCGGCGAGCTGTCGCGGTTCAAGCAGGCCGTGCTGCCGATCGTGGCGGCGATCGGCGGCATGGTCGTGCCCGCGCTCGTCGCGCTGTCCGTCGGCTGGGGGACACCGGGGATCGAACGGGCCTGGGCGATCCCGGTTGCCACGGACATCGCGTTCGCCCTCGGCGTGCTGGCCCTGACGGCGTCGAACCTCCCGTCGAGCGCGCGGGTCTTCCTGCTCTCCCTCGCCGTCGTCGACGACCTCGGCGCGATCATCGTCATCGCCGTGCTGTTCACGACGAGCTTCGACCTGGTCGCGGTGGCCGTCGCCGTCGTGGCGCTCGCCCTGTACGCGTACCTGCAGCACCGGCGGGTCCGGACGCCGTGGCTGTACGTGCCGCTGGCGCTGGTCACCTGGGTCGCGGTGCACTCGGCGGGCATCCACGCGACGATCGCCGGCGTCGCGCTGGGCCTGCTCACCCGCGTCCGCGCCGACGAAGGCGAGGAAGAGGCACCCGCGCTGCGGCTCGAACACCGGCTCCAGCCGTGGTCGGCGGCCGTCGCCGTGCCGGTGTTCGCGCTGTTCGCCAGCGGGATCTCGATCGACGCCGACGCGCTCGGCGCGGTGTTCACCACGGCGTTGCCGCTCGCGGTGCTCGCCGGCCTGCTCGGCGGCAAGGTCGTCGGCATCCTCGGGGCGAGCCTGCTGGCCGTGAAGCTGCGTGTCGCGGAGAAGCCGCGCGGGATGGGCTGGCGGGACATGGCCGCGTTGTCCGTGCTCGGCGGCGTCGGGTTCACGGTGAGCCTGCTGATCGCGGAGCTGGCGCTGCCGGAACAAACGAGCGAACTGGCGAAGGCCGCGGTGCTGATCGCGTCGGCGGCGGCGTCCCTGCTGGCGGCGGCCCTGCTACTCCGTCGTAGCAAGGTTCACGCGCAAATGTCCGACACACTGTGACGCCGCCGCGCCCAGTTTCGAGACACATGGCACGATGACCCGGTGAGCAGCCCCAAGCACGAGCGCACCGGCCCCGACGGCGTGGGGGCCGTGCCTTACCTCCCGCTGTCCTCCGCTTCCGACGTTCCCGGCGACCAGTCGATCGGCCGCCTGGTCGGCGACGCGACCCAGCACATCTCCACCCTGGTCAGGGCCGAGATGGAGCTGGCGAAGTCCGAGCTGGTCGGCGAGGTGAAGAAGGGCCTCAAGGGGGCCGTCTTCTTCCTGATCGCGCTGACGGTCTTCCTGTACAGCACGTTCTTCTTCTTTTTCTTCCTGGCCGAAGGCTTCGCGGACTGGTTCCGCTCCCTCCATCGCTGGGGCGCGTTCGGCATCGTGTTCGTCGTGATGCTGCTCGTCGCGGGCGCGGCCGGGTACCTCGGCTACCGCAAGGTGAAGAAGTTCAAGGCACCGGAGCGGACCATCGCCAGCGTCAAGGAGACCGCCGCCGCGCTCAAGCCGCAGCGCGCGCCCGAAGCCGACCTGACGACCACGCGCGACTGAGTCGTCGTTGCACGCGTCCCCCGACCCGTCGATCGTCCGGCTCGACGGCCCGTGGGTCCACCGCGACGTGTCCGCGAACGGCATCCGGCTGCACGTCGCCGAGCTCGGCGACGGACCGGTCGTGGTGCTGCTGCACGGGTTCGCCGAGTTCTGGTGGACCTGGCACCACCAGCTGCGGGCACTGGCCGAAGCCGGCTTCCGCGCGGTCGCGGTCGACCTGCGCGGCTACGGCGACTCCGACAAACCACCCCGCGGCTACGACGCGTGGACGCTGGCCGGTGACGTCGGCGGGCTGATCAAGTCGCTCGGAGCGCGGCGGGCGCACCTCGTCGGACACGCCTGGGGCGGCCTGCTCGGCTGGACGGTCGCGTCGCTGCACCCGCGGCTCGTGTCGTCGGTGACGGCGATCGGCGCCGCGCACCCGCTCGCGTTGCGCTCGTCGGTGCGCCCGTGGCGCGGCCAGGGCCGCGCGGCCGGGCACCTCTTCCGCTTCCAGGTGCCGATGGCGCCGGAGAAGTGGCTCGTGAAGGACGACGCCAAAGCCGTCGAAGACCTCTTCGGCAGCTGGGCCGGCGACCGCTGGCGGTCCACGCCGGACTTCGCCGGCAGCGTCGAAGCGTTCCGCCAGGCGATGCTCGTGCCCGGGGTCGCGCACAGCGCGCTCGAGTACTACCGCTGGGCGTTCCGCGCCCAGTTCCGCGGCGAAGGCCGCCGCTTCACCGACGCCGTCGGCAGCCGGATCGCGGCGCCGACGCTGCAGCTGCACGGCGCCGACGACACCTGCATCCTGCCCGAAACGGCGACGTCGTCGGCGCGCTGGGCCGGCCCGCACGCCGAACCGCAGATCTGGTCCGGCGTCGGGCACTTCCCCCACCTCGAGGCACCGGACCGCACGTCGGCGGCCCTGGTGGACTTCCTCAAGCGAGACTGATGGCGTTCTTCGCCCGCTCCACCGATTCCTCCGACGCCGGGCCCTCCGGGTTCTCCGTGGCCAGCGCCTGGTTGAGCGCGACGAACGGCCGCATCCGCGTTTCGTAAGCCGCGAAGGCCTCCTCGTGACCCGCCCGGCCGAGTTCCTGCGCGAGGACATACGCGCCGACCAGCGCGAGGCTCGTTCCCTGACCGGACAGCGCCGAGGCGCAGTAACCGGCGTCGCCGACCAGCACGACCCGGCCGGCCGACCAGCGGTCGAGGTGGATCTGGGCCATGGCGTCGAAGTAGAAGACGTCCGCGGCCGCCATCGCTTCGAGCAGCTTCGGCACCTCCCAGCCGATCCCGCCGAGCCGCTCGGCGACCAGCCGCTTCTGCTCCGGGACGGTCATCCGCGGCAGCGTGTCCGAGCCGAAGCCGAGGGTGACGCGCAGTTCGGTGTTGTCCCGGACCGGGTAGACCGCGCCGCCGGTGTGCTCGTGCCGGAACCAGACCTGCCAGTCCTCGAGGCCGAGGAAGTTGGCCGTCGGGAAGATCGCCAGGTACTGGCCGAGGTGGCGGGTGAAGTCCGCCTCCGGCCCGAAGGCCAGCCGCCGCACCGCCGAGTGCAGGCCGTCCGCCCCGACGACCAGGTCGAACGTCCGGAAACCGCCGCGCTCGAATTCGACGCGCACCCCGTGCGCCTCTTCGGTCAGCGCCGTGATCGAGTCGCCGAAGACGTACTCGACGCCGGGCGCCTCGCCCAGGATCTCGACGACGTCATCGCGCAGGATCTCGAAGTCGGCGCTGTCCAGACGCCCGCTGGTAAAGGTGTGCTCCTCCGACCGGAACAGCTCGTGGCCGTCCCCGTCCACCATGGACATCCCGCGCATCCGGGTGCGCAGCGCGCGCATCCGGTCACCGAGCCCCAGCTCGTCGACGACGTCGAGCGCGACGCCGCGCACGTCGATCGCCTGGCCGCCGGAGCGCGGGCCAGGTGCCCGGTCCACCACGGTCACCGCCCAGCCTTCGCGCGCCAGGAATCGGGCCAGGGTGCCGCCGGCGACACCCGCGCCGGGGATCAGGATGTTCCGCATGTTTTCCTCCAGAGTCGTACGCTTGTACGCTCCACTGTGGAGAACCGACAGCTCAGGCGCTATTTCTGTACTAGTACAGATGGCTGTCTGTACTAGGTCAGGAGACAGCCGTGAAATACGTGGCCATCGCCGACGAACTGCGTGAGCGGATCGCGCGGGGCGAGCTGCCGCCGGGCGCGCGGGTGTCCTCGACGCGTCGGCTCGCGGCCGACCACGGCGTCGCGATGGCGACCGCGGCGAAGGCGCTGGCCCAGCTGAGCCAGGAGGGGCTGGTCCGCGCGGAGCCGCGGTCCGGCACGGTCGTCGCCGAGCACGACCGGCGCGGTGGTCAGCGCGGGCTGACCCGCGAGCAGCTCGTGCGGACCGCCATCGCCATCGCCGACGCCGAGGGCCTCGGCGCGCTGTCCATGCGCGGCGTCGCCGCCCGGCTCGGGGTCGCGGCGATGGCGCCGTACCGCTACGTGCGGGGCAAGGACGAGCTGGTGCTGCTGATGGCCGACGCCGCGTTCGGCGAGCGCGGCTACCCGGCCAAGCCGTCCGGCGACTGGCGCGAGCGGCTGACGCTCGGCGGCCGCACGCTCTGGTCGCTCTTCCGGCGGCACCCGTGGCTGGCCCAGCTGGGTCCGATCACGCGGCCGCTGCCGCTGCCCAACCTCGGCATGCACGGCGAGTGGGCGCTGACGGCGCTGTCCGAGCTCGACGTCGACGCGGCGACCCTGTGCGACCTGCACGTCCTGTTCTTCAGCTACGTCCAGGGCATCGCGATCCACCTCGAACGCGAGCAGCACGCGCTGGCCTCGTCCGGGCTGTCGGAGGAGCAGTGGATGGACCGCCAGCTCCCCTCGATGGGGCCGATGACCACCGGGCGCCCGGTGTTCGCCAAGATGCTCCGCGAGCTCGAGGAGACCGGCTACGACCTCGTCCTGGACGACGTCTTCGAGTCGGGCATGCGGGCGCTGCTCGACGGCCTCGCGCTGCGGTTCGGGCGTTAGGCCGCGCAGGAGCCGGTGGACACGTTCGTCGTCTGCGACGGTGCCGCGTCGACCTCGGCGCGGACCTGCTCGGCCGTGAGCGTGAAGCCCGTCTCCGGGTCCTCCACCGCCGCGCCGAAGACGACGCCGATGACCTTGCCGTCCGGCGTCACCATCGGGCCGCCCGAGTTGCCGCTGCGGATCTCGGCGCGGACCGTGAAGACGTCGCGCTGCACGGTGTTCGCCTCGTAGATGTCCGGGCCGCGCAGGTTGATGCGGCCGCGCACGCGGGCCGGCGTCGCGCGGTACGGGCCGTCGAGCGGGTAGCCGAGCACCACCGCGCTGTCGCCCGCCGTTGCCGTTTCCGAGGCGAACTGCAGTGCCGGCGCGCGCAGCCGCGGCACCGCGAGCACCGCGATGTCGACCTCCGGGTCGAAGTAGACGACGCGGGCCGGGTAGTCGCCCTGGGTCGTCTCGATGCCGACGGTGTCGGTGCCGGCCACGACGTGCGCGTTCGTCATCACCCGCTGCGGCGAAATCACGAACCCGCTGCCTTCCAGCGACCGCGAGCACGAGCTGGCGGTGCCGCGGATCTTGACCACGCTGCCGTGCAGCTGCTGGACGATCCCGCTGCGCTGGAGCGCGGGGTCCGGCGGCGAGGTGTCCGCCGTCGGCGCCTTCTGGAACGGGTCCACGATCGACGGGAAGCCGGACGCGTCGAGCAGCTTGCGCAGCTGGCTCGGGAAGCCCTGGGCGGCCTCCGGCATGGCGTCGTTGACCTTGCCGAGCACCACCGAGTTGTTGATCGCCTTGGCCAGCCCGGGCAGGCCGGACACCGTCGTCAGCGGCGTCGCGATCAGCCAGGCCACCACGAAGACGACCAGGGCCTGCACGACCGCGCCGAGCGTCTTGTCGATGCCGGAGAGCTTGTCGGGGTTGATCTTCTGCCGGAGCCGCCGGCCCACGTAGACGCCGATCGCCTCGCCGAAGGCGACCAGGAAGACCACCGTCGCCACCGCGAAGGCGACCTTCCAGACCGGGTCGTCGAAGAACGACACCACCACCGGCGCGAGCTTGATCCCGGCGACCGCGCCGAGCACGACGCCGACGAGCGACGGCAACGCGATGATCACGCCCTGGAACGCGCCGGAGACCGCCGCCAGCAGGGCCAGCAGCAGCACCAGCACGTCGACCCAGTTCACCGTTTCACTCCCCTGCCACCCGTGCCTGGTAGGCGGCCAGCGCCTCGTCGAGGTCCCGGACGTCGCCCGCGTCCCATTCGCGCTCCCAGCCTCCCAGGCTCAGGAGAACCGACAGCAACCCGGCGGTGAATCCCCAGACGAACAGGCCGTTGACCTCGAAGGCCGGGCCCTTCCAGGGCGCGCCCTTCTTCTGCACCGTGAACCGGTTGGCCGGGTCGGCCAGGTCGGCGATGGCCACGCGCGCGACGGACGCCGTCTCGGCCGGGTCGACCGCGTGCACCGGCGACGGTTCGGCCCAGTGCGCCAGCACCGGCGTCACGGCGAAGCGGGACACCGGGACGAACAGTTCCGGCAGCACCGCGACCGGCCGGACGCCGGAGGGGACCACCCCGGTCTCTTCCTCGGCTTCGCGCAGCGCGGTGCCGATCGGGCCGCCGTCGCCGTCCTCGGCGCCGCCGCCGGGGAAGGCGACCTGCCCGGCGTGCGAGCCCAGCGTGTCGGCGCGGCGCTGCAGGAGGACGTCCGGTTCGCCGTCGGCTTCGCGTTCACCGAAGAGGATGAGGACGGCGGCGGCCCGCGTGTAGGCGTCCTCGGGCGGGCTGAAGCGGGTGAACGTCTTCGAATCGACCTCGCCGCTCACCTTGACCAGCGGCCGGAGCCACTCGGGAACCGACTCGGGTTCGACCAGTGGTCCGATCACGATGCCCCCTCGACTGCCGCGCGCACCTGGTCAGTGTTCACGAACGTGCGTGGATTCGCGATGAACCGCACCTCGCCGGCCACGGAGACCAGATAGGACGCCGGCAGCGACGAAGGCACCTTCAGCGCCGTCCGGACCGGGCCGCTGCCCCCAGCTCCGTCGAACACCGACGGGAGGTGCACGCCCAGCTTCGCCAGCAGGTCCAAGCCGTCTTTCGCCGGGCTCTGCACCTGGACGCCGAGGACGCGCACGGCACCCGGCTGCTTCGCGTACTCCTGGAGCACGGGCAGCTCGGTCCGGCACGGCTCGCACCACGACGCCCACACGTTGACCAGCACCGGAGCACCGGCGAGGGCCTTCCCGACGTCGACGCTGGCGCCGTCGCCGAGGCAGTCCGCCGTGACGCCTTCGAGCTGCTTCACGGGTTGCGCCGGCCCCGGCGCGGGGCACGGCTGAAGCGCCGCCGCGGCCCGGGCGGGCGCGAGGTCCTCACCCGGCTTCGCGGCGGTGTCCGAGCCGCGCGGCAGCAGCGCGACGATCAGCGCCACCGCCAGGACCGCGGCGGCCAGAGCCCACTTGGTGACTCTCGTCACCGGGGCGCCGCCAGGGCCAGGATGTGGTCCTTTTCTTCGCCTTTGACCAGCTTCGCGGCTTCCTCGAAGCCCGTCGGGCCGGTGCCGTAGGACGGGCAGTCCCTGGCCAGCGGGCACGCGCCGCAGGCGGGCTTCTTGGCGTGGCAGACGCGGCGGCCGTGGAAGATCACCCGGTGCGAGAGCATCGTCCACTCCTTGCGGGGGATCAGCTCGCCGATCGCGTGCTCGACCTTGACCGGGTCCTCCTCCGCCGTCCAGCCCCAGCGGCGGACCAGCCGGCCGAAGTGGGTGTCGACGGTGATGCCCGGCACGTCGAAGGCGTTGCCGAGGACGACGTTGGCGGTCTTGCGGCCGACGCCGGGCAGCGTGACCAGGTCCTCCAGCTTGCCCGGCACCTCGCCGCCGAAGCGCTCGACCAGGGCGGCGCCCAGGCCCATGACGGAGTTCGCCTTGGCCCGGTAGAAGCCGGTGCTCCGGAGGTACTCCTCGAGCTCGGTGCGGTCGGCGCCGGCGTAGTCGGCGGCGGTCCGGTAGCGCTTGAACAGGGCGGGCGTGACGAGGTTCACCCGCACGTCGGTGGTCTGTGCGGACAGCACGACCGCGACCAGCAGTTCCAGTGGCGTGGTGAAGTCGAGCTCGCAGTGGGCACCGGGATACACGTCGTCCAGGCAACGCTTCATCCGCCTGGCGCGTCTCACCAGAGCCAATCGGCTTTCACCAGCGCCCTCACGGGGGGCGTTCGTGGTGGCAGGTGGCACCCCGATAGCCTACGGGCGCCGTCGGACGAGCCGGGCACTGCACCGGTGGACGACCGACACGCCAGAGCACCACCTCGGCGCGTTTTCCGGCCGCCATGAGCGAGGATCTGGAGTAGATGCTTTCCATCGAGTGTTTCGGGGTCCGGTCATGACCGTCTGGTTCGTCATCCTGGTCCCCCTGGTGATCATGTTCTTCGCGCTGGGCATGGAGCGCGTCGAGAGCAGGCTGAAGCACGTCGCGGTGCAGGAGAACGAGGTCGAAGAGTTCCTCGAGCAGGCGCAGCCCAACGAGGTCAGGGCGCTCTACGGGCACGGCATCGGCCGCGCGCTGGAGCTGTTCCGGCTCCGTAGGCTGGGCGGACGGGCAGCCAGGCTACGCGCGCGTCGGGTGCGGAGTTAGGCTCCACGTTCGAACGAGATCGTTTCGGCGGACCGCGCGTCCGACGAGCGATCTCGGGAGTACGCCCTAGACTGACGCGCAAGTGATCGGCGTCACGCTCCTCCAGCCCCGGGGGAGCGCGCACGTTTCTCGACGAGGAGGCACCCGAGGTGGACGAAACCCTGGCCCGTGCGGGCATTTTCCAGGGTGTGGAGCCGGCAGCGGCGGAGGCGCTGGCCCAGACCTTGGAATCCGTGGAGTTCCCCCGCGGCCATGTCATCTTCAACGAGGGCGAGCCCGGCGACAAGCTGTACATCATCCAGTCCGGCAAGGTGAAGATCGGCCGCAAGTCCCCGGACGGCCGCGAGAACCTGCTGGGCATCTTCGGCCCGTCCGACATGTTCGGCGAGCTGTCCATCTTCGACCCGGGCCCCCGGACGTCGAGCGCGACCACGGTCACCGAGGTCCGCGCGGTCACCATGGACCGCCCGGCCCTGCGCCAGTGGATCTCGACCCGCCCGGAGATCGCCGAGCAGCTGCTGCGCGTGGTCGCGCGCCGCTTGCGCCGGACGAACAACATGGTCGCGGAGCTGATCTTCACCGACGTCCCGGGCCGCGTGGCGCGGGCGCTGCTGCAGCTCGCGCAGCGCTTCGGCAGCCAGGAGGCGGGCCTGCTGCGGGTCACGCACGACCTGACGCAGGAAGAGATCGCCCAGTACGTCGGCGCCTCGCGCGAGACCGTCAACAAGGCGCTCGCCGACTTCGCCCACCGCGGCTGGCTGCGGCTCGAGGGCAAGAGCGTGCTGATCCTGGACCCGGAGCGCCTGGCCCGCCGCGCTCGCTGAGTCTCCTTTACGCAGAAGGCCCCCTCGGTTCGCCGAGGGGGCCTTCTTGCTGTCCCATAACAAAGAGCCGGGCGCCACCCCCGACGTGGCGCACCGGCTCTTCGTTGTTTGCGCGGACCATCCCCCGACGATCCGCGCTCCCCGCCCTCCGGGCCAGGCCCCGACCCGAGTGCCGGAGGGAGCTGGGTTTTCTGTGCTGTTGTTCAACCATCACGGCCCATACCCACGAATTCAAGGCCATTCACTCTCAAGGACGCCACCCAGGCCGTTTCGTTGCAGGAGTTCACGGAGAATATCGTGAGTGTTACCCGATCGAGACGTCCCGGCCCGAAACCAAGATCCACTGCGGTTGGATCGGTGACGCACGTGACCATCAAATAACTGGTACTCACGTACCACTCTGCGGCATACTGCTCGTGTGTCCCAGCCTGCCTCGAACCACGAAAGCCGCACGTCCCTCGCCGACTACCGCACCGCGCTGACGACCCGGGCGGCCCGGCGGCCCGCCGTCGCGTCCGTGCTCGCCCGCCTGCCGATCGCCATGATCGGCATCTCGGCCCTGCTCTACGTCCAGCGCGAGACCGGTTCCTTCGCCGTCGCCGGGCTCGTCTCGGCCGGCTCACTCGTCGGTGTCTCGGTGGGCGCGGTGGTGCAGGGCAGGCTGATCGACCGGTTCGGCCCGACGCGGCCGCTGCTGGTCGTCTCGCTGCTGCTGGCGCTCTCGATGACCGCGCTGGTGACGGCCATCGAGTCGCACGCCGCGACGGCCGTGCTCGTCGCACTGGGCGCGGCCACCGGGCTGTCGGAGCCGATGGTCGGGTCGGCGTCGCGGGCGCTGTGGACCCGGCTGCTCCCGCCGGGCGGGGCGCGCAACGCGGCGTTCTCGTACGAGGCGATCAGCATGGAGGTCTTCTTCATCCTGGGTCCCGGCCTGGCCGGGCTGCTGGTCATGGCGCCGTGGGCGGGGACCGGCCTGGTGCTGGGCGTCGCGCTGCAGTTCACCGGCGCGGTGCTGTTCGCGCTGAGCCCGGTCGTGCAGGCGTGGGGTCCGGCCACCGGATCGCCCGGATCGCTGCTGGGCGCGCTGGCGAGCCCGGGCATGCGGACGCTGGCGGTCGCCGCGCTGGGCTTCGGCGTGGTGATCGGGTTCGTCGAGGTCGCCGTTCCGGCGGCGGCCACCGAGGCGGGCCAGGCGTCCGTCGGCGGCCTGCTGCTGTCGGCGTGGTCGCTGAGCTCGGTGGCGTTCGGCGTCGCCTACAGCCTGCGGCCGTGGCCGAGGCAGCTGGGCCTGCGGCTGCCGGTGCTGCTCGGCGGGTTCGGCGCGCTGGTCGCGCTGCTCGCGTGGCCGTCGTCGCTGTGGGGCCTGGCCCTGATGATGCTGCTGGCGGGCGCGTTGATCACCCCGCAGTCCACGGCCCACTCGACGGCGATCGAGGCGGTCGCCCCGGCCGGCACGGCGGCGGAGGCGTTCGGCTGGGTGCTCACGGCGGTGACGCTGGGGCTGGCCGCGGGCCAGTCGGTCAGCGGGTACGTCGTCGAGCACGCGGGCCCGGGTGCGGCGTTCCTGGCGGCGAGCGCGGCCGGGGTGGTGCTCGCGCTGATCGTGTGGCTGCTGCGCGGCACGTTCCGCCCGGCCCGGCCGGCGCCGACGGCACCTTCACTGATCAACGCCTAGCCGTTTCCGCTGGTCAGCGCGTTTTGTCGGTGGTCGCCGCTAGCTTGTGGTCATGGACGTCACAGCGCCTGCCCACCGCCTCTCGGCGGCCGTCTCGGCCGCGTCGCGCCTGCTGCCCGCCCGCGCCGGGCTGCGGCTTCGCGCGGACGCGGCCGGGCTGACCGTCGCCGGCAGCGATCCGGACCTCGTCGTCCGGTTCGACTGCCCGGCCACCACGCACACCGACGGCTCGGTCGTCGTTCCGGCGGCACCGCTGGCCGAGACGCTGAGGGTGCTCGGGGCCGAGCGGGTGCGCCTGGTCGTCGAGGGCAGCCGTCTGGCCCTGCGGCTGGACAACGCCCGGTTCGCCCTTCCACTGCTGCCGGACTCGGGCGCCGGTGCGGAGCCACCGGTCCGAGTGTCCGAAGTGGACGGTGCCGCGTTCGCGTCGGCGCTGCGGATCGTCGCGGGCACGGCGGCGAAGGACGACCCCCTGCCGCTGTTCACCGGTGTCCGGCTGCAGGCAGACGGCGAGCGGCTGACGCTGACCGCGTCGGACCGG
Organism: Amycolatopsis sp. NPDC051102; assembly: GCF_040682815.1. Taxonomy (NCBI): domain Bacteria; kingdom Bacillati; phylum Actinomycetota; class Actinomycetes; order Pseudonocardiales; family Pseudonocardiaceae; genus Amycolatopsis; species Amycolatopsis sp. NPDC051102. The sequence continues at coordinate 320,778 of NZ_JBFBBT010000011.1, forward strand.
TACCGGATGGCCGTGGCCCGCCTGCCGCTGCGTTCGCCGGGTGCGCTGGACGTCCTGGTACCCGCGGCGCTGCTGGCAGAGGCGGCCCGCCAGGCGACCGGCGTCGTCGGGCTGCACGTCGGCCCGGGCCGGTTCGGCGTGAGCTGGCCGGGCGGCTTGGTCGGCACCGCCGTGCTCGATGCGGGCTTCCTGTCGGAGGACGCGATCCCTTCAGGCGCGGTCGACACCACGGTGACGCTGGAGGCCGACGCCCTGGCGGCCGCGGTGCGCCGCGTCGGCGTGTACGCCGAGGACCGGCGGGTCCTCACCCTGGAGGTGGGCGACGCCCAGGTCCGCCTGGCCGGCGCCCGGCAGGACACGGGCGAGGCGGAGGAGACGCTGAAAGCCGAGGTCGGCGGCGGCCGGACGGCTCCCTCGTTCCAGGCCCGGTACCTGCTGGACGCCCTGGGTGCGTTCGCGGGCGAGCGCGTGACGCTGTCGATCCAGCCGGGGATGCGGGCGTGCATCCTGCGGGCGGCCGAGGCCGGGGAGGTGGCGCTGACGTACTACCTGATGCCCATGCTCAGCCGATGAGCTCGGACAGGTCCCGGAGGACGACGTCGGCCGCCGGGCCGGCGGTGAACTGGCCGACCGTCAGGGCGGCGCTCCCGAAGCGCTGCTCGTAGGCCTGCCGAAGGTGAGGTGACGAGCGGCCGAGCGCCCACTCGACCGTCGAGGTGCTCGTGCGCAGGTAGTCGATGGGCGGCGAACCGAGCACGTACAGCTCGGCGCGGCGGTCACCGCGTTCGAGGACCAGGCTGACCAGGTCGGCGACGAGCAGGCGTTTGCGCATCGTGTCGCGGCCCTTCCACTGGGCGGCCTTGAACTCGGCCACGCGGCGATCCGTCTCGAGGTCGAACTTGCGGCCGCCGTCGTTCCCCGAGGCCAGCGACGGGCGCCGGACGATCCGTTCGCCCGGTTCGAGGATCTTCGGCAACGCCCGGACGATCATCGCCGCGTGGATGAGGTCGTTGACGCGGCCGGCGTGCTGCCGCACCAGCAGCGCGCCCCGGAGCAGGGCGTCCGTGAGCCCCTCGGGCGCCACCCGCTCCACGACCGTCTCGCGGTCGGCGCCCTCCAGGCGGTCCTCCAGCCGGCTCACCCGGCTGGAGAGGTCCTCCTGGCCGAAGAACTCATGGAGGTCGATGAACGACTTGACCGCCGTGCCGAGGTCGCTGCCGCCCACCGGCGCCTCGGCGGCCTGTTCGGGGACGGCCGGAACGCCGGGCTCGTGGGGCAGCGGGCTCGTCGCGAAGCCGAGCCGCCGGAGCTGCCGGATCGCGTAGTGCGAGATGAAGTCCGTCCGCGGCACGCCGAGAGCACGCTCGAAGATCTGCCTCGGCGGCCAGCGCTCCTCGCCGATCGACACCCAGTGCGTGCGGATCGGCTCGGGGCCGCCCAGGCCGGCGGCGTGCAGCACCTGCGCCCGGCTCAGGCGGTGCTGCACGCCGTTGAGTACGAAGTCGATCGCGCGCTCATCATCCACAGGCTGTGAGTCGCCCGCCTGCCTGCTCCTGCTACACCGGCTCCCATCAGGCGAAGCGCTTCAGCGGCCGGATCATCGGCGCCGGGTGCTCGATCGACTCCGCGTCGTCACGACGGCACTCAGGCCGACGCGGCCTTGACCGCCGCCTCGACCTCGGCGAACGACGGGTTCACCATGGCCTTCGAGCCGACGATCACCGTCGGCACGGTCTCGTTCCCGTTCGCCACCTCGCGCACCCGCGCGGCCGCCGCCGGGTCCTCCCAGATGTTGATCGCGCGGACGTTGAAGCCGCTCTTCGACAGCGGCCGCTCCAGTGCGGCGCAGAAGCCGCACCCCGGCCGCCAGTAGAACTCGACCTCGACGTTGCTCATCCGTTCTCCTCCGACCGCAGGTAGTCCAGCTGCGCCTGCACGCTCAGTTCGGCAGGCGCCCACAACGCCCGGTCGACGTCGGCGTACACGACCTCGACGACCTGGCGGGGCGTGGCGTCCGCCCCGAGCGTCTGCAAAGCCGAACGCACCTGGTCGAGCCGCTGTTCCCGGTGGGCGAGGTATTCGCGGGCGGTCGCCTGCAGGTCGGGCAGCTCGGGGCCGTGGCCGGGCAGCCCGAGCGTGCCCGGCGGGAGCTCGACGAGCTTCCGCAGCGAACGCAGGTAGTCGCCGAGGTCGTGCAGCACCGTGGTGCCGCGGCCGAGGATGGTGTCGCCGGTCAGCACCTGGCCGTCGAGCACCAGCGACACGGAGTCGTCGGTGTGCCCCGGCGTGTGCAGCACGCGGATCGACAGGCCGCCCGCCGAGATCACCTCATCGTCCACAAAGGACTTCGCGTCGAGGCACAGCGCGGGGTCGAACGCCCGCACCGGCGCGCCGACGCGCTCGGCGAACCACGGCGCGCCCTCGGCGTGGTCGGGGTGGAAGTGCGTCAGCAGGATCAGCTCGACCGCGCCGGCCCCGGCCAGCAGCTCGAGGTGCTCGAGGTCGCGGTAGCCCGGGTCGACGACGACGGCCGGGACGTCCGGCGCCGCCCGCAGCACCCAGCTGTTGGTGCCTTCGAGCGTCATCGACGACGGGTTGTTCTCCAGCAGCACCGACGCCGTCTCGGAGACCTGGCGCAGGACGCCGTACGCGGGGGCGGTCATCGCTTCTCCAGCACGACGCGGACCTGGTCGTTCTCGCGGACCAGCGTCGGCGCGATCCGGACGATCTCGCGCGGCGCGTTCAGCACGTCGTCGGCGGTGGCGAACTCCGCCAGCTCGCTCAGCGTCAGCCAGGTCGGCGGCATCAGCATCCGGCGGCCTTCGCGCGCGTCGGCGATGGCGTCCGCCGGGCGCTGCCAGCCGGAGCTCGACGCCTCCGACGTCGCCCCGTCGGCTTCCTGGCCTTCCGGCAGCTTCGCGACGTAGAAGCGGGTGTCGTAGCGGCGCGGCTCCTGCTCGGGCGTGATCCAGTGCGCCCACGGGCGCAGCAGGTCGGCCCGCAGCGTCAGCCCGGCGCCGGCGAGGAAGCCGGCCAGCGACACCTCGCGCGTCTCCAGGGCCTGGCGGGCGGCCGCGTACGGCGTGACGTCGGTGAGCACCGCGTCCGCGTCGCCCGCGAGCAGCACCCCGGACTCCTCGAACGTCTCGCGCACCGCCGCGCAGGTCAGCGCCCGCGCCAAAGCCTCGTCGCAGCCGAACCGCGAGGCCCACCACGACGGCTCCGGGCCGGCCCAGGCCACCGACGTGTCGGCGTCCCGCTGGTCGACCCCGCCGCCGGGGAACACGGTCATCCCGCCCGCGAACGGCATGCCCTTGACCCGGTGCTGGAGGAAGATCTCGACGCCGTCGGCGCCGTCCCGGACCAGGATGACGGTGGCCGCGTCCTTCGGCGTCGCCGGCGGGCCGTCGGCGTTCGCGCGGGTGGCCACCCCCGCGCCGACCGGGATGTCGAAGACGAACTCCTTGGGCTGCTCCACCCGGGAAACATACCTCCGGCACCCGACGCGCCGTCGCGCAGTTGTGGCACGCCGGACACGGAAAAGGCGGCACTTTCACGTGAAAGTGCCGCCTTCGCCGGGAAGTGAACCTAAGGTGCGGTCCAGCCGCGCTGGTCACCGCCGGAGCGGGACGCGCCGTTGAGCCGCATCTTCGCCGCCTCGGCCCGCTCGCGCTCGGCCAGCTCGGCGTGCAGCTCCCGCAGCAGCGCCCGGTCGCGCTCGCTCAGGCTCGGGTCGTCCAGGTCCAGCGCCGGCAGCTCGACGACTTCGTGCATCGACGGCTTGCCCGCGGCGATCTCGCGGCCCTTTTCCGGGTCCTCGGCCAGCGCCTGCCGCAGCTGCGCCACCTCGGCCGGCGTCAGGTCGGCGGTGCGCTCCGCCCGCGTCTCCGAGCGCGCCTTGCGGGGCGGCTCGGGGGCGGGCGGCGGCGACACGATCGGCACCACCGGGGCGACCGGCTCGGCCGGTGCCGTGGTGGCACTCGCGGACCGCATGCTGTGCCGGCTGCCCGACTCCGCGACCGGCTCCGGGTTCACCGGCGCCGACGGCTTGGCGGGTTCGGGACGGTACGTCGACGCGGGCGACGACGTACTCCCGGTCACCCAGGCCGGCGACGCGGCCGCCGAAGCGGCCTGGTGGTACTCGGAGTGCGCGACGCCCGGACCGCTGACCTCGACGACCGAGTGGATCCCGGCCCGGCGCAGTGCCGTGTCGACGCGGAAGGCGACGGCGGGCGGGTTGCCCTCCGGCCCCAGCTCGACGAGCACCACGCGCTGCGGCAGCGCGCCCGGCACGCTGCCGGCCGGGGTGTTGCGCCACACCGCGTGCACCGACCGGACGTCCGGCAGCACCTGCAGCGTCCGGTCGAGCGCCTCGGCGATGCCGAACTCCGGGGAGTTCTCGCCGCTGAACCGGTGCGTGTTGACCGGGTCGGCCTCGTCGACCAGCAGGTCGTTCGCCAGCGTCGCGTCCGACCGGCTCATCTCGAGGACGAGCGCGAGCTCGCGCTGCTCGGCGGAGCTGACCGGGATCCGGCCCGCGATGAGCGTGCCGGTGGTCAGCTCGACCGCCTCGTCGATGTGCGCCCGGGCGATCAGCTCACGCGCCTCGGTGAGCGCGCTGTCGTCGATCCGGCCCGCCAGGGCCAGCAACAGGTTGTGCAGGCGCAGGGGCACCGAGAACCCGTCCATGGGCGGGCCGTCGTGGACCTCCACCATTGCCTTGCTCCCTCCCAGCTCGCTGGCGGGCGAGCGTTATGCGGCTACTAGCCGGTTCCCCGTCACCGCGCCCACACAGACCAGCTCTGAGTCGGCCAGCGCGGCCCGGTGGTACCCCGGCAGGTCGAAGCGCGGCGGGATGACCTCGACGCTGGGCTCTTCGTCGCCCAGGACCCGCAACACGCGCTGCAGTTCGCCCGTCAACCTCGGCAAGCCGGCCTGCGCGGTGATGAGCAGGACGCGCTTGGCGGTCCCCTGCCCGACCACACCGACGTGTCGCCAGCTCTGCCGCACTTCCCCCACGTCCGGGCGACCCCGCAACGTTGCGTGGATCAGAACGGACACGGAGTCGACCGAGTTAACCCATTCGGGCGCACTCGACGTGAATGTGTACCGGTTCTCGGAGACGTCGTCTACCCCCAGGGTCGAACTGACCTGGTGCCAGTCGGCGCCGTGCGGGATCAGCCCGGCCACAAGCAGGCGGTACTCCGTCTGGTCGAGGTCAATCCTGTGCTTAAGCAAAGACCTCGGCAGGGTCCGGGCGAGGGTGCCCATGGCGCCCTCGCCGAGCCAGTCGCGGAACCGCCACAGCAGCTGGTCGGGCAGCCGCCCGGCCAGCCGGAGCAGCAGCTCGTGCGTGGACTGCTCGATGTCCGGGTCCATCACTGCACCTCCACGATCAGTTCGACCTCCACCGGCGAGCCGATGGGCAGCTCCGCGACGCCGACCGCCGAGCGGGCGTGCACGCCCGCGTCGCCGAAGACCTCGCCGAGGAGCTCGGACGCGCCGTTGACGACCGCCGGCTGGCCGGTGAAGCCTTCCGCGGAAGCCACGAAGCCGACAACCTTGACGATCCGCGTGACGTTGTCAATGCCCACCAGTGCGTGCACGGCCGCGAGCGCGTTGAGCACCGACGTGCGGGCGTGGCCCTTCGCCTCTTCGGGGCTGATCTCCGCGCCGACCTTGCCGGTCGCGGCGAGCACGCCGTCGACGAAGGGCAGCTGGCCGGAGGTGTAGACGTGCTTGCCGCTCTGCACGGCGGGCACGTACGCGGCCAGCGGAGCCGCCACACCCGGCAGCTCGATGCCGAGTTCCTTCAGCCGTTCGCTCCAGCTCACCCGGATCAGCCCTTCGGACGCTTGAGGTAGGCGACGTGCTGCTCGCCGCTCGGGTTCGGCAGCACGGTGACCAGCTCCCAGCCGTCCTCGCCCCACTGGTCGAGGATCTGCTTGGTGGCGTGGATCAGCAGAGGGACGGTGGCGTACTCCCACTTGGTGGCGCTCATAGCCGGGAGCGTAGCCAAGCGGGCAAGCGCGCCGGGGGCCACCGCCGGGAAACGCGTCGCGACGCGCCGGAGTGTGGTTCATCTCACGCCGCTAGCGTGGGTCCGTGGAAACGTGGCGGGTGATCGCGACGGCGCTGCTCGCGGCGGCCGGGCTGCCCCTGGTGCTGGTCGTGATGGCGAAAGTGCGCGACCGGACGCAGAGTTCCGGCCAGGTCGCGGTCGGCGGCGTGATCACCTTCACGCTGCTGGTCGTGCTCGGTGTGCTCACCCTCACCGTGCTGCCCGGGCTCGCCGCCTGGGTGCTGGTGGCGGTGGTCACGGCTGCGGTCAGCGTCATGCTGCTGGCCAGCTGAGAGCTGATTTAGGGTGAAGAAGTGACCACTCCCCATGCCGGCTGGACCGACGAGCTTGCCCGCGCCCGGCTGCACTTCGTCACCGGCAAGGGCGGGACCGGCAAGACGACGCTCGCCGCCGCGCTCGGCCTCGCGCTCGCCCGCCAAGGCCGCCGCGTGCTGCTCATCGAGGTCGAAGGCCGCCAGGGCATCGCCCAGCTCTTCGACACCGAGCCGCTGCCCTACGCCGAGCAGCGCATCGCGTCCGTCCCCGGCGGGGGCGAGCTGCGGGCGCTGCACATCGACGTCGAAGCCGCGCTGCTCGAGTACTTCGAGATGTTCTACAACCTCGGCTTCGCCGGCCGGACGCTGCGGCGGATGGGCGCGATCGAGTTCGCCACCACCCTTGCGCCCGGGCTCCGCGACGTCCTGCTCACCGGGAAGATCAAGGAGTGCGTCGGCCGCACCGAGTCCGACGGGCGGCACACCTACGACGCCGTGGTCGTCGACTCGCCGCCGACCGGCCGGGTCGTCAAGTTCCTCGACGTCACCAAGGCCCTCACCGACCTCGCGAAGACCGGCCCGATCCGCGGCCAGGCCGAGGGGGTGGTGCGGCTGCTGCACTCCGGCGAGACCGCGGTCCACCTGGCCACGCTGCTGGAGGAGATGCCGGTCCGCGAAACCGTCGAGGCCGTGGCCGAGCTCGACGGCGCCGACCTGCGTCCCGGCGCGGTGCTGGTCAACCGGGTCCGGCCGCCGCGGCTGCCCGCCCGGTCGGTGACCGCCGCCGCGGACGGGCGCGTCGACGCCTCCCGCGTCCGCGACGGGCTGGCGTCGGCCGGGCTGAAGCTGCCGCAGGCGACCCTGGAGGCGCTGGTCGACGAGACTGTCGAGCACGCCGTGCGGGTCGCCGCCGAGCAGCGGGCGCGCGAGCAGCTCGCCGAGGCCGACCTGCCGACCCTGGAGCTGCCGGACCTGACCGAGGGCGTCGACGTCGCGGCCCTCTACGACCTGGCGGAAGCCCTGACCGACCAGGGGGTGCGGTTGTGACCACGATCGACATCGACGCGCTGCTCGACGACCCGGAAAGCCGCGTGATCGTCTGCTGCGGCTCCGGCGGCGTCGGCAAGACGACGACCGCCGCGGCGCTGGCCCTGCGCGCGGCCGAGCGCGGACGGCAGACGGTGGTGCTGACGATCGACCCCGCGCGGCGGCTGGCGCAGGCGCTCGGCCTGCGCGAACTGGGCAACCACCCGAGGCAGGTGCAGGTCGAGGGCTTCGAGCCCAAGGGCGAGCTGTGGGCGATGATGCTCGACATGCGCCGCACGTTCGACGACATGGTGCGCGTGCACGCCGGGCCGGAACGCGCCGAGCAGCTGCTCCAGAACCCCTTCTACCAGACGATTTCCACGTCGTTCTCCGGCACGCAGGAGTACATGGCGATGGAGAAGCTGGGCCAGCTCGCGGCCACCGGCGAGTGGGACCTGATCATCGTCGACACCCCGCCGAGCCGGTCCGCCCTGGACTTCCTGGACGCGCCGACGCGGCTTTCCTCCGCGCTGGACGGCCGGATGATCCGGCTGCTCACCGCGCCGGCGAAGGCCGGTGGCTGGGGCTTGCGCAAGGTCGTCAACGCCGGGTTCTCGATGTTCGCCAAGGCGGTTTCGACGATCATCGGCGGCCAGCTGCTGACCGACGCGTCGGCGTTCATGCAGGCCTTCGACAGCATGTTCGGCGGCTTCCGCGAGCGTGCCCGCAAGACCGCGGAGCTGCTGCGCTCGTCGGGGACGTCGTTCCTGGTCGTGGCCGCGCCGGAGCCGGACGCGCTGCGGGAAGCGTCCTACTTCGTCGAGCGGCTGTCGGCCGAGTCGATGCCGCTGGCCGGGCTGATCGCGAACCGGACGCACCCGGTGCTGGCGTCGCTGTCCGGCGCGGAGGCGCTGGCGGCGGCCGAGACGCTGCAGAACGCGCCCCTGGCCGAAGCGGTGCTGCGGCTGCACGCCGACCGCGTCGACCTCGCGGCCCGCGAGGAGCGGCTGCTGGCGCGGTTCACCCGGGCGCACCCGGAGGTGGCGCTGGCCCGGGTGCCCGCGCTGGCCGGCGACGTCCACGACCTCGACGGCCTGCGCGACATCGGCGTGAAGCTCGCCGGCTGACCCCGCCACGCCCGTGGGGGGGGGTTTGGGGGGGTTTTAGGGGCCCGTCAACACAAAACCCCCCCCCCCCGGGGGGGCCGCGCCCGCATACCCAGCGAGCGCCGCGCGGGGGGGTGC
>NZ_JBFBBT010000012.1:0-257210 GCF_040682815.1 Amycolatopsis sp. NPDC051102
GCCGCTGTCATCTCTCGTTTGGGAGGTGGGCCGCTGGGTGGTCATCCCGTCGCCTGATTGAGGCCTATCACTTTGAGCCGGGCCCGCAATCTTGCGCTGCTCTCTCGCGTTGCGCTGTGTGTTGCGGGCCCGGCTCAAAGTGATTTGACGGCCTCAGGCGACGGGATGACCACCCCGCTCCTTGGTTCGGGTCAGGTCAGGGCCTCGTGCGTTGCTGCCAGTGCGTCCACCAGGATTTGCAGGCCCTCCTGGGCTTCGTCCGCCGTCAACGTCATTGGGGGGCCCAGGCGCAGGACGTTGCCGTGGAGGCCGCCCTTGCCGATCAGCAATCCTCGCTTCTTCGTCTCCTCCAGCATGCGGGCCGCCGCGGCGACGAACGGCTCGGTCGTGCCCGGCTTGATCAGCTCCACTCCGATCATCAGGCCCTTGCCGCGTACCTCCGCCACCAACGGGGACTCGGCTGCTCGGAGGCCCGACAGCAGCTGGGCTCCGCGGGCCGCGCAGTTGGCCTGGAGGTCGTGGTCCTTGATGTAGTCCAGGACCGCCGTTGCGCCCGCCATCGAGACCGGGTTTCCGCCGAACGTCGAGAACGACTGGGCCTGGAAGCAGTCCAGGACGTCTCCGCGTGCGACCACGCCGCCGACCGCGAGGCCGTTCCCGAGGCCCTTCGCGAACGTCATCATGTCCGGTGTCACGCCGTGTGCCTCGATGCCCCAGAAGTGCTCGCCCGTTCGGCCCCAGCCCGTCTGGACCTCGTCCGAGATGAACAGGACTCCGTACGCGTCCAGGACCTCCTTCATAGCCCGGAACAGGCCGTCCGGGGGGAGGCTGAAGCCGCCCACCCCCTGGATCGGCTCGGCTATCAGGCACGCCACGTCGCCCGCCGTTGCCGTGTCCAGGACGTCCACCAGGTCCGCCACGCACGCGTCGATGTACGCCGCGTCCGACAGGTCGCGGAACGGGCTTCGGTACCGGTAACCGCCGTGGACGTAGTTGACCTTCACCGGGCTCAGGGCCGAGGCCGACCAGCCGCGGTTGCCCGTGATCGCGACCGTTGCGAACGACCGGCCGTGGTAGGAGTTCCGCATCGCCAGCACCTGGTTGCTGCGGCGGTACTGCGTTGCCAGCATCAACGCCGTGTCGTTGGCCTCGCTGCCCGAGTTCGTGAAGAACACCTTGGCGTCCGGAATTCCGGACAACGCAGCGATCCGCTCGGCCAGCTCGATCTGGGAGCGGATCAAATAGAGCGTCGAGGTGTGCAGGATGCCCGTGTCGAGCTGCTTGCGGACCGCGTCGCCGATCTCGGCGACGTCGTAGCCCATCGAGTTGGTCAGCACCCCCGCGAAGAAGTCCAGGTAGGTGCGGCCCTGGGCATCGGTCATCCGGCGGTCGTGCGCGTGCACGATCTCGATCGGCTCTTCGTAGAGCAGGGACATCCAGGACGGCATGACAGCGCGGTGCCGGGCGAGCAGCTCATCGGTCATCGGGGCGCCTCCTCCGTGGTTCCCTGGAGTATGAGGACGCCGTGAACAGCGCTTCAACGATCAGACTGTCGGGATAACCCAGTAGGGCCGCACAGTCTGTACGGACTACCCTCTGACCCGTGATTGACCCCAGGACTCTGCGCGATGACCCGGAAGCCGTGCGCGCGTCGCAGCGCGCCCGTGGCGAGGACGAGGGAGTGGTCGACAAGCTGCTCTCCCTCGACACCCGGCGCCGCTCTTCGATCGCGGCCGCGGACAAGCTGCGCAACGAGCAGAAGCTCCTGGGCAAGCAGATCCCGAAGGCGCCGCCGGAGGAGAAGCAGCAGCTGCTGGCCACCGCCAAGGAGCTCGCCGCGCAGGTCAAGGCGGCCGAAGTGGAGCAGAACACCGCGTCGGAGGAGTTCGACCAGCTGTTCCGCACCGTGCCGAACCTGGTCCACCCGGACGCGCCCATCGGCGGCGAGGACGACTTCGCCGTAGTCAAGCACGTCGGCGAGCCGACGAAGTTCGACTTCGCCCCGAAGGACCACCTCGAGCTGCTCGAAGCCCTCGGCGGCGTCGACATGGAACGCGGCGCGAAGGTCTCGGGCTCGCGGTTCTACTTCCTCACCGGCGTCGGCGCGCAGCTGCAGCTCGGCCTGCTCAACATGGCCATCGCGCAGGCGCTCGAGAACGGCTTCACGCCGATGATCACGCCGTCGCTGGTGCGCCCGGAGATCATGGCCGGCACCGGCTTCCTCGGCCAGCACTCGAGCGAGATCTACCACCTCGAGGACGACGACCTGTACCTCGTCGGCACGTCGGAGGTGCCGCTCGCCGGCTTCCACGCCGACGAGATCCTCGACCTGAACGACGGCCCGAACCGCTACGCGGGCTGGTCGTCCTGCTACCGGCGTGAGGCCGGCTCGTACGGCAAGGACACCCGCGGCATCATCCGCGTCCACCAGTTCGACAAGGTCGAGATGTTCGTCTACGCCAAGCCGGCCGACGCCGAGGCGGAGCACGAGCGGCTGCTGGGCTGGGAAGAGCAGATGCTCGCCAAGATCGAGGTGCCCTACCGGGTCATCGACACCGCGACCGGCGACCTCGGCACGTCCGCGCACCGCAAGTTCGACTGCGAGGCGTGGATCCCCACCCAGGAGACCTACCGCGAGCTGACCTCGACGTCCAACTGCACGACGTTCCAGGCCCGCCGGCTCTCCGTCCGCTACCGCGACGAGAACGGCAAGCCGCAGATCGCCGCGACGCTCAACGGCACCCTGGCCACCACCCGCTGGATCGTCGCGATCGTCGAGAACCACCAGCAGGAGGACGGCTCGGTCCGCGTGCCGGAGGCGCTCCGCCCGTTCGTCGGCGGCAAGGAAGTCCTCACGCCCCGCTGAATCGGGTGGATCCGCGGTGCTGCTCCGTTCGTCCCAGTAGTGTCCGGGCCGAACGGGAGGACCCCATGCGGATCAAGTGGCAGGTCGCGGCGGCACTGGCGGCCGCGACCGTGGTGACCGGCTGCACGGTGACCGTCGGCGGTTCGGCGTCGCCGGTGCCCGGCCAGGGCCCGATCGCCAAGGCCGTCGACGCCTGCACGCTCCTCGACCCGGCCCAGGTCGACGCGCTCGCCTATCAGCCGCAGGGCCGTTCGGTGCCGGAGAACAAGGAGCGGCTCCAGCCGCCGATGTGCCTCTGGAACTCGAAGGAGGACGTCGAGCCGTCGGCCGTCCTCAACGTCGGGGTCGCCTCCGGCATGGACTTCAACGAGTACATCTCCGGTGCCCTCAAGAAGTCCGAGCCGCAGGAGATCGGCGGCCTGACCTGGACGCAGTACGCCTCGATCCTGCCCGACGACTGCGTGTTCTACACCCTGCTCGGCGCCAAGTCGTTCGCCTACGTCAGCGTCTCGACGAGCAAGCTCGACAAGTCGTGCGAGCAGGCGAAGCTGGCCATCCCGCAGGTCGCGGCGCACCTGCCGGGCGGGCAGGACGCCCCGCCGGTGACGCCGACGACCTCGGCCAAGCCGGAGCCGGGCGGCCCGCTGCTGTCGGCGGACCCGTGCGCGATGCTGAAGCCGGAGCAGGTGGCCCTGCTCAAGGACATCTCGCCGAACGGCGAAAAGGACACCTCGTCCGTGGTGCCGAACGCGTCGTACTGCCTCTGGGACGACACCGACGGCGACGGCGGCCAGAAGGCGTTCGAGGTCTGGTTCGGCCCGAGCACGCCGGTCGGGGAGTGGCCGGGGGCGAAGGGCGTCAACCCGACCGAAACCGTCGACGTCGGCGGCAAGAAGTGGGGCATCTTCCCGAACATGGGCGGCCTGCGGGTCACCTGCGGCGCGACCCTGGCCATCACGGACACGTCGTCGGTGCAGGTGGTCAGCGGGTTCATCGGCGACGACACGAAGACCTGCGACGTCGTGAAGCAGGGCCTGCCGCTGGTGACCGCGAACCTGCCGGGCTAGCTCTCCGCCGACACCTGGTCCGCGATGTGGCGCGCGATCTCGAGCGCGCTCGTCGCGGCCGGCGACGGCGCGTTCAGGACGTGCACCTGGTCGCGCGCGGTCTCGATCAGGAAGTCGTCGACGAGCGAGCCGTCGCGGCGCATCGCCTGGGCGCGCACGCCGGAGCCGTGGCGGACGATGTCGTCGGCGGTGACGGCCGGGACGAGCCGCGCGAGGCTCGCGGCGAACCGCTTCTTCGAGAACGAGCGGCGGACCTCGTCGAGCCCGGTCGGGAGTGCGTACTTGCGCGCGAGCCGCCAAATCCCGGGGAAGGCCGCGACCTCGGCGACGTCCTTCGCGGAAAAGTCGCGCCAGCGGTAGCCCTCGCGGCGCAACGCGAGCACGGCGTTGGGGCCCGCGTGCACGCTGCCGTCGAGCATCCGCGTGAGGTGCACGCCGAGGAACGGCAGCGTCGGGTCCGGGACGGGGTAGATCAGGCCCTTGACCAGGTGCCGCCGGTCGGGCTTGAGCTCGTAGTACTCGCCGCGGAACGGCACGATCTTCGCCGACGGCGTCAGCCCGGCCAGCCGCGCGACGCGGTCGGAGTGCAGGCCGGCGCAGTTGACCAGCGCGTCGGCCTGGACGACGTCGTCGCCGGTGGCGACCTCGACCCCGCCGTTGCGTCCGGGCCGGATGGCCACCGCCGGCGAGTTCAGCCGGAGGTCGACGCCGGTCTCGTCGAGCAGCCGGACGAGCGTGTGGCAGACGGCCGGGAAGTCGATGATCCCGGTGGATTCGACGCGCAAGGCGGCGACGCAGGCGACCTCGGGCTCGTACTCGCGGGCCTCGGCGGGCGAGATCTGCTTGGCCGGGACGCCGTTGGCCTCGGCGCGTTCGGCGAGGGTGGTGAGGGCGGGGATCTCCCGCTCGTGGGTCGCGACGACGAGCTTCCCGCACACCTCGACGGGCACGCCGTATTGGCGCGCGAAGTCCACGATGGACCGGTTCCCGGCCACGGACATCCGGGCCTTGAAGGAGCCGGGCTTGTAGTAGAGCCCGGCGTGCACGACGTTCGAGTTGTGCCCGGTCTGGTGGGCCGCCCAGCGGGATTCCTTTTCCAGGACGGTGACGTCCAGCCCGCGCCTGGTCAGCTCCCAGGCCACGGCCAGACCGACGATCCCGCCCCCGACGACTACCACGTTACGCACGGTCGATCAGGCTACGCGAATGCGGCAGCGGGCGGCGCGGGGGCTGAACTGCGGGAACCGGTGCGATCAGGCCCCTGAGCTCGGCCGCGGCGGTCAGCCGGGCGCGTGGTCCGAGCCTACGTGTCCGAAGTTGTGGACACCTCTCCCTCGATTCCCTCGATCGAGTGCTCCAGTGCCTTCTGCGCGCTCATCTCCGAGCCCGTCCGGTAGGCCCGCTCGAACCCGTCGACGCCGAGTGATTCCACCAGCCGTCCCCGGACCGCCGTCACATCCGGGTCGCCGCTGATCGCCGTGCCCCGGACCGCGGCCGCCGCGCCCAGCAGCACCGCCGCCTGCTCCGGGCCGGCCACGTCCGCCAGGCCCTCCAGCGCGAACGCCACCACGTCACCCGCGTTCCACTGCCGTCCCACCCGCAACGCCTCGCGGTGCAACGCGGCGGCCGCCGCCGGACGGCCTTCCGCCAGTTCCAGCCGGCCCAGCGAGATCATGGCCGCGGCGCGGGCCGTCTCGGCCGCGAAGGAGCCGCCCGAGCACTCCGCCAGCGCGCGCTCGCAGAGTTCCCGGGCCGCCGCCAGGTCGCCGGAGAACCGCGACAGGTTCGCCAGCCCGAGGTACGCCGCGGCGCGGGACTCCGGCATGCCCGAGCGGCCGGCCGTCGCCGCCGCCAGCTCGTAGTCCGTGCGGGCGCCGGCCAGGTCGCCCGAGAGCAGCCGCGCCCAGGCCCGGCGGCAGATCAGGTCCGCGGCGTCGTCCGTCGCGCCGATCTCGTGCATCAGGGCGAGGGCCTCGTCCATCATCGGCAGCGCGGCCTCGTGCTCACCGCGCCACGTCAGCAGCTGCGACAGGTGGTCCAGGGCCATCGACAGGCCCCAGCGCTCGCCCAGGGCCCGGAACTGCGCCGCGCCCTCGCGCAGCCCCTCCTCGGCCCCGGCCAGGTCGCCCGACATCATCGAGCGCAGGCCCATCCCCATCGGCAGCAGCGCCCAGCTCCAGGCGTCGCCGGTGGCGAGCAGGCCTTCGCCGCGGCCGAGCAGCTCGTCGTCGTCGCCCGGCGGGCCCGTCACGACACCCAGCAGCATCACCAGCATCGGGCTCCGCGGTGCCCACGAACCGTCCGTCGCGTACCGCCGGACCAGCGGCAGGTACTGCTCCAGCGACTCGTGCGGCGGCCCCGCCAGCGCGCCGAGCACGCACACCAGGAACTCTTCGACGTACTCCTCGCGCAGCTCCGGCGGGCACCGCGAGACCACGGCCCGCGACAGCCCGGCGGCCTCGAACCGCCGCCCGCGCATCCACCAGTACATCGCCAGCAGCGGCACCAGCCGCAGCGCCAGCACGACGTCGTGCTCGGTCGACCAGCGCAGCGCGGCCAGGATGTTGTCGTAGTCGGCGTCGATCCGCGCCAGCCAAGTCAGCTGCTCCGCGGTCCGCAGCATCGGGTCCGCCTCTTCGGCGAACCGCAGGAAGTACTCGGCGTGCGCGCGGTGGAACGCCTCGGTCTCGCCCGCTTCGGCGAGCTTCTCGGCGCCGAACGCCCGGATCGTCTCCAGCATCCGGAACCGCGCGCCGGCGGCCTCGGCCAGGGACTTGTCGGCCAGCTCCGGCAGCAGGTCGACGTCCGCGCCGCACACCTCGGCGGCGGCCGCGGCGGTCGCGCCACCCGCGAACACGGTCAGCCGGCGGGCGAGTTCGCGTTCCTCGTCGCTCAGCAGGTCCCAGCTCCACTCGACGACGCCGCGCAGCGAGCGGTGCCGTGCCTCGGCCGTCCGGCTGCCGCGGGCCAGGAGCCGGAACCGGTCGTCGAGCCGCGCGGCGATCTCGCCGAGGTCCAGGGTCCGGACGCGGGCCGCGGCCAGCTCCAGGGCCAGCGGCAGGCCGTCGAGGGCGGCGCAGATGTGCTGGACGTCGCCGATCGTGGTGTCGTCGACCGCGAACGCCGGATCGCTCGCGGCCGCGCGGTCGGCGAACAGCCGGACGGCCGCGAACTCACGGGCCTGCGCGGCCGGCGTCCCCGGCGGCGGGACGGCCAGCCGCGGCACCGGCGCGAGCTGCTCGCCGGTGATCCCGAGCGGCTCCCGGCTGGTGGCCAGCACCCGCAGTCCCGGGCAGGCGGCGAGCAGCCGCGCGACCAGCCGGGCGGCCACGTCGACGACGTGCTCGCAGTTGTCGAGCACCAGGAGGGCCGAACGTTCGCGCAGCGCCGCGATCAGCCGTTCGGCCGGGTCCTGCGGGCCACCGCGCGAGCTCTCGCGCAGCCCGAGCGCGCTCAGCACCGCCTGGGCGACGCCGGCGCCGTCGTGCGGGGCGAGCTCGACGAACGCCACCGGGCCGGCCTGGGCCGCGGCCACTTCGACGGCCAGCCGGGTCTTGCCGGTGCCGCCCGGCCCGGTCAGCGTGACGAGCCGGCTGCGGTCCAGCAGCCCGGCGACCTGCCGCAGTTCGTCGCCGCGGCCGACGAAGCTGGTCAGCTGCGCGGGCAACGCCGGCAGCACCGGCTTCTCGCTCTCGCCGCGAAGCACGGCGAGGTGGGCTTCGGCGAGTTCCGGGCCGGGGTCGGCGCCCAGCTCGTCGGCCAGCGTGCGGCGGGCGTCCTCGAACGCGGCGAGCGCGTCGGCGGGCCGTCCCGCGGCGGCCAGCGCACGCACGAGCTGCGCCCGGGGCCGTTCCCGCAACGGGTGCGCGGCGACGGTCTCCCGGAGGCCGGCGAGGACGTCTTCGGCGTGGCCCAGCGGCAGCCGGGCCTCGACGTGGTCGTCCACCGCGTCGGCCCGCAGCTCCTCGAGCCGGGCCGCCTGCGCGGCGGCGAACGGCGCGTCCGCCAGGTCGCTGAACGCGGGCCCGCGCCACAGCTGCAGCGCTTCGCCCAGCACCGCCGCGGCTCGCGCGTGCTCGCCGTTCTTCAGAAGCGTGCGGCCTTCGCGCGCGAGACGTTCGAAGCAGTGAACGTCCACTTCGTCCGGAGCGACGGCCAGCCGGTACCCGGCCGCGGTGAACTCGACCGGCGCGAGCTCCTTCAGCGCCGTCCGCAGCCGTGACACCTGCGACTGCAGGGCGTTCGCCGCGCCTTCCGGCGGGTGTTCGCCGTACATCCCGTCGATCAGCCGCTCGGCGGGGACGAACCGCCCGGCCTCCAGCGCGAGCAGCGCCAGCAGCGTCCGCGACCGCGGGCCGCCCACCGCCACCTGCGTGCCGTCCGGGCGCCACGCGGCGACGGCCCCCAGCACCCCGAATCGCATGGACACCAGCCTAGGACGTCCCCGACCTGGGGGAAGCGTCCCTCCAAACGGGAGTTCGGCGTGGGCCTGTGAATCACCTGAGCGTGCGTCTATACACTTCGCCGGGTCCCCACGCAATGGGAGAGGTATGTCGTCAGACAGCATCGCCCTCGGTCAGCCGACCGTCGGTGAAGAGGAGCTCGCCGCCGTCGCCGAAGTCTTCCGGTCCGGCTGGCTCGCCGGTGCCGGCCCGGCGTGCCGGCGCTTCGAAGAACGGTTCGCCCAGGTCACCGGGACAGCGCACGCGCTGACGACGGCGAACTGCGGCTCGGCGCTCTTCCTCGGGCTCAAGGTCCTCGGCGTGCAGCCGGGCGACGAGGTGATCGTCGGCGACTACACCTTCCCCGCCACCGGCCACGCCGTCGTGCAGGCCGGCGCGAAACCGGTGTTCGCCGACATCCGCCCGGACGTCTTCAGCGCCGACCCGGCGCACGTGGAAGCCCTGGTGACGCCGAAGACGGTCGGCATCCTCGCCGTCGACGTCGCCGGCCAGCCCGGTGACTTCGACGAATACCGCGCGATCGCCGACAAGCACGGCCTCTGGCTCTTCGAGGACGCCGCCTGCGCCGCGGGCGCGACCTACAAGACGCGCCCGGCCGGCAGCCTCGCCGACCTCGCCGCGTTCTCCTTCCACGGCCGCAAGGGCATCACCGCGGGCGAAGGCGGCGCGCTGGTCTCCGACCGCGAGGACCTCATCGCGCACGCCCGCAAGCTGCACACCTACGGCATCGAGCCGGCGATCAGCCGCGAAGGCTCGAACGCCCTGCCGATCCCGGAGTTCCACGAGCTCGGCTACAACTTCCGGCTGTCGGACGTCCAGGCCGCGATCATGAACGTCCAGCTCGACCGCCTCCCGGACCTCCTCGCCGCCCGCCGCTCGGTCGCGAAGCGCTACCACGAGGCGTTCGCCGACGTCGAGGCGCTGACCGTGCCGGTGGAGCTGCCCGACCGCGAGCACCCGTGGCAGGCGTACCTGCTCACGGTGGCGCCCGAGGTCAGCCGCGACACGCTCGCCCTGCGCATCCGCGAACAGGGCGTCCAGTGCAACTTCGGCACCTACGCCTCGCACCTGCAGCCGATCTACGGGCCTCAGGCCCCGCTGCCCGTCTCCGCCGACGCGTTCGCGCGTCAGCTCGCCATCCCGATGCACGCCAACCTCACCGACGCGGAAGTCACCCGCGTCGCCGAGGTCGTGCGCGAAGCCGTGCAGTCCCTGTCCTGAAGCCGCCGACCGAGGAGAAATTGGTGTCCGACAAGAAGGTGCTCTTCACCGGGGGCGGTGGCTTCATCGCCGCGCACGTGATCCCGCTGCTGCTCGAGGGCGGCTACACGGTCCGGATCTTCGACAACATGACCCGCGGCGACCGCACGCGCGTCAACGAGTTCGTCGCCACCGGCAAGGTCGAGCTGGTCGAGAAGGACGTCCGCTACGGCGGCGCGGTGCGCGAGGCGATGCGCGGCTGCACGCACGTCATCCACTTCGCGACGGTGTCGATCAACAAGTCGATCGCCGACCCCCACGAGTCGATCGACATCAACATGATCGGCAACCACAACGTCTTCGCCGCGGCCGCCGACGAGGGCGTCGAGCGGCTGGTGTTCGCCTCGACGGCGTCGGTCTACGGCGACCCGAAGCGGCTGCCGATGCACGAGGACGACGAGCTGCGCCCGCTGACGCCGTACTGCATCTCGAAGCGCGCCGGCGAGGACCTGCTCGGCTTCTACGAGCGGCAGAAGGGCCTGTCCTGGAACGCGCTGCGGTTCTTCAACGTGTACGGCCCCGGCCAGAAGATCGAGGCGTACTACACGTCGGTCATCAACCACTTCATCCAGCGCCTGCGCAACGGCCAGCCGCCGATCATCGACGGCCGCGGCGACCAGTCGATGGACTTCGTGCACGTCACCGACCTCGCGCACGCCGTCGTCGCGGCGCTGGAGTCGGAGAAGGCGAACGTGCCGATCAACATCGGCACGGGCATCGACACGTCGATTGCGGCACTGGCCAAGATCCTCATCGAAGCCGTCGGCGTCGACGTCGAGCCGCTGTTCAACGAGCGTGACGTCCTGGTCTCGCGGCGCGCGGCCGACATCAGCCGGGCCCGTGACGTGCTGGGCTGGGAGCCGCGGATCACCGTCGAGGACGGCATGCGGGATCTGGTCAAGGAAACCGAGTGAACACCACCGCCGGGCCCGCCCAAGGACGTGCGATGCGCATCGCGGTGGTGAACAACTTCTTCCCGCCGCGGGTGGGCGGCAGCGCGCACATGGCGGCGTCGCTGGCTGCGCAGTTCGCCTCGGCCGGTCACGAGGTTCTCGCGATCACGGCGGCGTACGCCGACGCCCCGGCCGAGGAGGAGCGCGACGGCTACCGCGTCGTGCGGCTCCCGGCGGTGAAGATGCCGCAGATCGGCCTGTCGATCGACTTCGACATGAGCTTCGCGTCGCTGCGGCCGGGCAACTGGCGGCGGCTGTGGAAGCTGCTGGACGAGTTCAAGCCGGACGCGATCCACCTGCACGGCCAGTTCTTCGACCTGTCGTGGCTGGCCGGCATCTGGGCGCGGCGCCACGGCGTGCCGACACTGCTGACCATCCACACCCTGCTGATCAGCGACAACAAGCTGTACGGCAGCGTGTTCCGGCTGCTCGACGCGGTGCTCGTGCGGCCGATCCTCGCGTATATGAAGCCGCGGTACGTGATCCTCGACAAGCTGGGTGTCGACTACTGCGTCGACCGCTACGGCACCAGCGACGCGAACTCGGAGTACTTCCCGATCGCCGTCGACACCGGGCACTTCGCGAAGCCGGTGACGAAGGACGTCCGGGCGGAGCACGAGATCGGCGACGCGCCGCTGATCGTGTCGCTGGGGCACGTCATCCCGCTGCGCAACCGGCTGCCGCTGATCGAGGCCCTGCCGTCCATTTTGGACAAGCACCCGGCGACCCGGGTGGTCGTCGTCGGTCGCGTGTACCACGACGCGTTCCTGAAGCGGGCCGCCGAGCTGGGGGTTTCGGACGCGCTGGTCGTCACGGGCGCGGTCCCGAAGGAGGACGTCCCGGCGTACTTCGCGGCGGCGGACATCGTCACGCACGACCTCAACGGCGGCTGCGGCACAGCGTCCCTGGAGGCGATGCTGTCCGGCACGGCGACGATCGCGTCGGTCACCGAGGACAACTACCCGGGCATCGAGCTGCGCAACGGCGAGAACGTGCTGCTGGTGCGCCCCGACGACGCGGAAGCCGTGGCCCGCACGGTGATCGAGCTCCTCGACGACCCGGAGCGGCGGGCGTTGATCGCCCAGCGCGAGAGCGAGCTGGTGCGCTCGAACTTCGGGCTCGACGTCGTGGCGGAAGAGCACTTGAGGACGTTCGAGAAGCTGGTGTCGGAAGCCGATGTTCTTCGATGACGAGCGCAGCCACCGGCTGCGCCCGCAGATCCTGACCGAGCTCGTCTCGCAGTACATGAACGACGCCGAGCGAGCCGCTTTTTACGGCCTGCCCTCGACGTGCCGCGTGCGCGAGCGCGTGAAGATCATCAGTCCCGAGAACCTGAAGATGGGCGACCACTGCTGGGTGGGCGAAGGAGCCGCGCTGGACGCGAGCGGCGGCCTGGAGATCGGCGAGCACACCAGCATCGGCCTCAACACGCTGATCTTCACGCACTCGAGCTGGCTGGCGAACATGACGCTGCAGAACCATTCGGGCAGCGACCTGATCGAGCGCAAGCCGGTGAAGATCGGCAAGGGCTGCTTCATCGGCGGCCTGGTGGTGATCATGGCGGGCGTGACGATCGGCGACTTCGCCACGGTCCAGCCGAACTCGGTGGTGGCGAAGGACGTCCCCCCGCGAACGCTGGTCGCGGGGAATCCGGCCCGGGTGTTCCAGCGGTACGACGAGGAGTACATCCAGGCCGAAGCGGAGCGAGTACGCGCGGAGAACGCCCGGCGGCGGGAGATCGCGGAGTCACACGGGCAGGACACTTCGGGCTGGGGCGCCCCATCGGGCGACTACTCAGAGCAGTAGCGACCGGTCAGACTGACGTGCGAAGATGACGTCCAGTAACTGACGGTGAGGAGAAGGCGGTTGAGTGTCGTGGACTGGCCGCATCGCTTTCTGACCCTCGACGACTGGGCGGAACTCCCGGAGACGCCGGAGTTCCATGTCGAAGTGGTCGAAGGGGTTCTCGTCGTGTCGCCGCGTCCGTTGTTCGTCCACCAGCGTGCCGTGAACCGATTGACCTATTGGCTGGACGAAAAGTTGCCGGCCGGCTACAGCGCCTTGAACGAGGCGGAGATGGTCGTTGCCGACGTACCGCTCACCGTTCGGGTGCCTGACGTGATCGTGGTGGAAAACGCTGTAGTACAGGCACATACCGCACGCTGCCACGCCGCGGACGTCCGGCTGGCGGTCGAAGTGATCTCCGAGGGCAGCAGGCGCACCGACCGGGTCACGAAGTTCTCCGAGTACGCCGAGGCGGGCATCGAGCACTATTGGATTGTCGATCTTGCTCCGCCGGTGAGCATGGTTCGCTACCGCCTGAGCGAGGATGATTACGAAGACTTCGGCGAGCAGTCCGGCCGCGTGGAGGCCGAGTTCGCGGGTAAATCGCTCGAGTTCGACCTGAACGCTCTCACCCCGCACGCTGACGAGGTCTAGCGCGGCCGGCGGACTTTGGATGACGGCGGCACCGGCGCCGTACGCCGGCGCCGCCGTCGTGAAACCGCCCGATCCTCCCGGCGGTGAAGTCCTCCGCACGGACCCGCACGGCCCGCCCGCTGCACAATCTAGTCCTCAGTGACCCAGTGCGAGGTATCGGTTACGCAACGTTTCACCGCGCCCCGGCGGAAGAGCCGCGAAGCAACCTTCCGGCTCCCCGGCCGTCGCTGGGTGAGGACGAAGTGAGGTGACGCATGGCGCGTGGCGACGAGGAGTTCGCGGAGTTCGTCCGTGCGTCGTCGGCCCGGCTCACCCACGCCGCCTTCCTGCTCACCGGGGACCGCCACCAGGCGGAGGACGCCGCCCAGACCGCCTTCACGCGAACCTACGCCGCGTGGTCGCGGGTGCGGCACAAGGACGCCTACGGCTACGCCCGGACCGTCCTGGTCAACCACGTCATCGACGGCTGGCGGCGGCCGATCCGGGAGTACGCCGCCGAAGCCCTGCCCGAACAGCAGGACCGCCTCGACGTCGGCAAGGCCGTCACCCAGCGCGCGTGGCTCACCGCGGTCCTCAAGACGCTCACCGACCGCGAACGCGCCGTCGTCGTGCTGCGTCACTTCTTCGACCTGCCGGAAGCCGAGGTGGCCCAGGAGCTCGGCGTTTCCGTGGGTACCGTGAAGAGCACGAACTCACGGGCGCTGGCCAAGCTGCGGGTCGAGGCGGACCCGGAGGACACGCTGATCGGAGGGAGCGGGCGGTGAACGAGCTCGACGACTTCCGCGCCGCTCTCCGGCAGCCGCCCGAAGAGCCCTTCGCCGAACCCGACCTGGCCCGGATCATGGCGGACGGGACGCGCCTCCGGCGTCGCCGCCGCCTGCTGACCGGCACCGCCGGGGTCGCCGCCGCGGCCGCCGTCGTGCTCGTCGTGGTGTTCGCCATCCAGCTGCGGCAGCCCGCGCCCGCGCCGGTCGCGCAGCCGCCGTCGCCGCCGCCCGCCGTGTCCACGACGTCCCGCGTGCCGGCCGCCGAGCAGCCGATCGGGGACGTCGTCGGCACCGGGATCCGGACGCCGGCCGGGGAGCTCGTCTTCTACGCGCGGGCCGTCGACCTGCCGGAGCTGCCGGGCGTGCACTTCGGCCTGGTGGCCGGCCTCCGGTCCGGCACCTCGCTGCAGCCGCTGCTGGTGGCGAACGAGTTCCGCGGCTCCGACCGCTCGTTCGGCTTCCACGCGACCGACGGCGGGGAGACCCTGGACAGGCAGGTCATCCCGGTCTTCGGCTACTTCGCCGGCCCGGCGGCGAAGATCACGACCACGGTGCACGGCCGGACCGTCGAGGCGCGCCTGGCCAGGTGGACCGCGGACCCGAGCGTGGTCATCTTCTGGTTCGACGCCGGCGACGTGCCCAACTCCGCCGTCCTGACGCCCCTGATCGCTTACGACGCCGACGGCAAGCGGCTCACCAAGTAGGCGGTACCCGGCCACGCGAAGCGGGCGTAAGAACCCAACCGTGACCTCTCGACGAGCGTTCCTCACCGCCACGGCCGCGCTCGGGATGACGGCCGCCGTCCCGGCCGGCGCCGCCGAACTCGGCGACCGCGGGCCCGGCGGCCCGGTCCGCCCCCAGCGCCCGGACGCCGAGCTGCGGGCGTTGCTCCGCCAGGTCGACGAACGGCGGATCGAAGCGACCGTGCGGCGGCTGGCCGCGTTCGGCACCCGGCACACGCTGTCCGCCCAGGACGACCCGGCCCGCGGCATCGGCGCCGCGCGCGACTGGCTCTTCGCGCAGTTCCAGCAGGTCGCGGCGGCTTCCGGGGGACGGCTGAGCGTCGCGCTGCAGTCGTACGTCCAGCCGCCCGCCGACCGGATCCCGGTGCCGACGACGATCACCAACGTCGTCGCGACGCTGCGCGGGTCCACCGATCCCGGCCGCGTGTACGTCGTTTCGGGGCACTACGACTCGCGCCGCAGCGACGTCATGGACTTCACCGGGGACGCGCCGGGCGCGGACGACGACGCTTCGGGCGTCGCGGTTTCCCTGGAACTGGCCCGGGTGCTCTCGACGCGGCAGCCGGCCGCCACGATCGTCTTCGCGGCCGTCGCCGGGGAAGAACAGGGCCTCTACGGCTCGCGGTTCATGGCGCAGCAGTTCAAGGCGGCCGGCACCGACGTCGAGGCGATGTTCACCAACGACATCGTCGGCTCGAGCCGCGCCGACGACGGCACCCGCGACCCGTTCACGATCCGGCTGTTCGCCGAAGGCGTCCCGACGGCCGAAACCCCGGCCGAGGCGAACCTGCGCCGCAGCATCGGCGGCGAGAACGACTCCCCGCCGCGGCAGCTGGCGAGATTCGTGAAGTCGGTCGCCGAGAACGACGTCACCGGCATGACGGTCCGGGTGATCTACCGCCGCGACCGCTACCTGCGCGGCGGCGACCACATCGGCTTCCTGGAGCAGGGCTACCCGGCGGCGCGGTTCACCGAGCCGAACGAGGACTTCGCCCACCAGCACCAGGACGTCCGGGTCGAAAACGGCGTCCAGTACGGCGACCTGCCGGAGTTCTGCGACTTCCCGTTCATCGCCCGGGTCGCGCGGGTGAACGGCGCGGCGCTGTGGTCGCTCGCCACGGCGCCCGGCACGCCGAAGGGCGTGAAGATCCGCACGGCGGCCCTGACGAACGACTCCGAGCTGCTCTGGGACGCCACGCCGGGCGCCACGAGCTACGAGGTCGTCTGGCGCGAGACGACCGCCCCGGACTGGACGCACGCGATCGACGTCGGCCCGGCGCTGACGGCGAAGATCGACCTGTCGAAGGACAACGTCTTCTTCGGCGTCCGCGCGGTGGGCCCCGGTGGACGCCGGAGCCCCGCCGCGTTCCCGGCGCCGGTGAGCTAGGCCGCGGCCTGCGTCAGGACCTGCTCGACGACGTGGTGCGACGGCAGGATCAGGTCGCGCTCGGTGTCGGCGTCGATCTTGCCTTCGAGGAGGTCGCAGAAGCGGTCCAGCTGGGTGGCGAGCGGCTCCCGGGCCGTGACGAGCTCCGGGATCTCGATGACCGTCTGCTGCCGGTAGCCCAGGCCGTCCGGGGTGACCGAGTCGTGCGAGACGTGCCGGTAGATCGTGACGTCCCGGCGCAGCAGGTCGATCTCGATCAGCCGGTCGAGCTCCGACACCATCAGCGACCGGACCTTCCGCTGCCCCAGCCGCGAAGCCGAAACCGTGGCCAGGCCGGTCTCGAACGACAGGACCGTCTCGATGGTGTCCTCGGCGCCCTCGGCCGACGACGGGTGGAAGTAGCCCGCGCCGGACGCCACGCGCGACGGCGTTGCGCCGCCGAAGAACTGGATCGCCAGGTCGACGTCGTGCACCAGCAGGTCCCACGCGACGCCGGTCTTGATCCGCGGCGCGTACGGGCCGTGGCGGCGGGCCATCAGGTGGATCGGCTCCTGCACCAGCGCCCGCGCGGTCATGACCGCGGGGTTGTAGCGCTCCAGCAGCCCGCACATCAGCGGGATGTCGTTCTTCGCCGACAGCGCGACGATTTCCTGGGACTTCTCGAAGCTGTTGCAGACCGGCTTCTCGACCAGCATCGGCTTGCCCTGGCGGAAGATCTCCTGCGCCAGGTCGTAGTGCACCTCGGTGGCCGACGCGAGCACGACGGCGTCCACATCGGACAGTTCGCCGATCTCCGGTGTCCACCGGGTTTCGTACCGCTCGGCGACGGCCTTGCCCGCTTCCTCGCGCGGATCGATCACGCGGACCAGGTCGACGCGCTCGTTCCCGGCGAGCACGCGGGCGTGGAGGGAACCCATGTTCCCGGTACCGACAAGAGCGATCCGATGCGTCATGCGCCCAGTACCTCGCGAACGGTTTCGATGATGGTGTCCAGGTCGGACTCGGTCAGGTGCGGGTGCACCGGCAGCGACAGCGCCTGCTCCGAGACGGCGCGGGCCACCGGGAAGTCCTCGACGCGCGCGCCCGGGATCAGGTCGTGACCCGCGTAGCAGTCGTAGTCGAAGACGATCTTGGGGTAGTAGATGCCGTTGCCGATGCCGCGCTCGGTCAGCGCCGCGGCGAGCTCGTCGCGCGAAAGGAACGCGTGCGGCCCGACCAGCACCGTGTACTGGTGCCACACGTGCTCGCGGCCCGGCAGCACCTTCGGCACCTCGAGGCCCGGCGTGCCCGCGAGGCCCTCCGAGAGGCGCTTCGCGTTCGCCTGGCGGGCGGCGGTCAGCTGGTCGAGCTTCGCCAGCTGCGGGATGCCGACGGCGGCGTGCAGGTCGGTCATCCGGTAGTTGTGCCCGGCGACCTCGTACTGGTAGCGGGCGCGCATGCCCTGGTTGCGCAGCACGCGCAGCTTGTCGGCCAGCGCGTCGTCGTCCGTGGTGATGACGCCGCCCTCGGCGGTGGTGATGTTCTTCGTCGCGTACAGCGAGAAGCAGCCGATGCCGAACGAGCCGGCCTGCTTGCCCTCGAACGACGCGCCGACGGCCTGCGCCGAGTCCTCGATCACCTGCAGGCCGCGCTCGGCGGCGAGGGGAGCGAGCTTGCCCATGTCCGCGGTCTGGCCGTAGAGGTGCACCGGCATGAGCACCTTCGTGCGGTCTGTAACGGCCTTGGCCACGGCGTCCGGGTCGATCGCGAAGTCGTCGCGCCGGATGTCGGCGAAGCGGACGGTCGCGCCGGCCTCGAGGATCGCGTTCAGCGTCGCCACGAAGGTGAACGGCGAGGTGATGACCTCGTCGCCGGGCTTCAGGTCCAGCACCTGCAGGGCCGCGACCAGCGCGGTGGTCCCGTTGTTGACCGCGATCGCGTGCTTGGTCCCGGAGACCGCCGCGAAGGCGTCTTCGAAGCGCTTGACCATCGGTCCCTGTGCGATGGCGCCGGAACGCAGCACCTCGACGACGAGGTCCTCCGCGTCGCGGACGTCGACCACAGTGATGGGGATCATGGGCAGTCTCTCTCGGCAGGCGATTTCGGTGCGTCCGGTACAGTGAGCCGCCGGTTCTGCGCCCGGCCGCCCTGCAGCAACGCGGGCCACACGTTACCGGGCGCGGTAGCACGCCCAGTACCCAGCCGCCGACGAACGGACGACCACCCGTGGCCAACCGCATCCACCCGACCGCCGTCCTCGGCGAAGGTGTCGAACTCGGCGAGGACAACATCATCGGGCCGTTCACGGTGATCGCCGGACCGGTCCGGATCGGCGACGGCAACTGGATCGGCCCGCACGTGACGATCGGCACGCCCGGCGAGGACCGCAGCCGTCCCCATCCTGCAGCCTGGGAAGACGCTCCCACCGGTGACCCCGATCACGACGGGCACGGTGTCGTCATCGGCAGCCGCAACCGGATCCGCGAGTACGTGAGTGTCCACCAAGGGACCTGGCGGACAACGACCGTCGGCAGCGACGGCTACTACCTCCGCAACAGCCACATCGCGCACGACTGCCTGGTCGGCGACGGCGTGACGATCGCCTCCAACGCCGTCACGGGTGGCCACTGCCACATCTGGGACGGCGCCAACCTCGGCATGGGCGCGATCCTGCACCAGAAGGTCGTGATCGGCCCCGGCGCGATGATCGGGATGGGCTCGGCGGTGCGGCGCGAGATCGGCGCGTTCACCATCGCCGTCGGCAACCCGGCCCGCGTCACCGGCGTCAACGTGGTGGGGCTGTCCCGCCGCGGTCTCGACGAGGAGACGATCGAGGCCCTCGGGCCGTGGCTGAAGGGCAAGGAAGGTCTCCCGGACGTCACGCTGCCCGGTGACCTCTCTACCTTGGTAAAGGCGTGGGACGCCCGCCCGCGCGAAGAGCACTAGGAGTCACGCATGTCCGAAGTCGCCCCCAAGCTGCGCGAGGTCTTCGTCGAGGCGCTGGACCTCGACGGCGGTGTGGACGTCGAGAACCTGAAGTACCGCGACATCGAGGCGTGGGACTCGGTCGGCCACATGGCGCTGGTCGCGGCCATCGAGGACGAGTTCGACGTCGAGTTCGACACCGACCAGGTCATCGACATGTCGAGCTTCAAGGTCGCCGTGGACATGGTCACCGAGCTCCAGTCGAAGAATGACTGATCTTTCCGGTCGCGTCGCGCTCGTCACCGGCGGGACGCGGGGCATCGGCCTGGCCACCGCCCGCGCGCTCGCCGAGGCGGGCGCGACGGTGGTGCTGACCGGCCGTGACGAGGCTCGCGCCAAGGAGGCGGCTGCCTCGGTGGGCGCCTCCGGGCTCGCACTGGACGTCACCGACGCGAAAGCGGTGTCTTCGCTGGTCAGGGGCGTCGCCAAGGAGCACGGCAAGCTGGACATCGTTGTCGCGAACGCCGGGATCATGGAGGACGCGCTCCTCGGGATGATCAAAGAGGAGCTCGTCGACACGACGCTGAGCACGAACGTCGCCGGCACGCTGCACACCGTCCAGGCCGCGGCCCGGGCGATGATGCGGAAGAAGTCCGGCGCGATCGTGGTCCTCGCCTCCATCGTCGGCGAGTACGGAAGCGCTGGTCAGACGGTGTACGCCGCGTCCAAGGCCGCGGTGGCGAACATCGCGCGGTCGGCGGCGAAGGAGCTCGGCCGGTCCGGCATCCGCGTCAACGCGGTCGCGCCGGGCGTCATCGAGACCGACCTCACCGCGGGCCTGTCCGAGGACGCGAAAGAAGAAAACGCGGGCAAGACGCCGCTGGGGCGGCTGGGCCGGCCCGAAGAAGTGGCGAACGCGATCCGGTTCCTGGTGAGCGACGATGCGTCGTTCATCACCGGCCAGGTGCTGGGGATCGACGGAGGCTTGGTGCTGTGACGCTGTTGGGTGCGGGAGCCCGGCTGGTCGATGTGGCCGGGGGCCGCACGCTGGCGGGCGCGGAACTGTCGGCCGAGGCCGGCCGCGCGATGGAGGCGATGGCGGCGCTGCCCGCCGGCGTCGTCTTCGCGCGGATGGCGGTCGACCTGCCGAGCGTGCTGACCTACCTGGGCGCGTTCGAGTCCGGGCGGGCGATCGCGCTGATCGACCCGGCGCTCGACGCCGACGTGCTGGCCGGGCTGGTCACGCGGTTCCGCCCGGCGGCCGTGCTGTCGGCTTCGGGTGACGCGCCCGACGGGTATTCGGCGCGGGGCGCCGACTGGGTCCGCGACGCCGCCGACGGTGTCGTCCCGCACCCCGACCTCGCCGTCCTGCTGCCGACCAGCGGGTCCACCGGCAACCCGAAGCTCGTCCGGCTTTCGCGGCAGGCGATCCTGGCCAACGCCGACGCCATCGCGCAGGTGCTGCACATCGACGCCGACGAGGTCGCGCCCACGTGCCTGCCGCTGCACTACAGCTACGGCCTTTCGGTGCTGAACTCGCACCTGGTGCGGGACGCGACCGTCGTGATCGAGCCGTCCGGCGTGCTCGGCCGCGGCTTCTGGGACGCGGTGAACACCTACGGCGTCACGTCGCTCTCGGGCGTCCCGTACCACTACGAAATGCTGCGGCGGCTCAAGTTCGACCCCGCGAAGTACCCGACGCTGCGCACCTTGACGCAGGCCGGCGGGAAGCTGCGCGACGAGCTGATCGCCGAGTTCAACGACAAGATGCTCGCCGTCGGCGGCCGGATGTACGTCATGTACGGCCAGACCGAGGCCGCGCCGCGGATGACGACGGTGCCCGCCGAGCGGCTGGCCGAAAAGCTCGGTTCCGCCGGGCCGGCGCTGCCGGGCGGCAGGTTTTCGGTCCGTCGCGACGACGGTTCGGAGACCACGCACCCGAAAATTGTCGGTGAGGTCGTCTACCGTGGGCCCAACGTGATGATGGGCTACGCGGACGACGAGTCCGGCCTGGCCAAGGGTGACGAATTCGGCGGCGTGCTGGCCACCGGTGACCTCGGGTACCTCGACGAAGAGGGGTACCTGTTCATCACCGGGCGCCTCAAGCGCATCGGCAAGGTGTTCGGCAACCGCGTCAGCCTCGACGATCTCGAGCAGGCCGTGCGCACGGCGGCGGTCGGGATCGACGTGGTGGCGGCGGTCCCCGCCGGCGACAAGGTCGTGCTGTTCGCCGAGGGCGCCGACAAGGACATCTGCAAGGACGCGTCGCGGGCGCTGTCCGAGCGGTTGCACCTGCACGTCAGCGGGTTCGACGTCCGCCCGATCGACACCGTGCCGCTGCTGGCCAGCGGCAAGATCGACTACCGGTCATTGGAGGCGAAGGTATGAGCGTGTTCACTCGGTCGCAGGCCGACCGGGAGGCCCTGCTGCTGCCCGAGCTGGCCTCGTTGACGGCCCACCACAGGGCGAACTCCGAGGGTTACGACCGGATCCTGTCGTCGCTGGGGATCGCGTCCGACGCTTCGTTCGCCACGATCGCGGATCTGCCCTGGCTGCCGGTGCGGATGTTCAAGACGCACGACCTCAAGTCGGTCCCGGACAGCGAGGTGTTCAAGACGCTGACGTCGTCGGGCACCACCGGCGCCGGCGCGTCCCGCATCTACCTGGACAAGGAGTCGGCGGGCGCGCAGACCAAGCAGCTGGGCGCGACGCTGCAGGAGGTGCTCGGCGGCGAGCGGCTGCCGATGCTGATGGTCGACACGATCGGCATCATCAAGAACCGCCGGTCGTTCTCCGCGCGCGGCGCGGGCGTGCTCGGCATGGCGAACTTCGGCCGCAAGCACACGTACGTGCTCGACGAGAACGACAAGCCGGACGTCGAGGCGGTCAAGAAGTTCCTGGCCGAGTACGGCGACAAGCCGTTCCTGATCTTCGGCTTCACGTTCATGGTGTGGCTGTACCTGTACGAGGTCGCACGGGACCACGGGTTGGATCTCTCGAACGGCATCCTCATCCACTCCGGTGGCTGGAAGAAGCTGATCGACCGCGCGGTGGACAACACCGAGTTCCGGCGGCGGTTCAAAGAGGACACCGGGCTCACCCGGATCCACAACTACTACGGGATGATCGAGCAGATCGGCACGGTGTTCCTCGAAGGACCGTCCGGGAACTCGCTGTACTGCCCGGACTTCGCCGACGTCGTGATCCGGAACCCGGAGACGTGGGAAGAGCAGCCGGTCGGGGAGCCGGGCGTGATCGAGGTCGTCTCGACGCTGCCGACGTCGTACCCGGGGCACGTGCTGCTGACCGAAGACCTCGGCGTCTACAACGGCATCGACGACGGCGACTGGCCGGGCAAGCACTTCTCCGTGCTCGGCCGGCTGCCGAAGGCCGAGGCCCGCGGGTGCTCGGACACGTTCTCGGGAGCGGCGGCGTGACTTCCCTGACCCAGCGTTTCCCTCTGTCGGATGCGGTTTCGGTAGACGACCTGGTCGATCAGCTGCGCGCCGAGCCGCCGGGCGGCCGGCTGCGCGTCGGCGACCCGCGGATCGTCGAGTTCGTCACGAAGTTCGCGCGCAAGCTGCTGGCCCCGGCCACCGCGCGCCGGTTCCCGGAACTGGCGTCGCTCGGCTTCTTCCTGCGCAAGGGTGAAATCGCCAAGGCGCTGTCCACTCTGGACACCTCCGGCAACGCGCTGCGGTTCCCGCGCGGGCTGGTGTTCCACGTGCCGCCGGCGAACGTCGACACGATCTTCGTCTACTCCTGGGCGCTGTCCGCGCTGGCGGGCAACCACAACGTCGTGCGGGTCTCGTCGCGCTCGGCCGGGGCCGCCGAGGCGGTGCTGGAGGCGCTGAACGCCGCACTGTCCGAAGTGGACGCCGACACGGCGGCCGCCATCACGGCCACCCAGCGGATGGTGACCTACGACCGCAGCGACGAGGTGAGCGGCGCCCTGTCGCTGGCCGCCGACCTGCGCGTCATCTGGGGCGGCGACGGCTCGGTCGCGGCCCTGCGCAAGTACCCGCTCGCCCCGCACGCGCGTGACCTGACGTTCCCGGACCGCTCGTCCTTCGCCGTCGCGTCCGTCGCGGGCTGGCAGGCGGCCTCGGAAGCCGAGCGCCGCGCGGCCGCCGAGGGCTTCTACAACGACTCGTACTGGTTCGACCAGGCCGCCTGCTCGTCACCGCGCGCGGTGTTCTGGGTCGGCGACGAATCCGGCGCCCGGGCCGCGGGGAGCGAGTTCCGCACCCTGCTGGCCGAGGTGCTGGCGGCGAAGCAGCACGTCACCGAGCCCGCGATGGCCGTCCAGAAGCGCGTCTCGGCGTACGGCGCGGCGGTCGACGGCCTGGTCAAGGAGATCGCGTTCCAGGGCAACGGCCTGGCGACGCTCGAGCTGACCGACCCGGCGGTGCTGCCGCGCGAGTGGCTCGGCGCGGGCACGTTCGCCAACGCGCGGGTGGCCTCGCTGGCCGACCTGGTGCCGATCGTCCTGCGCAAGGACCAGACGGTCAGCCAGTTCGGCTTCACCACCGAGGAGCTCACGGCGTTCGCGCACGAGCTGGCGGGCCGGGGCGTCGACCGGATCGTGCCGTTCGGCTCCGCCCTGACCTTCTCCGCGGTGTGGGACGGCTACGATCTGCTCTCCGAGTTCAGCCGCCTGGTCACGGTCCAGGTCTGAGGAGAGCGTCGATGACGACCGTTGAGGACCTGCCGGCGGCCGGCAAGCAGCCGAAGTCCACCCGGGCGAAGATCCTCGACGTCGTCCGGTGGGTCGCGATCCTGCTGGTCATCGGCTTCGCGGCGAAGCAGCTGGCGGCCAACTGGGGCGAGTTCTGGCACACCCTGCGTGACGTCGCCTGGGAGTCGTCGCTGCTGAGCCTGGTGGCCCTGGTCGCGGCGATCCTGGTGTCCACCTGGGGCTGGCAGATGATGGTCGACGACCTCGGCGAGCCGATCGGCTACGCCCGCGGCGCGCAGATCTGCCTGGTCGGCTCGCTCGGCAAGTACGTGCCGGGCTCGGTCTGGGCGTACCTGCTGCAGATGGAGCTCGGCCGCAAGGCGGGCCTGGCCCGCGCCCGCATCTTCACCGGCTCCCTGATCCAGCTCGGCGTGGGCGTGGTGTCGGCGCTGGTGGTGTCGCTCCTGGCCGCGCCGGCGGTGTTCAGCAACAGCCCGCGTGCGCTGTGGCTGTTCGTGCTCATCCCGCTCGGCCTGGCGATGCTGCACCCGAAGATCCTGACCTGGGGCACGTCCCTGGTGCTGCGGATCCTCCGCCGCCCGCCGCTGGCGCACCCGCTGGGCTGGGCGGTGATCGGCAAGGTGTTCGCCTCCTCGACGGCGGCGTGGTGCCTGCAGGGCGTCCACCTGTGGCTCCTGGCCAACTCGGTCGGCACCCCGGGCATCGGCGGCTTCGTGCTGTGCGTGGGCGCGATGGCGGTGGCGATGACGGTGGGCACGTTCGCGTTCATCCTCCCCAGTGGCGTCGGCGTCCGCGAGGTGGCCCAGGTGGCCGTCCTGACGGCGAGCGGCCTGACGATCGGCCAGGCCACGGCGTTCGCGGTGGCCTCACGGGTGATGTTCACGGTGGCGGACCTGCTGACCGCGGGCCTGGCGGCCGTGGCGGCCCGTTCCGCCCGCCCGGCGGTCACCGCCGCCTGACGCGGTTGCCCACCGGTTGTCCTCAGGGCTTGCGCGCATGTGGACAACACCCGATCGGGTGCGGTACCCCTTTCCGGGCAAGCGGCCACCCCACGGGAAACGCCCCGCCGTCGCTGGTCGATAACCTGACGTGGGCGGGTCAGGTGCGGTGCCGACGTGAGGGGTCCGGGTGGTCTACGCGGTCGTGGTGGCCTGGGTCGTCGTCGCCGCGACTGTGGTGCTCACTTGGAGCCGCCTCGACACCGACCGCGGCTGGCGCGGCTTCGTCTTCACCCTCACGCTCGGCCTGTCGCTGCTCCACCAGCTGTTGTTCGCGACCGTCACCGAGGACGCGCTCGTCACGTTCCGCTATGCGCAGAACATCGCCGACGGCAACGGCCCGGTGTTCAACCCCGGCGAACGCGTCGAGGGCTACACGAACTTCCTGTGGCTGGTGCTGATCGCGCTCCCGCGGGCCGCGTTCGGCGCCGACGTGCGCACGACGGCGATCTTCTTCGGCGTGCTGGCCGCGCTCGGCTGCGTGCTCGTGTCCTGCTTCCTGGTCA
The DNA here is from genome assembly GCF_040682815.1 of Amycolatopsis sp. NPDC051102. Taxonomy (NCBI): domain Bacteria; kingdom Bacillati; phylum Actinomycetota; class Actinomycetes; order Pseudonocardiales; family Pseudonocardiaceae; genus Amycolatopsis; species Amycolatopsis sp. NPDC051102. The sequence continues at coordinate 25,053 of NZ_JBFBBT010000012.1, forward strand.
ACCGGATCGTCGCCGCGGCCACCCCGGACGGCGCCGCGCCACGGCCTGCGATCGGGGTGGCCGCCGCGGTGCTCACCGCGAGCGCCGGCGGCCTCGCCGTCTACGGGGCGTCGGGGTCCGAGGTGCCGCTGTTCGTGCTGCTCGTCCTCGCCGTCGGCTACTCGCTCGCCGCGCGCCGCCCGGTGGTCGCCGGGGTGCTCGTCGCCTTCGCCGTCATGACCAGCCCGGAGGGCCTGGTGGTCGCCGTGCTGGCCGGGCTGTGGCTGGCCGGTGCCGCGCTGAAGCAGAAGCACACCTGGTGGGCGCCGGCCGGGTTCGTGCTCGGTGCGCTGGTGTTCCTGATCCCCCGGCTGGCCTGGCGCGCGACGTTCTACCAGCACTTCCTCCCCGCGCCGCTGGCCGCGAAGCTGGGCGCCCCGCTCGGCTCGCAGGTCGCCGCCGGCTGGCCGTACCTGTCCGGGTTCGCGCTGGCGCACCAGGGTTTCCTGCTGCTCGGCCTGGTCGCCGCCGTCGCGCTGCTGCTGCGCCGGACCGAAGCCCCGGCTGTCCCGGCCACCGAGGCCCGCGCCCTGATCTGGCTGCTGTTCGCGATGGCCGTCGGCCTCGCCGCCGCGGCGGTGCTGATCGGCGGCGACCCCGGACCCTCGTGGCGGCTGCTGGCCCCGCTGCCGCCGCTGTTCGCCGTCGCGGCTCTCGCGACCTACGGCGTGCTGACCGTGGACGTCGCCGGGAAGCCGTCGCCGCGGCCGAAGCCGTGGCCCGCGGGGACGCGCCTGGTCCCGGTGGCCGCCTGCGGGCTCGCCGGGATCGCGGTGCTCGTCTCGGTGTTCAGCCCCGAGATGCTCGACCGCGTGCGTGACTGGCGGGCGCACGGCACCGAGCTCGCCGAGATCGGCGGCTGGCTCGGCGACTACCTGCCGCCCGGGTCGGTGGTCAGCGGCGCCGCGCCCGGCGCTCTCGCCGCCCACGGCGGGCAGCTGCTCATCGTCGACGTCTTCGGCCGCACCGACGACCACATCGCCCGCGACGGCCGGCACGACGGCGGCGTCGCGACCGACTACGACTACGTGGTCAACGGCCGCCGCCCGGCCGTCGCCGTGCCGGACGCCGGCTACGGCGACCGCCAGCACTGCGCGATCGACCCGGTGTACGCGGGCAAGTACCAGGTCGCGACCTTCCGCCGCCTCGGCACGCCCTACTGGGTCTCGGTCTACCCGCGCGCGGAGGAGGCGAAGTCCCTGGTCGCCGACCTCGACAAGGGCCCGGACTTCCGCTACGTACCCTGTCCTTCGTGAAGCTCGAGGCCCCGCGGCGGCACCTGGGCGCGGAAGCCCGGCTCGGGATCGGGGTGTTCGGCGCGTCGCTCGCGCTGTTCGTGGTGCGGTTCCTGGTGCCGCGGCCGATCGCGATGTCGAACAACGGCGATGGCGCCCGCGTGCTGTGCGGCGCGGGGATCACCTGGCACAGCGGCCCCGAGGCGTTCATCCACCTCACCTACACCGCCGCCCCGGGCGCGGCCCCGTGCCGGCCGACGTACCTGCTCACCCAGAGCTGGTTGGCGGACCTGGCCGTCCGGATCGGCCGGCTGATCGGCCTCCACACCACGCTCAGCCTGGTCGTGCTGGGCCTGCTGAGCAGTGTCATCGCCGCGGCCGCCGTCACCGCGATCGTGCTCGGCCTGCCCCACGCGCGCCGGGTCCGGCTGGCCGTGGCGGCCGGGCTGCTGCTGGTCGTCGCGGACTCGGCGTTCTTCGGCTACTTCGCCGCGATCCTCGGCGAAGGCGCGGCCTTCCTCGGCCTGCTGCTCGCCACCGGCGGCCTGTTGCTGACCGCGCGCGAGGGCCGGTGGAGCCACGCGGGCATGGCTGTGACGTTCGTCGGCGGTGTCCTGGCGGTCAACGCCAAGGTCCAGACGTTGACCATCCTGCCGATCCTCGCGGTGGCGATCCTGCTGGTCCGGCCCGGCGGGCTGCGGGGCGTGCGGCGGTGGGCGTCGGCGGCGCTGGTCATCGGCGCGATCGGCGCTGTCACGCTCTACGCGCAGCAGAGCGTCGAGCCCGCACGGGCGCCCGACGGCACCCTCGCCGCGCGGCCCGGCGACGACTCGCGCGAGATCAACGTCTTCAACTCGATCTTCCTGAACATCGTCGACGGGCGGCACGACACCCAGGCCGACCTGGCCGAACTCGGGCTGCCGCCGTCGTTCGCGCAGTACGCGGGCAACGGCTGGTGGCACCCGCACCCGGCGACGATGGACCCGCTGTACCCGCGGTACCGCGACAAGATCAGCCGCCGGAACGTCGTGACGTTCTTCGCAACGCACCCCGGCCGGACCCTCGAGGTGCTCGACCGCGCCGCGACCGACCAGCTCACCGCGCGCCCGGACTACCTCGGCAGCTTCGGCCAGAGCGCCGGGTTCCCGCCGCACGCCCAGGAGTACCGGGTGCCGGTGGTGTCGTGGCTGACCGGCCTGATCGCCCCGCTCGGGCTGTTCGCGCTGGTCCCGATCTGGCTGTTCGTGCTGGTCAGGACGTGGTCGCGGCGCCGGACCGCGCTGGGGATCGTGCTGGGGTTCCTGTTCGCCGTTTCGGTGACGCAGTTCGGGACGGCGGCGCTGGGCGACGGCATCGAGGGCATCAAGCACCAGTCCGTCGCGCTGTTCACGATCCTGCTCGCCCTCGTTTTGTGTTCTTCCCCGCTGAACCGCCGTTCCGAACCTACGGTCCCGTAACCTTGCCGGATGGCTGACCTGGTTTACCCGCCCGTGATCGCGGCGGCCCGGACGATGTTCCGGGTACTCGACAACCGCATCCGGATCGAGGGCGCGGAGCACATCCCGCGCCACGGCGGCGCGGTCATCGCGTGCAACCACATCAGCTACCTGGACTTCATCTTCTGCGGGCTCGGCGCGCGCCCGGCCAAGCGGCTGACGCGGTTCATGGCGAAGAAGGAGATCTTCGACAACCGGATCGCCGGGCCGCTGATGCGCGGGATGCACCACATCTCCGTCGACCGCTCCGCCGGGCTGGGCTCCTACCGTGAGGCGCTCGGGAAGCTGCAGGCCGGCGAGGTCGTGGGCGTCTTCCCCGAGGCCACCATCAGCCAGTCGTTCACCGTCAAGGAGATCAAGTCCGGCGCCGTCCGGATGGCCGCGGCGGCCGGCGTCCCGGTGGTGCCGATGGCGCTGTGGGGCACCCAGCGGCTCTGGACGAAGGGCCGCCCGAAGGACCTGACCCGCCGGCACGTGCCGATCTCGATCCTCGTCGGCGAGCCGATGCACCCGGCGAAGGGCGACGACTGGGACGTCGTCACGAAGGAGCTGCGCACCCGGATGAGCGCGCTGCTCGACCGCGCCCAGGCCGATTACCCCGACCAGCCCGCCTCCGACGAGGAACGCTGGTGGCTGCCCGCGCACCTGGGCGGCACGGCGCCGACCCCGGCCGAAGCGGCCGAGCTCGACCGCCGCTAGAACCGCCCTTAGAACGCTAGAACCAGCGCTCGAGGACCTGCGCGACGCCGTCCTCGCCGGCCGGCCCGGTGACCTCGTCGGCCACCGCCAGCAGCCGCGGGTGCGCGTTCTCCATCGCGACGCCGTGGCCCGCCCAGCGCAGCATCTCGACGTCGTTGGGCATGTCGCCGAACGCGATGGCCTGCTCGGAGCCGACGTCGAGCCGCTCGGCGACGTCGGCGAGGCCGGTCGCCTTCGTGATGCCGTGCGCGGACAGCTCGACCAGCCCGCCCGACGACGAGTACGTGACGTCGACCTCCCGGTCGAACAGCGCGTTCACCGCGTCCGCCATCTCCTGCGACGACATCCCGCGGTGGCTGACCAGGAGCTTGATCGCCGGGTGCCCGAGGACCTCGGCGCGCGGCCCGGTGCGGCCCTCGCCGTCGCCCCACGGGTTGTGGTAGTCCGGCTCGATCACGAAGTTGCGCATGTCGTGGTCGACCGCGCCGGTGCTGACGCGCTCGGTCGCCAGCCGGCAGCCGGGCAGCGCCTTGTCGAGCGCGTGCGCGATGTCGTGCAGCAGCGTCGGCTGGAGCAGGCCGTGGACCTCGATGATCTCTTCGCGGCCGCAGTCGTACAGGACAGCGCCGTTCGCGCACACGGCGTACCCGGTGAGCTCGAGCGGCTTCGCGATCGGGGCGATCCAGCGCGGCGGGCGCCCGCTGGCCAGCACGAACGGGACGCCGGCCTCGATCACCCGGCGGACCGTGGCGATGGTGCGGCCGGTCAGGGCTTCGGAGGGGCCGAGCAGGGTGCCGTCGACATCGGACGCGATCAACTGGGGTCTCTCCACCCCGCCATTGTCCCTGACTCGTTCGGGCGAAGCCTTCCCCGTCCGTGCGACTGTCGGTGGTAACCGATAGCGTCCGGACCTGTGCGAGTAGGCATCGTCATTCTTCCGGAAGATCGTTGGTGGGCCGCCGAGCCGAAGTGGCGCGCCGCCGAGGAGTACGGCTTCGACCACGCCTGGACCTACGACCACCTCGGCTGGCGCAACCTGGTCGACGGCCCGTGGTTCTCGGCGATCCCCACCCTGACCGCGGCGGCGACGGTGACCTCCCGCATCCGGCTCGGCACGTTCGTGGCGTCGCCGGTCGCCCGGCACCCGGTGCCGTTCATGCGGGAACTCATCACCCTCGACGACGTCTCGGACGGCCGGCTCGTCCTCGGCGTCGGCGCGGGCGTCGACCACCACCACTACGACGGCGCGGTGCTCGACGCCCCCGAGCTGACGCCGAAGCAGCGCGTCGACCGCTTCACCGAGTTCGTCGAGGCGCTCGACGGGCTGCTGATGACCGACAAGTTCGGCTTCGACGGCGAGTACTACCGGGCCCGCGAGGCCCGCAACCTGCCCGGCCCGGTCCAGCGGCCGCGGCTGCCGTTCGTCGTCGCGGCGAACGGCCCGCGCACGATGACCCTCGCCGCGCGCTTCGGCGCGGGCTGGGTCACGACGGGCAAGGGCGGCGCGACCGCCGACGAGTGGTGGGCCGGCATCAAGCAGCTCACCGAGGTCTTCGACCAGCGGCTGGACGCGGCGGGCCGCGACCGCGCGAGCATCCAGCGGCACCTCAGCCTGGACGCGTCCCCGGTGTTCTCGCTGAGCAGCGTGGAGGCGTTCCGCGACGCCGTCGGCCGGGCGAAGGAGCTCGGCTTCACCGACGTCATCTCGCACTGGCCGCGCTCGTCGTCGCCCTACGAGGGCCGCGAAGCCGTCCTGGAGCAGGTGGCGAGCGACGTCCTGCCGGAGCTGCGCTAGTCCGATCGAGTGACATCGGGGTGATCGGGAAACCGATTGCCGGTCCTCAGGCGTCGGTACTTTGCAGACGACCGAGATCACCCCGGGGGTGCGGGGGCCCTCGTGGCCGCGGCTGGGGCGCCGCGGCCACGAGGGCGTTCTACTTCACGATCCGGTAGATGACCGCACCCGGGTTCCGGTACACGACCTGCAGGAAGTCGTGCCCGTCCAGGTGCTGCAGCCCGCGTGCGATGGGCGTGTCCCGGCGGATGGTGCCGCTGCCGACCAGCACGTAGTGGATGTTCAGCCGGCGGACGGCCGCGCGCGCCTGCGGGTCGCTGTCGTAGTCGGCGAAGTGCTGGGCCAGGTAGAGCGCGTCGGGCGGGGCCACGCCGGCGTCGTAGTGGCCGGCCACCGGGTGCACGCCGGTCAGGGCGTACATCCAAGCCGTGCCGTCGAGCCGGTCGTTGAGCACCTTCTGGTCCGCGGGAATGCCGAGCGTGCCGAGGTGGTCCATCGCGTCGATCTCGTCCTGGCTGACCGGCGGGACCACCTCGCCGGGCAGGCCGTTGTAGTACAGCAGCGACACCGTCTTGGCGTTGGCCGCGCGGTAGAAGCCGCCGGTCAGCACGCCCATCGCGACGACCAGCAGCACCGCCGTCGCCAGCCCCACTCGGCCGGTCAGCCACGGCCGCGCGCGCACCCACGCGCGTCCGCTCGCGACCTTCGCCACCCACCGCTGGGCCTCGCTCATCCCGTGCGCGGCGAGCAGGCACAGCGGGATCGACGCCAGCGCCATCAGCCGGAACCGGTCGTTCCACCAGGGCCGCGACAGCGAGATGACCCACTCTTCGCCGCCGAAGCACGCGACGACCACGAACAGCGCGGACAGCCCGAGCGCCGAGAGCACCAGCCAGCGCATCCGCCGCAGCGCGGTCAGCGTCAGCACGCCGATGGCGAGGAACACCGTGAGCCAGATCTGCGGGACCGGCAGCACCTGCTTGAACGTCGCCAGCATGGCCAGGGCCTTCCACACCGGCATGTGCGAGCCCCAGGCGTGGTACGGGTACGAGCCGGACGTGAAGCCGATCGCGCCGAGGATCATCGGCGCGGCCAGCAGCCCGGCGGCGGCCATCACCGGCACCATCCGCAGGACGTCGCCGCCGACGACCCGCCAGGCGGCCCTGCCCTCCGGGACGCCGTCGACGCGGCGGCCGCGCACCGCCCGGTACCAGCGCTGCACCACCAGCGGGAAGGCGAACAGGATCGCCCCGAACAGCGCGCTCGAGTGGGCGGCGAGCAGGCCGGTCGCGCTCAGCGCCAGCACCGCGCCGGTGTCGATCCCCGGCCGCGCGAGGAACCGCTGCAGCGCGATCGCCGCCAGCGGCGTCAGCACGATGCCGAGGGCGAACGGCAGCAGCCCGCTCGACACCGACTCGTAGGCCCCCGTCGTCGCGCCCCCCGCGACGAGCGCGGCGCTGCCGGCGAACACCGCACGGCCGCCGAGCTGGCGCACCAGGGTGGCCATGGCCAGCGCGAACAGCCCGGCGACGGGCATGGTGATGGCGTTGAGCGTGACCGGGATCGACGTCCCGGACAGCTGGTAGACCAGGGCGCCGACCAGGTGGTAGGCGTTCGGGTAGAAGGAGCCGTCCGGGTACCAGTTGATGGTGCCCATGCCGGTCAGCGAGCCGTCGCCGGTCTCGGCGATGTAGCGGATGCCGTTCGCGTGGAACACGGTGTCCCAGCGCTGGAACACCGCGGTCGTCCCGCCGCGGCCGGACACCACCACGGCGATCGAGAGGGCCACGGCGATGCCGACGCACGCCCCGACGGCCAGGTGCGCCCGGCGCGTCCACGGCACGGCCGGCTCCTCGGCGCCCGGCGTGAGCCAGCCGCGCGCGATGGCGAGGCGGCGCAGGCCGTACAGCACGGCGGCGAGCACCAGGGTGCAGGCGGCGACGCTGAGCGAGCCGTACGGGATGTGCGCGATCGCCAGCCACGGGCCGGCCAGGCCGGTGATGGCGTAGCTGAGCAGCGGCGCGAGCCCGGCCAGGGCCCAGCCGCGCAGGCCGGCGGCCCACCCGACGACCCCGCCGGGGAGCGCCAGCACGGCCACGTAGGTGGCCACCGCGGCGAAGTAGCTCCAGAAGTCCTCGGGTGCAGGCACTGCTTTCCAGGTGTGTCGTAGGCCGAAATGTGATAGTCGGGTGCGGACCGGGTTACCGACCTGCGTACCCTCGACGCCCGTGAGCGCGCACACGAACCCCGCCAAGATTACTGAAGACGATTTCGCAGGTTACGACCTCGTCGTCGTCGGGTCCGGTTTCTTCGGCCTGACCGTCGCCGAACGGGCCGCGGCCGAGCTGGGCAAGAAGGTCCTCGTCCTCGAGCGGCGCAGCCACCTCGGCGGCAACGCGTACTCGGAGCCCGACCCGGAGACCGGGATCGAGGTGCACAAGTACGGGGCGCACCTGTTCCACACGTCGAACAAGCGCGTCTGGGAGTACGTGAACCGGTTCACCGAGTTCACCAACTACCAGCACCGGGTGTTCGCGCGGGTCAAGGACCAGGTCTACTCGTTCCCGATGAACCTGGGCCTGATCAACCAGTTCTTCGGCAAGTCGCACACCCCGGACGAGGCCCGCGAGCTCATCGCGAAGCAGTCGTCGGAGTTCGAGACGGCCAACGCGCAGAACCTCGAGGAGAAGGCGATCTCGCTGATCGGCCGTCCGCTCTACGAGGCGTTCATCAAGGGCTACACCGCGAAGCAGTGGGAGAACGACCCCAAGAACCTGGGCGAGAACATCATCACGCGCCTGCCGGTCCGCTACAACTTCGACAACCGGTACTTCAACGACACCTACGAGGGCCTGCCCGTCAACGGGTACACCGCGTGGCTCGAGAAGATGGCCGAGCACGAGAACATCGAGATCCGGCTGAACGTCGACTACTTCGACGTGCGCGAGCACATCCCGGCGGGCACCCCGACCGTCTACACCGGGCCGCTGGACCGCTACTTCGGCTACTCGGCGGGCCGGTTCACCTGGCGCACCGTCGACTTCGAGTCCGAGGTCGCCGAGACCGGCGACTTCCAGGGCACCTCGGTCGTCAACTACAACGACCAGGAAGTCCCGTACACCCGGATCATCGAGTTCCGCCACTTCCACCCGGAGCGGGACTACCCGAAGGACAAGACGGTCATCTTCCGGGAGTACTCGCGCTTCGCGGGCGAGAACGACGAGCCGTACTACCCGATCAACACCCCGGACAACCGCGAGAAGCTCGAGGCCTACCGCGAGCTGGCCAAGACCGAGGCCCGCGAGCGGAACGTGCTGTTCGGCGGCCGGCTGGGCACCTACAAGTACCTCGACATGCACATGGCCATCGGCTCGGCGCTGTCGGCGTTCGACAACAAGATCGCCCCGCACCTGACCGACGGCGCGCCGCTCGACGGGTCCCTCGATGCTTGAGAAGGGGAGCCCAGCGGGCGAGGTCGCGGTCCTGGCGAAGGCCCAGGGCTTTCTGAAGAGTGAAGCTTCGGTGAAGGCTGCGCGCGGCATGTCGCACTTCGGCGAGCACGCACTCGGCTGGTTCGGCCTGGGCCTCCTCGGTGCGGTCGTCGACAAGAAGCGGCGCAAGGACTGGCTGGTCGCTTCGGCCGGTGTGGTCGGTGCGCACGCGGCGTCGATCGCGGTGAAACGCGTGGTCAGGCGGCCGCGACCGGACCACCCGAGCGTCGAGGTCCTGGTGGGCACGCCGAGCAAGCTGAGCTTCCCGTCGTCGCACGCGACGTCCACGACAGCGGCGGCGGTGCTCTACTCCGGATTGACCGGGCGTAATCTGGTGCCCGCCCTGGTACCGCCGATGCTGGCCTCGAGGCTCGTGCTCGGCGTTCACTATCCGACAGACGTTCTGGCCGGTGCAGCTCTCGGGGGGCTCGTCGGTGGTCTGATACGACGGAAGCTGAAGAAGAACCCATGAGCGAAACGACCGAGCAGCGCAACAGCGACGAAACTGCCGTGACTGCGGAGGCTGTTGAGCCTACTGCGTCACGTGGGCCGTTCGGCCTGGTCGGCGGCGTCATCAAGACGGCGCGGCCGCGGCAGTGGGTGAAGAACGTCCTGGTCTTCGCGGCCCCGTTCTTCGCGTTCTCGAAGTCGACCGACCGCACCGGTCTCCTGATCGACGCGATCATCGCCTTCGTGGCCTTTTCGCTGACGGCGAGCTCGGTCTACCTGATCAACGACGCGATCGACGTCGAGGCCGACCGGGCCCACCCGACCAAGCGCAACCGGCCGATCGCGGCCGGCATCGTGCCGGTCCCCGTCGCGTACGGGGCCGCGGTCGTGTTCTTCCTGGCCGGCCTCGGCGTGTCCTTCCTGGCCAGCTGGCAGCTGGCGATCGTGCTGGCGGTCTACGAAGCCGTCCAGCTCGGCTACTGCTTCGGCCTCAAGCACCAGCCGGTGGTCGACCTGGCCATCGTCGGCTCGGGCTTCCTGATGCGGTCCATCGCGGGCGGTGTCGCGGGCAGCATCGCGCTGTCTCAGTGGTTCCTGCTGGTCACGGCGTTCGGCTCGCTGTTCATGGTGGCCGGCAAGCGCTACGCGGAGATCATGCTGTTCGAGCGCACGGGCGCGAAGATCCGCTCGTCGCTGAAGAAGTATTCGGCCAGCTACCTGCGGTTCGTCTGGGCGACGTCGGCGGCGATCCTGATCATGTCCTACTGCCTGTGGGCGTTCGAGATCCGCCAGACCGAGCACAACTCGGTGTGGGCGCTCATCTCGATGGTGCCGTTCGTGGTGGCGGTCCTGCGCTACGCGGTCGACGTCGACGGCGGCATCGCGGGCGAACCCGAGGAGATCGCGCTCAAGGACCGCATCCTGCAGGTGCTGGGCGCGACCTGGGTGGTCACGCTGTTCCTGTCGTTCTACCTGTGAAATCCGCCGCGGACTCATTGCGGATCGACAGGTTCGTTTCAGCTGGGACACAGCTGACGGTCGCACCCTGAGGTGGTGGGGGCGGGCACTGCGCCCGTCCCCGTGACCACAGGAGCGACCATGAACGACCAGCCGCGCGCGGAGAAGACCCCCGAGGGGGCCGACCAGCCGACCGTCGAACAGCCGGCACCGGCCGACCAGCCGACGGCGGTCCAGCCCACGGTTCCGCCGTCCGCGGCCCCGGCCGAGCCGGCTGCCGTCGGCCAGGGAGATCCCGGCACACCTGGCCCGGGCCAACCGGCCGCCCGCCAGGCAGATCACGCCGCGCCTGCCGCGGGAGCGGCCGCCGCGCAAGGCGCGGCCGAGCCCGCCGCGCCCGGCCAACCCGCCGACTCCGGTCAGGGGGATCCGGCGGCTCAAGTACCCCACGCCGCGCCTGCCGCGTCCGGCCAGACCGCCGTCCACGGCCAGCAACCGCCGCCCGTGCCGCCCACCCCGCAGCTTTCCCAGCCCGGCCCCGGCCAGTCCTACGCGTGGGGAGCGCCCGCTCCCCGGCAGCCCGGCGGGTTCCGCCGGTTCGTCGGCCACCGGGCCACTCAGCTCGTCGCCGTGGGCGTCCTCGGGCTGCTGGTCGGCGGCGGCATCGTCGGCGGGGTCGCGGCGGCCACCCACCACGGCCCCCGCGACGGCCGCCCGGGCATCCACCGCCAGCACGACGGCCCGAACGGCAACCAGGGCTTCAACGGCCGCGGACCCGGCTTCGGCGGCCGCGGCAACACCGGCTCCGGCGACGGCAACGGCTCCGGGGACGGCATCTGACCCCGGACTGTGGCCTGGGCTACCCGTACCTCGCTCAGATCACAGATTCATCACGGGCGAGGTACGGTGTCCGGGATGCGAAGCGCCTCCGCAGAACTCCCCAAAGCCGTCCGCGCGCTGCCGGCGGCCATCCCCGTCGCCCGGTCGCAGGCCCTGCCGATCGGCGCCGCGGCGGCCTCCGCGCTGATGTTCGCCCTGGTCAGCAGCCATCTCATCGATGACACGTACATCACGCTGTCCTACGCGAAGAACCTCGCCTTCCACGGCCACTGGGGTCTGATCGAACAGGGGACGGCGAACACCGCGACGTCCCCGCTGAACGTCCTGGCCCTCGGCGCGGTCACGTTCGTCGTGCGCGACGCCGTGCTCGCCGCCGGAGTCGTGTTCATCGCCGCGCAGGTGCTGCTCGTCCTGGGCCTGCGCCGCCTGGGCGAGCAACGGAGCTTGCCGCCGGCGTTCGCACCGCTGACGTTCGCGTTGCTGCTGGTCAACCCGCTGCTGCTGTCTTCGATCGGGCTGGAGGTGGCGCTCGGCGCCACCGGCGTGGTGTGGACGCTGGTCTACGCGGGGGAGCGCCATGCGGGCCGGCTGGGCGTCGTCATCGGCCTGCTGGCGCTGGTCCGGATCGACCTCCTGCTGATCGCCGCGGTGCTGTTCGCCGCCCGCCGCGAGTTCTGGGCCGGCATCTGGCGGACGGCCTTCGCGGCGCTCGCGGTGACGCTGCCCTGGTTCGCGTTCAGCTGGGTGGTGCTCGGCTCGGCCGTGCCGGACACGCTCGTCATCAAGATCAGCCAGCAGTCGTGGGGCCCGTTCAGCTTCACCAACGGCCCGCTGCTGTACTGGCGCAATTTCCCGGCCGCGGCGACGCTGTCGTTCCTGCCGCTGCTGCTCGCGGGCGTGGCCGGGGTGGCGTGGATCGTCCAGTTCCGCCGCGGTTCCGAGACGGGCCGCCGTCTGACGCCGTTCGCGGCGCTCGCCGTGGCGGGTGCCCTGCACTACCTCGCCTACAGCCGGCTGGGCGTACCGCCGTACCACTGGTACTACGCGCCGAGCATCATCGGCGCCACGATCTTCCTCGCGGCCTGCGCGTCAGCGGTGCCGGAGCGGGTCCGCCGCGGAACGTGGACGACGGCCGGCGCGGTGCTCGCGGCGAGCGTCGCGGTGTACGCGTTCCCGGGCCTCCCACGCCAGTTCGCGCCGATCACGAGCAACCACGCATCGACGACGGAGTACCGCGAAATAGGCCAGGAGCTGGCAGCGATCGCCCACGGCCGCAAGGTCGAGACGGCGGGCGAGGTCGGCGCACTGGCGTACGCGTGCGACTGCGAGCTGGTCGACGAGTTCTCCGACCGCGGCGCGGTCGACCCGGCGATAACCGAGACGAAGCGCCGCAGCGGCGACCTCGGCCGAGCGCTGCTGGAGGCGAACTTCCACAACTTCGACCACAGCGTGGCCCCGACCAGCCCGGACCTGGTCTTGGCGACAACCCGCCGCACCCCACCCCCGGCGGCGCTGGCGAGCTGGCGCATCGATTCGCCGTGGATGGGCAGCCAGAACCTGTACCTGATGCCGGCCCACGCCGCCGGAGGCTGAGTACGCTGGCCGGTGATGGGGGTCATCCGGCGGTTGCTGCGACACGAAGCTGTGCTCTTCTCGAGCATCGGGCTGCTGCTGAGCGGCCGCAAGGACGTCCCGCCCGATGGCGTGGCTCTGCCCTACGCCGGCCCGCAGCGGCCGATGATCGTGGTTTTCTTCGCCGTTGCGCTGGTCGAGACCGGTGCGTTCATGCTCGCCGACTTCGGCGAGCTCGGTGGGACGATCCTGCTGGTCGCGGAGATCTACACCGCCGCGTGGCTGCTCGGCTACCTGGCCACGACGATCACCCGGCCGCACACGCTGTCTCCCCGCGCGCTGCGGCTGCGGGTCGCGGCGATGTTCGACCTGCGCATACCGCGCACGCACGTCGAGAGCCTGACCCGGCGCAAGGAGACCCACCCGAGCGCGAGGACCCTCGTCTGGGGCGGCGAAGAGCTCGTGATGGCCCAGAACATGGAGACGAACATCGTCGCCGTCCTGCGTCGCCCCGTTGTCGCGACGCGGCCGCTGGGCCGGACCGAGACCGTACGCGTCGTGAAGTTCTTCGTCGAAGACCCGGCCCTCGCGGTCCGGGCCTTCGACGAAGCCTGATCAGATCGGCAGCTTGCGGAAGATCGGCCGCGGCACGTGCCGCAGTGCCGACATCACCAGGCGGAACTGCGCCGGGGCCCACACCAGCTCCTTGCCCGCACGAGCCGCGTTCACCGCGATCTCAGCGACCTGTGAAGCCGTCTGCGCCAGCGGGGCGTCCTTCAGGCCCTCGGTCATCTTCGTCTTGACGTGCCCGGGGCGGACGACCGTCACCTTCACCCCGGACGGCGCCAGCGCCTCGCCGAGGCCCAGGTAGAACCCGTCGAAGCCGGCCTTCGTCGAGCCGTAGACGAAGTTGGAGCGGCGGACGCGCTCGCCCGCCACCGACGACAGCGCGATCACCGTGCCGTGGCCCTGGGCCTTCAGCTTCTCCGACAGCGCGACGCCGACCGAGACCGCCGCCGTGTAGTTCACCGTTGCCAGCTCGACCGCCTTCGCGTGGTCCTGCCAGACCTCTTCCGGGTCGCCGAGCAGGCCGAACGCCACCACCGCCACGTCGATGTCGCCGCCCTCGAACGCCTTGTCCAGCACGGCCGGGTGCGAGGCCATGTCCGAAGCGTCGAAGTCCACCGTGGACACCTCGGCGCCGCGGTCCTTCAGGCGCTGCGCGGCCGCGTCGAGGCGGGGGGACGGGCGGGCGGCCAAGACCACCCGCAGCGGCTTCTCGGCCAGGTACTTCTCGGCGATCGCCAGCGCGATGTCGGACGTGCCGCCGAGCAGGAGCAGGGACTGGGGGTTGCCCACCGCGTCGATCACAGTTCGAGCCTCCGGCTCATGTCAGAGGCGAAAACGCCTTCGGGGTCAATGGACGCGCGCACCTTGCGCCACTCTTCGAGCCGCGGGTACATCTTCGCGAACGTCTCGGGCGAGGTGCGCGAGTCCTTCGCCGTGTACAGCCGGCCGCCCAGCTCCAGGACGTCTTCGTCGAGCTCCTGGCAGAACCGGCTCAGGCCGTCCTTGATCGGGAAGTCGACGCAGACCATCCAGCCCGGGTGCGGGAACGACAGCGGCGCCGCGTTGCCCTCGCCCATGCGCTTGAAGACGTTGAGGAAGGACACGTGCCCCGACTCGGCGATCTTCCGGACGATCTTCCGCAGCGGCTCGTGCGCGTTGAGCGGCGTCGAGAACTGGTACTGCAGGAAGCCCTTCGAGCCGTACGCGCGGTTCCACTCGCCGAACATGTCAAGCGGGTGGTAGAAGGCCGTCAGGTTCTGGATCACGCCGCGGGCGGCCTTCGGCGTCTTGCGGTAGTACAGCTCGCCGATGGCGCCGAACGTCAGCTTGTTGGCCAGGCCGTTCGGGAACACGTCCGGCAGGGTCGCCAGCTGCGGGGCGTCGAACTTCAGCGGGTTCGCCCGCAGCTTAGGCGGCAGCTCGTCCAGCTTGGCCAGCGAGCCGCGGCCGAAGGCGGCGCGGCCCAGCTTCGAGCCGGTGGAGATCGTGTCGAACCACGCCGACGAGTACGTGTAGTTGTCGTCGGAGCCGTTGCTGACCAGCTCCAGCGTCTCGTCGAGGTTGTTCGTGCGCTCGTTGTCCGCGATGAAGTACGCGGTCTCGGTCTTCGTCATCCGGATGGTCGCCCGGACGATGATGCCGGTCAGGCCGATGCCGGCCACGGTCGCCCAGAACAGCTCGGCGTCCGGGCCCTCCGGCGTCAGCGTGCGGATCTGGCCGTCGGCGGTGATCAGGTCCATCGACACGACGTGGTTGCCGAAGCTGCCCGCGCTGTGGTGGTTCTTGCCGTGGATGTCGTTGGCGATCGCGCCGCCGATGGTCACCTGGCGCGTGCCGGGCAGCACCGGGACCCACAGGCCGTACGGCAGCGCCTCGCGCATCAGCTGGTCCAGGCTCACGCCGGCGTCCACGACGACGAGCGCGCTGTCCGGGTCGATCGAGTGGATCCGGTTCAGCGGCGTCATGTCGACGACCAGGCCGCCGGCGTTCTGCGCCGGGTCGCCGTAGGACCGGCCGAGGCCGCGGGCGATCACGCCGCGTGCACCGGCCTGGGCCACGGCGCGGGCGATGGCCTCGACGTCCGGCGTGCTCAGGACGTCGGCGGTGGTCGGTGCGGTCCGCGCCCAGCCCATGAGCGTGCGACGCTGTGTATTGGGTGCTTGGGTCACTCGACCAGGGTAGCCACGCCGACCGACGCCCGGAACGTGACCCTGAAGTGCCCGCTTCTACACTTTGCGCATCAAGGCACAAGCGCCCGCGCGGGTGACCGTGACTCAGGTGACGAGGTAATGCAGTGGTGGCGACCGATCCGCAAGCCGAGGCAACGGCTGCTCAGTCCTCCCCGGGACTGCTGGGCCAGCTCATCCGCTTCGCCCTGATCGGGGGCTTCTGCGCCCTGGTCGACCTGGGCACCTACACGCTGCTGACCCAGGTGGCCGGGATGGCCACCTCACCGTGGGTCGACATCGCCCGCGCTATCTCTTTCATCGTGGGCACGACCACGGCGTTCTTCCTGAACCGGAAGTTCACCTTCGCCGGCGGGCGCCGCGACGGCAAGGCGCAGGTCGGCTCGTTCGTCCTGCTCTACACCGTGACGTTCTTCGTCGCGGTCGGGGTGAACCAGCTGATGCTGAACGTGCTGCCGGAGTCCGCCTGGCAGCACACCCTGTGCTGGGCCGTGTCGCAGGCCACCGCCACCGTGATCAATTTCGTGATGCTGAAGTGGGTCGTCTTCCGCGAGGCTCTGCCTTCTGGGGCCGAGCCCCAGACCCCGGCCGGGGGACGAGCCCCCCTGGACCCCCCAAAAGCGCCGTCGACTGAGGAGAACTGAGGAACCTGATGCCCGGTAAAACAGCCACCCCGGCGCCGACCACCGAAGCCGGCGCGGCCACCGAGACGCGGTTCACCGAGCACACTCCGCAGGGCCGCCTGACGGCGCAGCGCGGGCTCTACGCCGGCCCGGCGCCGATCGTCAGCAAGGACCTGTACGCCGAGCTCGAGTGGGGCGCGGCCGTGCGGGAACGTGCGTCGATCACGCTCGAGCCCGCCTCCAAGGTGTCGGGCAACACGTACTTCGGCCGGTTCCCGGCCAGCTACTGGCAGCGCTGGACGACGGTGACCGAGGTCTCGGTCGAGGCCGTCGTCACCGGTACCGGCCTGCTGTCGATGGGCGCTTCCGACGTCGAGGGCGAGCCCCGCGTGGTGGCCGCCGAGCAGGTCAAGGACGTCAAGCAGGCCAAGGTGACGCTGACCGGCAAGCTGGACAAGTTCTACGACGGCGGCGCGCTCTGGCTCGACCTCGAGACCGAGGGCGGCCAGACGCTGCGCGTCGAGCAGGTCCGCTGGACGGTCGAGGCGCCGGAGAAGATCCGCCCGACCGCGGTGACCATCTGCACGATGAACCGCGCCGACGACTGCCTGAAGAACCTGCAGGCCCTCGCCGCGGACGTCTCGTCGCTGGAGACGCTGGACGCGATCTACGTCGCCGACCAGGGCACCGACCTCGTCGAGTCCCGCGACGGCTTCGAGCAGGTCGCCAAGGACCTCGCCGACAAGCTGCACTACATCAAGCAGCCGAACCTCGGCGGCGCCGGCGGCTTCACCCGCGGCCTCTTCGAGGTGGCGGGGCACACCGCCACCGAGCACGCGAACGTCCTGTTCATGGACGACGACGTGCTGCTCGAGCCGGACCTGGTGATCCGGATGACGGCGTTCTCCAACCGCGCCGCCAACCCGATCATCGTCGGCGGCCAGATGCTGAACCTGTTCCACCCGAACCAGCTGCACGTCGGCGCCGAGTACGCCCGCCTCAACACGCTCGAGCCCGGTCAGCCGGTCGAGCACTCGCTGTCCACCGCCGACCTGCTCGGCGTGGACGAGGAGACGCTGAAGCCGAACCGCCAGGAGCGCCGTCTCGACGCCGGTTACAACGGCTGGTGGTCGTGCCTGATCCCCTACGAGGTCGTCCAGGCCACCGGCTACCCGCTGCCGTTCTTCTTCCAGTGGGACGACGCGGAGTACTCCTACCGGGCCCGCGCGCACGGCTTCCCGACCGTGACCCTGCCGGGTGCGGGCGTGTGGCACGCCGACTTCCACATGAAGGACTGGGACGAGTGGCACCGGTACTTCAACCTGCGCAACTCGATCATCACCGCGGCGCTGCACTCGCCGTTCAACCTCAACCTGCTCTCGCGGGTGCTGCTCGCCCAGCTGGTGCGCTACCTGCTCGGCATGCAGTACGGCCTGTCGGCGACGCTGATCAAGGCCGTCGAGGACTTCCTGAAGGGCCCCGAGATCCTGCGTGACGGCGGGGTCGAGGCGATGAAGGAGATCCGCCGCATCCGCGACGAGTACCCGGAGACCAAGCGCCACAAGGCGACCGACGTCCCGGGCATCGCGTCCAACGACATCGGCATCATCAACAGCGCGCCGCGGCCCAGCATGCAGCGCCTGGTGCTGATCAAGCGCGTCCTCGACCGGGTGCTCGGCCGCAGCCGCTTCGGGCTCGGCGCGGTGCCGATCGACGAGGCGAACTGGTGGCACATCGCGTTGTTCGACACCGCGGTCGTCACCGACGCGAGCCAGGAGGGCGTCCGCGTCCGGTCCTACGACCGGGTCAAGATGTTCGCGCTGGCCAAGCAGGGCGCGAAGGTCGTCCAGCGGCTGCGCAAGGAAGGCGCGGCGGTGCAGGAGCAGTACAAGCGCGCGATGCCGGAGCTCACCTCGCGTGAGAACTGGAAGCGCCTGTACAAGCTCTGAGGTGCTTCGCGAAGGCCGTCTCACGCACGTCGTGAGGCGGCCTTCGTCGTTTCACGCGTGCAGGCCGAAGACCTTGCTCTTGCGGTTGAGGTCGTCGATGTAGGCGGCGGCGACGTGGGCGAAGTTGACCGCGACGGCCGAGTCGTCCTTGGTGGTCACCGTTTCGACGGCCCCCGCCTTCACGAGCTGGGCGAGCCTGCCCGCCAGCTTGCCGGATTCCTCGGTGGTCAGCGCGAACAGCAGCGGTTCGCCGCCGGTCGCCAGGTGCAGCACGAGTGCGGGTTTCTGGTCAGCCATGCGTCCATCGGACCAGCGGCGATCTTGCCCCGGCAAGCAGGTTCGCTGAGGGCGGAGCTACGGTTTTCGCGAAGGCCGGACTCATCCGCGGGGGGTTGGAAGCGAATGCCGCACTCGTTCTCGCTGTCGCTGGCAGCGGTGGACATCCTGCTGGAGCAGCTCGGGCTCGGCCGCGCGCCGACACCGTTCGAGGTCCCGCACGTCGGCACGACCGTCGAGCAGCGCGCGATGATCCGCGACGCCGTCGTCCGCGACCTGACCGGCCGCGGGCTGTGGAGCCGCGGCCGCCTCGACGCGGACGCCGAGCTGGCGCTGGCCACGTTCGTCCGCGGCAGCGTGACGATCAGCGCGGCGGCCGAGCTGGGCGACCGCCACCTGTTCGCCCGCGTCGCCTCCGACGGCCAGTTCGCGGTGCTGGCCCACCAGAAGGAGAACCTCATCGTCTTCGAGGAGGTCCGCCCGACGGGCATCGTCCCGGCGATCGTCGACCTCCTCCCGCTGACGCCGGCCGCGCCCGGCCAGTCGGTGACGATTTCCCGCCCGGTCCAGCAGCCCCGCCACCAGCGCCGCGACGACGCGTACGACCCGTTCGCGGGCGTCAGCGCCCCGCGGTCGCACAGCGGCAGCGGCGGCCCGCAGGTCCGCATGATCGAGCGCGTCTTCCAGGAGCCGAAGAAGCGGGTGGGCCAGTTCACGGCCCAGACCCGCGGCGCCACGTTCCCGCCCCTGGCCTGGTTCGACACCCCCAGCGGCCGCTGGCTGATGTCCTCCAGCGCGGCGGCGGACGGCCAGCGCTGGATCACCTACGCCCCGGCGGACAACGCCCGGCTGGCCCAGCAGCTGTACGCCCAGCTCGAAGGGCAGTTCTGAGCGCCGGGAACCGGCCGGGCGCCTGGTGCGTCCGAAGGGAAGATCGGTGAACAGCGGTTGCGCTGGGTGCCCGGCTAGTAGACTCCCGGGTGCACACGCACGGGCGAAGCGATTCGGGGTGGAACAGCGATGCTGATAGCTGACGGCGGGGGTAGTGCCTACCTCGCGGACCTCCTCAACCCGCTGTCTTCCGGTGCCATGGGTGCCGCGGTCCAGGCGGCCAAGGCGCAGACCGACAAGCTGGTCGCCGCGGCCGCGAGCGGTGGTTTCAAGATCACGCCGGAGGGCGTGAAGCCGCTCCGGGACGCGCTGACCGCATTGGTCAAGGACCTCGACGGTCTCGGCCACAAGGTCTACGCGCTGGACCAAGCGCCCCAGCTCGGTAGCCACCCGTACGGGCAAACCGTCGCTTCGCACGACCAGAAGAGCGCCACCGAAGCCACCGGGTCGGCGCGGGCAGTGCTGAACCAGCTCCGGGAAGTGGCCACGCAGGCCGACCAAGCCTTGGCCAGGGCGGCCGGGCTCTACACCGGAACCGAAGACGACGCCTTCTCCGCGTTCAAGACCAAACAGGCCTGAGGTAATGACGAAATCCCTCGTTCGCATCGTCCTCCCGCTCCTCGTCGGCGGGGTACTGCTGGCCGGGTGCACCACCACCAAGGGCGGGACGGCTTCACCCGCGCAGTCACCGTCGGCCAGCGAGTCGAAGGCGCCGGACAGCACCTCTTCCGGTGGCGGGGGCACCCAGTCGATCACCGATCCCTGCTCGCTCCTGGAAATGGGTGATCTGAGCAGCTACGGCCAGTTCGATCCGCCGGAGAACGGCAAGATCGGCAGCGCCCGGTCGTGCACTTACCAGAAGCAGATCGCCTCGGCGAGCGACAAGGCCATGGTGATCAGCGCGAACGTCCGCGACAACGCCTCGATCGATCAGGTCAGGGACACCGGCCGCGGGGTGGCCGACAAGGAGATCAACGGCCGGAAGGCGAAGGAATCGCCCGATGGTGCCGCTCCCGGGTGCACCTTGGGGCTGGCCGTCGGTGACTCTTCCCGGGTCGACGTGGAAGTGACGGCGGTCGCGTCGTCGGACGAGGCTTGCCAGGTCGCCGAGGCGGTCGCGAAGGCCGCTGTCGAACCGCGGCTGCCGAAGGGATAAGGGGAAACCGGATGACGACGCGACAGGGCCCGCGACCGAAGACCGAGGACAAGACCCCCCAGCAGGTGCAGGAAATGGCGCCCGCCGAGCGGGACGCCTACCTGCAGCAGAAGGCCGAAGAGGGCGTCGATCCCAGTAGCTGGCTGTTCGGTCCCGTTCAGCAGTGGATGGCCCAGGCTCGGGCGAAGAACCAGGCCCAGCAGATGGGCGACAAGAACGTCAAGGACGCCACCCAGGGCCGCGACGTCGAGTACGTCCGGGGCCTGCACGCACCCAATGCCGACTACAAGGGCACCGACCACACGCAGCTTCAAGCGTTCCTCCAGAGCAATCTGGACGTCGAGCAGGTGTCCGAGGTCTCGACCGCCTATCACCAGGTCCACCAGGTCTTCGACAAGTTCGCGCAGTCGATGACCACCGCGGTCAACGCCTCCAAGGGCACCTGGGAAGGCACCGCCGCCGACAACGCGCAGCAGTACTTCACCAGCCTCAGCAAGTGGTCCGACGCCAACTCGCAGAACGCCAAGCTGGCCTCGGAAACCATCTACGAACAGGGCCAGGCCGCCGCCACGGCGAAGAACTCCATGCCGGCGCCCATTCCGTTCAGCTGGGGTGACGAGTTCAAGTCGTGGGCGACGTCGAACCCGTTGAACCTGGCCGACAACATCGACCAGTCGATCCAGAAGCAGAAGGACAGCCAGGCCGCGCACGACGAGGCCGCCGGTGTCATGGCGACCTACGACAAGAACCTCTACGAGGCCGCGTCCAAGCAGCCCGCCTTCGCGCCGCCGCCCAGCTTCAGCACCGGTGGGGGTGGCGAGGACTCCAGCGGCACCGGTGACAAGAACGGCGTCAACAGCCCCTCCGGCGTCAACACGCCAGGTGGTCACGCGGTGAACATGCCCGGTGGGGGCGCCGGCACCCAGGGCTTCGTGCCCGGCAACGTCCCCGGCGGCACCGGCGGGCCGGCCGGGCACACCATCGCCGGGCCTGGCTCGACCACCGGGTCCGGGTTCGTCCCGGCCGGTACCACCACGCCCTCCAGCTTCACGCCCAGCTCGATCCCGGGCGCCTCGACGTCGAACTCGAACCAGCAGTTCGGGGGCATGCCGCCGATGAGCCCGATGCCGATGGGCGGGATGAACTTCGGCGGCGACGAGGCCTACAACTCCAAGATCGGCGGCGGTGGCGGCGGACGCAGCGGTGGCTTCGGGCCCGGTGGCTCGGGTGCCGGCAACGCGACCGGCGCGGGCGCCGCGTCCGGGGCGGCCCGGCCCGGCGGGATCGGTGCCGCCGAAGCGGCTGCGGGACGCGGCATGGGCGGCCTCGGCGCCGGCACAGCCGGTCGTGGTGGCATGGGCCGCGGCCAGAAGGGCGAAGGCGACGAGGACACCGAGCACTCGCGGCCGACCTACCTGGTCGAGGGCGATCCCGACGAGGTCTTCGGCACCGACCTGCGCACCGCGCCGCCGGTCATCGGCGAATAAGCGAGAAAGGGCCCCCGCGCGGCGGGGGCCCTTTGTGCGTCAGTAGCGGTAGAACTTCTCCGCGCGGCCCTGCCGCACCAGCTTCAGCCACTGCAGGAACGCCTTCGGGTCCCGCTTCACGCCCACGAAGTACAGTCCGAACCGGACGATCTCCAGCGCGCCGATCTTGCGCATTCCCGGCTGGGACAACAGGTATCCGCGGTTGCGGTAGGTGTAGTAGCGCTTGACCTCGTTCTCCGGGTCCTGCGCGTGGAACTTGCCGCCCAGCATCGGCTTGAACTCGTCCGAGCCGTCCGGGTGCAGGTACTTCGTCTTCAGCGACGTACCGAACGGCAGGCCCGAGCGGACCAGCCGCCGGTGCAGCTCGACCTCGTCGCCGCGGAAGAACAGCCGCAGGTCCGGCACGCCCACGACGTCCAAAGTGGACGCACGGAACAGGGCGCCGTTCATCAGGGACGCGATGCCGGGCAGGAAGTCCACGCCCAGCTCGGACTGCGACCGCTTCCACGTCAGGCCACGGCGCAACGGGAACGCCAGCTTGTCCGGCGCCTCGATGTTCGACACCACCGGCGAAATCTCCGCCAGATCCCGCTTTTCCGCTTCCTCGAGCAGGATGGCGAGCACGTTCTCGTCGGCCGGACGCCCGTCGTCGTCGGCCAGCCAGACCCAGTCCGCGCCCAGCGACAGCGCGTGCAGCATGCCCAGCGCGAACCCGCCGGCGCCGCCGAGGTTCCGGTGCGACGGCAGGTACGTGTACGGCAGCGGGTAGTTCTCGACGACTTCGCGCGCCGAGTCGTCCGGCCCGTTGTCCACCACGACCAGGTGGTCGACCGGCCGGGTCTGGGCCGCGATGACCTTGAGCGAGTCCGCCAGCAGCTCCCGCCGGTGTCGCGTGACGACCACGCCGACGACCGCGCCGTCGGGCAGCTGCCGGGTCTCGCTGGCCATCATTCCCCGCCGTTCGTCGTCGCCACCGGCTCGATGCCGAAGCGGTCCAGGGTCTCCTGGCTCATGTTCTCGAAGGGGTCACGCCCCTTGTACGACGTGAGGACGTCCCGCAGCGAGCCGCGTTGCTTCACGTGCCCTTCGTCCATCCAGAGGGCCGAGTCGCACAGCTCGAACAGGAACTCGTCCGAGTGGCTGGCGAACACGAGGATGCCGGAGCGCTTGACCAGGTCCTTGAGCCGGTCGCGCGCCTTGTTGAGGAACGCCGCGTCGACCGCGCCGATGCCCTCGTCGAGGATGAGGATCTCGGGGTCGATCGAGGTGACGACGCCCAGCGCCAGCCGGACGCGCATGCCCGTCGAGTACGTCCGCAGCGGCATCTGCAGGTAGTCGCCGAGCTCGGTGAACTCCGCGATGTCGTCGACGCGCTTCTCCATCTCCTTGGCGGTCATGCCGAGGAAGAGGCCGCGGATGATGATGTTCTCCTGGCCGGAGATCTCCGGGTCCATGCCGACGCCGAGGTCGAAGACCGGCGCGATCTTGCCCTCGATCCGCGCGGAACCGCGGGTGGGCTCGTAGATCCCGGCGAGCAGCCGCAGCAGCGTGGACTTGCCGGCGCCGTTGTGCCCGACCAGGCCGACCCGGTCGCCCTCGCGCAGGGAGAGCGTCACGTCGTGCAGTGCTTCGATGATCGGCACCTTGGTCTCGGTGCCGATCTTGCCGCCGACCTTCCCGAGGACCTTCTTCTTCATCGACCGGGTCTTCGCGTCGAAGATCGGGAAGTCGACGAAGGCGTTGTGGACGTCAATGCTGACCATGTGTCACACCCAGTAGGAGACGCGGGCACGGTAGTTGCGCATCGCGACGAGCGCGAGCGCCCAGCCGACGATGGTGATGCAGGCGACGACGATCCAGTTGCCCGGCGTGAACGACTGCCCCAGCAGCGGCGCCCGGACCACCTGCATGAAGTGGTACAGCGGGTTCAGCTGGATGATCGGCAGCACCCAGGAGATGCCTTCGCGCGCCCCGCCGCCGAGGAGCTGGTCGACCGGCCAGACGATCGGCGTGCCGTAGAACAGCAGCTGGATCAGCGAGTTGATGACCTGCGGGATGTCGCGGAAGCGGGTCGAGATGATGCCCAGCAGCAGCGTCACCCAGCCCGCGTTGAGCGCGAGCAGCAGGAAGCCGGGGATGGCCAGCAGGATGTTCCAGCTGAGGCCGGGGTGGCAGAACAGGTTGCCGGTGCAGAGCCCGTCCTTCGAGCCCAGCGAGTACGGGTTGTCGAGCGCGCTGAAGAAGATGACCAGCACCGCGACGTACACGATCATGTTGTGCACCAGCAGCAGCGTCTGCCGCCACACCGTGCGCAGCATGTACACGCTCAGCGGCGCCGGGAGCTGCTTGATCAGCCCCTCGTTCGCGATGAACGTCTCCATGCCCTCGGAGAGGCAGCCGCTGATGAAGCCCCACAGGATGAAGCCGGTGGACAGGTAGGGCAGGAACACCTGGATCGGCGAGTGGAACAGCTGCGAGTACAGCAGCCCGAGCCCGAGCGCGATGACCGCCTGGCTGATCGTGATCCAGAAGGGCCCGATCACCGAGCGGCGGTAGCGCTGCTTGATGTCCTGCCAGCCGAGGTGACCCCACAGCTCGCGGGCGCGGAAACCGGCCTTGATGTCGGCGAAGGCGCGCGAGAACGTCTTGCTGTCCGACGTCGGGGGTGCCGACGCCGCTACGGGTGACTCCGCGGCCTGAACCGTGCTGGTGGCATGCACGTGGACGAGGGTACCGATGGGAGTGCGGCGGCCTTGACAGGGCACTGGCGCCGGGCCGGACCCCGCGGCGCGCCTCGGGATAGGGTCGGGGACGGACCGCAGCCCCGCAGCGACCCGGAGGTCTCCATGTTCATGCTCGGCGAGCACCCGGTCGGTGCCGACCACCCCCCTCTCGTGATCGCCGAGATCGGGATCAACCACGAGGGTGATCCCAAGAAGGCGCACAAGATGGTCGACGACGCCGCGGACGCCGGCGTCCAGGTCGTCAAGATCCAGACCCACGTGGTCGACGACGAGATGATCCCGAACGACGTCGTGCCCGGCAACGCCGACGAGCCGATCTGGGACATGATGAACCGCGTCGCGCTCACCGCCGAGGACGAGCGCGAGATCAAGGCGCACGCCGAGGAGCGCGGGCTCGTCTTCCTGTCGACGCCCTTCTCGCGCGCGGCCGCCGACCGGCTGGCCGAGCTGGGGGTCGAGGGCTTCAAGATCGGCTCGGGGGAGTGCAACAACTACCCGCTGATCCGCCACGTCGCTTCGTTCGGCAAGCCGGTCATCCTCTCGACCGGGATGAACGACATCGCGTCCATCACCCCGGCCGTCGAGATCCTGCGGGCGGCGGGCGTCGGCTTCGCGCTGCTGCACTGCACGTCGCTGTACCCGACGCCGCCGGAGCAGGTGCGCCTCGGCGCGCTCGCCGAGCTGCACGAGGCGTTCCCGGACGCGGAACTCGGGCTTTCCGACCACACGGTGACGATCTACCCGTGCCTGGGCGCGGTCGCGCTCGGCGCTTCGGTGCTCGAGCGGCACTTCACGTCCGACATGAGCTGGCCGGGGCCGGACATCCCGGTCTCCTCGACGCCCGCGGAGTTCAAGCAGCTCGTCGAGGGTTCGCGGCTGATCCACGCTGCCCGTGGCGGGTCGAAGCAGATCCTGGCCGAAGAGCAGCCGACGATCGACTTCGCGTACGCCTGCGTCGTCACCACCAAGGACGTCGCCGCGGGCGAGACGCTGAGCGCGGACAACATCTGGGTCAAGCGCCCGGGGACCGGCGAGATCAAGGCCAAGGACTACGAGAGCCTCCTCGGCCGGGCCGTCACGCGGGCGCTGCCGGCGAACACGCAGGTGAGCTGGGCGGACCTTGGCTGAGACCGGGCGGCGTGAGGTCCTGTTCCTCACCGGGACCCGCGCCGACTTCGGGAAGCTGCGGGACGTCATGCTGGCCGTGCAGCGGAGCTCGGTGCTCTCCGCCCGCATCGTCGTCACCGGCATGCACATGCTGCGCAGCTACGGCTACACCGTGCGCGAGATCGAGCTGGCCGGGCTGGAGCGGCTGCACCTGATCCCGAACCAGATCGAGGACGAGCCGATGGCGCTCGTGCTGGCCAACACCGTCCAGGCGCTGGCCCGGCTGGTGCACGAGGAGCAGCCCGCGGCGATCGTCGTGCACGGCGACCGCGTCGAGGCGCTCGCCGGCGCGATCGTCGGCTCGCTGGCGAACGTGCGGGTCGTGCACATCGAAGGCGGCGAGGTCAGCGGCACGATCGACGACGTCATCCGGCACTCGCTGTCGAAGCACGCCCACGTCCACCTGGTCGCCAACGAGACGGCCCGGCGCCGGCTGCTGCAGCTCGGCGAGGAGGAGGACCGGATCTTCGTCGTCGGCAGCCCCGAGGTCGACGTCCTGACCTCAGCGCGGCTGCCCGACCTCGACGAGGTCCGGCGTCACTACGAGATCCCGTTCACCGATTACGGCCTGCTCGCGCTGCACCCGGTGACGACCGAGCGCGACCAGAACCGGCGCAACGCGGCCGCCGTGGTCGACGCAGTGCTGACCGAAGGCAACTGGGTCGTCATCGACCCGAACAACGACGAAGGCTGCCGCGAGATCAGGAGCGAACTCGACCGGCTCGAAGGCCCGCGGTTCGTCCGCCTGCCCTCGATGCGGTTCGAGTACTTCGTCACCTTGATGAAGAACGCGGCCGTCGTGCTGGGCAACTCGAGCGCCGGCGTCCGGGAGGCGCCCGTGCTGGGCACGCCGTCGGTGACCGTCGGCACCCGGCAGCGCAACCGGGCGATGGCGCCCAGCGTGCTGGCGGTCGACCCGACCGCCGAAGCCGTCACGGCCGGGATCGGCAAGGCCCGCGCGATGGGCCGGTGCGAGCCGCACACCGAGTTCGGCGAGCCGGGTGCGCACCGCCGGATCATCGACCTGCTCGAGGGCGAGGAGATTTGGCGGCCTTCGCTGTACAAGGCCTTCGTGGACCGTTAGCCGGCGGCGTGCTGCTCGGCCAGGACGAGGTCCGCCGCGGAGTCGATGTCGATCGCGCGCTCGGCCGGCACGAACTGGGGCCGCACCTCGGGGATGAAGAACCGCTCGTGCCGGCGGAGGTCGCCGGCGCGGACGAGGTAGATGCCGCCGGTGGGGCGCAGCACGACGGGCAGGGTCTGCCGCGGGGCTTCCAGGTCGGCCCAGTCCCGGACCGGGGCGATCCCGCCGTCCGGCGTCTGCAGGCACACCTTCAGCGGGTGGTGCTCGGCCGTCCGGCACATCTGCACGACCGAGCCGGTGGGCCGGTCCGCGTGGATGTCGAGGCACTCGGCGATGTCTTCGGCCGTCCGCAGCGGCGAAGTGGGCTGGAGCAGGAGGACGAGCGTGGAATCCGGGACACCGAGCGCGTCGATGGCGTGGGTGACCGCGGGCAGGGTCCGGCTCGTCGCCTCCGCGAGGTGGGCGGGCCGGTGGACGGTCCGGGCGCCCTCCGCCTCGGCCGCGGCGGCGATGGCGGCGTCGTCGGTGGTGACGACGACGTCGGCGATGCCGGCGGAAACGGCGGTGTACACGGTGTGCGCGACCAGCGGGCGGCCGCGGAAGGGCGCCAGGTTCTTGCCCGGCAGCCCCACGGAGCCGCCCCTCGCCGGGACGATGGCCAGCGCGGTCACAGGGGACCCCTTCCGGGTATCGACGGTGGTCTGTCGGCTATTGTCCGTCTGCTCGGCTGCCGCCCGACGGCGGCCCCGGTCACCGATGCCATGGGGGAGCGATGAATCGGACTCAGTTCGCGGACGAAGCTTCCGAGCAGCTCGACGACTGTGCCCGCATGTTCCGTGACCTCCTGCTCGCCTACGCCCGCGGACAGCGCGTGGAGACGATCGCGGTGGTCGGCAACGCGCCGATGGCCCCCGACGCCGGGCGCGCCGCGCTGATCGACGGCAGCGACCTCGTCATCCGGATGACGACGTTCGCGCTGGACGAGCCGGACGCCGAGCCGGCCTACGGGCACCGCACCGACATCGTGGTGGTGCACCGCGGTGTCGTCGTCTCGCCGTACACCTTCGCCGACTACACCTCGCGCCTGTACCTGCTCGCCGAGCCGGGCCGGCTGTTCTGGGAACCCGAGACGCTGCCCGACTGGTGGCCGGCGGACCTCGGGTTCGTGCCGATCCCGAACCGGCGGTTCGTGCTGCCGCTGTCGCGGCTGCTGGGGCTTTCGGCGGACGAACACGTCTGGGCCACCACCGGCACCCTGGTGACGTACATGTGCCAGGAGCTCTTCCCCGAAGCGCGGGTGCGCCTGACCGGGGTGTCGATCATCGAACGACCCGACCAGACCGACTTCGAGCACGCCTGGGGCAGCAAGGTCGGGGTGACGGCGGAACACCGGCTGCACGCGGAATCCCGGCTGCTGAGCACATGGCGTGACTCCGGAAGAATCGAGATCATACAGTGAGTGACATTCACGGGGTGGTTTCGCGGGCGAAAGAGCTCGCCCGCGTGGCGGGGCGGCCGGTGGTCGCGAAGCTGCGGCCGCGGATCGAGAACATCGCGCTGGACCGCATCCGGCCCGAACTCGACGCGCTGCACTCGGACATCGCCGCGCTCCGCCGGGACGTCGAACACGCCACCAAGGAGCTCGACGGCCACGTGAAGTGGCTCTACGACGAGCAGCGCCGGCTGGCGCCGCACCTCGCGGCGCTGGAAGCGCGCATCGCGGCCTTCGAACGCCCGGGCTCGGTGGCCCGGATGGCCGAGCGCCTCGAGTACGCGCCGGACGAGGCCGAGGAGGTCCGCGCCGAGCACGCCCGCATCCGCGCGCGCCTCGCCGCGATCTCCAAGTACGAAGAGCGGCTGGCCCGCCTGGAGGAGGACTTCGCGGCCAGGCGTGAGGTGACCGGCTGACCACTGCCGCTGCCGCGCCGCCCGCCGCCTCCCGGCGGCCCTGTCCGGCGTGGCTGACGGTGCCGGTCCTGGTCCCGCTGGCGCTGACGGTCGCCTGGACCGGGCTCAACCACGACGTCCGGTTCGTCCTCGGCACGCTGCACACGGCCGGGCGCGCGGGGCTGTCGCCGTCCGAAGTCTTCGTGCACCGCCCGATGGCGTACCGGCTGGTGCTGGCCCTCGGTGACGCCGGGAGCGGGCTGCCGGTCCCGGCCCGCGAAGCCGTCGTGCGGGTGCTGGCGCTGGTCGCCGTGCTGCTGGTGTCGCTCCTGCTGCGCGCGGGCCTGCAGCGCTACCGCCCGGCCCCGGAGGCGACCGCCGTCGCGGCGGCCACGGGTGTGGCCCTGGCCCTGGCCCCGAACTGGGACTTCCTGCAGCCGGAGTGGCTGGCCGCGGTCTTCGCGGCGGGAGCCGTCGGTGCGGCGTTCCGGATCCGGCGGCCGGTGCCGGCCGCCCTGCTCGGTGGCGTGCTGCTGGCCCTGGCCGTGCTGGTCAAGTACACGACGGCGCCGACCGCGGTGGTCGCGCTCGGCGTGATCGCGGTGGTCGACCGGCGCCGCGCGCTGCTCACCGGCCTGCTCGGCGCGCCGATCTGCCTGGGCCTGTTCGGGCTGACGGTCCTGATCGAGCCGCGGGAGTGGCGGTGGTTCGGGGAGCTGTCCACGCTCAACGGCGCCAGCCCCCTCGGCCGCGGCTTGGCGTCGAGCGACGCGCGGGCGCTCGTCTCGACCGTGCTGAACGAGGCGCTGGCCGTCCCGATGGTGGCCCTGCTCGCGGTGAGCGTCGCCGTGCTGGCGCGGCTCGCTGTGGGACGGCGTGCGCGCCTGGCGTGGGTCCTGCTGCCCGCGGCCGCGGTCGTCGTCGTGCTGGCGGCCGTGGTGCTGCAGGGGCAGTGGTTCCAGTACCACCTCGCGGCGCTGGTGCCGTTCGCCGCCGCCCTCGGCGGACTCGCGCTGGCGCGCTGGTCGGCCGCGCACGGCGGGCCGCCCAAGGCGCTGGTGCTGCCGGCGATCGCCCTCGGCGTCGGGCTGCCGATCGTTGCTTCGGCGTCGACCGAGTGGCGCCAGGCGCACGGGACGCCGGTGTACGCGGCGCTGGTGGTGCTGGTCGTGGTGGGCGTGCTGTTCGCCCTCAAGGATCGCGGCCGGACGTGGCCGGTGCTGGCGCTGTGCAGCGCGCTGGCGGTGTTCGCGGTGCCGGTGTGGCCGAGCGCGCCGTATTCGTTCGATGCGATCCACGCCGACTACACGAACTCCGAGCGCGTCGCGGCAGCCCAGGCCGACGAGCGCCTGTTCGCGCCGGTCCGCGCGCAGATCGGCGCGGACACCCCGGTGGTCTACCTGGCGTTCGGCGACATGGCGTACTTCTTCGGCAACCCGGCGGCCTGCCGCTACCCGGCGCCGGTGTTCGTGCAGCGCGGAACGTACATCCCGGCGGTGCGCGGGCTCGTGAGCTACCGGGAGAACCTCGACTGCCTCGAGCGAACGGACGCGAAGTACCTGGTGGTCCAGCCGTCCTGGCTGGCGGTGGACCGGCTGCCACCGGACGTCGCGGCGGGTGTGCGGAGCCGGTTCGACTGCGACCACGCGATGCCGGCGGGCGAGCTGACGATCTGCCCGAGGCGTTGAGGACCGGAGCTGTCCGCGATCGTTCCTAGGGTCGCGGCATGACTCACGAGCTGACGCCGTTCCGCGTCGACGTCCCGCAGTCCCGCCTCGACGACCTCCGTGCCCGCCTGGCGAACACCCGCTGGCCGGACCAGCCGGCGGACACGGGCTGGCGGCTCGGGGCGCCGGTGGACTACGTGCGCGAGCTGGCCGAATACTGGCGCACGAGCTTCGACTGGCGGGCGCAAGAACAGCGGATCAACGGATTCCCGCAGGCCACGACGATGATCGACGGCACGAAGGTGCACTTCCTGCACGTGGTCTCACCGGAGCCGGCGGCGCCCGCGGTGCTGCTGACACACGGCTGGCCGGGCTCGATCGTGGAGTTCCTGGACGTCATCGGGCCCCTTACGGACCCGCGCGCGTACGGCGGCGACCCGGCGGACGCCTTGACGGTGGTGGCGCCGTCGATCCCGGGCTACGGCTTCTCGGGCCCGACACCGACGCCGGACTGGGACCCGGCGCGGATCGCCCGGGCGTTCGCGGAGCTGATGACCCGCCTCGGTTACTCCCGCTTCGGCGCCCACGGAAGCGACTGGGGCGCAACGATCTCCCGTTCGCTGGCCACCCAGTTCCCGGAGCGGCTGCTGGGCATCCACGTGACGATGCTGCCGTCGGCGGTCGTCCGCACCGAAGCCGACCTCGAAGGCATCGAGGGACCGGAGCTGGAGAAGGGACAACGTTCGCTGGCGAAGGGGACGAAGTTTTCCCGCGAGGGAACGGCGTACGCGATGCTCCAGGCGA
The DNA here is from genome assembly GCF_040682815.1 of Amycolatopsis sp. NPDC051102. Lineage (NCBI taxonomy): Bacteria > Bacillati > Actinomycetota > Actinomycetes > Pseudonocardiales > Pseudonocardiaceae > Amycolatopsis > Amycolatopsis sp. NPDC051102. Next base: position 56,118 of record NZ_JBFBBT010000012.1, read on the forward strand.
CGAAGCCCCAGACGCTGGCGTACGGCCTGCACGACTCCCCGGCGGGCCAGCTGGCCTGGATAGCGGAGAAGTTCCGGGAGTTTTCGAACACGACAGAGGACCTGATCGACCGCGACGACCTGCTGGCCGACGTATCGATCTACTGGTTCACGGAGACGGCCAATTCCGCATCCCGCCTGTACGCAGCGGGCGGCTGGGGAGGCCCGGTCGCGGAGAACACGGTCCCGACGGGGGTGGCGGTGTTCCCGGACGACATCGGCTACCCGGTCCGGACGCTGGCGGAGCGAACGGACCGCATCCTGCACTGGACGGAGTTCCCGCGCGGAGGGCACTTCCCGGGCCTGGAGGAACCGGACGCACTGATCGGCGACATCCGGGCGTTCTTCCGCTCATTGCGCTGAGCGGGCTGCCGACGATTCCGCTCGCTGGCGACCTGGGCACTTGCGACGGCGCCGATCGGTGGCAACTGGTGATGGAGTGCGGTCGACAGGTTCCGCTGGCTAACTGGTTTGCGGTGTGGCTCTCGGGCGATCGGCGACTCGATTCGGCCGCACGAGACTTCCCGCTCCCGCACCGGCTACCCATCCGGAGCCGCCCCGCCGGCCGAGAAACCGTGATGGCATTTCGGCAGGCCCCGCCGCTGCGCGCGACGTCGCGGAACTTCCGCGCCCTCTCTCGCAGCGTTCCGGCAAAGTCGCGTATCCGCTGTTGAGCGGCCGGATCACGGTCCGCCAAGGACCAGGCCGCACTCGGCAGGCAGGAGGCTGCTCTTTGGCAGCTTCTCCCGTCAAATTCGGCGCCGAGCTGCACAACAGACTTTGCCGGTGGCCTGAGACCGCCCAATAGCGGCCCCCGCCCTCTCTGGGGGGCGTCCCCAAGTCCAGCCTATCGCCACCCCGGACAAAACCCGGCCCAACGAGAGTTATCCACAGCGGTTGTCCACATCCCCCTCGGTCTGTGGACAACCCCGTGACCAACACCTCAGAGGTACTGCCCGGTCCCCGAAATCCCCGGCCCGTGCTCGTGCCCCGGCCCAACTCCGCCAACACTCCCGGAAGGACCAGCCGGCAACCCACGCCGCATCTGTTCCAGCTGGACGCGGGCCGCCATCTGCTGGGCGAACAGTGCCGTCTGGATTCCGCTGAACAGCCCCTCCAGCCAGCCCACCAGCTGGGCCTGGGCGATCCGCAGCTCCGCGTCCGAGGGCGTCGAGTCGTCCGTGAACGGGCGGACCAGCCGCTCCAGCTCGTCCTGCAGCTCCGGTGCCAGCGCCTTCTCCAGCTCGCGGATCGACGTCTGGTGGATCTCGCGCACCCGCGTGCGCGATGCGTCGTCCAGCGGGGCCGCGCGGACCTCCTCCAGGAGCTGCTTGATCATCGTGCCGATGCGCATCACCTTCGCCGGCTCTTCGACGAGGTCGCCCACCGACTCGGGGTGGTCGCCGTCGGAGGGGGGCAGCTGGGTGGCTCCCACCGGTGTGCCGTCCGGTCCGACGACCACCACGTGGGGTGAAGAATCCTGGCCCGGGTCACCCGCTGTGAAGTTCGGCTCGGTCATGTGCTCCATCCTGGCTTGCCTTCGACACGCTCCGCGACACCCAGGGGGTGTCCGTCTCCGAGCGTAGCCGCTAACCGGGTTCCCGGTGGCTCTCCACCCAACCCCGGACGCACGGCGAAACCGCACGTCCGTACGGTGTCCCCATGGCGTTCGACGTCGCTCGTATCCGTGGGCTCTTTCCCGCGCTGGGTGACGGCTGGATTCACTTCGACGGCGCCGCCGGAATGCTGGTACCGGAACAGGTCGCTTCGGCCGTTTCCACGGCGATGCGTGCCCCGGTGTCCGGGCCGGGCGGAGCGTTTCCGGCCTCACAACGCGCGGAAAGCATCGTTACCGCGGCCCGCCGGGCCGTGGCCGACCTGGTCGGGGCCGACCCGGCTGCCGTCGTGCTCGGGCCGAGCGCGCCCGTCATGCTGCGCCGGCTCGTCGACGCGCTCGCCGAGCGCTGGACCATCGGCGACGAACTCGTCGTGTCCCGGCTCGACGAGCAGGCGAACCTCGCGCCCTGGCAGCGCGCCGCCAAGCGCGTCGGCGCCGTCGTGCGCTGGGGCGAGATCGACATCGAGACCTGCGAGCTGCCCGCGTGGCAGTACGAGCAGCTCGTGTCCGCGCGCACCAAGGCCGTCGCCGTCACGCTCGCGTCCGGTTCCGTCGGGACGCGGCCGGACGTGCCGACCATCATCGAGTTCGCCAAGCGGGTCGGTGCGCTCGTCGTCGTCGACGCCACCTACGCCGCGCCGTTCCTGCCGCTCGACATCAACGCACTCGGCGCCGACGTCATGGTCGTGTCCGCGCAGGCGTGGGGCGGGCCGTCCGTCGGCGCGCTCGTCTTCCGCGACCCCGAGCTGATCGAACGGATCCCGCCGGCGTCGCTCGACCCGATGGCCCGCGGCGCCGCCCGCCTGGAACTCGGCCCGCACGCCTACCCGCTGCTGGCCGGCCTCATCGCGTCCATCGACTACCTCGCCGGCCTCGACGACGCCGCCGCCGGGTCGCGGCGCGAGCGGCTGGTCACCTCGCTCGGGTCGGCGAAGTCCTACCACGCCGGGCTGCTCGCGCAGCTGTCGACGGACCTGCTGTCGCTGCGGCACATCATGGTCATCGGCAACGCCATGCGCCGGATCCCCGCGCTCGCCTTCGCCGTCGCCGGCAAGAAAGCGCCCGAGGTCGCCGAATACCTGGCGAAACAGGGCTTGTGCGCCTTCGCTGACGACGGCACGAGCGGCGTCTTCGCGTCACTCGGCGTCGGAGAAGTGGGCGGCGCCGTGCGGATCGGGCTCGCCCACTACTCCAACGTCTTCGAGATCAACCAGCTCGTGCGGGTCCTCGACGAACTGCGTTAAGACTTCGCGGCCAGCAGGACCTTGCCGAACACGCTGCCCTCTTCCAGGATCCGGTGCGCGGTCGAGGCTTCGGCCATCGGCACGACCTGGCCGACGATCGGCTTCACGAGACCGTCGGACACCAGCGGCCACAGGCGCTCGCGGACGTCGGCGACAATCGCCGCCTTCTGCTCGAGGGGGCGGAACCGCAGGCCCGCGGCGAACACCGAAGCACGCTTGCCGAGCAGCGCGCCGACGTTCAGCTCGCCCTTGACCCCGCCCTGCATGCCGATGATCACGAGCCGGCCGTCCTGCTTCAGCGCGTCGACGTTGCGGCCCAGGTAGGACGCGCCCATGTTGTCGAGGATGACGTCCGCGCCGCCGGTCTCCTCGCGGAGCACCTCGACGAAGTCCTTGTCCTTGTAGTTGATCGTGATGTCGGCGCCGAGCTGGCGGCAGCTTTCGAGCCGGTCCGGCGAGCCCGCGGTGACGGCGACGGTGGCGCCGAGCGCCTTGCCGACCTGGATGGCGTGCGTGCCGATGCCGCCGGCGCCGCCGTGGACCAGCAGCACCTCGCCCTCGGTGAGGTTGGCATGCATCACGACGTTCGCCCACACCGTGCAGGCCACCTCGGGCAGCGCGGCCGCGGTGAGCAGGTCGATCTCGCCCGGCACCGGCAGCAGCTGGCCCGCCGGGACGACGGCCTTCTCCGCGTAGCCGCCGCCCGAGAGCAACGCGCAGACCTCGTCGCCGACGTTCCAGCCTTCGACGCCTTCGCCGAGTTCCGCGATCGTGCCGGAACATTCGAGGCCGAGGGTTTCGCTCGCACCCGGCGGCGGTGGGTAGTGGCCCTGCCGCTGCAGCAGATCCGCGCGGTTCACCGCGCTGGCCGCCACCTCCAGCAGCACTTCGCCGGGGCCGGGCCGCGGATCCGCGACCTCCGCCCACTCGAGAACGTCCGGGTCACCTGGTTCACGGATGGTGATCGCGTACATGTGTCGACTGTATACCGCGGCGAAAGGTCCCGCCGAAAGGCGCATTGACGGACTTCTCAAATCGAACAAAGGTGAGCAACCATGTCACTCTTTAGAGCGAAAATTCTGCCGCCGATGGCCCTGGCCGCCGGCGCGACGCTGGTGCTCGGCCTGACCCCGGCCGCCGCCGCGAACACAGTCCCCGACGGCCCCGCCCTGGCCAAGCAGCTCGTCAAGAAGGTCGACGTCAACGGCGTCAACCGGCACCTGATCGCCCTCCAGCGCATCGCCGACACGAACGGCGGCACCCGGGCGGCGAGCACCGAAGGGCACAAGAAGTCCGCGGAGTACATCGCGACCAAGCTCGAAGCGGCCGGCTACCAGGTGACCCGCCAGGAGTTCCCGTTCACCTACTCGCAGACCCTGGCCGAGAAGCTGACCGCGGGCGGCGCGAGCGTCCCGGTCATCGCCATGGAGTACACGACGTCGACGCCGGTCGGCGGCATCACCGCGCCGCTCGCCGTGGTCGCCGTCGACGACACCAGCGGCTGCGAGGCCACCGACTACACCGCGGACGTCGCGGGCAAGATCGCGCTGATCAAGCGCGGCGGCTGCTCGTTCGCGCAGAAGCAGCAGACCGCCGCGGCGGCGGGCGCGATCGGCGCGATCGTCTACAACAACACCGACGGCGCCCTCAACGGGACGCTCGGTGGCCCCGAGAACGCGAAGATCCCGACCGGCGGCGTGACGGCGGCCGCGGGGGCGCAGCTGGCCACGCTCGGCGGCCAGAACGTGACGCTGGAGCTGCGGGCCTTCCAGGAGGCGCGGACCAGCTACAACGTCATCGCCGAGACCAAGACCGGGCGCAAGGACAACGTCGTGATGCTCGGTTCGCACCTCGACAGCGTCCCGGCGGGGCCGGGCATCAACGACAACGGCACCGGCTCGGCGACCCTGCTCGAGACCGCGCTGCAGCTGGGAAGCAGCCCGAAGGTCAACAACGCCGTGCGCTTCGGCTTCTGGAGCGCGGAGGAGTTCGGCCTGATCGGCTCCACCTACTACGTCGACTCGCTGAGCTTCGAGCAGCAGCTCGACATCGCGCTGTACCTGAACTTCGACATGATCGGCTCGCCGAACGCCGGCTACTTCGCCTACGACGGCGACAACTCCGACGGCGTCGGCGCGGGCGCCGGCCCGTACGGCTCGGCGCAGATCGAGAAGACCTTCGTCGACTTCATGCAGGCCGCGCGGGGCGTGTCCCTGGAGGGCACCGACTTCACCGGCCGTTCGGACTACGGCGAATTCATCGCCGTCGGCATCCCGGCCGGCGGCCTGGACACCGGCGCCGAGGTGCTGAAGACCCCGGCGCAGGCGGCGAAGTGGGGCGGCACGGCCGGCATCGCGTTCGACCCGTGCTACCACCAGGCCTGCGACAACCTCGGCAACATCGACCGCGTCGCGCTGGACCGCAACGCCGACGGTGTCGCCTGGGCCCTCGGCGTCTACGCGACGAGCACCGAGAGCGTCAACGGCGTCCAGCCGGGCAAGGCGAAGGTGGCCAAGCAGAAGGCCGCCGAACGCAAGGCGCAGCGGAACTTCTCCGCCCGCGCCGTGGCGGGCGACCCGCACGCACTGACTGCCTGACGACAGACCGAAGGGGCCGTCCCGGTAGCGGGGCGGCCCCTTCGTCGTGTCTTGGCTAGCCCAGGTTGTTGGTGCCGAAGGTGTCGCAGCGAGCCGGTTCGCCGGTCTGGAAGCCGGTGGTGAACCACTTCTTGCGCTGCGCGGACGTGCCGTGGGTGAACTTCGAGCGGTCGACCTGGCCGCCGCCGAGGTTCTCCTGGATGTAGTCGTCGCCGATGCGGGACGCGGTGTCCAGCGCGGAGTTGACGTCGTCCTGGGTGACGTCGGTCATCAGCGGCTTGCCGCTCTCGGTCGGCGTCGTCGAGGCGTGGTTGGCCCACACCCCCGCGTAGCAGTCGGCCTGCAGTTCCAGGCGCACCGAACCGGACGTCGGGCCGGTGCCGGTGCCCTTCTTCGACGTGCCGAGCAGGTTCTGCACGTGGTGCCCGTACTCGTGGGCGAGCACGTACGCCTCGGTGAAGAGGCCGCCCTGCGCGCCGAAGCGGGTCTTCAGCTCGTCGAAGAACGACAGGTCGATGTAGACGTCGGAGTCGGCCGGGCAGTAGAACGGCCCGGTGTCCGAGGTGGCGCTGCCGCAGCCGGTGCGCACGCCGCCGTTGAAGAACCTCGTCGGCGCCTTCTGGTACGTCGAGCCGGACCGCGCGAACTGCTGCGCCCAGTAGTCCTGGACGGAGTTGACGATCGCGACGATCGCGCAGTCGTGGTTCTTGTTGGCGTCCGCGCCGGTCTTGCACTCGCTGGCGAGCTTGGTGTTGTCGACCTGCTGGCCGGACCCGACGCTGCCGAGCCCGCCGCTCAGGCCGCTGCCGCCCGTGCTGACCCCGCCGAGCTGGGAAAGCACGAAGTAGATGATCAGCCCGACGACGCCGAGTCCACCGCCGCCGAGCGCCACGCGGCCGCCGATACCGCCGCCGCCTCCACCGCTTCCGCGCAGGTCCTGGACTTCGGAGGCGTCCAGGCCGGCGTCGTCGTCGAATCTCACTGGGGAATCGTAACGAGCCTGGGTGCGTCCGTCGCGCTGACGGGCGCACCCAGGCTGGTACCGAGGTATGTCTTCTGTCGAGCGGTCGGCCGCTTCCGGGGCCGGCGTTCAGGCGCTGTCGTCACAGCTTCCGAGGCCGTGACGAGATCCAGGCCCGACCGACGCCGTATGCGTGAACGCATGGAAGCCCGCTCAGTAGCTGTTCACAATCGCGACCAACCCGGTAGATGTCCGTTCCGATCGCGGGGACGCAGCTGGCGGTCAACCGCGAGAATCACCCGCCACGCAACCACCTGACCTCTCCTGACGGGGAGCCGGGCCGGCACGTCGCCGTCGCCGCGCCGCTTACCCTGACCGACCTCCGCCGACAAGCAGAATGCGCCTTTCCCCGCCGAGTCTCAACCTTTTCGTAACCCCACCTTCGGGCGATGTTGCGACGGCATTTTCACCGGCAGCCGAATCGGACTCGGATCGCGCGATCCGTTGATCAGCGTTCTAGGCTGTCTTATGAGCAAGGAGCGGCCTGTGCGTTGGTTGGACGAAGCCGAGATGGCGGCGTGGCGCTCCTACATCGTGGCGACCCTCCTGCTGCGGCAGCGGCTGCACCGCGAGCTGTCCGAGTGCCACGACGTGTCCCTGACCGACTACGAGGTGCTCGTCTGCCTGCAGTCCCAGCCCGGCCACCGGATGCGGATGACCGAGCTGGCGATGTACATGGGGTCGACGAAGAGCAAGCTTTCGCACCAAGTGGCCAAGTTGGAAGCGGCGGGCCTGGTCCGGCGGGCGCGTGACCCGGAGGACAAGCGCGGCGTGGTCACGGAGGCGACCGACGAGGGTCTGGCGCTGCTGGAGAAGGCCGCGCCGACGCACGTGGAAGGCGTCCGCGAGCACCTCATCGACCTGCTGAGCCCCGAGGAGCAGGCGACGATCGCCGCGGCGTTCGAGCGCGTGCAAGCGCACCTGCTGGAGAGCGAAAGCTGACCTGCGTGAACGCCGCCGAGGGTGGTCTGGCCGGTCGCGTGCGGCTGCCGTCGCCGCTGGCCGGGCTGCCGGACGAGCGGCTGGCGCCGTACGGCGTGCGGCTGCTGCTCAAGCGGGACGACCTCATCCATCCCGAGGTGCCGGGGAACAAGTGGCGCAAACTGCGCCACAACCTCGATGCGGCCCGGGAGCAGGGCTTCGGCCGGCTCCTGACGTTCGGCGGGGCGTACTCAAACCACATCCGCGCCACCGCCGCTGCCGGGCACCACTTGGGCTTCGAGACCGTCGGGGTGATCCGCGGCGAGGAGCACCGGCCGCTCAACGACTCGCTCGCCTACGCGGCCGGCCGCGGCATGGTGCTGACCTACCTCGACCGCGCCACCTACCGCCGCAAGACCGAGCCGGACGTGCTCGCGCGGCTGGCGGAGCGGTTCGGCGCCTGCTACGTCCTGCCCGAGGGCGGCTCCAACGGCCTGGCGGTGCGGGGCTGCGCCGAGCTGCCCGCCGAGATCACGACGGAGTTCGACGTCATCGCGTGCGCCTGCGGCACGGGCGGCACGCTGGCCGGGATCGCGGCCGGCCTGGGCGCCGGACAGCGGGCCCTCGGCTTCGCGGTGCTCAAGGGCGGCCGGTTCCTGGACGACGAGGTGCGGCGGCTGCAGCGCGAGGCGTTCGGGGCGGCGACGGCGAACTGGACGATCGACTACGACTTCGCCTTCGGCGGCTACGCCAAGCGAAAACCGGAACTGGACGCCTTCATCGCCGGCTTCGGCGCTCGCCACGGGATCACGCTCGACTGGGTGTACGAGGCCAAGATGCTCTACGGCCTGTTCGTCCGCATCGAGGCGGGGGAGTTCGCGGCTGGCACCCGGATCGTCGCCGTGCTGAGCTAGCGACGTCCGGCCGAGCTTCCGGTCAGGGTGTCCTGACCGGGAGCCCGGACGTCAGCTGCGTGGCGGTAGCGGTGGGATTCGAACCCACGGAGAGGTTGCCCCCTCGCATGTTTTCAAGACATGTTCCTTCGGCCGCTCGGACACGCTACCCCTGCCCACGAGGGTAGCCGACGCACTCCGGGACGACCTGGGCCCCGCCGGAGACCGCCTTCTCGCCGGCCGCGCCGCTCAGGTCCAGGTCAGCGTGAGGGCCGCGCCCTGGGCGCGACCCGCCTCCGCGGCCGGTGTGCGTGTCGCCGGGTCCAGCGGGTTCTCGCCGATCGCCGCCTGCGACGCCTCGTCCGGGGTGATCAGCGCGACCTCCGCGCCTGCCGCGCGCAGGTCGTCCAGCACCTCCAGCAGCGGCTTCTCCATCGGCAGCGGGGCGTCCACGCCCAGCGGCGAAACCACCGTCACGCGGGTGCAGCCGCTCGCGTAGTCGGCGTTCTCGGCCGAGCGGACGCCGCCGTCGACGTACGGGCGGCCCTCGATCGTCACCGGCGGCCAGACGCCCGGGACCGCGCAGCTCGCCGCCACCGCGTCCACCAGCGACACTCCGGACTCGCGGTCGAAGCGGCGGGGTTCGCCGGTCTCCGCGTCGACCGCCACGATCACCAGGCGCTGCGCCGGCCACTCGTGCACCGGCAGGCGCGCGGCGACGACCGCGCGGCGGTCCGCTTCGGGCACCGTTTCCGCGGCCAGGGCCAGCTTCCCGACCGCGCGCCGCACCTCGGCCGGGTCGGTCGCGCCGGCGACCGCCCCGCCGAACTCGGCGGCGAACTTCTCGAAGTCGATTTCCGCCGGGATCTCCGCCGTCTGGTGCGCCGGGTCGGCCTGGCGCGCGTAAAGCTCCGCCAGCGGACGGCCGCTCGTCACCTGCGCGGCCACGACCGACCCCGCCGACGTCCCGACGAGCAGGTCCGCGCCCGTCAAGTCCTGACCGTGCTCGGCCAATCCGGCCAGCAGGCCCGTCGTCCACGCGACCCCGGCGACTCCGCCGCCACCCAGAACCAAAGCTTGTCCACCCATGTGGGCAGCCTAGCGAGCAGGTCCGACAATTCCGGGCCGCCGGGAGGCTCCGCTCCGCCCAGGCGGTGCGTCAGGGCTGGCGCAGGGCCTTGGCGGCGATCCGCGCCCGCACCTCGGGGCGCCGCAGCGGCGGCACGGTCGCCGGGGGCTGGCGGCGCTCGGGCAGCTGCTCCAGCAGCCGGGTGGTGATCTCCGTGATCTCGGCGACCGCGGCTTCGAAGGGCTCGCGCGTGGCGTCCGACAGCGACTGCACGCCCGTCACCTTGCGGACGTACTGCCGCGCCGCGGCCTCGATCTCCTCACCCGTCGCGGCCGGCTGAAGTCCCCGCAGGGTGGTGATGTTTCGGCACATGCCGCTCAGGGTACGTCGCTTCGGACCCCTCGATCACACGGTCGGGTAGGCCCGGGCCGACGTCGTTGACGCCTGGACCAGCGCTGGGCAATGTCGGGGAAGTGCCTCTCAGACCGCGTCCCTTCCGCTCCACCCGCCCCGAACCCGGCATCTTCGAAGAAGAAGTCCCGGAAACCCCGATCCCGGAACAGGCGTGGCCGCGTGTGCGGGCCGACGAACTGGTCACCCTCGTGGCACACGTCTTCGCCGCCCACGGCCTCCCCGAAGTGCGTGCCCGCATCGCGGCCGAAGCGCTCTGCCACGGCGATCTCACCGGCTCGCCCGAGACCGGCGTCGCCGACCTGACCCGCGTGCACCTGCCGCTGCTGAAGAACGGGCTCGTCGTGCCGCACGCCGAGCCGCTGATGATCGCCGACCGCGGGGCCGCGGCGCTGATCGACTACCGCCGCGCGCCCGGTCTGTGGGCCGTCGGCGACGCGATGGACCGGGCGGTGACGCGGGCCGGCCGGTTCGGCGTCGGGCTCGTCTCGATGCGGGGGATCGGGCCGTTCGGGCGCGCCGGGCACCACGCCGCCCGGGCCCTGCCGCACGCGATGATCGGGCTGGTGCTCGCCGCCGGTGGCGAGCCCGGCCAGCCGATGAACCCGCTGGGCATGGCGGCGCCCGGCGGCCCGTACCCGGAGTTCGTGTTCGACATGGACCGTCCCGGCTCGGACGCCGCCGGGCTGACGCTGCTGGTCGACGTGCTCGCCGGGGTGCTGTCCGGCGTCGCCGACCACGAGCACGACACCGGCCTGCTGGTGCTGGCGATCGCGCCGACGACGCTGCGCAGCCCCGACGGCTTCTACCGGGCCGCGAGCGCGCTGTTCGGCAGCATGCTCGGCTGGGACGGCGGCGCGCCGATCCGCTACCCGGGCTGGCGCGAGGCCCAGCACCTCGAGCAGTGCCGGGCCCTCGGCGTGCCCCTCGCCGGGCCGGTGCGCCGCGAGCTGGACGCCCTCGCGGCGTCGCTCGGCCTGCCGCCGCTGACCAGCGCCGGTTAGTGCACCAGGACGACCTTGCCGCGGTCGGGGCCCACCGCCACGACGTCGCCGTCGGTCAGCTGGCGGCCGCGGCGGGTCTCGACCTCGCCGTTGACCGTGACCTCTTCGGCGTCGAGCAGGTCCTTGGCGTGGGAGCCGTCTTCGGCCAGGCCGGCCAGCTTGAGGAACTGGCCGAGCCGGATCGGCTCTCCGGTGATCGGTACGTCGACGGGCTCGTTCATGCCCCGCATCATGCCGTCTCAGGTGCGGGCGGTCGTCTGCCGGTAGAGCGCGAGGACGTCCGTGTCGAAGTAGCTCGAGTACGACGTGTCGGGGTCGTCGCCGCCGTACTCGAAGCCGCCGATGACGCCGATGACCGTGCCGAGCCGGGTCTTCGGGTTCTGCTGGGTGACCCACGGGCCGCCGCTCGTGCCGGTCGGGAAGCCCGTGCAGTCCACCCGCAGCTGGTAGGTGTCCTGCCTGCTGGTGGTGTTCTGGCAGACCGCGGGGACCTCGGAGTCGTCCGGGTAGCCGGTGAGCGTGATCGGCTGCTCGAACGCGGTGCCGGTGGCCAGCAGGTTCGCGCCGACCAGGCTCTCCAGCGTCTTCGTGGTGCCCACCTGGTGCGCGGTGGCGAAGCCGACGTCGAGATCCGGGTCCGAAGACGTGCTCCAGCCGGGCGCGACGCGCTCGTCCGACACCGTCCAGTAGCCGAAGGGCGCGATCCCGTCGTGGTAGGCGGGCGCGAAGGTGATGCCGGCGATGTAGCCGCCGCCTTCGCCGTCGTGGATGCAGTGGGCCGCGGTCAGCAGCACGTCACCCTGGTCGCTGTGCACGACGCTGGCCGTGCAGTAGTGCGCCCCTTCGACGAACAGCGCGCCGACCGCCGGGCTCGACACCGCGGGCAGGTCACGCGCCGGGGTGGCTTCGACCGTGGCGGTCTCCGGCGTCGTCGCCTGCGCGGGCTGCTGGATGGTTTTCACGACCACGACGTAGGTCACGCCGAGCAGGACGATCGCGGCGAGGGTGAGCAGAACGGCCGGCCGCCGCAAGTACATCGCCTCCTCGTCCCGGTGCGGTAGACCACATCACCATAGGACGACGGACGGACACAATCAGCACACCCACAGCAAGCTCACAGCCGCTAACATCCCCTACTCGGGAGTAACACCGGACGGGCGGGAGGGCCGATGAAGCGGTTCGCGGACAAGGTCGTGGTGATCACCGGAGCGGGCTCGGGCATCGGCCGCGCGCTGGCCTGTGAGTTCGCCCGGCGAGGCGCCCGGGTCGCGCTCTCCGACGTCGTGACCGCGAACGCGGAAGAGACGGCCGAGCTGGCCGGCGGCAACGCCCGCGCGTACACCTTGGACGTTGCCGACCGCGCCGCCGTGCTCGCGCACGCCGACGAGGTGGCCGACGAGTACGGCCGCGTGAACGTCGTCGTGAACAACGCGGGCGTGGCGCTCGGCGCGACCGTCGAGGAGATGACGTTCGAGGACTACGACTGGCTGATGGGCATCAACCTCGGCGGCGTCGTGAACGGCACGAAAGCGTTCCTGCCGCACCTGATCGCTTCCGGCGAGGGGCACGTCGTCAACATTTCCAGCGTGTTCGGTTTCGTCGGCGTGCCGACGCAGAGCGCGTACAACGCGGCGAAGTTCGCGGTGCGCGGATTCACCGAAGCGCTGCGCGAAGAAATGCTGATCGCGCGGCACCCGGTCGCGGTGAGCTGCGTGCACCCCGGCGGGATCAAGACCAACATCGTGCGCAACTCGCGCAGCGGCGCCGAAGACCAGGAGAAGGCCGCGCAGGGTTTCGAGCGGATCGCCCGCACCACACCGGAGAAGGCGGCGCAGACGATCCTGCGCGGGATCGAGCGGAAGTCGGCGCGGATCCTGATCGGACCGGACGCCTACGTCATCGACGCCATTCCGCGCGTGCTCGGTTCGGCCTACCAGCGTCCGCTGGCGGTGCTCGCACGGCTCGGGCTCAAGCAGATGGACGACTGAGGCTTCACTCAATGGAGTTGCGTTTCGGACAGGACCGTCCGAAATGGTCCAGAATGCGTGAGGTCCGTGAGCCCCGTCCCGGAGGTCCCCGATGCTTCGCACCGCACCGCGCAGTGCGACCCGTTCGTCCAGCGACCGCACCGCGGTCGAACTGCTGGACCGCACGGGCATCGTCGCGGCGAGCCTGCCCCGGCGCCGCCGCACCGACGACGAAACCCTGGCCGCCGAACCGATCTACACCCGGCCGCCGGTGTGCGACCAGGACCTGCGCCCGAAGTCGGTGGTGATCCGGCGGCGGGCCCGCACCTGGCTCGGCGGCGGGGCCGCCGTGCTGCTCGTCGCGGCCGGGTGGCTGGGCGGCGGCCTGTTCACCGGCAGCATGTTCAGCCCGTCGCCGGACGGTGACGCGGCCTCGCTGGACACGCGCCCGGCCGTCGCCGCGGCGCCCGCGCCGGAGCCGCCCGCCCCGCAGGCGCCCGTCGTCGTCACGCCGGCGCCGAAGACGGTGTTCGTGCCGGTGCCCGCGAAGCCCGTGCCGAAGCAGCAGGTGCAGGCGCAGGCGAAACCGCAGCCGAAGAAGCCGGTGCCGGACGACGAGGCCGAGGCCCGGGTCGACCTGCCGACCTCGGCCACGCCGACGCCGACCACGAACCCCATCCAGGCTTGGGTCAGCGCGGCCGAGAGCATGATGCAGCGCTACGGCCGCTGACCTCAGGCGTCGGACCAGCGGTATTCGTGCTCCGGACGGCCGGTGGCGCCGTAGCGCAGCCGCATCTGGACCGTGCCCGATTCGGCCAGTGCGGTGAGGTACCGCTGGGCCGTAGCCCGTGCCATGCCGAGCTCCCCGGCGACCTCCGCGGCCGACAGCGGACGTCCGGCGCGCCGCAGCTGCTCCAACACCAGCCGGGACGTCGCCGTCGACTGGCCCTTCGGCGCGGACGTGCGGTCCTGGTCGTGCAGCACGCGGTACGCGCGGTCGACGTCGTCCTGGGCCAGGGCCCGGTCTTCGGCGATCAGGCCGCGGTAGCGCGCGTACGACGTCAGCCGCTCCGCGAGCTGGCGCGTGGTGAACGGCTTGATCAGGTAGTTGAGGGCGCCCGCCCGGATCGCCGCGGCCACCGACGCGCTGTCGGTCGCCGCGGACAGCACGATCGTGTCGGTCTGCAGCTCCGGGAGCACCGCGAGCCCGGACTCGTCGGGCAGGTAGACGTCGAGCAGGACGAGGTCCGGCGAGAGCTCCCGGACGCGGGCGCGGGCCTCGGCGGCGGTGTGCGCGGTGCCGACCACCGCGAAGCCGGGCACCTCCTCGACGAACCCGGCGTGCACGCCGGCGACGCGGAAGTCGTCGTCGACGATCAGCGTGCGGATCATCCGTCCTCCGTCAGCATTCCGGGCAGTTTGGCGACGAACAGCGCGCCCGCTTCGCCTTCGCCGGGGTCGGCCAGCCAGACGTCGCCGCCACGGGCGCGGGCGGCTTGCCGGGCGAGCGCCAGGCCGAGGCCGTGGCCGGGCGCGATCTTCGTCGAGACGCCTTCGTCGAACAACGTCCGCCGCAGGTCCGCCGGCACGCCGGGGCCACTGTCCACAACGGACACGTGCAGGGTGCCGTCCTCGGCGAGCAGGCCGACCTCGACCGTCGCCGGCCGCCGCGGGCCCATCCGCGCGGCGTGCAGGGCGTTGTCGACGAGGTTGCCGATCACGGTGTTCGCGGCGATCGGGTCGGTCACCGTCGCCGGCACCCAGCTGTCTTCGGCGAGCTTGAGGGTGAGGCCCTTTTCCTGCGCCTGCTCGGTTTTCGCGACGAGCAGCGCCTGCAGGTACGGGTCGGCGACGGCGTCGCCCAGCTCGCTCGGCCGCGCCGACGACGAGTCCGTGAGCGTCTGCAGGTACTCGACAGCTTCGGTGTGGTGGCCGAGCTGAAGCAGCCCGTAGAGCGTGTGGAGGCGGTTGGCGAACTCGTGCCGCTGGGCGCGCAGGCCGTCCGACAGCGCGCGGATGCCGTCGAGCTCGCGGGTGAGCGTGTCGAGGTCGGTGCGGTCGCGGAAGGTGAGCACGGTGCCGATGTCCCGGTCGTCCAGCCGGACCACGCGCGAATTGATCACCAGCACGCGGTTTCCCGCCACCGCGAGGAGGTTGTCGACCGGCCGTCCCTCGGCGACGGCCTTGTGCAGCCGCGGGCTCAGTTCGAGCTCGGACATCGCCGCGCCGAGCGGGAGTTCGGTGCCGAGCAGGCGTTCCGCTTCGGTGTTGCGCACCGAGACGCGCTTGGCCTCGTCGACGGCCAGAACGCCCTCGCCGATCCCGTGCAGCACGGCTTCGCGCTCGTAGAGCAGCTCGGTGAGCTCATGCGGCTCCAGGCCGTGCGTGACGCGCCGCAGCCGCCGGTTCAGCAGCGCCGACGCGCCCGCGCCGAGCAGCAGCGCGCCGCCGGCGAACAGCAGCGTGACCGTCAGCAGGCGGTTGAAGTCG
Organism: Amycolatopsis sp. NPDC051102; assembly: GCF_040682815.1. Taxonomy (NCBI): domain Bacteria; kingdom Bacillati; phylum Actinomycetota; class Actinomycetes; order Pseudonocardiales; family Pseudonocardiaceae; genus Amycolatopsis; species Amycolatopsis sp. NPDC051102. The sequence continues at coordinate 71,391 of NZ_JBFBBT010000012.1, forward strand.
CCGGTCGGGTCGGCCACGTCGAACCCGACGCTGACCTCGCCGACCACGCGGCGGTGGTCCGGCGTCCAGATCGGCGTCTTGCTGCGGACGGACAGCCCGAGCGTGCCGCTCTGCACGGCGCTGACGTCGTCTTCCCCGGCGAGCGCCCGGTCCGCCGGAGTGCTGACCTTCTTCCCGATCTCGCTGGCCGTCGGGTGCGCGAGCCGGATGCCCTTGTCGTCGGTGATCACGACGAACAGCGCGTCGGTTCGGTCGCGCACGGCCAGCGCCCGCTCCTGGAGTGCCCCGCCCGGCACCTTCGCGGCCGCGTTCGCCACCACGACCGGGTCCGCCGCGACGGACTTCGCGATGGCCAGCGCCCGCTCCCCGTACTGGCCGGTGAGGGTGCGGTTCAGCAGCACGCTCACCAGGGCGACGCCGATCCCGACGACGAGGAGGACCACGCCGATCTGCAGCAGCAGCACCTGCCTGCTGAACCGCATGCGCGGGAAGAGCGCCCACTTTGGCATGGCTGGAGACCATACCCCCTGGTCAGCGCCGTGCGCTAAATGAGCAAAACATTCAGAACGCGCAGTGGCGACGCAGAACGTCGACAAGCTTCACCTCGGCGCCACACGTATTTAACGTCCTTCCCCAACGTGACCCCCACCACGTGATGACGAAGGAGTCACCTCCCCATGGTTCCCCCACTGATCGAACTCACCGGAGCCACCAAACGGTTCCCGAGCGGGTCCGGTTCCGTGCACACGGCCGTCCGCGATCTGACCATGACCGTGCAGCCCGGCGAGTTCGTCGCCGTCGTCGGCCCGACGGGGTGCGGCAAGTCGACGACGCTCTCGCTGGTCTCCGGGCTGCAGCCGCCGTCGGCCGGCCGGGTGCGGGTGAACGGCGAGGACGTGAAGTCCATTCCGGACGGTGTCGGCTACATGTTCCAGACCGACGCCGTGATGCCGTGGCGCTCGGTGCTCGACAACGTCGCCTCCGGCCCGCGTTTCCGCGGTGTGCCGAAGGCCGAGGCCCGCGCGCAGGCCGTCGACTGGATCGGCCGCGTCGGGCTCGCCGGGTTCGAGAAGTACTACCCGCACCAGCTTTCCGGTGGCATGCGCAAGCGCGTCGCGCTGGCCCAGACGCTCGTCACCAAGCCGAAGATCCTGCTGATGGACGAGCCGTTCTCGGCCCTGGACGTCCAGACGCGGGCGCTGATGCAGGACGAGCTGCTGCGGCTGTGGTCCGGTTCGGGGGCCGCGGTGATCTTCGTGACGCACGACCTCGACGAGGCCATCGCGCTCTCGGACAAGGTCGTCGTGCTGACGACGTCGCCGGCCACGGTGAAGGACGTCTTCGAGATCCCGCTGGAGCGGCCGCGGAAGGTGGAGGACCTGCGGCTCACCGAGGACTTCCGGAAGCTCTACGCGGACATCTGGGAATCACTGCGCAGCGAGGTCGACAAGGCCCGTGAGAAGGGAGCGACCCGTGTCGCTTGAGACTCCCGCGGCGCCGGCCGCGTCCCTCCCGGTCCTGGAAACCGAGCAGGACATCCTCACCCGGGCGAAGCGGGCGTCGTCGCGGCGCAAGCGCAACACCTGGCTGCTGCGGCTGGCCCTGGTCGTCGTCTGGCTCGGCAGCTGGGAGCTGACCGCGACCTACTGGATCGACCCGTTCTTCTACTCGAAGCCGTCCCGCATCTGGGAGCGGCTGGTCGAGTGGATCACCAGCGGCACCGACTTCGGCTCGCTCTGGTACCAGCTGTGGGTCACGGTCGAAGAGGCGCTGGTCGGCTTCGCGATCGGCGCGGTCGCCGGCGTGATCTTCGGCGTCATTCTCGGCCGCAGCCAGTACCTGGCCGACGTGCTCGCGCCGTTCATCAAGGCCGCCAACGCGGTCCCGCGGATCGTGCTCGCCTCGCTGTTCGTCATCTGGTTCGGCCTGGGGCTGGCGTCGAAGGTCGCCACCGTCGTGGTGCTGGTGTTCTTCGTGGTGTTCTTCAACGCCTTCACCGGCGCCCGCGAGGTGGACCGCAACCTGATCGACAACGCGCGCATCCTCGGTGCGGGCCGGATGCAGGTGATCAAGGCGATCGTGCTGCCGAGCGCGACGTCGTGGATCCTGTCGTCGCTGCACACCGCGTTCGGCTTCGCGCTGATCGGCGCGGTCGTCGGCGAGTACGCCGGGTCCAAGGCCGGCATCGGCTTCCTGATCTCGAACGCGCAGGGCACGTTCGACTCCGCGGGCATCTACGCCGCGATGATCATCATCACCGTCGTCGCCCTCCTGGCCGAGTGGGGCATCGGGAACCTCGAGAACCGGCTGCTGCGGTGGCGGCCCTCGATGTCCACCTCCAGCCAGACCGCCATCTGAGTCATCGGAAAGGACCGAATCGATGAGGATTCGCCGAATCGCCGGCGCGCTCACCGCGCTGACCGTGGTGGCGGCGCTGACCACCGCGTGCCAGGACTCCCGCGTCGCCGCCACGGGCGAAGGGGGCAAGCCGAAGGTCACGATCATGGTCGGTGGCCTGGAAAAGGTCATCTACCTGCCCGCCATGCTCACCCAGCAGCTCGGCAACTTCGCCGCGCAGGGCATCGACGTCGAGCTGCAGAGCGAGCAGTCGGGCGCCAACGCCGAGACCGCGCTCGTGGCCGGGCAGGTGCAGGGTGTGGTCGGGTTCTACGACCACACGATCGACCTGCAGGCCAAGGACCAGTGCATCAAGAGCGTGGTCCAGCTGGCCAACATCCCGGGTGAGGCCGAGGTCGTCGGCACCGCGCACGCCGACGCGATCAAGAGCTCGGCCGACTTCAAGGGCAAGAAGCTGGGCGTGACGTCGCTCGGGTCGTCCACCGACTTCCTCACGAAGGCGCTGGCGGCCAAGGCGGGCGTCGGTGCCGACCAGTACACGCCGGTGAAGGTGGGCGCCGGGCAAACGTTCATCGCGAGCCTGGACAACGGCGGTATCGACGGCGGCATGACGACCGACCCGACGATCGCGCAGCTGACCAACACCGGCAAGGCGAAGGTGCTGTACGACCTGCGGACGGTCGAGGGCACGAAGGCCGCGCTGGGCGGGCTGTACCCGGCGTCGTCGCTGTATATGAGCTGCGACTTCGTCGACCGGAACAAGGACGCCGTGCAGAAGCTGGCCAACGCCTTCGTGGCCACGCTGAAGTGGATCGGGCAGCACAGCCCGGAGGAGATCGCGGCGAAGATGCCGCCGTCCTACAGCGGCGGTGACAAGGCGCTGTACATCAAGTCCATCAAGGACAGCATCGGGATGTTCAACGGCGACGGCAAGATGGACGCCGCCGGCGCGAAGAACGTGCTCGAGGTGCTTTCGAGCTTTTCGAAGAACGTGAAGCCGAAGAAGGACTCGATCGACCTGGCGAAGACGTACACCACCGAGTTCGTCGACGCGGCCGCGAAGCAAGGCTGAAGCTCCGCTCACCTGACCGGGCGGTAGGTGAGCGACATGGACCCGTGAAGGCCTCTTCCCCCGCGGAGGCCTTCACGGGTCTTTTCGTTCACCAGGGTGGAAAACCGGCAAATGGTGAGTATTTCCCGGAATGTGAAGACCCTTCGAAAGTAGCTACCTTCTTTCCGGTGCGGCTCCAACACTTGGGACACGGTTTTCCCGGTCCCCCTCGGTGAACGGAGTCCCCATGTCCAGGTTCCTCGCGTCGCGCACTGCCCGCGTGCTCACGGCGGCCGCTGCCGCCGCGGCCGGCCTCGCCGTCTCGGGCACCGCCCACGCCGCGGTCGAGTACGGCTCCCACTTCCACGGCCACCAGTTCGCGGGCGGCAACTGGGGCGGCTACGTCAGCTTCGGCAGCTTCACCACGGCCACGGCGAGCTGGACCGAGCCGTCGGTGACGTGCAACTCGACCAACGACCTGTTCGCACCCTGGGTCGGCATCGACGGCGACGGATCGTCCACTGTGGAGCAGACGGGCGTCGAGACGGACTGCTCGAGCGGGCGCCCGGTGTACTCGGCCTGGTACGAGATGTACCCGGCGGCCCCGGTGTACTACAGCGTGTCGGTCAGCGCGGGCGACCACATCACGGCCACGGTGACGCGCACGGCGACCAACACCTACCGCCTGGACCTGTCCGACACGACCAAGGGCTGGTCGAAGAGCACGACGAAGTCCCTGACGTCGAGGCACGCCTCGGCGGAGGCGATCATCGAGTCCCCGACGGACTCGTACCCGAGCATTTCGGGCGGCGTCAAGTTCACCGGCGTCAAGTTCAACGGAACGAACCTGGCCTCGACGAGCCCGTCGGGCCTGGACGCGGACGACCGCGGCACCTACACGTGGATCCCGGGCGCCATCGGCTCGGACGGCCAGAGCTTCACCATCTCGCGCCACTGAGCTACTTCAGGTTGTTGATCGCCCAGGCGACCACCATCACCGCCAGCACCAGCGACACGACCGCCTGCAGCATCATCGTCATCTTCGCCCAGATCCGCAGGGGCATGACGTCGGTGGGGCTGAAGGCGGCCGCGTTGGTGAACGAGAAGTACAGGTAGTCCAGATAGGACGGCTCCCAGTCCTGGTGGGCCAGGTCCGGGTCGGCCATCTGCGGGAACTGCAGGTCCGGGAACTCCGCCCGGCCCGCAGCTCGCCGGCCCGGGCCGCCGCGGTCGAACTCCCAGTACCACAGGGAAAACGCGACGATGTTCGTCCAGTACACGACTCCGCCGGTCACCAGCACGGCTCCCGCGCGGTCGCCGATGGTGCCCGTGGCGATGTCGTAGACCAGGGACACCGCGGAGAACGCGTTCACCGCCGTCACCGTCGCGACGAGCAGCAGCGAGATGGCGCGTTCGGCCGCGCTGAACTGCGTCATCCGGCCCGGGTTGGCCAGCAGCAGCGCGACGACGAGCAACCCGGAGACCCCGGGCAGCAGCCACCACGGGCGCAGCGCCATGTCTTCGGGCAGGACGACCTGCAGCACGAGCGTGGCGACGACGACGCCCATCGCCGGCCAGCGCGTCTCGCCGGAAGTCCGCCGGCGCCAGGCGGGGAGGGCCTCTTCGGTCACCGGCTCACGTTAGGGCGCCGCCGCCCGGTGCGCCAACGCTGACCGCGCCGGGCAGTTTGCGGGCCACGTCCGTCCGCGATCGGGCGCCGAGCTTCCGCAGCACCTTCGCCACGTGCTGCTCGACCGTCCGCGGCGACAGGAACAGCCCGTCCGCTATCTCCCGGTTCGTCCGGCCTTCCGCGAGCATCCGCGCCACTTCGCGCTCCCGCGGCGACAGCTCGCTCCCGTACCCCCGCCGTCCGCGTTGCGACGGTGCCCAGGCGCCGTGCTCGCGCAGCTGGTGGCGGCAGCGGCCGGCGTCGCGGGTCGCGCCGAGCTGTTCGTACGCCTCGGCCGCCGCGGTCAGCTCGTCGACGGCGGTCCGGTTGCCCGCGGCGAGGCGGCACATCGACGCGCGTTCGCGCATGGCCGTCGCGGGGTAGGGCATCGGCAGGGCCGCGTAGCCGGACGCGGCTTCGTCGAACAACGTCGCCGCGGCCAGGTGCTTCGCGCGCGCTTCCAGCAGGACGGCCCGGCCGGCCACCAGCGCGGCCGTGGCCACCGGTGCGTCGCGGCCCTCGATGCCGCGCGCGAACGCCTCGACCACGTTGTCGGCCTCCGGCCAGCGTTCGGCGCGCGCGTACGCCTGCGCCGCCGCCGGGACCAGCGCCGCCGCCCAGATCCAGACGCCCTTGCGGCCGGCCGCGGCCACCGCCGTGTCGGCCGCCGCGCAGGCGCCGTCGACGTCGTCGGTCGCGAGCAGCACGGAGATCAGCACCCCGGCGGCCGACAGCACCACCGGGATCGGGCCGCGGTCCGGGGCGTGCACGCTCGCCGCGGCCAGGTGCCGCTGCGCGGCGGCGAACTCGCCGCGCACGGCCGCGAGCCCGCCGAGCACCAGCGAGGACTCCATGACGATCGGGCCGAGCTCCGGGTAGCTGTCCCGCAGCTGCTCGGCGGCCTCGGCCAAGCCGGTCCAGCGGCCGCGCACCCAGTCCAGCCGGACGCGGGTGCCCTCGATCAGGCCGATCGCGTACAGCGCGCCGGCGTCGGTCGCGCGGCGCACGCCCTCGGTCACCAGCCGCTCCGCGCGGTCCAGGTGCCCCGCCCACGACTGGCCGTCGGCCAGGTTGCACCACAGCCGGGCCAGCTGGACGCGCTCGGCGACCGTGCCGACGGTGTCCGACAGCGCTTCGAACTCCGTCCACGCCGAGCCGTCGCCGACGTGCGACGCGGCGGCGATGCGGTCGGCGGTCAGCGCGAGCCGCAGCTCCGGGTCGTCGAGCCGCTCGTACACCTCGCCCGCGCGGGCGCGCCAGGATTCGTGCCACGTCAACGGCGTCAGCCCGTCGATCGGCTGAGCGAGCAGCGTGATCCCGCGCGCGGCGAGGTCCGGCCGGTCGGTCAGCTCGCCGACCGCGCGCTCGACCTCGAGGCGGCCACGGCCGAGCCCGCCGATGGTCCGGACCAGCAGCATGCCGAGGCTCAGCCGGATCGACCCGCGGACCGACGGCGGCAGCGTCACCTCTTCGAGCACGCGTTCCAGCGTGCCGAGCACGTCGGGGCGGAACCCCCGCAGCGCGACCTGGCTCAGCTTGCCCGCCACCCGCCCGATGTCGGCCTGCGCCGGCCCGGGTTCGGCGAGCACCGACTGCAGGAGGTCGATCGCGCGCGACGTCTCGCCGCGGGTGATCGCCTCGTCGGCGGCGGCTTCGGCGTAGTGCCGCCACTGGTCGACGCGGCCGGCCGCGCGGGAGTGCCGCGCCAGCAGGGTGAGCGGCGGGGACGGCTGCGCGGCGAGCACGCGGATCGCCTGGGCGTGCAGCAACGCGCGTTCGGGGCCGCTCACGGTGTCGTAGACCGCCTTGCGCGCCAACGGGTGCCGGAAGCCGTAGCGGCCGTCGCCGACTTCGCCGAGCACCCCGCCGGAGAGGGCGGCGAGCAGCGCGCAGCGGAGGGCGTCGTCGGTGAGCCCGGCCAGTTCGCCGAGCACGGCGGCTTCGGCACCGACGCCGAGCACCGCGGCCGCGCCGGCCAGCCGGACGGCGTGCTCGGGCAGCGCGGAAAGCCGTTCGGTGACGGCTTCCCGCAGCAGCACCGGGACTTCGAGGTTCTCCAGCAACCGGTCGGAGAGCACCTCGCCGACCGGCAGCCGCTCGGCCGCTTCCTTCAGCGCCCGCAGCGTTTCCTCGGCCACGAACGGGATCCCGGCGGTGCACTCGTGCAGCTTCGCCGCGAATTCGCCGGTGACGCGGGGCAGCTCGAGGATGTCGGCGGCCAGTTCGCGCACGGCCGCGACGTCGAGCGCGCCGAGCGCGACGCGGGCGGAGTGCACGGCCGGATCGGTGCGGAACGGGACACCTCGTGCCACCGTCCCGTCGGCCGCCGACCGGTAGGTGGCGACCACCGCCAGCTCCGGCGGCATCGCGCCGGCGAGGAACCGCATGAGGTCCCGGGTGTCTTCGTCGGCCCACTGGAGGTCGTCGATCAGCACGAGCGTGGGCCCGCACGCGGCCAGCAGCTCCCGCACCGCGCGGAACACGCGGTGCCGCTCGGCGACCGGGTCGGCGAGGGGGTCCGGCCGCGGGGGAAGCGCTTCCGCGAGCTCCGGCAGCAACGGCCGCAGCACGCCGGCGACCGGGCTGAGCGGCCCGAGCGGGGACTCGCCCACCGCGCGAAGCGCTTCCAGGACGGGTCCGTAGGGGAAGGGTTCCCGCAGCGGCTGGCAGGCGCCGGTGAGGACGCGGCCGCCGTCGAACTCCTTGCGCCGGCCGATCTCCGCGAGCAGCCGGGTGCGGCCCATGCCCGGCTCACCCTCGATCAGGACGGTGGCCGGGCGCCTCTTGAGCACGGCGACGATGGCGTCGAGCTCGGTGTCGCGGCCGGTCAGCCGGGCGGGTCCGGACCGGACGGACACCGAAGTGGGGCGGGGGGCGGTCAGCCACATATGACCTCCTCGACGCACACCTGTTGCCCCAGGGGGCAGAGACCGTGCGCGGAGCCTAAGCAGCGCCGATCCGTCCGTAAACCTTTCACCGAATACGTGGTCGCTGCTGTCGTCACACGTCCGCCTACCGACCGTCACCGGTTTGCTGCGGGAACGTGCGGAAACGGGTCACCGTGCGTGCGAAACCTCGGGCGATCGCACGTTCGAACGTCGCTTAACGCGTTCGTGTACCGGAGATGACTACTGAAAGTAGTTCACGGAAACCCTACTTACGGACCTGTCCGACCGGGTGACGCGCGGCCGTTGAGCCCGGCTGGAGCAGGGGATTCGTCCTCGGTGAATGCGTATACCCATTCGCCGGGTGCCCGGATTGCACCGTAACGCGCACTGCGGGGACCCTCACCCGGGGGAGTACCACTGCGTGGCCGATGCGGAGCCGCGCGTAACCACCTAGGGAGAAGCATGAGGATCGCGAGACTTCTCGGTGCCGCTGCCACCGCGGTGATGGCGGCGGGCGCGCTCACCGCGACCGCCGTTCCCGCGTCGGGCCAGGACCTGCTGAACCCGGACATCGTGCCCGCCATGCAGCGGGACCTCGGCCTGACCCACGACCAGGCGCTTACGCGGCTGAAGAACGAGGACGTCGCCAACCGGGTGACCGAATCGCTCACCTCGGCGCTGGGCGACGCGTTCGGCGGTGCCACCTACAACGCCGCGACGGGCAAGGCGCACGTCACGACGACGAACGCGGCGCTGGTCGCGAAGATCCGCGAAGCCGGCGCGGAAGCGGAAGTCGTGAAGTTCAGCGCCCGCCAGCTCGACTCGACCGTGGCCGCCCTGAACGCCGCCGACAAGGCGGCCCCGGCCGCGATCACCGGCTGGGGTGTCGACGCCACCACCAACCGCGTCACCCTGGATGTGCTGCAGGGCCAGCGCGGCGCCGCGGAGGCGTTCCTGGCGAAGTCCACTGTGGACAAGTCCGCGGTGACGATTCGCGAAACGGCGGCGAAGCCGACGACCTACGCCAACATCCGCGGCGGCGACGCCTACTACATCGGCGGCTCGGCGCGCTGCTCGGTCGGGTTCTCCACGACCACCGGTTTCCTCAGCGCCGGCCACTGCGGCGCGCTCACCGGCGGCGGCGCGCTGACCGGGTCGAACGGCGCGGCGCTCGGCAGCTGGATCACCTACCGCTTCCCGGGCAGCGACTACTCGGCGGTCCGCACCAACAGCAACTGGACCCCGGTCGCGCAGATGAACAACGGCACCGCGGTGCGCGGCTCGTCGAACGCGGCGACCGGCTCGTCGGTCTGCAAGGCCGGCTCGACCACCGGCTGGACCTGCGGCACCATCGGCGCGAAGAACCAGAGCGTCCGCTACTCCGAGGGCACGGTCAACGGCATGACCGCGACCAACGTCCACTCGGCGGCCGGTGACTCGGGCGGCGGCTTCATCGCCGGCAACTACGCCCAGGGCCTGCTGTCCGGCGGCAACTCGTCCGTGACGTACTTCTTCCCGATCGCCCCGGCGCTGTCCGGCACCGGCACCACCCTCAAGACCAGCTGATCCCCGGCAGGCGAAAGGGCGGGTTTCGGGCGCCTCCAGCGCGCCCGAAACCCGCCCTTCGTCCTCGCCGCGGGAATGGGAGGTCTCAGGGGTCAGACGTTGCTGATCTCCTCGATCAGCCCGTCGACGTCGAAGTGCGCGCTCTCCTCGCCGAGCGGCACGAGTTCGCAGGACGCGTCGAGGAACGTCCGGACGTCCTCGACTTCGAGCTCGAACGACGCATAGCCGTCCGGTGACTCGATTTCCAGGGTGAGAAAGTCCTCGTCGTCGGAGAGGTCCGGGCGGATCCGGACGTCCCCGAGCCCGGCCGGCTCGTCCAGCCCGGCCACGAGGAGGTCACGCGCGAAGGTCCACTCGATCCACCGGCCGCGCTCGGTCCGGAAGGCCACGGTCACCGCGAACGGCTCGTGCGCCTGGTAGGACAGGCGCGACAGGACGGGCGTGGTGCTCTCGTTCAGCAGCACGAACTGGCTCTGGTGTACGGCGTCGGTGTGCACGGCCCCTCCTGGAGTCTCGCGGTGGTTCGCGCGGCGCGAACTGTTCGGCAAGGAGATGACCAGGGGGAACGGTCATGACGAAGAAACTCTCACGTTCACTTGATCGGTTGCATCCGTCCATTGTGGTGTAACACCTGGCACATACCCCTTGCGCTCAGGCGGGCACAGGTGGTGACGGATCACGGTTCGAGCGGCAGGGTGAGCCCCACCTTCACGCGGTCCATCGCCACGCTCGTCGTGAAGTGCCGGACGTTCGGGTTGTCGAAGAACATCCGGCGGGTGAACGCCTCGAAGGCCGCCATGTCCGGGCACGTCACGATCAGCACGAAGTCCGCCGTGCCGGTGACGTAGTAACACTGCTGCACGCAGTCGTCGGCCAGCACCTGCCGGCGGAAGGCGTCGAGGACCGCCAGGTTCTCCCGCTCCATCTCGACCATCACCACGAACGTCATGCTCAGCCCGAGCGCCGCCGGCGACAGCACCGCCACCTCGCGTTCGATCACGCCCGCCTCGCGCAGCCGCTTGATCCGCCGTTGCACGGCGGCGGCCGAGAGCCCGACCTTCGCGCCGATCGTCTCGGCGATGGTGCGGGCGTCGGCCTGGAGGCAGGCGAGGATGGCGATGTCGAGCTGGTCGAGGTCGGGTGTCGGCACCTCAGCAGGCTAACCGGCACCCCCGACAATCCGCCCGCCGTCACTCCTCCGTGACGTCGCTCACTACTCCCTCCGCGAGGAAGATGAAACAACTTCTTACGTGACGTCGAACACAACTGGCCGGTCTACCAGGGGGTAGCCCATAGAAGTGGAAGACCAGCCGGTCGCCAGCCAACCCACCGGCGTGGGGAGGCTCTCCCGTGCCCGCACCTGCCGCCGTGTTGACCGGTCTCGGTTCGTGGTTGCCGACGAAAGTCCTGGACAACCACGAAATCGCCGCCCGGCTCGACACCACGGACGAGTGGATCCGGACCCGCACCGGGATCCGCGAGCGCCGCGTCGCCGGGCCCGGGGAGTCCACTGTGGATCTTGCGGTGCAGGCGGGCCGCGAAGCGCTCGGAGGCACCTCCGCCGACGCCGTCGTGCTCGCCACCGCCACGCCGGACCAGCCCTGCCCGGCCAGCGCGCCGCAGGTCGCCGCGCGGCTCGGGCTCGGCACCGCCGCGGCGTTCGACGTCAACGCCGTGTGCAGCGGCTTCGTCTACGCACTGGCCACGGCCGCCGGGTTCATCGCCGGCGGGCTGGCCGAGCGCGTCCTCGTCGTCGGCGCCGACACGTTCACCACGCTCGTCGACCCCGCCGACCGCACCACCGTCCCGATCTTCGGCGACGGTGCCGGCGCGGTGCTCCTGCGGGCGGGCGACGCCGACGAGCCGGGCGCGTTCGGACCGTTCGACCTGCACAGCGAGGGCGAGCACGCCGAGCTGCTGTGGGTCGAGGCCGGCGGCGCCCGGAAGCGGCTTTCCGACACCCCGGCCGACCGGTTCCTCGCGATGCAGGGCACGGCGGTGTTCCGGCACGCCTGCGCGCGGATGGCCGAGTCGTCGCGCACCGTCCTGGAGCGAGCGGGTTGGATGGTCGGCGACGTCGACCGCTTCGTCGGGCACCAGGCGAACATCCGGATCCTGCAGGCGACGGCGAAACAGCTGGGAATGCCGGCCGACGCCGTGGTCGCCAACATCGACCGGGTCGGCAACACCAGCGCCGCGTCCATCCCGCTGGCCCTGGCCGACGCGCGCGCCGACGGCACCCTCGCGCCCGGCCACCGCGTCCTGCTCAGCGCGTTCGGTGCGGGCCTGACCTGGGGTTCGACGGTGCTGCGCTGGCCGGATCTGGGTCAGCCGTCCTGACGCGCGGTCCAGGTGGGCGTCGCCTCCTGGCGGCCGCGCAGCTCCAGTTCGCCGTGCTTCTCCCAGTGCGCAGCCTCGCTCGGCAGGGCCGCGGAGACGACGGCGTCGCTGGCCAGCAGCCGTGACGGGGCGGCCTTGGCGAGCTCGGTGAGCCGCGCGGCCTCATTGACCGCGTCGCCGATCACGGTGTACTCGAGCCGGCTGCTGCTGCCGAGCTGCCCGGCGAACACCGGGCCGCTCGAGACGCCGATGCCGAGGTCCAGCTCGCCGGCCTCGCGCACGGCGTCCCGGATCGCGCGCGCCGCGGCCAGCGCGGCCGTCGGGGCGTCCGCGAGCCGCGTCGGCGCGCCGAAGATGCACAGCGCGGCGTCGCCCTGGAACTTGTTGACCAGGCCGCCACGCGCGTTGACCGCGGAGACGACCGCGGCGAACAGCCGGTTCAGCTTCCCGACCAGCTCCTCCGGCGGGGTGCGGTAGGCCAGCGCGGTCGAGTCGACGACGTCGACGAACAACGCCGTGACCTCGCGGACGTCGCCCGAGAGCGACGCGCCGTACTCGAGGGCGTGCCGGGCGACGTCGGCGCCGACGTGCCTGCCGAACAGGTCCCGCATCCGCGCCTGCTCGCGCAGGCCGGCGGCGAGCTGGTTCACCGACGTCTGGAGCAGGCCGATCTCGCTGGAGTCGTCGACGTCCACGGTGACGTCGTTGTTGCCGCGGGCGATCTCGTCGAGCGCCACGCGCAGCCGGTGCAGCGGCGCCGCGACCGCCCTGGCCAGCAGCGCGGTGCCGATCGCGCCGACCGCCAGGCCGATCACCGACAGCATGACCAGGCTCGCGGTGTGGTCGCCCGAGCCCAGGTCCGGCGGCGTGGCGACGAGCAGCACGCCCACGAGCGGGACGCCGCTGGCCAGCGCCCAGGTGACGATCAGCCGGGTCAGCACGGTGACCGGCAGCGACCCGCGCGGCGGCAGGACCGCCAGCGCGATCGTCATCACCGGCCGCGCCACCCACTCGGCGGCGAGGTAAGTGAGCCCGACGGTGGTGAGCCCGCCGAGCCCGATCACCGTCGCCATGCCGGCGGCGTCGCCTGCCGAGCCGAGCACCCCGGCGAGCACGGACAGGACGACGGTCCCGATGAGCCAGAGCGTGCCGCTGACCAGCGCCATGTCGACGGGCAGCCGCAGCGCGCGCCGCGCCTCGCTCACCGACGGCGGCCGGCCGAGCACGAACCAGATGGCGGTGCGGCGCTGCAGCCACGCCGTCCACAGCGTCCCGGCGAGCAGCGAGCCGGCGACGATCCCGGCGGCGGTCAGGCCCAGCACCCAGCCGCGGTCGCCGACGTCGTTGGGGAGGCCCTGCAGCACCAGCAGGAGGGCGACCACGCCGGAGCCGGCGACGCTGGAGCCGATGCCCAGCCCGGCGAAGCCCAGGCTGGTACGCAACACCACCCGGAAGTTCTTCACGGCGATCTTGCGCACGGCGTTGATCGTACGGCCGAAAATCCGTGGCCACCGCCGCCGGCCGGTGGCTACCGTGCGGATCATGGATCCACTCGGCCAGGACGAAATCCGGGCCTCGTTCGTCAACTGCACCCGCGGCGAAGCCAAGGGCGTGACACTGCCCGCCCCGCCGTCGGAAATCCCGTGGGACCAGCGCGAATTCCTCGGCTGGCGCGACCCGAAGGCACCGGCGCGCGCCTACCTCGTGCTGCCCTACGGCGGCGAGGTGATCGGGCTCGCCCTGCGCGCGGCCGCGCCCCCGAAGTCCCGCCTGCGCAGCAACATCTGCGGCTTCTGCACGACGACCCACGGCCTCGCCGACATCACGCTGTTCTCGGCCAAGCGCGCCGGCAAGTCCGGCCGCGAGGGCAACACGCTGGGCATCTACGCCTGCGGCAACCTGGCCTGCTGCCAGTACGTCCGCGGCGAGCTGAAGTCCGACGTCCCCCAGCCGTTCGAGACGCTGACGGTCGAGGAACGCGCCGCGCGGATGGCGGAGAAGCTGCACAAGTTCGTGGCGCGGGTGCTGGAGTCGCGTTAGAAGCGGTACCGGACGATGTGCGCGGTCCGGGCCAGGACCGGGAAGACCTTCAGCAGCCGCATCTGGAACCGGGTGATCGGGCCCATCTTGGCCAGCACGTCCGGGCTCGCCCAGTGCCCGGCGTCCAACGAGGACTCACACGTGAGGCCGCAGGGTTCGAGCTCGCGCGGGTCGTCGACACCCCAGTACAGCGTGGCCCCCGCCTTGCGCACCGGCCCGTTGAGCTTCTGGCTCTTGATGGCCGTCCGGCTGAAGAGGTCGCAGATCAGTTCGCCGGACGGGAACTTCGCGACCAGCCGGCGGAAGAGCTCGATGCCGGCTTCGGGCTTCAGGTACATCGTCAGGCCTTCGGCGACGATCAGCGCCGGCCGGCCGGACGGCACCTGGTCGAGCCACCCGAAGTCGGTCACCGACGAGCCGATGTGCGTCTGGTTCGGCGCCTTGCCGTAGAGCTTCTCGCGCAGTTCGACGACTTCGGGGTAGTCGACGTCGTACCAGTGGACGGTCTCCGGCGGCGTGAGGCGCTGGAAGCGCGTGTCCAGGCCGCAGCCGAGGTGCAGCACGATGGCGTCCGGGTGGTCGCGCAGGTAATCGGCGGCCCAGTCGTCGATCGGCTTCGCCCGCAGGACGACCGAAATCGCGCGGTCGGGGGAGATGCCGACCTTGGTGAAGTCGTAGTCGATCCGGCGGACGGCGTCGTCGGCCGCCTTGTCGCCGAGGATCGGGTGGGCGCTGCGGTAGTCGAGCGCGCGGCCGTAGAGCGTGGCCAGGTTGGTGGCCTTCTCTTCGGTGAAGTGGACCTTTTCCATCAGCGCTCCTCCGCGGCGAAGTCGTGCGCGTACGTCTTGGCGTCGACGAGGTGCTTGAGCGTCAGCTCGCGCGCGGCCGCCGGATCGGAGCGGCGGATGGCGTCGAGGATGGCGCGGTGGTCGGCGACGGCCTTGCGGATCTGCCCGGGCAGCCGCAGCGCCGCCCGCCGCTCCTCGCCGACCAGGGCGAGCACCGACCGAAGCAGCCCGGCGACGTCGTCGTTGCCGGCGTTCTGCGCGATCACCCGGTGGAACTCGGCGTCGGCGGCGATGACGTGCAGCATGTCCCCGGCTTCGGCGGCCTGCGCCATCTCGGCGACGTTGTCCTCGAGCCGGCTGACGGTTTTGGCTCCTGCGTGCCGGGCCAGCCGTTCGGCGAGGGTCGGCTCGACGGTGGCCCGGAGGTCGAACAGCTTCTCGACGAGCTGGTCGTGCTCGGTGAACCAGGTCCGCAAGGGCTGTTCCTGCTGCTCGCGGACGTAGGTGCCGGAGCCGGCCCGGATCTGGACGTACCCGATGGAGTCGAGCACCCGCAGCGCCTGCCGCAGCGATCCGCGGCTGATGCCGAGCTCCTCGCACAGGACGCGCTCGGCGGGCAGCCGCGAGCCCGGCGGCAGGTCGCCGGAGTCGATCCGCGCCCGCAGCCGGTCGACGGTCGCGCTCCAGACCTGCTCGGTGTCCACGGGCTCATCCTGTCAGCTCGCGGAAACTGTCGGGGGTGGCTGTCATGATCACCGGCATGGACATCTTGGGGGCGTGGGTGCGCGGCTGGGCGGTGTCCCGGGCGACACCACCACCGGTTTCCGAAGGTGACGGCTACCGGGTCGACGTCGGCCTGCCCGGGCACCGGGTGCGCTACCTGCTGCGGTCGCCGGCGGCGGTGGCGTCCCGCGCCCGGACGGTGGCCGAGCCGGGCACGTGGCTGAAGACGTGCGGCTCGCGGTCCGCGGTCCTGGCCGGCCTCACCCCGGCGTGGACGGTAGGGGAGACGGAGTACCTGATGGCGGTCGACGGACCCGTGCCGCCGGTCGCCGTCCCGGCGGGGTATTCGGTGACGGTCACCGGCGACGGCCCGGCGTGGGACGTGCTGGTCTCGGCCGGCGCGGCCCCGGCGGCCCGTGGCCGGGTCGCGGTGGCCGGCGGAGTGGCGGTGTTCGACAAGATCGAAACGGAGCCGGAGCACCGCCGCCGTGGCCTCGGCCGCGTGGTGATGCACCGGCTGGGCGAGGCGGCGGGCGCGAGTTCGAGCGTCCTGCTGGCCTCGGCGGCCGGGCGCGGCCTGTACAGCGCGCTCGGCTGGCGGGTGATGTCCGACGTCGTCCCGGCCGACGTCCCGGAAGGAGCGGCATGACAGCCCGGTTCAAGGACCTCGCCCTCGACGCGTCTACGGCGACCCGGCCGAGCTGGTCGCGATGGGCGCCACGCTGATCCGCGCCCGCGGCGGCGACACCGGCTGGGACGTGCTGGCCGACCCGGAGGGCAACGAGTTCTGCGTCTTCACCCCGGAGGTGACTGTCTGACCTGACACATCTGCGTCGCGGGAGTGGCCCACGGTGCTTAGGCTCCGGACGTGATTGCTTCATGACGTGGTGGCACGCGGTGATCGTCGTGGTCGCCGGGATCTGGGCGGGGACGATCAACGCCGTCGTCGGGTCGGGGACCCTGGTGACCTTTCCCGTGCTCGTCGCGCTGGGCTATCCGCCCGTGACGGCGACGACGTCGAACGCCATCGGGCTCGCGCCCGGGACGCTCAGCGGTGCCTGGGGCTACCGGCACGAGCTCAAGGGCTACTGGCCGCAGGTCGTCAAGTTCGGTGTCGCGTCTTTCCTCGGCGCCATCGGTGGCACCATCCTGCTGCTGTCGCTGCAGAAGGACGCCTTCGAAGCCGTCGTGCCGGTGCTGGTCGGGCTGGCCGTGATCCTCGTCATCGTGCAGCCGAAGGTGTCCGCGTGGGTGGCCAAGCGCCGCGAGGAAAACGGCGAAGAGCACAAGCCCGGGCCGCTGCTGATGTTCTTCATCTTCCTCATCGGCATCTACGGCGGGTACTTCACCGCCGCGCAGGGCGTGATGCTGATGGCCGTGATGGGGATGCTGCTGTCCGAGCCGCTGCAGAAGCTCAACGGCGTCAAGAACGTCCTGGCTGCGGTGGTGAACGTTGTCGCCGGGGTGATCTACGCCTTCGTCGCGCCGGTCAGCTGGGCCGTCGTGCTGTGGCTGGCCGTCGGCTCGACCGCCGGCGGCTTCCTCGGCGCGAAGATCGGCCGGAAGCTGCCGCCGACGGTGCTGCGTGGCGTGATCGTGGTGATCGGCGTGGCCGCCGTGATTCAGCTGTTGGTCAAGCAGTTCAGCTGAGCTGACGGAGGAAGGTGGTCCACGCCTCGGCCGGGACGGCCAGTTCCCCGGACGCCGGCGCCTTCGAGTCCCGGACGC
The DNA here is from genome assembly GCF_040682815.1 of Amycolatopsis sp. NPDC051102. Classification (NCBI taxonomy): domain Bacteria; kingdom Bacillati; phylum Actinomycetota; class Actinomycetes; order Pseudonocardiales; family Pseudonocardiaceae; genus Amycolatopsis; species Amycolatopsis sp. NPDC051102. The sequence goes on from NZ_JBFBBT010000012.1 coordinate 88,542, forward strand.
CGACCAGCTCGGTGTCCGGCGCGACCTCGACGCAGTTCCCGTTGTTGCCGCCGCTGTAGCTGCTCTTGCGCCAGGACCGGCTGTGGGAGGTCATCGCGTTTCGTCCTTCGCTCGGTCGTACTCACTTGCCAGTGCGGCAAGCCACTCCCGGGATTGTCCTCCATCCAGGGCAAGATCGGCCACTCGCTTGAGCACGTAGCGGTATATCTCCAAGTCGGCTGGATCTTCCAGGAACAAGCTCGCGGTCTGGTTCTCGACGTAGGCCACCACCGGAGCTTGGTTGTAGCGCATGATCCTGAACCCCACGCCAAGAACACCCGCCGGGCAGGCAGCCTCCGGAACCACCCGAATCACGCAGTGTTCGAACGAGGACGTGAGCAGGAGGTGGAGGATCTGCTCGTGCATGGCCTGATCGTTGGCGACCTTCGCCCGCAGAGCAGCTTCCTGGATGTAGAACGTGAATCGCGGAGGATCCCTTCGCCGCAGCAGCTTCTGCCTGCTCAGCCGGGCCCGGACGCGAACGTCGATGCCGGTCTCGTCGCGTAGCCCGAACCACCGGAAGACCGCGCGGGCGTACTGCTCGATCTGCAGGATGCCCGGAACGATCAGCGGTTCGAACTCGATGATCTCGGTCGCCTGCGTCTCGGTCACGATCAACGACCGCAGCTCGTCCGGCAGTTGCTCGCGATGCGGCCGGATCCGGTACCCGTCCGCCTGCTCCCGCACCAGATCGAGCACCCGCACCACGTCCTCGCGCGAAGCCCGGCAGCTCGCGAGGTACATGGTCACGTCCAGCTCGGAGTAACCCCGGACCCCGCTCTCCATCCGCGAAATCTTGCTGGCCGAACAACCCAGCAGGTCCGCGAGATCCGAAAGCAGCAGTCCGGCGCCGACGCGAAACCGCTTCAGCTCGTCGCCGACTTCGCGGCCCGTCGCCGACGAATCGCGGTCTCGCTCGCTCATGCCGGGAAAGCTAAGCCGTCCCCCACCGGGAACGGCTCAGCGCCACGGCAAGATCAACCCATCGGACGCCGCCTTGCCACCGCGGCAAGCTACTGGCGGAACTCCCTTGCGGCAGCGAGGAAGAGGTCGTTCTCGTCGCGGGTCCCGATCGTCACGCGCACGCCGTCGCCGGCGAACGGGCGCACCACCAGCTTGCGGTCCAGCGCGTGCTCCGCGAACGGCACCGCCTGGTCACCGAGCGGCAGCCAGACGAAGTTCGCCTGCGTCTCCGGCACCCGGTAACCCGCTTCGAGCAGCGCGTCCCGCACGCGTCCGCGCTCGGCGACGATCTCCTTGCAGCGCTCGAGCAGCTCGTCGGCCGCGTCCAGGGACGCCAGCGCGGCCACCTGGGCCAGCATGTTCACCGAAAACGCCACGTACACCTGGCGAAGCGCGTCCGCGATCGGCTCGGGCGCCACCGCGTAACCGACGCGAAGGCCCGCGAGGCCGTACGCCTTCGAGAACGTGCGCAGCACCATCACGTTCGACCGGGTGCGGGTGTACTCGACGCCGTCGGGCACCTCGGGGTCGGTGACGAACTCCTTGTACGCCTCGTCCAGGACCACCAGCACGTGCTCCGGCACCGAAGCCAGGAACCGCTCCAGCTCGGCGCGGCGCACCGCCGTCCCGGTGGGGTTGTTCGGGTTGCAGATGAAGACCACGCGCGTCCGGTCGGTGATCGCCGCGAGCATCGCGTCGAGGTCGAGCTCCTGGCCCTCGGTGATCGGGACCTTGACCGAGACGGCGTTCGCGACCTGCGTGACGATCGGGTACGCCTCGAAGGAGCGCCAGCCGAAGATGACCTCGTCGCCGGGCGCGCAGACCGCCTGGATCGTCTGCTGGCACAGCGACACCGAGCCGCAGCCGATCGCGACGTGCTCCACCGGCACGTCCAGCTCGCGCGCGAGCCGCTCGCGCAGGGCCTGCGAACCGGTGTCCGGGTAGCGGTTGATCCCGGTCGCGGCGTCGGCGATCGCCTGCGCGACGCTCGGCAGCGCGCCGCCGGGCACCTCGTTGCTCGCCAGCTTGATCGCGCCTTCGATCGTCCGGCCGGGGATGTACTTCGGCAACGATTCGAGATCGGCACGCGGGGACACGGACGACATCTTCGGCGCTCCTGGAATTCGACGGGACGACCCGCTCACCGTATCTTTTCCGGCCGCCGCCCCGCGACTGCCTTCGGGGGGCCGGGGCTTCCTCCCGTTCACCTCGAAGTGATTGAGTGAACCAATGACGTCGACCTCCACCGCGGACTACCAGCGCACCGACGGCCGCACCCTGCGCCTGACCTTCTCGGAACCCGAAGGCGCGCTACGCGGCGGGCTGGTGGTGCTGCACGAGGCCGACGGCGTCACCGACGGCGTGAAACTGCTGCTCGCGAGCCTCGCCACGGAGGGCTGGCTGACCGTCACCCCGCACCTGGAGAACGACCGCCTCACCCAGCAGGACCTGCTCGACGCGACCGACCTGACCCTCGCCTGGCTGGTGGAGCGGGGCGTCCAGGCCGACCTGCTCGGCGTGATGGGCTTCGACCTGGGCGGCACCGCGGCGCTGGTCGTCGCGTCGCACCGCAGGCTCGGCGCGGCCGTCAGCGTCGGCGGGCAGCAGGCCGCCGAACTGCCCGCGCTGGTCGAGATCGCGGGCAAGCTCACCAGCCCGTGGCTCGGCATGTACGGCGACGCCGGCGACGAGGCGGGCGGCGCCGACGTCGAGCGCCTGCGCGACGCGGCCGCGTCGGCGAAGGTCGCCACGAACGTCGTCCACTACCCGGGCGCCAACCACCGGTTCGATGCCGATCCCGGCGCGGCCGCGGAGGCCTGGCAGCGGACGCTGAACTGGTTCGACGCCCACCTGCGGTAGGTGTGGGCCGCGCACACTGTCCACCGGGGTTCCATGTCGGTTCCGACCACGGTGACTTCCGGATCCGAGGGATTAGGCTCGGGGCGTGACGCACACCGCCGACGCCCCCGAAGTGCTCTGGCGCCCCGAGCCGGGCCATGTTGCCGACACCAAGATCGACGCCTTCCGCCGGTGGCTGCGCGCCGAGCGCGGCGTCGAGGTGGACGACTACCGCTCCCTGTGGGAGTTCTCGGTCGACCGCGGCCCGGACTTCTGGGCGGCGGTCGCGGACTTCCTCGGCGTCCGCTGGCACGACCAGCCGGGCGCGGTGCTGTCGGGGGAGATGCCGAACGCCGTCTGGTTCGAGGGCGGCACGCTGAACTACGCCGAGCACGCGCTCACCCCCGGCGTCGCGGGTGCGGCGAAGGGTGACGACGAGACCGCGGTCATCTTCCACCGCGAAGACGGCTTCGCGAGCCACCTGACGTACGGCGAGCTTCGCGCGCAGGTCGCCGCGGCCCGGGCCGCGTTCCTCGAACTCGGCGTCGGCAAGGGGGACCGGGTCGTCGCCCTGGCGCCGAACTGCCCGCAGACGCTGGTCGCGTTCCTCGCCGCGGCGAGCGTCGGGGCGATCTGGTCGTCGTGCTCGCCGGACTTCGGCGTCCGCGCGGTCGCGGATCGCTTCGTCCAGATCGAGCCGAAGGTGCTCTTCGCGGTCAACGCCTACGCGTACAACGGCCGTCAGTTCGACATCCGGACGACGATCGCCGACCTGCAGGCGCAGCTGCCGTCGCTGGCCGCGACCGTGCTCGTCGAGTACGTCGGCGAAGGCCGGATGGACGGCGCCCTCGACTGGAACGAGCTGCTCGCGAAGCACGAGGGCGCGCCCCTGCTGTTCGAGCCGGTCGAGTTCGACCACCCGCTGTGGGTGCTCTATTCGTCGGGCACCACCGGCCTGCCGAAGGGCATCGTGCACGGCCACGGCGGCATCACGCTGGAGCACCTCAAGGCCCTCGCGCTGCAATCCGACCTCGGGCCCGGCGACCGGTTCTTCTGGTTCAGCACCACCGGCTGGATGATGTGGAACTTCCTCATCTCCGGCCTGCTGGTCGGCACCACGATCGTGCTCTACGACGGCAGCCCCGGCTTCCCCGACCTGAACGCGCTCTGGCACCTGGCCGAGCAGCACCGCGTCACCTACTTCGGCACGTCGGCGCCGTTCATCCAGAGCTGCCTGAAGGCCGGCATCAAGCCCGCCGAGCGCTACGACCTGACCGGGCTGCGCGCACTGGGCTCCACCGGCGCGCCGCTGAGCGTCGAGGGCTTCCGGTGGATCGTCGACGAGGTCGGGCGGAACGTCCAGATCTGCTCCGTGTCCGGCGGCACCGACCTGTGTGCGGCGTTCGTCGCGTCCGCGCCGGACGTCCCGGTGTGGCTCGGCGAGCTGTCCTGCCCGGCGCTGGGGGCCGCGGTCAACGCGTTCGACGAGGCCGGCCACGCCGTCGTCGAGGAGGTCGGCGAGCTGGTCATCACCAAGCCGATGCCGTCGATGCCGGTGTTCTTCTGGAACGACCCGGACGGCTCGCGCCTGCGTGAGGCGTACTTCGAGATGTACCCCGGGCTGTGGCGCCACGGGGACTGGATCCGGATCACGAACCGCGGCTCGGCGGTGATCTACGGCCGCAGCGACTCGACACTCAACCGCGGCGGCGTCCGGATGGGTACAGCGGAGTTCTACCGGGTCGTCGAGGGCTACGACGAGGTCGCGGATTCCCTGGTCGTGGACACCTCGGCGGCCGGGAACGAAGACGGCCAGCTGATCTGTTTCGTGGTGCTGACCGAGGGCGTCAAGCTCGAAGACGTCGAGCCGCGCCTGCGCAAAGAGCTCCGTAGCGCACTGTCACCGCGCCATGTACCCGATCGGTTCGTCGTGGTTTCCGAGATACCTCGTACCTTGAACGGTAAGAAGTGTGAGGTACCGGTGAAGAAGATCCTGGCCGGTGTGGCTCCCGACCGGGCCGTCAGCCGCGACGCGCTGGTCAACCCGGCAGCGCTGACGCCGTTCGTGGAGCTCGCCGGGGGCTAGATGGGGGAAGCATGATCATCCACGGCGGGTTGTACAGGTGGTGACGGGGACACGCGCGCAGATCACCTGGAAGGTGGCCGGAGCCACCACCGTGGGGGTGATCACCTGGGTGACCCGGCTGGCGGGCCTGATGACGTTGGGTTCGATCCTGATCCCGGCCGGGCGCCGCAGCCTGCGCGGGCACCTGGCCGAGTGGCTGGAGCTGCCGCAGGAGGCCACGGTCGCCGCGGCGACCGTGGCGCTGGTCATGGGCGTGCTGCTGGTGCTGCTGGCCGCGGGGCTGCGGCGCCGCAAGCGCCGGGCGTGGCAGCTGGCGGTCGGCGCGACGGTGCTGCTCACGATGTCGCACCTCGGGCTGAAGCACGTCTTCGCCGCCGGCCTGGTGTCGGTGGTGCTGCTGGTGGGCCTGATCGCGAACCGGCGTTATTTCGTGGCCAAGCCGGACCCGGTGGTCGGGCGCTGGCGGGCGGTGCGCGTGTTCGTCCAGCTCGCGCTCGCCGGGTTCGTGATCAACGTCATCCTGCTGTCGGTGGCGCCGCGGGCGGTCCTGGAGCCGATGGGCTTCGGCGACCGGCTCGCGGAGTCCGCGCTGGCGCTGGTCGCGGCCAGCGGGCCCGCGGTGTTCCACCAGATGTGGCTGGAGGACCTGACCGCCGCCGTCGGGTTGCTGTTCGGCCTCGCCGCGGTCCTGGTGTCGGCGTACTTCCTGCTGCGCTCGGCGGAGCCGGCGCCCCGGCTGACCGACGAGGAGGTCGCGCGGCTGCGCCGGCTGCTGGACGAGCACGGCGAGCGCGACTCGCTCGGCTACTTCGCGTTGCGGCGCGACAAGTTCGCGGTGTTTTCGAAGACGGGCAAGGCGGCGGTCACCTACCGCGTGATCGCCGGCGTGGCCCTGTGCTCGGCCGACCCGCTGGGCGACCACGAGGCGTGGCCGGGCGCGATCGAGGAGTACCTGGAAGTCTGCCGCCGCAACGGCTGGACCCCGGCGGCGATGGGTGTCTCCGAACTCGGCGCGACGGTCTGGGCCCGGTTCGGCCTGGAGGTACTGGAGATCGGCGACGAAGCGGTGGTCGACGCGGCGGGCTTCACCCTGGACGGCCGCACGATGCGCGGCGTCCGCCAGGCCGCGGCCCGGACGAAAAGGGCGGGCTACAAGGTCCTGGTGCGAAGGGCGGAGGACCTGCGCCCGGGCGAGCTGGCCGAGCTGGAGGTCCTGGCGGCCAACTGGCGCGGAACGGACACCGAGCGCGGCTTCTCGATGGCACTGGGCCGCATGGGCGACCCGGGCTCGGTACTGGTGACGGCGGAGCAGGGCGGCCGCGTCCGCGGGGTGCTCCAGTTCGTCCCGTGGGGCACAACGGGTCTCTCCCTGGACGTCATGCGCCGCGACAGAACGGCCGACAACGGCGTCAACGAGCTGATGATCTCGGAGCTCCTGCTGTCAGCGGGCCGCCACGGCGTCACGCAGGTCTCGCTGAACTTCGCGGCGTTCCGGGCGCTGATGGAGCAGGGCCAGCGCATCGGCGCGGGCCCGGTCGCTCGCATGTCGGCGAAGGTGCTGCACTTCTTCTCGCGCTGGATCCAGATCGAGTCGCTGTACCGCTTCAACGCGAAGTTCCAGCCCCGCTGGGTCCCCCGCTACTTGGTGTACCCGAAGGTCCGCGACCTCCCCCGGGTGGGCATCGCAACGTTCGAGGCCGAAGGCCTGGGCGGCCGCTCCCCACGCCTGCTCAGACTGCTCCAGCGGGCGTAAGGGGGGTGCTGTTCCGGGGTGATCGGGGGGTGTGTAACCTATCTGAGCAGTGGTCGTTGGGCCCAGGAGGCTTCGCCTAGTCTGGTCTATGGCGCCGCACTGCTAATGCGGTTGGGGGTAACCCCCCCTCCCGGGTTCAAATCCCGGAGCCTCCGCTGGCACCCGGTTCGCCGGGTGCTAGGTTACAACTGAACACGCGCCCGTAGCTCAGCTGGATAGAGCATCTGACTACGGATCAGAAGGTCAGGGGTTCGAATCCCTTCGGGCGCACGTCTGGTTGAGACAGCAAAGAAGCCCCCTCTCCGGAGGGGGCTTCTTTCTTTGCCCCATCACCCGCCGAGCTCGTCCTGGTGTTGCGTGGCACAGCTTTCAGGTGCGCCCGGCCCGCGCACGGGCCTCGGCCGCCAAAGCTCGCAACCACTCCCGCTCCGTCGGCGTGATCCGCCGGTCCGGCGGGACGTGCTCGACTCGATCCCACAGGCCGGCCAGGGTCCACTCCAGGAACCGGCGGTGCGCGGTGGACGCGCTGACCGCGAAAGCGGGCGGCAAGCGGTGCCACGTGCAGCCGGTGGCCAGGACGAACACCACCGCCGTGAAAACCGCCCGGTTCTCGACGCGGGCCCGGCCCCCACCCTGTGGCCGGGTCCGAGCAGACGGCAGGAGCGGCTCGACGTAGCTCCAGATGTCGTCCGTCACCAGGCGAAGCGCCAGTTGCGTTGCCATGGTCATGGCGGCGCCGCCATCGTCACCCACGAGACCAGGGCGAGGTTCGCGATGCCCTGCGCCGCGGCGCTGGCGAACACCGAGCCGGTCACCACCCGGCAGTAGCCGAGGGCCAGTCCCATGCAGAAGACCGACGGCAGCACGCCGGCGATCACGGCCGGGGCGAACGGGCTGAGCCCGTAGTTCCCCAGGTGCACGAAGGCCCAGCCGAGCGACGTAACCACCACGGCCACGGCCGTGCCGGCCTGCCGGGCGACCGCGGTGAACAGCACTCCCCGGTAGCAGATCTCTTCCAGTAGCGGCACGAACAGCCCCATGGCCAGGACCATGAAAACCCACAGAAGCACTTCGTTGCCGGGCACCATGGTGCGGAACAGCGCCGGGATCCCCATCGTCCAGTTGCCCGTCGTCGTGCCGAACGCGGCCCAGTTGCACGACACGACGTCCACATAGGTCACCAGCACGACTCCGATGCCGACGGCCGCCGGGAGCTTGCGGGCCGGACGCAGCCCGACGCCGGTCCAGGAGTCACGCGGCACGGCGACCAAAACCGACGGCGTCAGGAGGATCGACAGCACCGTGCACGGCACGGTGAACGCGCCGGCGAGCCGGACCGCCGCCAGCACCCCGTACCCGGCGAGGGCACTGAGCACCGGCGCCGCCTCGTGCCAGCCCCGGACGTGGGACAGCAGCGACGGGTTCCGCGTTGTCACGGCGTGGCCGCTCGGCGCCGTGGGCCGATCCGGGGCAGCCACCAGTTCCACCGGCCGAAGAGGACGAGCGCCGCCGGCACGAACAGCATCCGGATCAGCGTGGCGTCCAGCAGGACCGCCGCGGCCAAGCCGGTTCCGTACTGTCGCAGCATCAGCGTCGACGACAGCATCATCGTGCCGAGGCTTCCGGCCATCACCAGACCGGCGAAGGTGATCACCCGGCCGGTGTCGACGACCGCCCGGCCGGTGGCGTCCGCGATCCCCAGACCCTCTCTGGCGAGGTCCCGGACGCGGGTCACGAGGAAGATCTCGTAGTCCATGCCCAAGCCCATCATCAAGATGACCAGGAAGATGGGCAGGTCGTCGATGATCGCGTCGCCGAGCACCTTTTCGAACACGAGAACGGTGATGCCGATCGCCCACACGTTGCTGAGCATGATGGTCGCGATCAGCTGGACGGGGATCAGGATCGACCGCAGCGTCACCAGCAGCATCAGCAACACGCCGAGGGACACGAGCACGACCATCTGCCAGAAGCTCGAGTTGAGCGCGGCGTGGTATTCCTCGTCCACCCTCGTCGTCCCGCCCAGTGCGAGGGAGCCGACCGTCGCACCGTCCGCGGCCAGCACCGCGTCGACCTGCTTCAGGACGGCACGGGCGGGTTCCGAGTAGGGATCGGCTTGCAGCCGGAGGACGATCCGGAGATCCCCTTGCGGGGACAGGAAGTCGTGCCGAACGACCGGCGGAAGAGCCGCGGTTTCCGCTTCGCCCAGCGGTTTCCCGAACGGCCTCGTCAGCGCGTCGACCCCGGCCACACCCCCGACCGAGGCGAGCTTCGCGGTCAAGGCGGTGACTGCCTGGTACCCGGCGGGCCGCAGAGTGTCCGGGCTCGCGAGGTCGGGGCGCACCCGCCCGGCGACCACGCTCGGGAACGCCGTGCCGGCACCCCAACCGCCCGTGACGACGTCGATCCCCTGCTTCGAGTCGGTGGCCGGGCTGAGCGCCACCGGATCGGCGGTGGTCTTGCCGAGCGCCGTGACCACGGCGAACGGTGCGGTCAGCGCCAGGAAGACCACGAGCACCGCGACGCGGCGCCGCCGCGCGAGCGCGGACATCTTCTTCAGGTAGCCGCTGAGGGCGCCGGATTCCTCCATGTTGCCGAGCGCGTTGCGGCCGAGCAGGAAGAACCGGTCGCCCAGGATCGCCAGGAGTGCCGGGGTGAGGGTCAGCGCCGCTAGGAGGATCAACGGGATGCCGATGAGGCCGCCGTAGCCCAGCGGCGGAATCCAGTCGACCGGCGAAAGCAGCGTCGCGCCGAACGCGAGAACGACCGCTGCCGCGGCGAGCAGGACGCTCTCCCCGGAACGCGCCGTCGCGGCGACCACCGCGTCGCGCGCCGACCGTCCGGCGAGGCGTTCCTGGCGGTAGCGCGAGGACAACAGCATGCTGTAGTCGACGCCCGCGCCCAGCATCACGAAAGTCATGATCGTGACGGTGAACTGCGTCAGCGTCACCGCGTGCCCGAGGGCGAACAGCGCGGCCTGGCTGACGTTCATGGCGAGGCCGATCGAGACCAGCGTGATGATCGCGGGCAGCACGGCGCGGAAGAACAGCAGCAGCACCACGAAGATGAGCACGTACGCTGCCGTTTCCATCGTGCCGTTGTCGCTGTCGGCCTTGGCGTAGGTGTCGTGGATGAGCGCGAGTTCGCCGGTGACGTGCACGCGCGCTGTGTGCTCGAGCCCGCTCGCCGCCAGCGCCCGGGCGCCGATATCGCGCAGGCCTGCCACGTCGGGATCCTTACCGGCCCGATCGGTGAAGCTCACGGTGACCAGCGTGCTGTCGCCTCCGGTCGACGCGAACCGGGCGACGAGCTCCGCCGGCAGCGGGACAGGGAACCGGTTCCAGTCCGCGGCCAAGGTGACCCCGGTGGCAACCTCGGCAAGTCCGGCGTCACCGGTGGTCAGCGCGGTTTTCGCCGGCCCGGCGAGCTCGCCGGGCAGCTGGCCGGCCGCGACCAGACCGTCGACGGCCGCCGGCCTGGCCGCCGGATCCGGCGCCGCGGCGGAGACCTCGTTCCGCACCGTGGCGAGGTACTGCACGACGGCGTCGCGGTACGTGGTGAACAGAGATGACGTCTGCCCGACGAGACCGCGGCCGGACCACGGCCGCAGCTCGGTGTCGATCTCTTCGAGCAGCCGCTTCACCCGGGCGTCGCGGACGTCCGGCGCGGCCACCACCAGCAGGGTCTCCCGTTGCGACCGTTGCGAAAACTCGCGCTGGACGAGCTGTTCGACGTCGGCGCTCGCGGTGCCGGGCACGACCTTCGACGCGCCTTGCTTGGTGAGCATGGACGGCAGGTCGAACGCGAACGGCGTACACGCGGCGATGAGCACCAGCCAGGCGACAACCACCAGCTTGCGCCGTCGGACGATCCCCTCGGCCAGCCGGTGCAGCCACCGGTCGATCCCCCTTGCCCGTTTCCCGCGTCCGGCCGGTGGCAGCTCTCGCTTGGGCACGATCTGGCCGGCGGTCACCAGCGGGGTCCCAGCTTGCGACCCGAGACGACGACGTAGGTGTGACGCAGCGTCAGTTCCCCGGCCCGCTCGGCGAGCGCGGTGCGCAGCTTGGCCAGGACCTCGGCCTCCCGGCTCGCGTCGACGGCGTCCTTGAAGCCCGCCGCCGCGCCGGAGCGCTGGACGTACTCGAGCGCTTCGTCGGGCGAATGGACCGGAAGGAGCTGCTCTCCCTCTTCGCGCCGCGAAACGGACAACCCCGCCCTCGTGAACCACCGGGCCACGACGTCGGCGTTCTTGGGCAGGTTGACCCGGATGAGCGCGGTCATCACCGAGGGGTCCTGCGCGAACACCTGCTCCAGCGATTCCACCAGCGTCCGGAGCGCGTCCGCGCGCGTCTCGACGACCAGGACCTGGCCGCCGGGCCGGAGCACCCGGTGGATCTGCTTGAGCAGCTGCACCGGCTTCGCGTAGCAGATCGCCCAGCCGCAGATGACGATGTCGGCGCTCGCATCCGGCAGCGCCCGCAGGAACTCGGTCATGTCGCCGACCTGCAAGTCGACGGTGAGTCCCGGCCGCGGCGTGACTTTTTCCCGGGCGACCGCCAGCATGCCGGGCGACTTGTCGACGGCGAGGATCGTGCCCCGCGAGTCGAGCCGTTCCTGGATCCGCGTGGTCAGGTGGCCGGTGCCGCAGGCCAGCTCGACCACGACGTCCCCGGGAACGATCTTGACCAGTTCGAGCGCGTCGGCCGAGTGCTTGCCCATCACCCGGGTGAAGAACGAGTCGTAGTCCTGGCTCGCGGCATCGTAGTCGCGGATCGGGTTCGACGATGCTCGCGTGACGGCCAGGCGGAGAGCCCTGATGGCCAGTCTGGTGCTGATCACTGGGATGAGCCTTTCTGCCGTGCGGTGGGACGCGGTTCCGGTGTGACGGTGATGCGGGTGAGCAGCAGCAGCCCGGAAAAGCACAGGAGCGCTCCGGTCACGGCCAACGTGGCCGGCAACGACACCTGGGCGCCGGCGCCACCGGCCGTCGGGCCGACGACCATGCCGACGCAGTAGCTGAGGTTGAAGACGGCGAACACGGTCGCGTAGGCGCCGCCGCCGTGGCGCTCGGCGACCGCCGCGAGTTCGGGGAGCGCGGGCACGAGAACGAAGCCGTAGGCGACAGCGAACGCCACGAGCACCGCCCCGGTCCCCACCGGCCCGCCCGGGAGCAGCAGCATCGGCAGCAGGCCCCCGGACAGCACCAGCCCCAGTGCCATCAGCCGGACCCGGTGGCAGCGGTCGGCGGCGAAGCCGATCACCGGGCTGGCCGCGCCGTTGGCGAGGGTGGCCGCGCCGAACACGATGCCGATGACCGCGGGGGTGGCGCCGTACCGATCCGCGAGCGCCAGCGGCAAGATCGGTTCCAGCATGCTGAGCGCCGACGAACCCAGCGCCACGGCGACGACCACTCCGCGCAGGGACCGATCGCGGAGGAGGCTGCGGACCGAGGCGACGGCCACTCGCCGGGCGCCGTCGCGGATCAGGACCGCCTGGATCACCGCACCCACCACCGTGGCGGCCACCACGGCCAGGAACGGGGTGCGGTGATCGCCGTACTGCTCCAGGAACCCGCCCAACGGCGGACCGAGGATCAGCCCGACCGACATCGCGCCCATGACCAGCCCCATGGACCGGCCGAGCCGCTCGGCCGGGACCAAGTCGGCGACCAGTGCCACGCCCGCCGTCCACACGGCCGCCGCGGCCACGCCCTGGGCGAAGCGAGCTGTCAGCAACAGCGCGTAGGAGTCGGCGAAGGCGTACAGCACCGTGCTCGCCGCCAGCCCGGCCGAGCCGGCGAGCATCGGGCGGCGCCGGCCGAACCGGTCGGACAGCCGGCCCAGCACCGGGGTGGCCACCACCAGCCCGACGGCGTAGGAGGCGAACAGGACGCCGATCTCCGCCTGACTCGCTCCGAGCCGGGCCGCGTACCCGGGCAGAACCGGGACGACCAAGCTGTAGAGCAGACTGTCGATCAGCATCGCCGCGCACACCGCGGCGATGACGGACCTGGCGTTCCCGGTCACCCTAGGCCCCGACCGCCAGCGACCGATCGGCGAACACGTCCGCGAACGCGTTGAGGACGTGGTCGAGCTGATCGGGTGTGTGCGTGGCCATGACGCTCATGCGCAGCCGGTGGGATGCCGCCGGCGGCACCACGGCGTTCACGTACACCCCTCGGTCGAGGAGTCGCCGCCACAGCACGAAGGTCTCGGTGTGGTCGGCGGTGAACACCGGCACGATGGGGGACGTCCCGGTGCCGACGTCGATCCCGAGGTCGAGCAGCCCCGCCCGGAGGTACGCGGCGTTCTCGTGCAATCGCTCGACCCGCCAAGGCTCCTCCCGCAGGATTCCGAGCGCGGCGAGCGCCGCGGCGGTGTTCGCCGGGGACATGCCGGCGCTGAAGATCAAGCTGCGCGCGTGGTGACGGAGGTAATGGACGACCTGCGCGCTGCCCAGCACCGCACCGCCGACGGAGGCCAGCGATTTGCTGAAGGTCAAGGTGGTCAGGTCGGCCTCGTCGTCCCCGGGCAGGTGCGCTTCGGTGCCGCGGCCACCACCGAGCACTCCGATGCCGTGGGCGTCGTCGAGCAGCAGGCGGGCACCGAACGCACGGCACTCCGCGAGCAGCTCCGGCAGCGAGCAGACGTCACCGTCCATCGAGTACACGCCGTCGACGACCACGAGCCGCCCCGCGTCCAGCGGGCAGCTCCGCAGCAGGCGGCGCAGCGACGCCGGGTCGTCGTGCCGGAACGTCCGCGTCCGTGCGCCACTCAGCGCCGCGGCGTCGATCGCGGACGCATGTGCCGCACGGTCGATCAAGACGTGGTCGCCGCGACCGACGAGCCCGCTCACGGCGCCGAGGTTGGCCTGGTAGCCGGTCGTGAAGACCAGCGCCTCCTCCTTGCCGCAGTAGGCGGCCAGTTCTCGTTCGAGCTGCTCGTGCAGCGCCAGATTCCCGTTGAGGAAACGGGAGCCGGTGCACGAGGTGCCGAACTCGTCGGTCGCCGCCTGGCTCGCCGCCTTGACGCGCGGGTCCGTCGTCAGACCGAGGTAGTTGTTGGAGCCGCACATGACGACGGACCGGCCCTGGTAGCGCACCTCCGTACCTTCGTGACCGTCCAGCACGACGAAGTACGGGTACAGGTCCGCAGCCATCGCCTCCCGCGCCGCGGTGAAGCCGTCGCATTTGTGGAAAATATCCATCTGGTCAACCCGTCTTCCGAGATTCACGTTTCACGGACGGGTTCGGCCAGTGCGCTGAACGGCCCTTGGCTCGCTCGCAGTCCGGCTGCCCCCCAGTCGCACGCAGAAATTTCGACAGCCTTGGCGATGCCCCCAGCGTCGCGACTTCGGTCAGGATATCGGAAGAAACTTCAGGCTGTTACTGGATTGCTCCATCAGGAGGAATTGATCGGCAAGTCATGATCATCTCAATTGGTGCCGCCTTCGGAGTGCTTGCTTAATCAGTGTCGAAGCGGCCTCGAGCAGCCAACTCGGCCGGATCCACCAGCTCGGCTGGGCGGGACACACAGATTTTTCGATTCCCGATCGAATCCTGAAGAATGCCTCTTCACCATGGCTTGTGCTGCGCCAGCTGAGACTGTGCACCGTGGCGGAAAGTGTCACATCGAACACCGTGAGTAGCTAGTCGGCTCTGCTCGAGCTCGTTGCCGCGACGGGGCAAGTCGGCTAAGCTGGACCGACCGTCTAGACGGTTTGGGAGTCATATGCTGCGCACCAAGGTGTTGGACGCCGCCGAGAAGCTCATCCTTGAGAAGGGCACGGACGCTCTGAGGGTGGAGGACGTGGCTGCGCTGGCCGGCGTCAGCAAGGGTGGCCTGCTCCACCACTTCCGCAGTAAGCACGCCTTGATCGAAGGTGTGCTGCGCCGCCAGGTCGACACTTTCGAGAAGGTGCTGCCTCCCGAAGGGGCGCCCCCGGGTGCATTCACCATGGCCTGGCTGGCCGCCGCCGTTCCCGAATCCGAGCCCGAGGCGGGCGGTCAGCGCGACCAAGTTTCCGTAGCTCTGTTGAGTGCCATCAGCGGTGGCGACGAAACACTCGAAATCCTCCGGGAAAAATACACCGAGTGGCAGCGGAGGCTGGCTTCCGACGGACTCGACCCGACAGTGGCCACGCTCGTTCGTTTCGCCGCTGACGGCTGGTGGACGAGTCGCATCCTGAAACTTGCGCAACCGACGGAAAATCTTTACCTCGACCTGCGACGGACGCTGGTGGAAATGATCGAAACGGCCGCCGGGAAAGAGTGATCGAGACCGGTGAAACCCTCTCCGCTCGCGGTGCCCTGCCTGACTCGGTGGTCCCTCGTCCTCACCGACGCCGGCTTCCTTGTCTACTGGGTGATCGTGACCGCCGAGCTGATCCCGCCCGGCTGGGCCTTCAAGGACTACGCCGACCCCGTGCTCACCGACTGGAACTACTCGTTCCTCGTTCTTGACGTCCTGGCCAGCCTCACCGGGCTCGCGGGTCTGCGCGCGCTGAAGCGCGGCCACCCGAACGGCCGGCTCGTCGTGGCGGTGTCGTTGACGTTGACCTTCACGGCGGGGCTGCAGGCGATCTCCTTCTGGATCCTTCGAGCCGACTTCAACCCGGTGTGGTGGCTGCCGAATCTGTGGCTCCTGCTGTTCCCCGCCGTGGCTTTCGCGGTCCTGCTCCGGAACCGGAAGGGTCGGCGCTGAGCGATCAATCCGCTGCGTAACCGGACTGGACCAATGAGGTGCTCGTATCCAGGACTGGTCTTGACCATCAACCACGCTCCGTGGTGACACTTCCGTAATTGGTCTGGACCACGTAACGTCTTCGCAAAACGGCGCAAACACCGCCCTGGTCCCCGCCGGCGGTGTTGGTGTTCGCCGTCCCTGCACCTGGCTCAAGGGAGAGCGATGTCCAGAAAGAGATGGCACCTCCTCGGTCTCTTCACCGCGGTCGGCGCGATCGCGGTCGGTCTCGTCACCGTGCCGGCGAGCGCTGCCGGTGGAGTGAGCGCCGCCTTCAGCAAGAGCTCCGACTGGGGCACCGGGTACGAAGGCAAGTACACGATCAACAACGGCTCCGGCGCGACACTGCCGAGCTGGACTGTCGAGTTCGACCTGCCTTCCGGCGCGAAGATCGCGTCCCTTTGGGACGGCAGCTACACCGCTTCCGGGCAGCACGTCACCGTCAAGAACAGCTGGAACGGCAACGTCGGCAACGGTGGCACCGCCAGCTTCGGCTTCAACGTCAGCTACTCCGGCACCTACTCGGCACCGTCGAACTGCAAGCTGAACGGCGGTTCCTGCGACGCCGGTGGTGGCACTCCCACCACGACGCCGACCACCCCGACGCAGCCGACCACGAACCCCACCACGCCGACCACGCCCACCACCCCGCCGACGACCACCACGCCACCCCCGCCGGGCGGCCTGAAGAACGTCGGGTACTTCGTGCAGTGGGGCGTCTACGGGCGCAACTACCACGTCAAGAACATCGAAACCTCCGGCTCGGCCAGCAAGCTGACCCACATCAACTACGCGTTCGGCAACGTCAAGAACGGTCAGTGCACCGCGAACGACGACCCGTACGCCGACTACCAGAAGACCTACGACGCCGCCGGCAGTGTCGACGGGGTTGCCGACACCTGGGACCAGCCCGTCGCCGGCAACTTCAACCAGCTGCGCAAGCTCAAGAAGCTGCACCCGGGCCTCAAGGTGATCTGGTCGTTCGGCGGCTGGACCTACTCGGGCGGCTTCGGGCAGGCCGCGCAGAACGCGGCCGCGTTCGCGCAGTCCTGCTACAGCCTGCTCAAGGACCCGCGCTGGGCCGACATCTGGGACGGCATCGACATCGACTGGGAGTACCCCAACGCCTGCGGTCTCTCCTGTGACACCAGCGGTGCCGCGGCCTACAAGAACCTCCTGGGCGCGCTGCGGGCGAAGTTCGGCTCGTCGTTCCTGATCACCTCGGCGATCACCGCGGACGGCAGCAACGGCGGCAAGCTCGACGTCGCCGACTACGGCGGCGCGGCGCAGTACGTCGACTGGTTCAACGTCATGACCTACGACTACTTCGGCGCCTGGGCCGCGCAGGGCCCGACCGCCCCGCACTCGCCGCTGACCAACTTCAACGGCATCCCGACGCCGGGCTTCTACTCCGACGCGGCGATCCAGAAGCTCAAGAGCAAGGGCGTCCCGGCGAGCAAGCTGCTGCTGGGCATCGGCTTCTACGGCCGCGGCTGGACCGGCGTCACGCAGGACGCCCCGGGCGGCACCGCGACCGGCCCCGCGCCGGGCACCTACGAGCAGGGCATCGAGGACTACAAGGTCCTCAAGAACACCTGCCCGTCGACCGGCACCTTCGCCGGCACCGCGTACGCCAAGTGCGGCAGCAACTGGTGGAGCTACGACACCCCGGCGACCATCGGCGGCAAGATGTCCTACGCCAAGCAGCAGGGACTCGGCGGCGCCTTCTTCTGGGAGCTGACCGGCGACACCACGGGCGGCGAGCTCATCACCGCGATGAAGAACGGCCTGTCATGAGCCGCCGGTGGTTGCCCGCACTCGGGCTGGCGGCCGCGGCCGCCACGATCGGCGCGATGTTCGTGATCGCCCCGGCGAACGCGGCGGGCGGCGTGTCCGCGACCTTCTCGAAGGGCTCCGACTGGGGCACCGGGTACGAGGGCAAGTACACGATCGCCAACGGCTCCGGCTCGACGCTGCCGTCGTGGACCGTCGAGTTCGACCTGCCGTCCGGCGCGAAGATCTCGTCCCTCTGGGACGGCAGCTACACCGCGTCCGGCCAGCACGTCACGGTCAAGAACACCTGGAACGGCAACGTCGCCAACGGCGGTAGCGCCAGCTTCGGCTTCAACGTGACGTACTCGGGTTCGTACGCCGCGCCGTCGAACTGCAAGCTGAACGGGGGTTCCTGTGCCGCCGGGGGTACACCCCCCACGACCACGACGCCGCCTCCGACGACGACGACCCCGCCGACCACCACGACACCGCCCCCGGCGGGTGGCCGCGGCGCGCCGTACCTGTACATGGGCTGGGGCAGCCCGCCGAACCCGCAGACGGTGATGAACGCGACCGGGGTCAAGTGGTTCACCATGGCGTTCGTCAACGCCTCCGGTGGCTGCAACCCGGCGTGGGACAGCAGCCGTCCGCTGCAGGGCAGCGCCGACGCCGCCGCGATCTCGCAGATCAAGGCGGCGGGCGGCCAGGTCGTGCCGTCGTTCGGCGGCTGGAGCGGCACCAAGCTCGGCCCGGCCTGCTCGACGCCGGAGGCCTTGGCCGGCGCCTACCAGCAGGTCATCAGCGCCTACGGGCTGAAGGCGATCGACATCGACATCGAGAACTCCGACGAGTTCGAGAACGAGGCCGTGCAGGACCGCATCCTGAACGCGCTGAAGATCGTCAAGCAGAACAACCCGGGGATCCAGACGATCCTGACCTTCGGCACGTCGACGACCGGCCCGAACTACTACGGCAACCGGCTCATCGACCAGTCGAAGGCGCTGGGCGCGAACGTGGACGTGTACACGATCATGCCGTTCGACTTCGGTGGCGGTGCGAACATGTACAACAGCACGGTGAGCGCGGCGAACGGGCTGCGCGACAAGCTGAAGTCGACGTTCGGCTGGAGTGACGCCACGGCGTACGCCCACGTGGGCATCTCCGGCATGAACGGCCTGTCCGACCAGCAGGAGCTGACCGACCTGTCGACCTGGACCCAGATCACGAACTGGGCCAAGTCGAACAAGATCGCCCGCCTGGCGTTCTGGTCGGTCAACCGCGACCGCGGCTGCCCCGGCGGCGGCGTGCAGTCGACCTGCAGCGGCATCGCCCAGAACGACTGGGACTTCACGAAGGTGACAGCGGGCTTCTGACGCTGTCGTGACGGCCTCCTTGCCGGCGCCCCGGGCCGGCAAGGAGGCCGTTTTCACGCCAGGAGCTTGACGGCGTCGCCGATCGCCTGGTCCAAGATGGACACGCCGAGCGCAATCTCCTCTTCGGACGCCGTGAGCGGCGGCGCGATCCGGAACACCCCGCCCATCCCGGGCAGCTGCACGATGTTCATGTGCAGCCCGAGTTCGAGGCAGCGCTGCGTGACCCGCGCCCCCAGCTCGTCCGAACTGCGCTTGGTCTCCCGGTCCACCACCAGTTCCAGCCCGGCCAGCAGGCCACGGCCACGGATGTCGCCGACGACCTCGTGGTGGGACGCGATTTCGTCCAGACCGCTGCGCAGCAACGCGCCCAGCGAAAGCGCCCGCTCGTCGAGCCGGTCGCGAATCAGCACATCCAGGACTGTGTTGCCGACCGCCGCCGGGAGCGGGTCGGACACATGCGTTGTGAAGAACAGGAACCCGCGGTCGTGGGCCTCCTGCTCGATGGACGCGCTCGTCAGCACCGCGGCCAGCGGCAGCCCGGCACCAAGCGTCTTCGACAGCGTCAGGATGTCCGGGACGACGCCGTCGCGCTCGAACGCGTACCAGTTTCCCGTGCGGCACAAGCCCGTCTGAGCCTCGTCGAGGATCAGCAGCATCCCGCGCTCGCGGCATTTCTCGGCCGGCGAAGTAGCCGGGCGGGGGTTCGATGATGCCGCCGGAACTGAGGATCGGCTCGACCAGGCACGCGGCCAGGCTGCCGACCGACTGCGCGTCGATCATCTCGAAGCCGAAGTCCAGCTGACGCCGCCAATCCAGCTCACCGGAGGCGTCGGTGAAGTCCGGGCGGTAGGCGTTGGGCGCCGGGATGGCGAAGTTGCCCGGTGCGGCGGGTCCGTAGCCGCGGCGGCCGGCGCTGTAGGTCGCGCTCGCCGCCGCCTGCGTCATCCCGTGCCACGACCGCGCGAACGAGACGATCTCGTGCTTGCCGGTCACCAGCTTGGCCATCCGGACGGCCGCCTCGTTCGACTCGGCGCCGGTCGTCAGCAGCAGCGCCTTCTCCAGCGGCGCCGGGAGCGTCTCGGCCAGCCGCCGCGCGAGGTCGACGACCGGGCGGCTCAGCATGCCGCTGAACAGGTGGTCCAGCCGCCCGGCCTGCCGCCGGACGGTCTCGACGATCTCGGGGGGCGAGTGCCCGAGGATCGCGCTCATCTGGCCGGAGGTGAAGTCGAGGATCCGGCGGCCGTCCTCGGTGACGACGAAACTGCCCTCGGCGTGGTCGATGATTTCGCGGGTGAAAGCGCCGCCGTAACGCACGAGGTGCCGGTCGACGTCCGCCCAGAAGGAAGCAGCCATGGCTCCGACGGTAGGTCCGCCGCGAGCGCCACGTCCATCTCACAATTCCGGCTTTCCTGTTCGGTTTCGCCGAACAAGGATGGCGGCATGCTGAACCCCTGGCGCCTGCGCCTGCTGAGCCGGCTGGACACGCTGGGCACGATCCGCGCGGTGGCGCAGGACGCGAACCTCAGCGCGTCGAGCGTCTCGCAGCAGCTGGCCGTCCTCGAAGCGGAAACCCGCACCCAGCTGCTGGAACGCACCGGCCGCCGGGTCCGCCTGACACCGGCGGGGCTGATGCTGGCCCGCCGCGCGCGGGCGATCCTCGACCACATGGACACGGTCGAGGCGGAGCTGCGCAGCCTCGGCGAAGAACCGGCGGGCCTGGTCCGGCTGGGCGCGTTCCAGAGCGCGATCCACACCCTGGCGGTGCCGGCGGTGACCCGGCTGACGCACCCGCACCTCGAGGTCCAGCTGCTGGAGCTGGAACCGCACGAGAGCATCCCGGCCCTGCGCGGCGGCGACGCCGACGTCATCATCACCACGACCGACTTCGTTGAGCTGCCGCTGGGCCCCGACCTCGACATCATCCCGCTGGCGACGGACCCGATCGTGCTGGTGACACCGCCGGAGGCGCCCCGCGGCCCGGCGGTGCTCTCGGCCTACGCGGACGCGCCGTGGGCGCTGGACGTGCCGCAGTCGTACATGGCGAACCTGACGCTGCGCCTGTGCCGGGAGTCGGGCTTCGAGCCGCGGGTGGTGTGCCGCTTCAGCAACTACCTGATGACGCTGCAGCACGTCGAAGCCGGCCTGTCGATCGCCCTGCTCCCCGGCCTGGCCGTGGACCGCCGCTACCGCGTGGCGACGCGCGAGCTGGCAACCCCGGTGACGCGCACGATCGCGGCGGTCGTCCGCCGCGGCTCCCCACCGCGGGCGGCGGTCAACGTGGTGCTCGAAGCCCTGCGGCAGCTGCCGGACCTCCCGGGCCTCGCGAAGGGTGTGAGCTGATCAGCCGGGACTCGCTATCTGGCGGCGTGGCGGCCACGCCGAGCCCAGGGGGTCCAGATCGGATCGGTGCCCTGGGGCGGGTCGAGACTGATCACCACTTGGAGCTCCTCCGG
Source organism: Amycolatopsis sp. NPDC051102 (assembly GCF_040682815.1). Taxonomy (NCBI): domain Bacteria; kingdom Bacillati; phylum Actinomycetota; class Actinomycetes; order Pseudonocardiales; family Pseudonocardiaceae; genus Amycolatopsis; species Amycolatopsis sp. NPDC051102. The sequence goes on from NZ_JBFBBT010000012.1 coordinate 109,562, forward strand.
CTGGTCTGCCACGATCCACCACGGGAACAGGGCCTCGTAGATGCCGCTGGCCAGGCCGAGGAAGTAGATCAGCGGCAGTTTCTGTTCGTAGGCTCGGCGCAGGGCGACGTTCGTGAAGTAGTTCGGATCCTCGCCGGCGTACTTGTAGCGGCGCAGTCTTTCGCCGATGACGCCGTCTTCGTAGGGGCGTGACTGGTGGTCTGGCCTATAGGCGGTCTTGATCGACAGTGCGGCTTCCAGCTCTTTCGGCTTTCGGATGCCCCGCTGCCGGTCCGCCAGAGCGATCCTCTTGCCTTCGAACTCGAAGAGGCTCAGCTGGTTCGACGGGATGCGATTGTTGTTGGTTGCGCGAACCTGGACCAACCACATCAGAGCCCGCCACCGCAGCCGCGTGTCGTAGTCCAGGTTCTCGAAGTTCGTGGGCAGGTGGAATCGCCCGCGAACAGACTCCGTTTCAGCGCGATCGACTCGCTTGCTGACCGAGCGACTGGGGCGGCGCAGTGGCGAGGCAGCCGGGCTGAAGACGAGGTCGAGCCCGAGCTCTGCCCGGACAAGCTCCGCCGCGCCCGGTGTGAAGTACTCCTCCAATAGCGCCTCAATCGCGGCAACGAGGGTCTTCGGGTTGTTCAGGAGTCGTGCAATTCCGGGACGTAGTCGACCACGCGCGCCACGGGCTTTGAGCCATGAGCCGCTTTGGGAGGTATTGCCGGCAATCGCAGCGCCTGACGAATCCGAGAGTTCCCAAAGCGATCGTTCCAGGCGGATGAAGGGGTTGGCGGCCAAGTCGGTGGCCTCGGCGGCGCCGGGGGCGTATTTGCTGATGAGGCGGCCGACGGGAGCCTCCGCCTCGTCGTACGTCGCGTCCCACCTACGTCGCTTGACGAACATTTGGAGGAGCCAGAGCAGCAGGAGGGGTTTGTGCGGAGCACGCTGACCCCCGACTCGAGCTACGCGGAGCGTTTTCAGCTCAGCTATGAGCTGCCTTTCGTCCACCTCACCCCTCCGTGTCCTCAGCGACGGAGTGTAGCTGCGCGAAGCGCGAGTACGCGCCCTTCGCTTAGCTACGCGAGAGCGTGTCGTGCCCTGTCTGGGCACCAGAACAGTGACGTAGTGTGTCGGCGCTGTTCGGTGTCACAGCGCCAGTACGGTTGTCTGCCATGACGGAACTGCCGCAGCGACTGGCGGACGAGCTCGCGGAAATAGGGCTAGCAGAAGCTGACCACGACGAACTCGGCGATGAGCTGCGCCAGCTTGAGGTGCTTCTCGCGACGAACGCGGGCTCATTGCCGATCGACAAGGTCGTCGCGGTCCGTGTCACCGGTGAAGACGAGTTGGTTGAACAGTTCCGGAGGACCGGGCAGCTGGCCCGCGCGGTACTCGGGGTAGCACTGGTGGACCTGCGCGCAGACGACAGGGCTGCGGCGGTGTCCGAGGAGTTCTGGGAGCTGTTGGTCGCTCCGCCCCCTGAGCGCGTTTCCGTTGGCCTCGTCTTCGGCTGGAAGGCCACTGGGTGGGAGGCTGTCTGGCTGGGGTACGGCGCAGGAGGCGAGAGCGCGGCGTCCGTGTTGAGCGAGTTCCTCGGAATCGAGGCTGAAGAAGTCTCACCGATTGCCGAGCCCAAGTACCGGCTAGAGCTTGACGAACGAGTTCGGCGCATGCTCAAGGCGTCCGTCCGGTCGCGGCCCGCCGTGATGCTCGTGGGCCCACCAGGCACGGGGAAGACGCATTTGCTCACCGAGTTGGTCGCCGAGATAAGCAAGGACCCGTCAGTTCACGGACTGACTCGGCTCCGCAAGCCGATACTGGTCACCCCGGATGAGTCGTGGACCGTCCGGGAACTGGTCGGAGGCGACACCGTGGACGACCAGGGACGACTCCGCTTCAGCCCCGGACACGTGCTGGAGGCCATCCGGCAGGACCGGTGGTTGATTTTGGACGAGGCCAACCGCGCCGATCTCGACCGCATATTCGCGGGGTTGTTCACCTGGTTGTCCGGCCAAACGGTCGAGGTGGGCCGGACGAGTGGCGAGCCGGGAGCCGGCAAGATCATCTTGGGTTGGGCTGACACGCCACACAGTCAGGTCATCGGTTTGAGCCGCTTGCGTCGCGGTGGCGCGAGCGGTGGGCCGATCAGTTACCTGGCCGGTACCGACTGGAGGCTGCTGGGAACGTACAACGCCGTCGATGCGCAGCGGGTGTTCCGCTTCGGGCAGGCGCTGGGACGGCGATTCGACCACATTCCCGTGCCGATTCCGGGCGCCGAGGCATTCGCGCGGGCCCTTCGGACTCGCCTGGACGACCTTGGGCCGACGTTGGACGAACCTGAGAAGGCCACGCTGGCGTCGATGCTTTCCGCTATTTACCGCTCTCACGCCGAGGTGCAGGGCGACGCGATGGGGCCGGCTGCGCTGCTGGCCATCCCGCAGTACGTTGCGGCTGGGAGACGAGACGACACGGCCGTGCCGTTGACGCAACTCGTCGCGGAGGCGTACTTGAGCAGCATGGGTACCTGGCTCGCCGTGCTCGGCGATGACTTGGATCGACTGGGAGAGAGCTTGAGTCGCGAAGACGTCCTCGGCGGGGAGTGGGGATGGGTCCACAGTCGGCTGCGTGAACTGCAGTGACGGCGTCGCGCGTCGACGAGCCGACCCTGTCGATCCCGTGGGAGGGCGTGCGGGAACTCTTCCACAGCTGGTCTGGCAAGGGCGACCTCTTCGCCGGGCTCGCCGCAGTACTGCGGAACGACGAATTCAGCCGTTGGACAAAGCGCGACGTCGAACGGCGAGCACACCGCGTGCTCTTCGAGAACTGTTGCGAGAGCCTGCAGCGCATGCCCGTCCGGGTACGTGACTGGTTGGCGATCATCCCGGTCCACTCGCAGGTGTCCCGGGTAGCGAGTCCGGCACCGCAAGGGCGCATCGATTGGGCGGCGACTCGACGAACGGGGTGGCCACCCCGCGAGTTCGTGGGACGTACTAGGCAGCGGACTTCCGACGAGGCATTGCTGAGCGCCCTGCGGTGGACCGTCGAACGCATGCTCCTGGTGTACCGCGATGCGTCCTTCAAGGATCTGCGCCGGAAGAAGCCGCTCGTCGACGAGCAGTTGAGAGTGCTTGACCAACTCGTGGAGCGGCCGGAGCTGCAGCAGGTTGCCGCGGTTCTACCGGACTCGGCCGTGATCAAGGATGTCCGCCGAGCCGGGCCGAAGTGGCGAGTGGTGGCCGACCTGGCCGACCTCCTGCGCAAGGAAGATGGTCCTGATTTGATCGCGCTGGCCAAAGCGCAGATCATGCCGGACGAAGAACTCGCTTCGGCGCTGTTCCACCTCGGCGTCTTCGGCCTCGTCCTCACCTCGCTCAAGGCCGAAGGTCATCGGCCGGTCAGTCTGCGTCCTCTTTACGGCGGGGCCAGCGGTGCTGCCTACGAGTTGGAGTCGGCGGGGCAGACCTGGCACCTGTGGTTCGAAGCCGGGGGTCTGTGGGCGAAGTACGGCCAGGTCGAGCCCTACGTCGAGGCAACGCGTGGGCTGCAGCGTCCGGGTCAAACGAAGAGCCCCGACATCATGCTTATCAACGAGGGAAGCCGCCGCGCGCTCATCATCGAATGCAAGTACAGCAAGGACTACGGGTACATTCGTAGGGGTTACAGTCAAGCGCTCACTTACCTGACCGAAGCGCGGACAACGATGATCGACGTCGGCGCTGCGTTCGTGGTGGCCCCGAGTGAGGTGGTTACGACCATCAGCACCGGCCGCACCGTCATGGGTCCCGTCTCCTTCTGTGGACCCGAGCTCTTCAAGGGTGCGTTCAGGTCCGCATTCGCCGAGCTTCGCCAATAGCGGGCGACCGACTCAGACCTCCGTCTTCTCCCTGACCGGCAGTTCCGGGCTCGCGCCCCAGGCCAGTTCGGTGACCGCGCGCACCGCGGCCGGGACCGCCGCCCCGATCGCGGGGGACAGGCCGATGCCGCCGTCGACGCACGCCGGTTCGCAGCTCAGGACCAGGACGCGGCCCGCGTCGCCGCCCAGGAGGCGGAGCAGGCGCACCACCGCGTCGCCGGGTAGGTCGTGCGTGTCCGGCGCCGAGGTCAGGGTCAGCGTGCCCGGTGGGCCGCCGTGCGGGGTCGCGTCCAGGAGGATCGTCGTGTCGTAGCCACCCGTCAGGTCGTACGCCAGGTGGACCGTCGCGATGTCGTAGTCGGCGATCTGCACCCACGGGGGCAGGCCCGCCCGGTCCAGTTCGCGGAGCACTTCGACCCCGAAGCCGTCGTCGTGCAGGAAGACGTTGCCGATACTCGCGACCAGGACCCGTGGCCTCATTGCGCAACCTCCTGGGGTGCGCTCTCAGGCTAGAACTGTGAATTGGATCACACAATAGCTAGTGTTGGTGCTCCCGGTCATCTTGGACAGTCTCAGCGCGCGCCAGCCAGAGTTCGGCCTCGTGCGCGGCACCCCGAGCCCGGAGCATGCGCGCCAGGCTGAGCATGCCCTGGACGTCGCCCGTCTCGGCGGCCCGGCGGAACCACTGCTCGGCCGCCGCCAGGTCCTCGCGGTGCTCGGCCAGGTGGCCGAGGTTGGTGAGGGCGGGGATGCTGCCGTGCTCGGCGGCCTTGCGGTACCAGGCGGCGGCTTCGCCTTCGTCGCCGCGGTTGCGGGCCAGGACGCCGAGGTTCGTCATCGCCGCCGGGTCGCCGCGCTCGGCCGCGTCGAGGTACCAGCTCTCGGCCTCCTCGAGGTCGCCGCGGCGGTGCAGGAGCAGCCCGAGCCGGACGACCGCCTCGACGTGGCCGCCGCTCGCGCCCTGGCGGTACCACGTTTCGGCGTCACCCGGCCGGCCGAGCCGTTCCGCCTGCCGGCCGAGCTGGCAGGTCGCCGCCAGGTCGCCCGCCTGCACGGCGGAGCGCCACCAGCGGGACGCCTCGGCGGCCTGGCCGCGGTCGCGCAGCACGATGCCCAGGTCGATCATCGCGCCGGTGAAGCCCGCTTCGGCGGCCTGGCGCAGCCACGACTGGGCCCCTTCGCCGTCGCCCTCTTCGCGCAGCAGCCGTCCCAGCGCGGCCATCGAGGGCAGGTCGCCGGCGCGCGCGGCCTCGCCGTACCAGTGGCGGGCGTCTTCGCGCTTGCCGCGCCGCTCGTAGGACTTGGCGAGGAAGTGCATCCCGTGCGGCTCGCCGGCCAGCGCCGCCTCGTGGTACCAGCGGTCGGCCTCGTCCAGCACGCCGCGTTCGGCGAGCAGGTGGGCCAGCGCCGTCATCGAGACGCGGTCGCCGCCCATGGCGGCCTTGCGGTACCACGACTCGGCCTCGGCGAGCTCGCCGCGTTCACGCATCGCCGAGCCCATGCGGGCCATGGCGACCACGTTGCCGCCCTCGGCGGCTTTGCGCTGGAAAAACTCGTCGAACTTCTTGAGCCGGCCGGGCATCGGCTGCTCCCTCCGGATGGGTCCTGCTCCGGTAGTCGCAGATGATCGGCTCCGTGTGACACATCCGCCGTGGGTGGGCGACGTCACATTCGCGCCAGGTCGTCGTGTCGGCGCGGTTGTCCCGCGTCGGCAGAGGTGAGACTACGCCGCGCGACGGCGCAGGTGAGAGGAGAAATTCGTGGCGGCCCGGACCTTTCGGCTGAGCGTGACGCAGCGAACCCTGCTGGTAGTCGTGGTTCTCGCCATCGCGCTCTTCGGGTACTGGGCGACGAGAGGCGCGGGTGCGACCCCGCCCACGTCCGGGGCGCCGGTGCCGGTCGGCGCGGCCGACGCGCAGAAGCAGCTCGACGAACTCACCATCGCCGCGCGAACCTCCATGGACGGCTACTCGCGCGAGAAGTTCCCGCACTGGGACAGCCAGGGCTCCGGCTGCGACACCCGCGAAGTCGTCCTCAAGCGCGACGGCAAGGACGTCAAGACCGACAAGGACTGCAAGCCGACGTCCGGCACCTGGACCAGCGTCTACGACGACGAGACCTGGACCAAGCCCACCGACCTCGACATCGACCACATGGTCCCGCTCGGGCAGGCGTGGGCGAGCGGCGCGAAGGCGTGGACGACCGAGAAGCGCGAGCAGTTCGCCAACGACCTGACCCGGCCGCAGCTGTTCGCCGTCACCGACAACCTCAACCAGCAGAAGAGCGACAAGGCGCCCGACCAATGGAAGCCGCCGCTGGTGGCGTTCTGGTGCACCTACGCGAGCGACTGGATCGTCGTGAAGCACTACTACGGGCTGACCGTCACGCAGGCCGAGAAAACCGCCTTGACCGACATGCTGCACCGCTGCTGAGCTGGCCCGCGTGACGACTTTCGCGCTCATCCACGGAGGCGGCGGCAGCGGCTGGGACTTCCACCTGCTCATCCCGGAGCTCGAAGCTCGCGGGCACGACGCGGTGGCGCCGGACCTGCCGATCACCGACCCCTCGGCCGGGCTGGCGGAGTTCACCGAGACGGTCCTGGCCGCCCTCGGCGACCGGACGGACGTCGCCGTCGTCGGCCACTCGTACGGCGGGTTCACCGCGCCGCTCGTCGCGGCGAAGGTCCGGGCGCGGCTGCTGGTGTACCTGGCCGGGATGATCCCGGCGCCCGGCGAACCGCCGGGGCAGTGGTGGGGCAACACCGGCTTCGAAGCGCCGAAGGGGCTGAGCGAGACTGAGCAGTTCTTCAACGGCGTCCCGGTGCCGCTCGCCGAGGCGTGCCAGGCGCACGGGCGCGAACAGGTCAGCAAGGAGTGGGACGAGCCGTGGCCGCTGCCGGCCCAACCGGACGTCCCCACCCGGGTGCTGCTCGCCCGTGATGACCGGTTCTTCGTCCCGGACTTCCAGCGGCGGGTGGCGCGCGAGCGGCTCGGCATCGAGCCGGACGAGCTCGACGGCCCGCACTGCGTGCCGCTCAGCCACCCGGCCGAGCTGGCCGACCGCCTGGTGAGCTACCTCTGACTGCGCCGATCGGCGATTAAAGGTCTAGACCTATTGACGGAGTGGTCCAGGCCACTTAACGTCGTGAACAGCGGTGACCCCGCTCGCGTCACCTCCACCCCGGTCCCCACCATGGAGGTTTCCCCGTCATGCGTCTTGCCCACGTCCTCGCGCTGACCGCCTTCGCGAGCCTTCTCGTCGCTCCTGCGGCCTCCGCCGCGACGCTGCCCGCCTGCCAGCACTTCTACACCGGCCCGATCCCCGACCGCCCGGTCACCGGCGGGCACGGCCCCGGCACGCTCGTCGGCGCCGCCGACGTGAGCAACCGGCTGCCCGCGCCCGGCTCGGTCAGCGGGGGGCTGGGCGCCGACGGCAAGGTCACCTTCACCTTCGCCCGGGTCGCCGGCGCGAAGGCCTACCGCGCGTTCCGCAACGGCCAGGCCCTGCAGTGGATCAGCGACTGGGGCCAGCCGACGCTCACGGTCACCGACGCGAGCCCGTGCCAGAACGCGAACTACCAGCTCTACGCGATGACGGCGGAGGACAACTCCCCGGGCTCGCTCGGCCAGATCTCGACCGCCTACCGCCTCGACGGCGCGAACCGGCTCGCGGCCTACCGCGTTCCGGCCGGCACCACGCTGAACTACCGCGTCACCTCGTACAACGACGTCGCCCAGACGGCCCTGGGCTACAACGCCGGGCCCGGCTTCTGCGCCGTCGACGCCCGGAACATCCCGTGGGGCACGCGGTTCTCGGTGCCCGGCTACGGCGAGTGCTACGCGGCCGACATCGGCAGCTGGATCAAGGACGACATCGTCGACGTCTGGCTGCCCGGGTCCCAGGCCGACGCCTGGGGCATCCAAAGCCCGACCCTGACCGTGCGCTAGACCACCTGGCCGCCGAAAGGCCGTGACGGCCTCCTTGCCGACGTCCCCCATCTGCCCCGGCAAGGAGGCCTTCGCGGGTGGTCACCAGCGGTCGAGGTGCAGGACCTCCTCGAGGGGCTGCCGGGCCGCCGGCTTGAACGTGTCGCCCGTGTAGAACGCCGTCGGGATCAGGGCCGCCTGGTGGACGTTCTTCGGCAGCTCCAGCACCTCCGCCGCCTCCTGCTCGTACTTCAGGTGCAGCGTCGTCCACGCCGTGCCCAGCGTCACCGAACGGGCCGCCAGCATGTAGCTCCACACCGCCGGCAGCAGCGACGCCCACAGCCCCGCCTGGTTGCCGGCCGGCAGCTCCGCCGAGTCCGTCTCCAGGCAGGGGACCACGAGCACCGGCACGTCACCCATCCGGTCGGCCAGGTACGCGACGCTGTCGCCCACGCGCTGCTGCACCTTCGACCGCTCGGGGTCGTCGGCGAACAGCTTGCCCGCCGCCCGCGACGACTCCAGGTACTCCTGGCACGCCCGGCGGTAGATCCCGCCGAGCGCAGCGCGCTGGCCCGCGTCGGTGACCACCAGCCACTGCCACCGCTGCGTGTTCGAACCGCTCGGCGCCTGCAGGGCCACCTGCACACAGTGCTTGACCAGGTCCAGCGGCACCGGGCGCTCGAGGTCGAGGCGCTTGCGGACGGTCCTGGTGGTCGTCAGGAGCTCTTCGGGCGTCATCATCGGCCCATCATGCCGGGCCTACCAGCGATCGTGCACCAGCGGCCGGATCAGCTCGTCGTAGGTTTCGCGGACGCCGACGGCCGCTTCCGCGGACAGCGGCGGCAGCGTGGCGGCGACGGTGTTCGCCTGGGCCTGCTCGGCGTTGCGGGCACCCGGGATGACCGTGCTGACGCCCGGCTGGTCGATGATCCAGCGCAGCGCGAACTGCGCGAGCGTCTGGTCGGCCGGCACGAGCCCGCGCAGCCGCTCGACCGCTTCCAGCCCGACGTCGTATGGCACGCCGGAGAACGTCTCGCCGACGTCGAAGGCGTCGCCGTTGCGGTTGTAGTTGCGGTGGTCGTTCTCGGCGAACGTCGTCTGGGCGGTGTAGCGCCCGGACAGCAGGCCCGACGCCAGCGGCACCCGCGCGATGATCCCGGCGCCGGCGGCCGCCGCCGCGGGCAGCACGTCCTCCAGCGGCTTGAGCCGCAGGCAGTTCAGGATGATCTGGACGGAAGCGACGTGCGGCCGCGCCAGCGCGGTCAGCGCCTCCTCGCACGTCTCGACGCTCACGCCGTAGGCCTTGATCCGGCCTTCCTCGACCATCGCGTCGAGCGCGTCGTACACCGCGTCGGAGGAGTACACCGGCGTCGGCGGGCAGTGCAGCTGGACCAGGTCGAGCGTGTCGACGCCGAGGTTGCGGCGCGACCGGTCGTTCCACTCGCGGAAGTTCGCGGCGACGTAGTTCTCCGGCACCTGCTCGGCCCGGCGGCCCATCTTGGTCGCCACGAAGACGTCGCCGCGCTCGGCCAGGAACCGGCCGACGAGCTTTTCGCTGCGGCCGTCGCCGTAGACGTCCGCGGTGTCGAAGAAGGTGACACCGTTGTCGGCCGCCGCGTGCAGCACGGCCAGTGCGTCGTTCTCGTCGACCTCGCCCCAGTCCGCGCCGAGCTGCCAGCAGCCCAGCCCGACGACCGACACTTCACGGCCCAGACGGGTGATCTTCCGGTTCTCCATGCCGCGATCCAAGCACACGCGCCCGCCTATGATCGGCCGTCATGGCCATGACTTCGGGTCCGGACGGGCTGGGGACCCGGATGCGGCACGTCCTGGAGATCCTCGACGGCGACGTCGCCCGGTTCCTCGCCGACATCGGCCTCGAGGGCTACCGGCCGCGGTACTCGCCGGTGGTGCGGGCGCTGCTGGCCCGCGGCCCGCTGGCCATCCGCGACCTCGCCGCGGAGATGCGCGTGACGCACTCGGCGGCCAGCCAGACCGTCGCGCAGATGAGCCGGGCCGGCCTGGTCACCCTCGAGCCGGGCGCCGACGCCCGGCAGCGGATCGTGTCGCTCACCGCGAAGACCCGCGACCTGCTGCCGCTGATCGAGGCGGAGTGGGCGGCGACGACCGAGGCGGCGGAGACGCTGGAGGCCGAGCTGCCGTACTCGCTGCGGGCGCTGCTGGACGCGATCGTCGACGCCCTCGACCGGAAGCCGTTCCGGGAGCGGATCGGCGAGACCGACACCGCGCGGAAGCTGCGCTGATCAGGCGGGCGGCAGCTGGAAGACCGCCCAGACGTACTTGCCGCCGGGGCAGCGTTCGAAGCCCCAGTCCAGCGACAGCGCCTGCACCAGGACGAGCCCGCGGCTGCGGGCCTCGGCCGGCGACGGCGCCCGCAGCTCGGGCAGCTGCCGCCCGGTGTCGTGCACCCGCAGCGTCAGGCGTCCGCCGTCGTACTCCAGCTCGAGCCGCTGCGGCCGGTCGCCGTGCTCGAAGGCGTTCGTGACCAGCTCCGAGGTCGCCAGCAGGACGTCGTCGAACTGGCACTCCCGCAGGCCGAGGCCGAGCAGCTTGTTCCGCACCTCGTGCCGCGCCAGCGCCGGAGCGGTGACGTCGGCGGGAAGGAGCACTCTCAGCGGGGCGGCCGGCGCAGCTGTCCGCTGCGGCATTCTCGACGTCGTCATCCGGTCCCCCTCCCAGTGAGTTCGGTACCGCCCGCCAAATACCCAGGCGGTCGTTCGGCTAATCAGGTGCCGTCGGCCAGCTCGGATTCGTCCAGCCCGGTGCGCAGCTTCTTGAGCGTCGCAGCGAGTAGCCGTGACACCTGCATCTGGGACACCCCGACGCGGCGCGCGATGTCCGACTGGCTCATCCCCGAGCCGAACCGCAGCGCGACGATCTTGCGTTCCCGCTCCGGCAGGCTCTCCAGCATCGGGCGCAGCGCCTCGCGCAGCTCGGCTTGGCCGAGCTCGGCGTCCGGCGCTCCGAAGCGCGTGTGCGCCGCGTTCTCCAGCAGGTGGTCCAGCGACGCGCCGTAGCGGCCCTGACCGGCGCGGAGTCCCTCGAAGACGTCCTCGACGGGCACCCCCAACCGGGCCGCGATCTCACTCGGCTTCGGGGCACGCGACAGCTGCACGGTGAGCTCTTCGCGCGCGGCGGAGATGTTCGCGTTCAGCTCCTTGAGCCGCCGCGGCACCCGCACCGACCAGCTGTTGTCCCGGAAGTGGTGCCGCAGCTCCCCGGAGATGGTCGGCACGGCGAAGGCCAGGAAGTCCGTCCCCTGCCCGGGGTCGAACCGGTCGACGGCGTGGATCAGCCCGACCGTGGCGATCTGGATCAGGTCCTCCATCGCCTCGTCCCGGTTGCGGAACTTCCGGGCGAGGTTGCGCGCCAGCTCCAGGTGCGCCCGCACCAGGGTGTCGCGGATGCGCTCCCGCTCCGGCGAGTTCGCCGGCAGGGCGGCGAGTTGGGTGAACAGCGCGCCGACGTCGAGGTCGTTCCCGCTGCTCCCGGCGGGATCGCTCACGAGTCCGCCGCCTGGCTCTCCCGGACGAGGTCGACCCGGGACAGGTAACGCCCGTTCTCCGGGGTGATCGTGCGCTCGGCCGTGGTCGCGAGGGCGGTGAGCAGCTGCCACGACAGGCCGGCGTCGTCCTCGTGGTCGGCGCTGTCGGCCAGCACCGACACGGAGACCTCGATGCGCGGGCCGTTCCACGAGAAGACGCAGGTCAGCCGGCCGTCCGCGCTGGCGGGCAGCAACAGCGAGCAGGCTTCGTCCACCGCCATCCGGAGGTCCTCGACGGCGTCGAGGTCGAAGTCCTGGCGCATCGCGATGTCGGCCACGATGGTCCGCAGGGTGGGCACGACGTGCGGGATCGCTGCCGTCCGCACCTCGATGACCTGCGCGCCTTCCGGGACGAGCGGGGCGTTGTCCTCCACGTTTGTTCCTTTCTCCGCACTCGCGCTCCAGGTGATCGGCGGTGTCCTCCACGCCCGGCAGCGAGATGCCCGTGGTGTGAGCAAACCAAACCCGGGTTTGATCCCCTCCACCGGCGGGCATGTAGCGGTCGACACGGGAGATCCTGGGAAAGGCGGGGACGACATGGCTGACGTGAGCCGGCTGCCCAACGTGGTTGCTGAAGAGTGGGAATGGCAGCTGCGCGGCTCGTGCCGGGGTGCGGACAGCAGCCTGTTCTTCCACACCGACAACGAGCGGGGTTCGGCGCGGGAGCGCCGCGAGTCGCGGGCCAAAGCCATCTGCCAGACGTGCCCCGTCCTGGCGCAGTGCCGCACGCACGCGATGACCGTACAGGAGCCGTACGGCATCTGGGGCGGCCTCGGCGAGATCGAACGGCGGCAGCTGTTCCTGCGCCAGCGCCGCGCGGCGCGCAACACGATGAGTGCGCACTGAGCAGCGCGCTGAGCAGGCAGGATTTGATCGTTGGTGAGCACTGCAGGCGAAAGGGCGGCGGCCGTGGCGGGCGCGGTCGCTTCCTGGGTTAGGGTTGGCCCCGGAGTTGCCTTGACCGTGTCCGGTGCGGGGTCCTGCCCCGGGCCGCGGAAGGCACGGTGACACGGATGCCGCTTGAGACGACAGGCGCGTACCCGGCGCAGGAGCAGCGCCTGACGAGGAGAAACTGCATGCCCGCAGCCGACCAGAACGCCACCCCGCCCGGGTTCGGCATCACGCTGGACACCGACGCGACGGAGCCCCGGGTGGTGGTCACCGGCGAGCTCGATCTGCTGACCAGCCCGCAGCTGCAGGAGGCCCTGGCGGGGCTGATCGCGGACAAGCGCGCGCAGCGGGTCGTGGCCGATCTGACCGGGGTGACCTTCTTCGATTCCTCCGCGCTGAACGTGGTGCTCCGCGCACAACGCCAGGCCGGCGAGCAGGACGTCGAACTCGCGGTCGTCCCCAGCCCCGCGGTGAGCCGCGTGATCGAGCTCACCGGCGTGGCCGAACACCTGAGCGTGTCGGAAGACCCCCAAGCCTGACCGCCCGCTACGGTTCCGCGAACTGATTTTCGTTCGCGGACCTGGGGGACGGCACGATGATGGGGCGCACGCATGCCCTGACCGGCTGGTGCGCGGGCCTGGCGCTGGCGCCCGCGGTCGGGGCGGGTTCGGTGCACCAGGCGGTGGTCTTCGCGGCGACGACGGCGGGGTTCGCTCTGCTGCCCGACCTCGACCACCCGGGTGCGAGCGCGTCCCGCCTCCTGGGCTGGCTGACGGGCGCCCTGTCCTGGCTCCTGCGCCGCGTCTCGGCGGGGATCTACGCGCTGACCAAGGGCCCGCGCGACGAGAAGGTCACCGGCAAGCACCGCCACCTTTCCCACACGGTCCTCTTCGCGGCCGGCCTGGGCCTGCTGACGTCGTGGGGCACGACCGAAGGCGGTCCGTGGGCCGTCGTCGGCGTGGTGATCTTCGGGCTGATGCTCGCCGAAGGCGCGCTGGGCGACTGGCTCCTCCCGGTGAGCGGAGCGGCGGTGGCCTGGTGGTTCTTCACGGCCCCGCCCGACCGGACGGGCGAACTGGCGTCGATCTCGGGCTGGCTGGGCATCGCGGTGGCGGCGGGCTGCCTGACCCACTGCCTGGGCGACGCCCTGACCGAGGCCGGTTGCCCGTTCCTCTTCCCGGTCCCGATCGCGGGCGAGACGTGGTACGAGATCCGGCCGCCGAAGGTGCTGCGGTTCCGGACCGGCAAGAAGGTCGAGAAGCGGCTGATCTTCCCGGTGTTCGCGCTGCTCGGCGTGCTGCTGGTGCCGGGGGTGTGGGCGCACACGGTGAGCACGTTCGAGCGGTTGTTCATCCCGCCGGCGAGCCAGCAGGCGACCACGCCCTGAGCTGTGCGGCCGCGGAATTCTCCGGCGAGACCGGACGTTGGAATCGGAACGGCGGACCCGCTTGCTGCGGCGGAGGACGCCCTGCCGGTGGCAACGAGGAGACGGTGATGGAGAAGATGCGCGCCGACGCGCGGCGCAACCGGGCCAAGGTGCTGGCCGCCGCCGAGGAGGCGTTCGCGCTTGACGGCCTGGCCGTGCCGCTCGACGACATCGCGCGGCTGGCCGGCGTCGGGGCGGGGACCGTCTACCGGCACTTCCCCAGCAAGGAAGCGCTGTTCCAGGCCGTCGTCCTCGACCGCATCCAGCAGTTCGCCGAGGAAGCCCGCGCACTCGCGACCGCGGACGAGCCCGGTGCCGTCTTCTTCGACTACTTCGTCCGCGTCATCCGGCAGGCGTCCCTCAACCGGGCCATCTGCGACGCGCTCGCCGAGTCCTCCGGGCACGCGTTCAAGGCCGGGGCGGGCGACGAGTTCCGCGCCGCCTTCGCCGAGTTGCTCGCCCGTGCCCAGGCCGCCGGGGCCGTCCGGGCGGACATCGACGGCGACGACCTGCGTGCGCTCATCGTCGGCTGCCTCGCCGTCGAGCGGTACGCGCCCGGGACCGAGCACCTGCTCCGCGTGGTCCTCGACGGCCTGCGTGCCGCCGCGGCAACCACAGCATGACCGCCGCGGCCGCGAGGACGCCCGCCGCCGCGATGTGCAGCGTGACGCGCATGCCCAGCGAACTCGCCAGCGCGCCGCCCAGGAGGCTGCCGAGCGGGACGACGCCCAGGGTGAAGGTGTGCGTGACCGAGTTGACCCGGCCCAGCAGCTCCGGTGGCGCGGCCGTCTGCTGGTAGGCGGCACCGAACACGCTCAGCACGATCACGCTGTAGCTGCTGAAGAATCCGGCGGTGACGTAGCAGGCGAGCGCCCAGCCGGGCCCGGTGAACGGGTAGAGCTGGTACGCCAGGCCGAACAGCACCGCCGCGGCCGGCAGGGCGCGCTCCGGGCCGATCCGCGCCCCGAGGCGTCCCGCGGTGAGGCCGGCGGCGAGGGCGCCGGTCAGGGAAGCCGTGCCGAGCAGCCCGATCGCCCACGGCGAAAGGCCGACGTCGCGGGACAGGAAGACGACCACGATCGCCAGGTGGGCCGACTGGAAGAAGCTCGACACCGCGGCGTGCGCGCTGATGGCCAGCAGGATGCGGTCGCTCCGGACCACCCGCAGGCCGTCGCCGATTTCGCGCAGCAGCCGCCGCTCCCGCCGAGCGGGGCGCGCGTCGGGCGTCGCGATGCGGCGCAGCCAGCAAGCCGACCACAGGTAGCTCGCGGCGTCGACGGCGAGCGCCGTCGCGTTGCCGAGGGCCTGGACGATCAGCCCGGCCAGGCCGGGACCCGCGACCGCGGCCATCGAGCGGTTCGTCTGCAGCCGCGCGTTCGCCTCCGGCAGCTCCTCGCGCGGCACCAGCCGCGGCACGTAGGTCTGGTGGGCGATGTCGAAGAACACGCCGAGCAGCCCGGCTCCGAGGACGACGACCAGCAGCTGGACCAGGCCGAGCGCGCCGAACAGGGCGGCGGCCGGGACCGACGCGATGAGCAGCGCGCGCCCGGCGTCCGCGGCGATCAGCACCGGCCGGTGGCGCATCCGGTCGCACCACGCACCGACCTGCAGGCCGAGCACCAGGTACGGCAGGGTCTCGGCGGTCCGCAGGAGGGACACCTCGAACACCGACGCGCCGACCGCGGTGGCCGCGAGCAGCGGCACCGCCAGCACGTCGATCCGGCTGCCGAGCTGACTCGCGAGATCGGCCAGCCACAGGCGGCGGAAGTCGCGGTGTCCGAGCACCCCCATTTCTCCAAGCTGGCATGTGCGTCGGCTCGGCGCAACAAAGTTGCGTCGACCAGACTCAAGATGCGGTTCCGGTAACAAGACGTAAGATCAACGCGAGTCAGTCCTCGTACCTGCGCTGCGCGTGGCGAGGGGGTGCCCGGATGAACGGCCGTCCTACCTGGGGTTCCGCCGCGGTGACCGGGCTGGCGGGATTCGCCACCGGGTTGCTGGTCGCTGCGCTGCTCGTCGCCGGGCGGCCGGCGCCGCGCACCACCGAGACCCCCGATCCGCCGCCGACCCGGACCGTTTCCGCCGTGCCCGTCACGGTGACCGAGTCCGGGCCGCCGTCCACCGTCACGGCGGTCGAGACGTCGCCGCCCACGACCACCACCAGCGTCGTCGAGGTCACCGTGCCGCCGGCGACGACGGCGACCTCCGGCACGCCGACGTCGGCGTCGCCCGCCTTCCCGCTGACCTCCGGCTGGCGCGACTGATGATGCAACCGGGCGGCCGCGGGGCCCGTCTGGCCGGTATGCGCGCTTTCCCTTGGATCGCCCTCGCCGTGGCCGGCACGGCCGGCTGCGCCGGGCCCGTGACCGCCTGTCCCGCGATCGGCTACGTCACCGGGATCAGCCTGACGATCCCGGCGCCCGCCGGCATCACCCGCGCGACGCTGCAGGCGTGCTGGCGCGGCCAGTGCGTCGACCGGACGGTCGACCTCACGCCCGAGACGACCGCGGGCGCGTCGACCTGCGCCGGCACCGGCCCGGACAGCGCCTGCGGCGCGTCGATGGTGCCGACCGGCGGTCTCCACGGCTTCGCCGACGTCCCGGGCCTGCCCGCCGAACCGGTCCGGGTCACCGTCCGGTTCGACGACGGCAAGCCGCACACCGTCGACGTCACCCCCACCTACAGCGAGCCGAACGGCCCCGCCTGCGGGAAGGCGGGACCGCAGGTGCAGCTCCTGGTCGGGCCGGACCGGGAACTGAGCCCGAGCTAACCGACGTCGCGGCGCTTCCAGCCGAGCAGCCCGGCGGCCAGTGCGACGGCCGTGACCGCCAGGAGCCAGGCGAGCGGCGTCGCGGTGAACGCCTGGCCGGGGATCTTCGGCGGGTGCTGGAACGGCGAGACGTCCAGCACCGCCTGCGGCAGGTTGACGACCGGCCCGAACAGGCTGAGCAGCAGCGCCAGCGCGCCGGCCGCCCAGGCTGCCGCGGAAAAGCCCGGCAGCAGCCCGAAGATCGCCACCGCCAGCGCGACCACCACCCAGGCCGCGGGCAGCTGGACGAGCATCCCGGCGAGCGTGTCCGCGATCGAGCCGCCGGTGTCGCCGGTGCGCAACCCGTTGGCCAGCCCCATGAACAGCCCGCCCACCAGCAGCAGGGCCGCCGTGCCGAAGAAGGCGAAGACGAGGTGGCTGCCCGCCCAGCGCAGCCGGCCGACGCTGGTGGCCAGCACCGGTTCGAGCCGGATCGCGGTCTCCTCGCCGCGCATCCGCAGCACCGCCTGGACGCCGTAGAGCGACGCGACCATGGCGAACATCCCGGCCATCGCGGCGAGGAACGCCTGCGTCAGCGCGTGGCTGCCGCCGAGCCGCTCGAAGATCTGCTGCGCCTGCGGGCTCGAGCCGACGAGGTCGCCGATGCCGCTGGCGATCGAGCCGAACACCGCGCCGACCACGGCCACGCCGATGAGCCAGCCGAGCAGCGGACCCCGGTGCAGCCGCCAGGCCAGCGCGAGCGGCGACCGCAGGCTCGCCGCCGCCCTGGCCGGGCCGGGTCGCGGCGGCAGGATGCCGACGCTGACGTCGCGGCGGGGCAGCAGCCAGTACCCCAGTGCGCCGGCCACCAGCGCGAGCGCGACCGGCAGCAGCAGCACCCACCAGCGTTCCCCGGCGAACGCCCTGACCTGCTGGACCCAGCCGATCGGCGACAGCCAGGACAGCCAGCGGGCGTCCACAGTGGAGTCCCCGGCGCCGCGCAGCAGGAAGGCGGCGCCGACCACGGCGGTCCCGATGCCGTTGGCGGTGCGGGAGTACCCGGCCAGCTGGACGGCGACCGCCGCCACGGCGGTGAACACCAGCCCGGCCAGCGCTTCCGACGCGCCGAAGGCGAGCGAACCGGCCGCGGGCAGGCCGGCGCCGATCATGGTGCCGGCCTGGATCAGCCCGGTCAGCACGCTCGCGCCGCCGGCGACCAGCAGCGACGCCGTCAGCGCCGCGTACCGGCCGACCACCGCGGACGCGAGCAGCTCCGCGCGCCCGGTGTCCTCCTCGGCGCGGGTGTGCCGGGTGACCGTGAAGACGACCATCAGGCCGGTGAGCAGGGCGAGGAATCCGGACATGCGCCAGGCGATGAACCCGCCGGCCGTGGTCAGGTCGAACGGCGGGCCGTAGAGCAGCGCGTACGACGGGTTGGCGTTCGCGCCCGCCTGCAGCGCGAGCCGGTCGGCGACGGTCGGGTAGAACTGCGTGAACGTGTTGACCGTGCTCGCCGGGACGACGCTGAGCAGCACGATCCAGATCGGCAGAATGACGCGGTCGCGCCGCAGCGCGAGCCGGGTCAGGTGCCAGGTGCCGGCCAGTTCGTGCGCAGGCGCGGCTTCGGCTTCGGCACGCGAGAGCGTCGCGGTCATTTCGCGCTCGCTTCGGTCGTGTAGTGGCGCAGGAACAGCTCCTCCAGCGTCGGCGGCTGGCTGACCAGGCTGCGGACGCCGACCTCGGTGAGCTGCCGCAGGGCTTCGTCGAGCGAGCGCGTCTCGACGTCGAAGCGGACGCGGTTGCCGTCGATCTTGAGGTCGTGGACGTTCGCCAGCTTCGCGAGCCCGTTCGGCGGGCCGGCGAGCTCGGCGGTGATCGACGTCCGGGTCAGGTGACGCAGCTCGGCGAGCGTGCCGGACTCCACCGTACGGCCGTTCCGGATGATGCTGACCTTGTCGCACAGCGCCTCGACCTCGGCGAGGATGTGGCTGGAGAGCAGCACGGTCCGGCCCTGCTCGCGTTCCTCCTGGATGGCGTACTGGAACGTCGCCTCCATCAGGGGGTCGAGGCCGGACGTCGGCTCGTCGAGGATCAGCAGGTCGACCCGCGAGGCGAGGGCGGCGATGATGGCGACCTTCTGCCGGTTGCCCTTCGAATACGTGCGCCCCTTCTTCTTCGGATCGAGGTCGAACCGCTCGATGAGCTCGGCCCGGCGCTTCTCGTCCAGTCCGCCGCGCAGGCGCCCGAGCAGGTCGATGACCTCGCCGCCGGAGAGGTTGGGCCAGAGGTTGACGTCGCCGGGCACGTAGGCCAGGCGGTGGTGCAGGCTCGCGGCGTCCTTCCAGGGGTCGCCGCCGAGCAGCCGGACGTCCCCCGAGTCCGCGTGGAGCAGGCCGAGCAGCACCCGGACGGTGGTCGACTTCCCCGCGCCGTTGGGGCCGAGGAAGCCGTGCACCTCCCCGGCGGGTACCTGCAGGTCCAGGCCGTCGAGGGCCTTGGTCCGGCCGAACGACTTGTGCAGGTCGATGACCGAAATGGCGTTTTCCATGGTTCGGAAGCTACACTTGCTTCAAGAAGTTGTGAAGTTAAGAAAATGTCTAGATCAAGTGATCATGGGGGGCGGGTACGGGAGGATGGTCCGATGACGACGCCTGACACGAAGCGAGATGAAGACGCCGTCCGCCGGTACGTCGAGAGCCTCGGGCTCGTGCTGTCGCAGATCGGGATGCAACGCATGCCCGCGCGGGTGTTCGCCGCGTTGATGACCACCGACGAAGGCCGCCTGACCGCCGCCGACCTCGCCTCGCAGCTGCAGGTCAGCCCGGCCGCCGTGTCCGGCGCCGTGCGCTACCTCGAGCAGATCGGCCTGGTCGCCAAGGAGCGCGAGCCCGGCGAGCGCCGCGACCACTACCGCCTCTACGACGACCTCTGGTACGCCACGTTCATGAAGCGCGACCGCATGATCACCATGTGGCGCGACGCGGCCGAGAACGGCGTAGATGCGCTCGGCGCGGACACCCCCTCGGGCAAGCGGCTCGCCGAGATGCGCGACTTCCTGTCGTTCATGCTCGAGGAGCTCAACGGCATGTACGAGCGCTGGCACAAGCTCCGTGAGCAGAAGAACGCCTAGAGTGCGGCGAGCAGCGTGTCCGCCAGCCGGCCGGCTAGGTCGGCGGGCTCGCGTTCGTGGAACGCGGCCAGGAACGCCTGCTGGAAACACGCGCCGAGCAGCAGGGACGCGGCCGCTTCGACGTCGGTGTCCGGCTTGATCCGGCCCAGCGCCTGCTCGGCCCGCAGGTAGCCCGCGACGCCCTGCAGCAGGACGTGCGGGCCGTGCTCGCCCAGCCGTTCGCGGTGCGACCGCAGCAGCTCCCGCGAGGAGAACACCGAGACCGCGATCGGGAACCCTTCGGCGTAGAAGGCGAGGCCGAGCCGGGCGACGCGGGCCAGGTTGTCCCGCAGCGGCGCCCGGCCGGGGTCGGCGGTGAGCTCGCCCAGGGTGGCGCCGAGCGACGGCAGCTCTTCGCCCATGACGCTGAGGAACAGGTCCGTCTTGTCGCGGAAGTGCTTGTAGAGCATCGCCTCCGAGTAGCCGGCGGTCTGCGCGATGACCTTGGTCGTGGCGTGCGCGTAGCCCTGCTCGCGCATTACCTTCGCGGCCGCGGCGACGATCTCTTCGCGGCTTCCCATGGCGGCTCCCTGAGTGCGTTCTCAGCGTGGTTAGTGAACACTCACCCTACCTGGTGAGTGTTCACTAACCGAGGAGGAAACCGATGCGGATCACCGTTCTGGGGGCTACCGGCGGCGTCGGCGGCGAGGTCGTCAAGCAGGCACTGGACCGCGGCTGGCACGTGACGGCCGTCGTGCGCGACCCCGCCCGCCTGCAACTGCCGGCCGAGGTCGTCGTGGCGGGCCTGCACGAGCACGAGAAGCTGGCGGCCGCCGTCGAAGGCCGCGACGCCGTGATCTCGGCGGTCGGCTCCCGCGACCGCGGGCCGACCACGGTCTGCGCCGACGGTGCCCGCGCGGCGATCGAAGCCGGGGCCAAGCGCCTGCTGGTCGTCAGCGCCAGCGGCATGCACACCGAAGGGGACGGCTTCTTCACGCGCACGCTGGTGAAGCCGCTGCTCAACACCTTCCTGAAGCACGGCTGGGCGGACATGCTCGCGATGGAGGCCCTGGTCACGGCGACCGACCTGGACTGGACGGTCGTCCGGCCGCCGATGCTGCTCAACGGCCCGCGCACGGGCAAGGTCGCGAGTCGGCTCGACGGGAACGTCCGCACCTTCACCATCCGGCGGGCCGACGTCGCCGCCTACCTGCTGGACGCCGTGGCGGACCCCACGCTGATCAGGGCGAAGGTTTCGATCGCACACGGCTAGCTTCGAAGAATGGTGATCCTGGCGCAGGCGCTGTACGTCAAGCGAAAGACCCCCCGCCTACCGGGTGCGGCCGGCCCCACGGAAGGGCTCGTCCCCGGCGACGGCGAGCCCCTCCGGCTGGCCGTGCTCGGCGAGTCCACAGTGGACGGCGTCGGCGCGGCGGACCACGAGGAAGCGCTCACCGGCTGCCTCGCCCGCGAGCTGGCCCGCGGCGGCCGGGCGGTGCGCTGGCAGGCGGTCGGCCGCACCGGCGCCAACGCCCGGACCGTCCGCGCCGAGCTGGTCCCGCTCCTCCGGCCGGCCGACGTGGTCGTGATCGCCCTCGGCGTCAACGACACCATCGAGCTCCGGACGGCCGCGGGCTACCGGCGTGACCTCCTGCGGCTGGTGATCGATCTGCGTCGGCGGCTGGGCCCGGTCGGCGTCCTGCTGGCCGGGGTGCCGCCGATGGCCCGCTTCCCCGCGCTGCCGAGGCCGCTGCGGGACGTCCTCTCGGCGCGGTCGGCAGCGCTCGACGCCGCGGCCGCCACCCTCGCGCGGCTCCCCGGCGTCACGCACCTGCCGATGGACCCCGCGCTGCTCGACCCCGCCGCGTTCGCGTCCGACCGCTTCCACCCGGGTCCGGCCGGATACGCACGGTGGGCGAACACCCTCGCCGGTGCACTCCCCGTGATCAGTTAGCCGCCCTGCGTCGATCTTCAAAAAAATCTGCCGGTTCGTGTATCTGGGGGTGCCCCCACTGCGTCCTGTGGAGCAGCCGAGCACGGAGAACGCGACAGGGGGTGTCGAGTTCGGGGAAAACGCGGTGACCGGGAGCCGAGGGGGCTGCCGGGCACCGTCGGCCGGATGGCCTTTCGGGGGAGGGGACATCCGGCGGGGCCCGTTGGGGAACGGGCCCTTGAGGGAGGGGAGTATCGGTCGGCGCGGGCCTGCCCGCCTGCGTCGGCCGGTACCTCCCCCAACGCCATTTGACCGGTAGTGCACGACTGAGGCTTATTCTGGTTAGCCCGCCGCGCCCCGCGCGCGAGCCGCTTGATCGGCGCAGAGTCATGCGGCGGGCGACGGCTGAATAAGCCTCACTGACGAAGTAAGTGACTTGATGTATTCGAGATCCACCTGCACGCTCCTTCCCCCCGAAGGACCCGCGATACTGCCATTGCCGACTCGAAGACTCTTCCGAAGAGGGGCAGCTACGGTGACCGACGTGCAAACCACAGAGGTAGATCCGCCCTGGGAAGGCCTGACCGGCGCCGAGCTGCACGCCGCGTGCATGCAGGCCGCCAAGGAAGGCGACCGCCGGGCGATGGCCCGCCTCGTCGACGAGCTGACCCCGCTCCTCTGGCACGTCGCCCGGGCCAACGGGCTCGACCGCTCGGTCGCCGAGGACGTGGTCCAGACCGTCTGGCTGGCGCTGTTCAGCCAGCTCGACAAGCTCCGCGACCCGAAGGCCCTCGCCGCGTGGCTGATCACCACCACCCGTCGCGAGGCCACGCACCCGTTCGGCCGCCGCATGCAGCCGGTGCCGTTGAGCGACGAGGTCGCCGAAGCCATGCCGAGCACCCAACCGGCACCCGAAGACGAAGCCGTCCGCGCCGACCGCGACCGCCGGGTCTGGCGCGCCTTCGTCCGGCTGCCCCACCGCTGTCAGGAACTGCTCCGGCTGACCGTCCTCGCGGGCCGCGCGGAGTACCAGCTCGTGGCCGAGGCGCTGCGCATGCCGCGCGGCAGTGTCGGCCCGACCAGGGGTCGCTGCCTCGACCAGATGCGCGATCTCCTCACCAGTGAAGGGGGAAGCCGATGAACGACCTCGGTGCGCCGGGGGGCCAAGCCTCCTTCGGCGACGACGTGCTGCTGGCCGACATCGGCCGCTTCCTCGACGAACTGGACCCGCCACCGGGCGACCTGGTGCAGCGGGTCCAGTTCGCGCTCGCCCTCGAGGACCTCGACGTCGAGGTCGCCCGCTGGGAGCGCCTGGACAACCTCGCCGGCGTCCGCGGCGGCGGCACCGGCACGATCACGTTCACCGTCAGCGACCTGACGGTGATGATCAACCTGACCAAGATGGGCAAGCTGCACCGCATCGACGGCTGGCTCGTCCCGGCGGGCCAGTACGGCGTCGAGGTACGCGTGGCCGAGCACGGCACGTCATCGACGACGGCCGACGAAGGCGGCCGCTTCGTGCTCGACAACGTGCCGCGCGGGACGACGCAGATCCTGGTGCACCTCGGCGACGTGTCGTGCCGCCGGACCGTCGTGACGCCGACGGTCGTGCTCTAGCTGTATTGCCCCGTGAGCTTGGGGACGCGGCTGGAGGGTAGTTGACCGGCGGGTGAGGTGTGTCCGGCCGCGGCCGCGGCTTCCTTGGTCTCATCGGCCAGGATCTCGGTGCAGGCCGGCCGGGAGGGGTCACATCCCGGCGGTGTGCAGGTAGCTGTAGCCGAGGTTCGCGCGACCCTCGACCTTGCGGGGCCTGGCCGGGTCACGGTGGGCGGTGCCCGCCGAGGGGCGGCCGTGCACTTTGTGGCCGCCGCCGTCGGGGGTGTTGCCCGGCTTTCGATGTCGACCGGGACAGAACCGCTAGCCCAGGAAATCGGCCAGGGGGACGGGAGTCAGCCCGTCCTTCTTGGCCTGCTCGACGAACGCCGTGTAGTCCTCTTTGAAGGTCTTGCGGAAGTGCATCAGCACGATGTCGCCCGGCTTGAGCTTGTCGCCGGCCTGGAACTGGACGTGGCCGTCGTTGACCGCGGCCGTCCACAGCACCGCGACGCGCATTCCGCAGGCCGCCGCCGCCTTCAGCGTGTTCTGGTCGTAGTTGCCGAACGGCGGGCGGAACAGCGTCGGGCGGGTGCCGAGGCCGCGCTGGAAGTCGTCGGCGTCGTCGCAGATCTCCTTGCGCTGGAACTCCAGCGGCTTGCCCTTGAGGTTCGGGTGGTCGACCGTGTGGTCGCCGAGCGTGGCGCCGGTGGCGTCGAGGATCTGCTTGAAGTACGCCTCGTGGCCCTGCACGTACTTCTGGTTCAGGAACAGCACCGGGTGGGTCGGGCTCTGCTGCATCAGCTTCAGCGCGTCGGGGTCCTTCACCGCGCCGTCGTCCATCGTGAGGAAGACGTACGGCTTGTCGGTCGTGATCCGCTTGACCGCGGCGACCTGGCTGTTCTGGACCGCCGGCGCCTTCTGCTGCACCGTGCCGAAGGGGTACGGGCCGGCCGTCTTCGCGCCGGGGCCCACGCCCTGTGGCGCCGGGTTCGGCTGGCTGGTGCCGAACTCCCGCTGGTCCGTGTCGTGGCCCGAGCACGCGGTCAGTGCCAATGCCGCCGCGGCGACCACGGCTGTCAAGCGCTTCCGCACTTTGCCCCCCTTTCGTGTACTACCCGAAAGAGTGACGCGGGGGAGGGGCCGAACGTTGCGCCGGGCGATCTTGTGTGGCCGGAGCCACCGAGGTCACCGCCCGGTTTCGGCCGCCTTGACGAGCTTGGCGGAGAACAGCCGGATCACCGCGCGCAGCGTCGCGGCCAGCACCGGGCCGCTGCCGCGGACCGGTTCGGTGAACGACCCGGTCCACCGCAGGTGCGTTCCGCCGGCCGCGGTCGGCGTGAAGAGCACCTCGGCGCGGTAGTCCTTGATCGGGTTCGCGCCGAAGAACGTGTAGACGTGCTTGCGCCCGGGGTCGTACTCGACGGTCTCCTCGCGGATCAGCACCGGCCAGAGCCCGACCTCGCGGACCGCGCCGACGCCGGCCGGCTCGTCGGTGCCCTGCCGTGCCCAGCGGGCCTGGACGATGAGTGGTTTTCCCCACTCCGCCCAGCGCGGGCCGTCCGCCTCGAGCGCGAACAGCGTCTCCGGGGACGCGCTGCTCGTGCGGTTGACCTCGTAGGAGTACTTGCGGCCCACCGGAACCTCCCGCGTTGTTGACAGATTGATAATTAATCGTCTCCGGGAGCGTAGGTCAAGATGAGGGGGTGAGCACGCCGCGCCCCGACCTCGCCGCGCCGCACTGGCTCGTCCAGCTGCTGCGCAGCAAGCCGGTCCCGGTGCCGTGGAACATGGTCGCCCGCGCGGTCTTCGCGCTGGCCGTCCCGCTCGCCGTGGCGTACGCGGCTGGTGACATCGCCGTCGGCGCGCTCGTCTCCACCGGCGCGCTCCCCGCCGTGCTGTCCGAATCGGCCGGTCCCTACCGCTACCGCGCCCGGCGGCTGGGCGGTGCGACCCTGGCGGCAACCGCCGGCTACCTGGTCGGGCTGCTCACCGGCGGCACCCCGGCGCTGTCCGTGCCCGCGGTGATCCTGGTGGCCGCGGTGTCGGCGCTGATCAGCGCGGCGGGCAGCAACGCCTCCGTCGCCGGGCTGCAGATGTTCGTGTTCTGCGTGCTCGGCACCGGGCAGCACGCGACCGGTGTGCGCGTCGAAGTCCTCTTCGGCTTCTTCTGCCTCGGCGCCGCCTGGAGCTTCCTGGTCGCGCTCGTGACGTGGACGGTCCGGGCGACCAGCCCCGAACGCACCGCCGTCGCCCACGTCTACGTCGAGCTGGCCGCGATGCTGTCGGCGACCGACGAAGCCGTCTCGCGGGTCGCCCGCCACCGGCTGACCACGGCCATGAACACCGCCTACGACCAGCTGCTCACCGCGCGCTCGTGGCTGTCCGGCCGCGACGCCGCCTACCGGCACCTGCTCAACCTGCTTTCGGCGACGACGCCCGCGGTCGAGGCGTCGGTGGCGCTGGTCAACGCCGGCCGCCGCCCGCCCCAGCTGGTCATCGACCACTTCGTCGCCCTGTCCGCGTCGGTGCTGGCCAGCCAGCCGCTGCCGGAACCGCCGCCGGCTCCGGCCGACGACGGCGACCCGCTGCTCGCCGCCCTCTACGCGGGGCTGGTCCGGATCGGCAAGGGCGACGACCGCAAGCGCCGGGAGCCGACGCCGTGGTACCGGCGCCTGCGGACGTGGGCCGGCTCGCTGGCGTCCGGTCCGCTGACCTGGATCGCCGCGCTGCGGCTGACCCTGTGCGTCGCGATCGCCGAGGTCGTCGGGCTGCTGGTGCCGTTCGAGCGGTCCTACTGGATCACCCTGACCGTCGGGATCGTGCTCAAGCCCGATTTCGGCTCGGTCTTCGGCCGCGCGGTGCTGCGCGGGATCGGCACCCTCGCCGGCGTCGGGATCGGCGCGCTGGTGCTCGTCGCGGGCGGCCGCGGCTGGATCCTGGTCGCGCTGATCGCGCTCTTCGCCGGCGGCGTGGCGATCGGGAAGGTGCGCAACTACGGCATCCTCAGCGCGTTCGTGACACCGCTGATCATCCTGCAGATGGACCTGGCGAACACCGGGAGCTGGAACGTCGTCGTGGCGCGGCTGGTCGACACCGCGCTGGGCTGCGTGATCGTGCTCGTCTTCGGCTACCTGCTGTGGCCGGGCAGCCGGCGTCCCCAGGTCGGCGGCCGGCTCGCCGACGGGCTGGACGCGGTCGCCAAGTACGTCTCGCATGCGTTGGCCGAGGCGTCGTCCGGAGAGGCGCGGCTGGCGCGGTCCCGGGCCCGGCGTGGCGCCTACCGGGCCCTGGCCGACCTGCGGACGGCGTTCCAGCAGGTCGTTGTCGAACCGTCCGCGAACGGCCGCCAGGCGGTGGCGTGGTGGCCGGTGATCGCCGCGCAGGAACGCGTCGCCGACGCCGTCACCGAGGTCGGCGTGACGATCGGGCGGGGCGTGCCGCCGCCGGCCCCGGCCGACGTCGAGCTGCTGACGGCCGCGCTCGGCGAGCTCGCGTCGGCCGTGCGGGAGCAGCGGGAGCCGCGGTCGGTGCCGCTGCCGGACGCCCCGCAGCTGTCCGGGGTGGTCGATCAGCTGGAGTCGGCGTTCGACGCCGTCCGCGGCCCCGACCTGGCCGAACGCACGCCGCTGCGGCTCGTCCGGCGGTTCCTGCCGTACCACCGGCGCACGTGACGGGGGTGCGGTTCAATGCACCCATGGGAATCGACTTCGAAGCGTTGAAGGGCAAGGCCGAAGAGGCCCTGCGCGAGCACAACGACAAGATCGAGGAAGGCCTCGACAAGGCCGCCGACTTCGCGAAGTCGAAGTTCGCCGGCCACGACAGCCAGATCGACACCGGTGTCGAGAAGGCGAAGGACTTCCTCAACAAGTTCGACGACACACCCGACACTCCGCGGTAACTACTGGACCTCGCCGGTCGCAATCCCGTCGGACAGCCCGGTGATCCGGCCGCCGCGCTCGCCGAGCGCGATCAGGCCCTGCCGGGCGTCCGGCGCGGACAGGCTGATCCGGACGCCCGCCCGCTCGACGTCCAGGCTGGCGGCAAGCGCTTGCGCGCCTTCGTACCCGGCGTTGATCGTGGCCGCGAGCCCGCCGGTCGAGGCCAGCGAGCCGCGGGCGGCGCCGAGCCGGCCGAGCGCCTCGTCGACGATCGGCAGCAGCGCGTCCCGGTTGCCTTCGGTCATCGCGCGGACGAGCTGCGGGTTCGAGCCCGCGACGCGCGTGCCGTCGCGGTAGGACCCGGCCGCCAGCGACATCGCCAGCGGGCCGCCCTCGGCGCCGATCGTGGCCAGGATCGCCGCCAGCAGGTGCGGCAGGTGCGAAATCCGGGCGACGGCCTCGTCGTGCGACTCCGCGGGCAGCGGTACCACGTGCGCGCCGACGTCCAGCACGAACTTCGCCACCTCGGCCCACGCTTCGAGGTCGGTGTCCTCCTCGACGGTGACCACCCACGCGGCGCCCTGGAACAGCGCGGCGTCACCGGCCAGCCAGCCGGAGTTCGACGTCCCGGCCATCGGGTGCCCGCCGACGTACCGCGTGTACGGCACGCGGCGGCGGACCGCGTCCAGTACCGGCGCTTTCACGCTGGTCACGTCGGTCAGCAGGCAGTGCGACGCGTGCTGGGAAACCAGGCGCAGCAGGTCCTCGACGGCCGGCAGCGGCACGGCGAGCACGACCATCGCGTCGTCGGCCGCGGCCCGGTGCAGGGCCGCTTCGACGTCGGTCGTGACGTCGAAGCCCGCTCTGCTCGCCGCGTCGGCGTCCACTTCGGAAACCGCGGCGCCGAACGCCGTGCGGCCGCTGGCGGCCGCCGCGCGCAGCAGCGACCCGCCGATCAGCCCGAGCCCGATCACGCATACGTCTCGCACGGGGCCCATCCTGCCAGTAACAAGCGGGTCTGCGCCCCGAGCCGGGGGCTCCGCCACCCGGACCCCCGGAAAGAAGGTGTGTGCCGGACGCATTCGGGGCTACAGCGCGGCGGCGAGCCTCGTTCCCTGGTCGATGGCGCGTTTCGCGTCGAGTTCGGCGGCGACGTCGGCCCCGCCGATCAGGTGCACCGGCAGCCCCGCGGCCCGCAGTTCGTCGGCGAGGTCCCGCACGGGTTCCTGACCGGCGCAGACGACGATCGTGTCGACCTCCAGGAGCCGCGCGCGGCCGTCGACGGTGATGTGCAGGCCGTCGTCGTCGATCCGTTCGTAGGTGACGCCGGGCAGCTGTTCGACGCGCTTGGCCTTGAGCGCGGCCCGGTGCACCCAGCCCGACGTCTTGCCCAGCCCGGAACCGATCCCGGACTTCTTGCGCTGCAGCAGGTACACCTGCCGCGGCGACGGCTCGGGCTTCGGCGTGCCGAGCCCGCCGGGCGCCTGTTCCGGGTCGGTGACACCCCATTCGGCCATCCACGCGGCGCGGTCCAGCGCCGGGGACGCCGTGTGCGTCAGGAATTCGCTGACGTCGACGCCGATGCCGCCGGCCCCGATCACCGCGACCCGCTCGCCGACCGGCTTGCCGTGCTTCACGACGTCGACGTAGGACAGCACCTTCGGGTGATCGATGCCGGGCAGCGACGGCACCCGCGGCGCGACGCCGGTGGCCAGCACGACCTCGTCGAAGCCGGTGAGATCCTTCGCGGCGACGCGCGTCCCGAGGTGCAGCTTCACCCCGGTCACTTCGAGCCGCCGCTGGTAGTAGCGGATGGTCTCGGCGAACTCCTCCTTGCCGGGGATCTTCCGCGCGATGCCGAACTGGCCGCCGATCTCGTCGTCGGCTTCGAACAGCTCGACGCTGTGCCCGCGTTCGGCCAGCGCGGTCGCGGCGGACAACCCGGCGGGGCCCGCGCCGACGACGGCGACGTGCTTCGACCGCCGCGCCGGGGAGAGGACCAGCTCGGTTTCGTGGCCGGCGCGCGGGTTGACCATGCAGGACACGAGCTTGCGCTTGAAGGCGTGGTCGAGACAGGCCTGGTTGCAGGCGATGCAGGTGTTGATCTCGTCCTCGCGGCCGCTCTCGGCCTTGCGGATCCACTCGGGATCGGCGAGGAACGGCCGGGCCATCGACACGAGATCGGCGTCGCCGCTGCTCAGCGCCTCCTCGGCGACCTGCGGCATGTTGATCCGGTTCGACGTGACGACCGGGATGCCCACGTGCGGCTTGAGTTTCCCGGTCACCCAGGTGAACGCGGCGCGCGGCACCGACGTCACGATGGTCGGCACGCGGGCCTCGTGCCAGCCGATGCCGGTGTTGATGATCGTGGCGCCGGCCGCCTCGACTTCTCGAGCGAGCGCGACGACGTCTTCCCAGCGCTGGCCGCCCGGCACGAGGTCGAGCATGGACAGGCGGTAGATGATGATGAAGTCGTCGCCGACCTTTTCCCTGGTGCGCTTGACGATCTCGACGGCGAACCGGCGGCGCTTCGCCGGCGTGCCGCCCCAGGCGTCGGTGCGCTTGTTGGTGCGCTCGGCCAGGAACTGGTTGATCAGGTAGCCCTCGGAACCCATGATCTCGACGCCGTCGTAGCCCGCTTCGCGCGCGAGAGCGGCGCAGTCGGCGAAGGCGCGGATCTGCTGGCGCACGCCGTAGCCGGTGAGGGCGCGCGGCCGGAACGGGTTGATCGGCGCCTTGATGCTCGACGCGGACACGCTCAGCGGATGGTAGGCGTACCGGCCGGCGTGCAGGATCTGCAGCGCGATCTTGCCGCCGGCTTCGTGCACCGGAGCGGTCAGTTGCCGGTGTTGGTTTGCTTCGGCTGACGTCGTCAGCTTCGAGGCGAGCGGCAGCAGCCAGCCGGTGCGGTTCGGCGCGAACCCGCCGGTGACGATGAGCCCGACGCCGCCGCGGGCGCGTTCGGCGTAGTACTCGGCCAGTTCGGGGAAGTGCGCGGCCTTGTCCTCGAGGCCGGTGTGCATCGATCCCATCAGGACGCGGTTGCGCAGCGTCGTGAAGCCGAGGTCGAGCGGGCTCAGCAGGTTCGGGTACGGGCTCATCGGGCGTCCTTCGGGTTGAGGGCGGCGAGCACTTCGTCGAACCAGTCGACCTGGCCCTCTTCGACGCGGATGCCGCCGCGCAGGACCAGGTACTGGTGCAGGTGGCGGCCGTGCAGGGCCGCCGGCGCGGGAAAGTCGCGCTTCTCGATCTGGCGGTAGACGTCGAGGCGTTCGGCGTGTCTCGCGCGGTGCCGGACGATCTCCTCGGCGACCTTCGCGGGGTCGCCGAAGGTCGCGCCGCGGATCTTCACGGCCAGTTCGACCGGCCCGGCGGACGGATCGGGCTCGGCGAGCCAGCGGACGAGTTCGGCGCGGCCGCCGTCGCTGACGGTGTAGACCTTCTTGTCCGGCCGCCCTGCCTGCGCGACGACGTCGACGGCGACCCAGCCGGCCTCTTCCATCCGCTTCAGCACGCGGTAGATCTGCTGGTGGGTGGCGCTCCAGAAGAGCCCGATCGACTTCTCGAACCGGCGGGTCAGCTCGTAGCCCGAGCCGGCGCGCTCGGACAGCGAGACGAGGATCGCGTGCTCCAGTGCCATGTGCCACAGCATGCATATGCAACTAGGTGCAGTGCAACGAGGCGCGCATCACTTCACCCTCTGAGGGGGATAAATCGGGTCGACTAATCGATCGAAGCGACCAGGATGGGAGGGGTGCACCCGGTACTCGAACTGATCTCCGAACGGATGGCGGCGGGCAGTGCCCCGGGAGAGCGCACCGACGGCCGGCGCCTCGCGCTCGCCATCGAAGGCGGCAGCAGCCGCGGCACGTACTCGAGCGGAATGGTCCTGGCGCTGGACGAACTCGGCGTCACACCGGCGTTCGACGCCGTCTACGGCTCGTCAGCCGGTGCGCTGAACGGTGCCTGGCTGCTCTGCGGCCGGTCCTCGACCGGCGTCCGGACGTGGTGGAACCCGGTCGTCATGCGGCGGATCATCAACCCGCTGCACACGCTGCGCGGCCGGGCGGTGATCGACCTCGAATACCTCGTCCACCAGGTCTATTCGGTGCTGGAGCCGATGGACTTCCCGGCGATCCTGGCCAACCCGGTCACCTTCCACCCGCTGGCCACCGACGCCGACACGGGCGAGTCGACCGACCTGCACCCGTTCCTCGACGACGTCGACGCGATCAAGGTCGCGCTCGCCGCGTCGTCCTGCATGCCGGTGCTGGCCGGGCCGCCGATCCCGATGGCAGGCCGCCGGTTCGTCGACGCCGGCGTGGCCGAGCCGATCCCGTACCGCACTGCGCTCGCCCAGGGCGCGACCGACGTCCTGGTGCTGCGCACCCGCCGCGCCGACGAGCTGCCGGTGCGGCCGCCGCGGATGCACGACGTCGTCGTGCCGCGGTTCCTGCGCCGCCAGGCGCCCGGCGCGATCCCGGCCTGGCAGGACACCTACCGGCGGGACGTCGAGGACGAGGACGTCCTGACGACCGACCCACGCATCCTGTGCGTGCGGCCGCCGGTCGGCGCGCCGGACGTGGCGGTGCTGGAGCGCGACCCCGAGGTGCTGCGCAAGGCCGTCGACCTGGGGAAGAGTGCGGTCCTGGACGTGCTGGAAAGCCTGTGCGAAGCGTCTTAGGGCTTGCGCGCGACCCCGCCGATCACCCGCGACTCGGACGGCGAGCCGGCGAACACGGTGTGCTCGTCCGGGTGCCACGCCGGCGCGTAGACGAGCCCGGGCTCCAGCAGCGGCCAGCCGCCGAAGAAGCGTTCGAACTCGGCCATCGTCCGCAGGAAACCGGGGTTCGTCGTGGTCTCGTAGTACTCGAGGAGGTCGAGCAGCGCCTGCCGCTCGTCTTCGTTGACCGGGTTTTCGTTCGTCATCTGCGACAGCACCAGCAGCGAGCCGGGTGCCAGCCGTCGGCGGTAGAACGCCAGCAGCTCGTCCGGCTTCTGCTCGTCCTTGATGAAGTGCATGACCGCATTGATCACCAGCGCGACCGGCTCGCGCACGTCGATGATGTCCGAGGCCTTCACGCGCTCCCAGAGGTCGTCCGGCTGCAGGAAGTCCGCGGCGATGGCGTGGTGGCGCTCCGGGTCGGCGGTGTCCGCGAGCAGCAGCGTCGAGTGGGCCAGCGCGATGGGCTCGTTGTCGATGTAGAGCACGCGCGTGTCCAGCTCGGGGCGTGCCTCGTCGGCGACTTCGTGCACGTTGCCCGCGGTCGGCAGGCCGGAGCCGACGTCGACGAACTGCCGGATGCCTTCGCGGACGCACTGCCGGACCGCGCGGCCGAGGAACTGGCGGCTCGTCAGGCAGTAGTCGCCCATCAGCGGCAGCCGCGCGCGGACCTTTTCGGCGAACGCGCGGTCGATCGCGTAGTGCGTGTTCCCGCCGATGAAGTAGTCGTAGATCCGCGCCGCCGACGGCCGGTCGAGACTGCTCTCGACGGCCTTGAGCGCGTCGTCGTGGTTGATCATGCCGGTGCCAGAGCCTCCCGATAGGCGTTCACCGACTCTGTCAGGCGGTCCAGCTCGGCCCGCATCCGGGCCACCCCGGCGTCGTCCAGGTTCATCGCCGTGCCGATCACGTCGGGGATGCCCTCGGCCTTCGTGCGCAACGCTTTCCCGGCGTCGCTCAGGCTGACCCGGACCGAGCGCTCGTCGTCGGCCTGCCGGTTCCGGAACACCAGGCCCGCGGTCTGCAGCCGCTTGAGCAGCGGCGACAGCGTGCCCGAGTCGAGGTTCAGCTCGGCGCCGAGCTCCTTCACCAAGCGGTGGTCCCGCTCCCAGAGCGCCAGCATGACCAGGTACTGGGGATAGGTCAGATCGAGGTCCTCCAGGACGACCCGGTACAGCGACGTCACCGCGCGAGACGCCGCGTACAGCCCGAAGCAGAGCTGGTCGTCCAGCCGCAGCGATGCCATGGCGTCCTCCTCTCTCGTAACACTCCATGCTTCCCGACATCGCTTCGGACGGCAACTTAAGTGCCCTGCATCTCATTGGGCTCAAATTAGTTGTGCACAACTGAGTTGCGAGCTACGTTCGTGGCATCAGCTTGCTCCACCCGAGGAGGACGACATGACCGCCAACCCGCACAACCTGGCCCTCGAACCGGCCGCGCAGGCGTTCGCGGAGGCCACCGACCAGCCGCCGTACCTGTTCCAGCTGGCCCCGGAGGAAGGCCGCAAGGCCGTCGACGGCGTTCAGGACGGCGAGGTCGCCATGGCTCCCGCCGAGATCGAGGTGCTGACCGTCCCCGGCGGCCCGAACGGCGACGTCGAGACCCGGATCGTCCGCCCCGCGGGGGTTGCCGGTCCGCTGCCGGTGATCGTCTACATCCACGGCGCCGGCTGGGTGTTCGGCGACTTCCACACCCACGAGCGCCTGGTCCGCGAACTGGCCGCCGGCGTCGGCGCGGCCGTCGTGTTCCCCGAGTACAGCCGCTCTCCCGAGGCGCGCTACCCGGTCGCCATCGAGGAGAACTACGCCGTGGCGAAGTGGGTCGCCGCGAACGGCGCTTCGAAGGGGCTGGACACCTCGCGCATCGCGATCGCCGGTGACTCCGTCGGCGGCAACATGACCGCGGCGCTGACGCTGCTGGCCAAGCAGCGCGGCGACGTCACCTTCAAGCAGCAGGTGCTCTTCTACCCGGTCACCGACGCTTCCTTCGACACCGAGTCGTACCACCAGTTCGCCGAGGGCTACTTCCTCGGCCGCGAAGGCATGAAGTGGTTCTGGGACCAGTACACGACGGATCCCGCCCAGCGTGCGGAGATCACGGCGTCGCCGCTGCGCGCGTCGCTCGACGAGCTCGCCGGGCTGCCGCCGGCCCTGGTGATCACCGGCGAAGCCGACGTGCTCCGCGACGAAGGTGAGGCGTACGCGGCGAAGCTGCGTCAGGCCGGTGTGCCGGTCACTGCCGTCCGCTACCAGGGGATCATCCACGACTTCGTGATGGTCAACGCCCTTCGCGAGACCCACGCCGCCGAGGCCGCGATCACCCAGGCCGTCACGGTGCTGTCCCGCGCGCTCGCGCAGTAACTGAGAAATCGCTGAGTGCGCCGCACGTTGCGGTCTATGACAGAGCTCACAAGGCCGCAACGTGCGTGGGTGGTCAAACGTGATATATACGCGAGTCCCGCGATCCGGGCGCGCAATTCCTGCCCGCCTGGAAGGACCGTTCCCATGCACTTGAGCAGCATCCGGCTCGATTCGCCGGTCAACATGATCGTGGTGGTCGTGCTGACGCTGCTCGCGATCATCGCCGTCCCGTGGTTCTGGGACCGCTGGAAGCGCAAACGGCTCTGGCGCAGCGCGACGATCCTGCTCGCCGTCGTCCTCGTGGTGCTCAGCGCGGGTATGGGCGGCAACATGATCGGCGGGTTCTTCCCGACGGTCGGCTCGCTGCTCGGCACCGGCGTCTACGCGGCGCAGGGGACCGACGCGGAAGCGGCGCAGAACGGCGAAGACCTCGAAAAACTGCGGGACACCGGCGTCGCTCACGCCCGCGAAGGCAAGGGCACCGTCGTCCACATGAAGGTGACCGGGCGGCGCACCAAGATCACCCGCGACGTCACGGTCTACCTGCCGCCGCAGTACTTCGACGCGGCGTTCAAGGAACTGCGCTTCCCGGCGATCGAGTGGATCCCGAACTACCCGTCCGGCCCCGAGGTCGTGACCGGCGGCTACCACCTGCCGGAACAGCTCGACGCGGCGATCGCCAAGCGCGTCCTGCCGCCGACGGTCGTGATCGTCCCGGACCCGACGGGCGTCCCGAAGGTCGGCCACGACACGGAATGCATCGACGAGGTCAACGGCACCGCTAACGACACCTACCTCAGCGCGGACCTGCGCGACTGGGCGCTGCAGAAGCTCGGCGTCGCGCCGGGCCGGCGGGCGTGGACGATGGCGGGCTGGTCGTCCGGCGGGTACTGCGCGATGAACCTGGTGACGCGCCACCCGCAGTGGTACGGCCAGGCGGTCAGCGTCAGCGGCTACGACAAGGCCCAGGTCGACGCCGAGACCGAGGACCTGTTCCACGGCCGCCAGGACATCAACGACGCCAACAACGTCCGGCTCAACGTGGCCCGGCACCCGTCGCCGGTGGACATCCTGGCGATCTCGGGCGACAAGGAGAACTACGAGAGCTTCTCGATCGACCAGATCCGCGCGGCGGCCCGGCCGCCGATCCAGTTCTCGTCGTGGCGGATCCGGGACGCCGGGCACAACATGAACACGTTCAAGTCGCAGATCCCCGACGTCCTGGCGTGGATCGGGGCCCACACGACGGGCCCGTCCCCGGCCGGCCGGCAGCTGGAGACCACCGGCGGCGTGCTGCCGTGGCCGCTGCCGCGCTCCGGCGCGCACGGCGCACTGGCCGACACCGACCAGTAGGCCGTCAGCCGAGCAGCTTCGTCACGACGTCCGTCACGCGCTTCGACGCGGTCGGGTAGTCGACGCCGGCGGGGTGTTCGGTCAGCACCGCCACGATGTAGCGGCTGTCGTCGCCGAGCACGCCCGTGGTGTGCAGCATCCGCGTCGGACCGCAGCACGACCAGCCCTGCTTGACCGCCCACGTCCGCCCCGCGGCGGCGTCCGGGATCCCGAAGTACTGCCGGAAGCCGTCGGACCCGCGTTCGGTCGCGGCGTGCAACGCGGCCAGGATCGCGCTGGGCCCGTGGTCGAGCAGGTACTGGTAGATCTTGACGACGTCCGCCGCGGTGATGCGCGTGTCGCCCCAGCGGCCGGGTTCCGCGGGCGGCCGGGTGCCGGTGAGGCCCAGCTTCGCGACCCAGCGCGTCACGATCGACGTGCCGCCGTAGGCCACCCAGAACCGGCTGGCGAGGTCGTCGTCGCTGCGGGACAGCATGCGTTGCACGTCCGCCACCGGCCCGCCGCGCTCGAGCACTGAAAGCGCTATCAGGAGCTTGACCAGCGACGCGGAGGTGTATCCGCGGTCGGCGTGCACGGAGACGCTCGTTTTGCCGGTCTGCCGGTCGAAGACGACGGCGCTGACGTTGCCGCCGCGGACCAGCTTGTCCAGGGTGGCGGCGTCCACGTCGGCGCCTGGCTCGGGCTCCTGCTCGGCCGCCGGCTGCGTCTTCGGTGCGGCCTTCGGTTCGGGCTCGGGCTTGGGCTCGGGCTGGGGTTCCGCCTTGGCCGACGGTGTCCGGCTCGGTGTGGTCGCCGCCTCGGCGACCGCGATCGGCTTCGGCGTCGCGGAGGAGCCGTGGCTTGCCGTCACCGCCACCGCGCCGACCGCCCCCAGACACAGCCCCACCAGGAAGATGCCGCTCAGCTTGCGCATGACCCGGATTGCCGGGAAGGACCCGCGCTGTTCGCTCGAACGGGGGTATCTGTGGGATTGCTCTCGAACCGGCCCCGATCCGGGAACGCGCAGGTGGCCTGCGGGCAAGCAGGATCGTTTCGCTCACCGTGGTCGCGGGGTACCCCAGCGCGGTGACGGTCGTCACCACCCGCTGGGAAGGACTGGAGTCATGGTTCACGCGAAAGGCGCACGCATCCGGGTCCGAGGCCTGCAGCCGGCGCAGGTGCTGGCCGGACTGGCCGGCATCGCGTTCCTCGTCGTCGGCATCATCGGATTTTCAAGGACCGGCTTCGGCGACTTCGCCGGGCACCACGACGCGGGGTTCTGGCGGTTCTCCGGCAACCCGCTCATGAGCCTGGTCCGCGTCGTGACCGGCGTCGTCGGCCTGCTGCTGGCGTTCGGCTCGGGCCGCGCGCGAGTCTTCGGCTGGCTGCTGTTCATCGGCTACGGCCTGCTGTTCGTGTGGGGCCTCATGATCGACGGCCTCATTTCCACCAACCCCTTCGCCAACGCCGGCAACCCGATGGACCTCGGCCGCGCCGACACGTGGCTGCACCTCGGCGTCGCCGCGCTCGGTCTGCTGATCGCGGTCCTGCCGGCCCGCCGCACCATCCTGCTGCCCGAAGACGAGACGGCCGACGAGCCGGTCGTGGCCGAGCAGCGCACCGAGGTGATCGACCGCGGCCGTGACACGGACGTCGTCGACCGCGGCCGTGACACGGACGTCGTCGACCGCGGGCGCCGCACGGACGTCGTCGACCGCACCGACGGGGTGGCCGAGGAGCCGCGCCGCCGGTCGTTCCTGCGTCGTGACCACAAGGGGCGAGGCCCGGAGGTCGCTCGCGAAGAGCGTCCGCCGGGCCTCGCCCACTAGGTTCGATCAGTAGGTGGTGCCGGTACCACCGGAGGTGTCGTTGCTGCTCCCAGTTCCGCTGTTGGCCGCCGGGGCCTGGTTGGCGGTGGAGCTGGGGGTGGTGCCGACCTTGCAGCCGTTGGGCTCGATGACGAACCAGGTGCCGTTGACGCCCATGCCGTTCGCGTCGCCCGGCTTCAGGTCCTTCGAGAAGTTGTAGACGGGCCAGCCGCCGATGGTGACCTGCTCGGTGCCGTCCTGGCGCTTGATGCTGCCGAGCAGCTTCGAGTCGATGCCCTGCAGCTCGACCTTGCCGTTGCCGGCCAGGACGGGCGGCCAGGTCTTGGCGCAGTCACCGTTGCAGGCGGAGGTCTTGGCCTTCTTGGTGTCCTTCGTGAACAGGTAGAGGGTCATCCCGTTCTGGTCGACGATGGCGTCGCCGAGCCCGTCGATCTTGCTGGCGCTGAGCTTGACGGCCCCGGACTGGGAGCCGGAGGCCGCGGCCTGCCCGGCCTTACCGCCCTTGGCGTTCGCGGCGTACCAGGCGCCACCGACGCCCTGACCGGTCGCGTCGCCGGGCTTGGTGTCCTTGGCGTAGCGGTAGAGCGCCCACCCGCCGACGGTGATCTGCTCGGTCCCGTCGGCCCGCGTCACCTTCCCGACGAGGCTCTTGTCGACCCCTTGGACCTGCACGTCCCCGGTGGCCGGCATCGGCGGCCAAGCCTTGGCGCAGTCGTCGTTGCAGTTGGACTTCGGCGGCTTCGCGGTGTCCTTGTCGAAGCGGTAGAGGGTCATGCCGTTCTGGTCGGTGAGCACCTGCCCGACGTCGGCGACGTCCGCGACGACCAGTTTGCTTTCGTTCGACGCCGGAGCAGCGTTCCCGACCTGCCCGTTGGCGGCCTGGCCGCCCCCGTTGC
Organism: Amycolatopsis sp. NPDC051102; assembly: GCF_040682815.1. Lineage (NCBI taxonomy): Bacteria > Bacillati > Actinomycetota > Actinomycetes > Pseudonocardiales > Pseudonocardiaceae > Amycolatopsis > Amycolatopsis sp. NPDC051102. The sequence goes on from NZ_JBFBBT010000012.1 coordinate 147,616, forward strand.
CACCAGCGGCGGCCGGAGCGACAACCGGCTGAGCGGTCTCGGCACCCGAGCAAGCGGTGAGCACTGCCAGCCCGGCTGCCGCCGCGGCGACGGAGACGGCGATGCGCGTGCGAAGCATGGAAGTTCTCCTTGTGTCCGTTGGGATTCCCGCCGCTCGGTGCGGCTGCTTGATACCCACTACACGGACCCCCGGCGGAGGCGGTTCAAAGAATTTTCGACGAGGTGAGCCGGGGCTGGGAGTGGAGTGGTCGGGGCCCGGTCGAGCTGTGGGACGGCAGTGGTGGGGGCCGGGGTGACGGCTCGGTGTCTCTTGGGGGATCGGCCCGCAGCCATCGGTCGCTGGCCGCGCAATCTGCCCGCGACCGTCCCTTCCCTTTCCCGCTTCCCCGGGGCGTGAACCGCCGCTACTCCGGTGCGGCCGCCGTCTGCGCGTCGCCGAGGGCACGGTCGACCAGCGCCGCCGCCGCGCCCGTGTAACCGGCCGGCTCGAGGAGCTCGTCGAGCGCCGCCGGCGTCAGCACGTCGGTGATGGCGGGCAGCTCGTCGAGCACCTCCCGCAGCGGCCGGTCCTCGTGCACCGCCCGCCGGGACGCCTCGCCCAGCAGTTCCTTGGCCCTCGCCTTGCCGAGCAGCGGCGCGAGCACGGCGGAAAGCCGCTCGGAGACGATCAGCCCGTGCGTCGACGCCAGGTTCTCCCGCATCCGCCCGGGCGCCGCGGAGAGCCCGCGCGCCAGCTCGGCGGCCGTGTGCGCGGCGCCGCCGGTCAGCCGCAGGCATTCGCGGACCAGCTGCCACTCGGCGTGCCAGACGCCGGCCGACCGCTCGTCTTCGGCCGGCATCGACTGCGTGACACCCGCGGCCAGCACAGGCACCTGCAGCGCGGCCGACCGGATCAGCGTCGCGAGCACCGGGTTCCGCTTGTGCGGCATCGCCGAGGAACCGCCCCGCCCATCGGCGGCCGGTTCGGCGACCTCGCCCAGCTCGGTCCGGGTCAGCGTCTCGACGTCGACCGCCAGCTTCCCGAGCGCCCCCGCGGTGAAGGCGAGCGCGCTCGCCAGGTCCGCGACCGGCGTCCGCAGCGCATGCCACGGCAGCACGGGCGCGGCCAGCCCGGTCTCCTCGGCGAACGCGGCCGTCAGCCGTTGGGCATAGTCGCCGGCGTCCACGTCGCCGTTGGCGAGGCGTGCGTACTCGACGTACGCCGCCAGCGTTCCGGCCGCGCCGCCCAGCGAGACCGGCAGCCCGCCGTCGAGCACGCGCCGGATGCGGACGGCCGCGTCCAGCACGAGCTGACGCCAGCCCGCGGCCTTGAGCCCGAACGTCGTCGGCACGGCGTGCGCCGTCAGCGTCCGGCCGGCCATCGTCGTGTCCCGGTGCTCGCGGGCCAGCCCGGCCAGCGCCTCGGCCGTCGTGTCGAGGTCGGCGGCGAGCGGCCGCAGCGTCCGGTCGGCGACCAGCATCATCGCCGTGTCGAAGATGTCCTGGCTGGTCGAGCCGCGGTGCACGTATTCGGCTGCACCGGGCGCGAGCTCGCCGACCGCCGACGTCAGCGCCTTGACCAGGCCGACGACCGGGTTCGCGGTCGCCCGCGACCCGCGCGCCAGCTCGACGACGTCGATCCGCGCACTGCCCGCGGCCTTCGTGATCGCGTCCGCGGCCTCCGGCGGCACCGTCCCGAGCCGCGCCTGCGCTCGCGCGAGCGCCGCCTCGGCGTCGAGCATCGCGCGCAACCACGCCTCGTCTCCGGTCGACGCTTCGGCCGGCGTACCGGCCCGCACGGGGGACAGGAGCCCGGAATCGGGGTCGACGGTCATGGCGTCAGCATCGCACGCGCGCGACCTCGGCGACGGCCGCGCAGCCGCGTCTGGCACGCTCATCGGCCATGACCAGCGCCCCGTCCGCGGAGGACACCGTCGGCAACGAACCCCGGGGAATCGCCGCCGAGCGGCTGACCTTCTTCTCGGACGCCGTAGTCGCCATCGCGATCACGCTGCTCGCGCTCGAGCTGCCGCTGCCGGAGGGCGCCACCAGCGCCGAACTGCTGCGGTCACTCGGTCATCACCAGTCCGAATACGTCTCCTTCCTGATCAGTTTCGTCGTCATCGGCGGCCACTGGCGTGCCCACCACCGCCTGTTCAACTACGTCACCACGCTCGGCGGCGGGCTGGCCCGGCTCACCTTCGGCTGGCTCCTGACGCAGGTGATCATGCCGTTCGCCACGAAGGTGCTCGCCGAAGACGGCGGGTTCGAGTTCCGCTTCGTCTTCTACGCCGTCGTCCAGGTCGTCGCGCTGTCGCTGTTCCTCCTCATGGCCTGGCAGATCCAGCGCAACCACCTCTACCGCGCGGACACCCCGCCGGAGCTCTTCGGCAAGGTGTACCGCGGGATCGGCGCGATGATCACTGCCTTCGCTGTCTCGATACCGTTCGCCTTCTTCACGCACTGGGCCTACGCGTGCTGGATCGTCGTTCCGCTCGCCGCCAACCTCCTCTTCCGCGTCCGCCGCCGGACGGCCGCCGCCTGAGCCGTCATTCGCCGGTCGCGCCGTCGATCCGTTCGCGGATCAGGTCGGCCTGGCCGATGTGGCGCGCGTACTCGCCGATCATGCGCAGCATCAGCCAGCGCAGGGTGAACGGTTCGCCGGTGCTGCGGCGGGTGCCGGTCTGCTCCAGCGAGCCGGCCGCGACGATCTCCCGCGAGCGCGCACATTCGGCGTGCCACAGGGAAAACGCCTCGTCGACGTCGCCGTCCAGTGAGGTGAAGTCCTGCTCCGGGTCGTCGTCGGAGTAGTAGAGGTTCGGGATGTCCTCGCCCGTGAACTGGATCCGGAACCACCAGCGCTCGCAGCCCGTGAGGTGCCGCAGCAGGCCGTGCAGGGTCAGCGTGGACGGTGGCACCGAGCGTTCGGACAGCTGTGCGGGGTCCAGACCGGCGCATTTCAGCTCGAAGGTGCGCCGGTAGTACTCCAGGCTCTCGGTGAGCGCCTGGCGTTCGTCCGCGACCGGTGCCGGGTCGTGTCTGGGGCCGCTCAAGCGAGGCGGAGCGACCACCGGGGTGGTGTGTTCGGTCATGTGCGGAGCGTGCCACGGGGGTCTGACAATTTTCGGATCGCCGGGCTGATCGGTGACTGGGCAACGTGGGCAAAACCCCAGTTCAAGCACGGTTTCACGAACTCGGTAACGAATCTTCGGGAGCGCCGATCTGATCTTCGTCACCCTGCTGCGCACGCCCGTTCTCACCGGTCGGAGCGGCACCCCCTCGGTTCGGAACCAGGAGATCACCACATGCAGCGAACCGGACGAAGAACCGCCGTGCTGGCCGCGCTGACCACGGCGGTCCTGTGCGCAGCACCGGCGGTCGCAGCCGCGGCGCCGGCCCCGAGCACGATCGACGTCAGCGCGACCACCGTGCGCGCGGGCGACACGCTCACGGTCACCGAGCAGCTGACCAACCCGACGGACTTCACGGTCACCGGCGCGAAGGCCGCGCTCTACGTCAAGGAAGCCCCGATCGCCGACGTGGTGGACCTGGTGTCCTGCACCGGCGCGATCGCGCCGTGCGCGCCCTACCTCAGCAGCTTCCGCGGCGGCGTCGGCGACCTGAACGCGGGCGAGAGCCGGACGGTGACGTTCACCCTGCGCATCAAGGACGACGTCGAGCCGGGCCAGTTCACGCTCCAGCACCAGTTCGCCGGCGACAACTACGCGTTCGCCGTCGAAGACGGCCCGGCCATCACGATCGCCACGCCGGCCAAGGCCGACGTGAAGGTCGCGCTGACCGCGACGCCGCGAATCGGCCTGGTCGCCCGGGTCGACTACGTGATCACGGTGTCGAACACCGGCCCCGCCTCCGCGACCGGCGTCCGCGTGACGGCCAACCCGGGCGCCGCCCGCACAATCGCCTCGGCGACGGGCTGCACCACCTCGGGCACAACCCTGACCTGCGCAATCGGCACCCTGGCCCCGGGCGCTTCGGCGACGGCGAAGTTCACATCGGAAGGCGGCGTCTTCGCGTGGGGCGCGTTCACGGCCACGGCGCAGCGTGCGTCAAGCGCACCGGCCGACCCGAACGTCGCCAACGACAGCGCGTCGAAGAAGTGCAGCGCCTACACGGGTCTCTTCGTGCAGTGCTGACGGCCTGACGCGCGGGGCCCGGCCGGGCCCCGCGCGTTCGTCCACACAGGAGCACCAAAGCGCGCGCCCCGCCGCGAGCGGTCCCGCGCGCAAGGTGACTTCGAGGCTCGGCCGGAGCACGACGTAGAAGAAGTCCAGACCGTCCCGCCTTGAGGTCTTGACCTCCGGCGAAGCCTGAGCCGGACCCGGAGTGCAACCGGCTGACGAGGGCCTGGCTAAACTGAAGGCGCGGGCCGTTAGCTCAATTGGTAGAGCTGCGGACTTTTAATCCGTAGGTTCTGGGTTCGAGCCCCAGGCGGCCCACTACGATCATGCGTCTGACCTGCGGAAACGTTCGGTTTGGCGATCTTTCCGCAGGTCAGGTCGATCTGTGAGGCCTGATGTGTGTCCGAGGCAACAGGCTTCGGTGGTCGGGTAGGTCTGCCGCGTTCGTGCTGGCGGCGGATGTTCGATCTGGCGGTAGCGGTCGATTTTGTTGCTGTTGCGGGGAAATCGTCGTTGCGGCGGTGCGCCGTCGGTGCCTTCTTGTCGTAGTTTCTGATCCTGTGTTCGCTCGGCATGGTGTGTCCGTGGGTGTGGCCTGGAGGCTGCTGGCGGTGCCGGAGCGGTTCGGCACGGCATGACGAAGGGAGACGCATCGGAGCCCCGTAGTACTCGGCGGGTAGCCCGCGTAGCCCCGTGTTTCCCCAGCTCAAGCCTGATGCTTGGCGCTTTGGTGAAGGCGTCAAACCTGCAGATTTTCCGACCGAGGGTCCGGTTCTGCGGCAGTTGCTGGCATGAGTCGGCACTGGGTGGCACTGCCCGCTACGCGTCGGCAGTGGAGTGGGAGCCGGGTCCGGTGCATACTGCCGGAAGGCGCCGTGAACAGAGGGACGTACCGATCTTCTTGGCGGCCTGGTGGCGGTTGCAGGGGCAGAGCGAGACGTAGTAGTCGTCAGCCGAGGTCGCCGGTCATGGTGCTTGGGTCGGCCTGCGAGCGCACGCTGGCAGTGGGCGTTCGAGCCGGTGTAGCGGTCGTTTTGCTGGTGGGGAATCGCCGTTGCGGTGATGGACGGTCGGCGCTGTGTCGCGCCTGTGTTTGCCGGGCGTGGTGTCCGCGGGAGTGGCCCGGAGGCTGCTGACGGTGCCGGCGCGGTTCGGCACGGCATGACGAACGGAGACGCATCGGAGTCCCGTGGTGCTGGGCCGTAGCCCGCGTGGACTGTGTTTCCCCAGCTCAAGGCCAACATTTGATGCTAGCGAAGGCGGCGAACCTGCGGATTTATCGTCCGCGGGTCAAGTTTCAAGACGGTTGCCGACCTGTGCGGGCACTGGGCGGGCAGGCCCGCCACGCGTCGGCAGTGGAGCGGAAGCCGGGCCCGGTGCGTACAGCCGGACGGTGCGGCGAACAGGGACGCGCTGATCTTCTCGGCGGCCTGGTGGCGGGTGCCGGGGTAGAGCGAGACGTAGTAGTCGGCAGTGAAGGACATCGAGGCGTGTCCGAGCATCTCCTGGACGCTTTTGAGGTCGTTGCCGGCGGCCAGCGACAGAGAGGCCGCGCCATGGCGGAGATCATGCAGCCGGATCGGCGGCAGGTTCGTGCGCTCGACCAGCAGGTCCTCGAACTCGTGGGTGAACCGGTCACGTCGACATGGCATCCCCGTAGGGGTGGTGAATAGGTACCGCTCTCCGTCTGGTCCGGCAGGCAGCCCGGCTTGAGCCGTGAGGTGGCGTCCTAGCAGGCCGGCGGTGACGTGGTCGAGAGCGATGGTCCGTGTGCTGTGGGAGCTCTTCAGCTTCCCGTCGTCGTCTTCCTGCTCTTTGGGGGCGGGTCTGGTGATGACGAATAGCTCGTTGTGTCGCAGGTCCACGTCGACCTCGCGCAGGGCGGCGGCTTCGCCACGGCGTAGGCCGGTGACGGCGACGAGGTGGTAGTACAGGTAGCGCTTGTGGTCGGTGATGGCGTTGAGGAACTCGATCGTCTGTTCTCGTGTCCACACGCATACCGGTCCGGGGCGCCATCCGGTTGCCCGCCAGCGTGCTACCCGCTCTTCGGTCCACACGTACGGCCGCGGCTTCACCGCTTCCGGGAGGTCGATCTCGCGGCCTCGTGCCGGGTTGTGTGCCAGCAGTCCGTGACCGACCGCGGTGGTCAGGGCGGAGCTCAGCGTCGCGCGGACCCGCGTCACTGTCGATGGGGCCAGGCGCCCATGCCGGGATCCGCTGCCGGCCGCGATCGCGGTGAACGCCTTCTGCACGTCGGTCACGTCGAGTGTCACCAACGGCAGATCACCGAGCTGCGGGATCAGGTACGTGAGGACATGCTGCCGGTAGGATCGGCGCGTCCTGGGACGAAGCTTGCAGTTGGTGATCCAGTACTCCAGCCAGTGACCGGTCGTCAGCCCGATGCCCTTGGCCGTCGCCGCGACCTGGTTCCGGGCGGCCCTGGCGGCCTCTTCCGAGGCGTAGCCACCGCGGCGCACCCGCGAGCGAGACCGGTCCGGAGCGCGTAACCCTTCGACCGCGAACCACCACGAGCCATGCCCTGGTTCGCTCAACCGGCGACAGCGCGCACCCAGCTGCCTTCCCGTCACCGGGCACCGGCACCCACACCGCTTGAACACTCCACCATCCGATGTCATGGTCACGCACCTCATTCATAAGCAAGACAGGGCACTTCCAGGATCGATGTTGTCGGCCTGAGGCGCCGGGCTGGAATCGGTGGCATGGGCACTTTGAGTGATGACGTTGGACCTCGTAGTCACACCAGAGCGGGTCCAAGCGGCACGGCAGCTGTCGCCGCCGCTGCGATGATGGTGGCGGAGGCAAAGGCGCGTGGGTTTGCTTTGACCTGGTCCGGACGGGTTGCTGTCCTGTTCAGGACAACGTTCTGGAGACCGCGCTCAACGAGGAAATGATCGAGCACCTGGGCACGAGAAGAGCCAGGCGGGCCCGTTCCGTATGTCGACTAACGTGCGCAATTGATTGGTCGGCTGGGGCGGCTCGGCCGCGGTGCGGTCTTCGGGTGCGAGACGTGAGTCGAGCCTGGCGAAGTTCGGCGCAGTGCTCGGTCATGGCGTGCCGGGTGAGGACTCCGACGGCCATCGTTTCGCCGCGGTTGCTGTGCGTGTGGCGAAGTCAAGCTGTCTGACTGGTTAGGTTGTAACATGACTCTCGCACTGCGCGATCTCACTGAGCTACGCCAGATACAGCGGAGCAGCATGCGGTCAGACAGCGAGGAGCGATGATTTGGGGGCGGACCAGCAGGTTCGGGAGCTGGCCGAACGCACTGCGAACTTCGGCTACCTGCTGACGTACGAGCCGGTACTGGTTGTTCATGGTGCTGCAGCGGAGGCCGCGCTGTTCACCGACCCGAATACGGCCATGTTCAAGTGCCGTTTGTTCGGTGAGGCGCTGACAGCGCGGGCGTTCATCGAGTTCGGCATTCCGAACATGCCGGACAAGCAGTTTCAGCGCCTGAAGGTGCTAAGCGACCAGGGTTTTGTCACCACGCGCGTCCGCCGCTGGTTCGATGACGTCCGCAAGATCGGAAACCAGGCCGTACACGAAGGATACGCGGCCCAGCGTGACGCGCTGCAGCTTGTCCGTGCCTGCTATGAACTCGGCGCCTGGTTCAGCCGTACCGTCAGTGGTGACCGCGACGCCGCTCCGGCTTTCGTGCCACCTCAACCAGGAGGGCCGGCCGAGCCAGCGAGTCCGGAAGAGCCGCAGGCGTTGCAGGAATTACGCCAGCTGCTGAGCAAGTACCACGCCGAGCTCGTCGAGATGAAGACGACGATCGACGAGCAGACTTCCAAGGCGACGGCCGAAGCCGCGGCACAGGCTGCGGCGAACCAGGAGATCCTGCGTGCGGTTCAGGCTCAGGCCGGGGTGCCGGAGCTGATCAAGCAGCTGTCCACGAAGGTGGATGATCTGCAACGGCAGCTCGGTGCGGAGGCCGCCGCGGCCGCACCCATCGAGTCGGCGCTGCGCGAGGAGTACGTCGAGCGGGCGACCATTGCGAGCCGCCCTCGACTTACCGAGGCGCAGGTCCGGCGCATCATCGATCGGATGCTTGCCGACGCGGGCTGGGTCGTGCAGGACCGGGCCGCCACCAACGTGTTCGCCGCGCAGGGTGTCGCGGTCCGCGAAGTGCCGACGGCGACTGGGCGTGCGGACTATCTGCTCTACGTCGACAGCAAGCTGGTCGGCGTCATCGAGGCAAAGCGGGAAGGCGAGAGTCTGGGCGGGGTTGACAGGCAGTCCCGGCGCTACGCGTCCGGACTGGACGCAGGCCAGCGGCTCGCCGCCTGGCGAAGTCCGTTGCCGTTTGTCTACGAGTCCACCGCGGTGGAGACGCGGTTTACGAACGATCTCGACCCGATCGGGCGGGCGCGCAGGGTTTTCTCGTTCCACCAGCCGGGCACCGTCTCTCGTTGGATGCGCGAAGCCGAGTCCGATGTGGAGGTGCCCACGTTCCGGCACCGGCTGCGGCGCATGCCCGACCTGATCACCGAGGGTCTTCGGGACGCCCAGATCGAGGCGATCACCGGGCTTGAGCAGTCTCTCGCTGACGATCGTCCGCGAGCGTTGATCCAGATGGCGACCGGCGCCGGCAAGACGTTCACCATGGTCACCGAGACTTACCGGTTGCTTCGCCATGCCGGCGCGAAGCGCGTACTTTTCCTGGTCGACCGCAACAACCTCGGCCGCCAGGCGCAGAGCGAGTTCGACAACTTCCGAACCCCGGAAGACGGGACTCCGTTCGGAGACATGTACAACGTGCAGCGACTGCGCAGTGACGTCGTGCTGGACTCGACGCACGTGGTGATCAGCACAGTGCAACGGCTCTACTCGATGCTGCGCGGCGAGGACGTGCCGGACAACGACGCGGCCGACGATTACGAGGTGGACGACGCCGTCGAGGTGAACTACAACGCGGCGGTCCCACCGGAATTCTTCGACTTGGTGATCGTCGACGAGTGCCACCGGTCGATCTACGGCAGGTGGCGTGCCGTGCTGGAGTACTTCGACGCGCACATGGTCGGCCTCACCGCCACGCCGGTGGCGCAGACATTCGGGTTCTTCCACGAGAACCTGGTCAGCCAGTACACCTACCGGCAGGCGGTCGCGGACAGCGTGAACGTCGACTTCGACATCATGCGGATCAAGACCGTGGTCGGCGAGCAAGGCGGCAGCATCCCGGCGAACGTGCCCGTTCGGATCGTCGACCTGCACACCCGCCGTGAACGATACGAACAGCTCGACACGAACTTGGACTACAGCGCGGACGCGATCGGGCGTACGGTCATGAACCCGAGTCAGATCCGGACGGTGATCCAGCGGTTCCACGACGACTGGCGTCAGTACTTCCCGTACCGCCACCATGTGCCCAAGACGCTGATCTTCGCCAAGACCGATCAGCACGCCGACGACATCGTCGACATCGTGCGGGAGATTTTCGGCGGCGACAACACGTTCTGCGCGAAGATCACCTACCGCGCCGAGAATCCTGAGCAGCTGATTTCGGACTTTCGCAACGACGCGGCGTTCAGGATCGCGGTGACTGTAGACATGATCGCCACCGGAACCGATGTCAAGCCCCTCGAGTGCGTGCTGTTCCTGCGCGGGGTCTCGAGCGCGACCTACTTCGAGCAGATGAAGGGCCGTGGCGCGCGCACGATCGACATCGACGAATTCCAGCGGGTGACACCGGACGCGCGGGCGAAGGAGAAGTTTCTGCTGGTCGACCCGGTCGGTGTTACCGACCACCCACTGGTTGACTCCCGGCCCTTGCAGCCGGCGAGTCAGCGGCAGGTCAGCCTGGAGAAACTGCTGAACAAGGTGGCAAGCCAGGGCATCACCGTGGAGGAGGCTGCCGCGCTCGGATCGCGGCTGGCGAAGCTGAACCGGCAGATCACGCCCGAGGAGCGGACCGAACTTGCCGAGCTGGCGAGAGGCGAGACGGTCACGGAGATCACGCAGGGCCTGGAGCGGGCGACCGACGAGGAAGCGCAGGAGCGAGCGTTCCAATCCGGGGGCGAGTACGCGCAGCGACAGCTGGTGCTTGATGCCGTTCGTACCTTGGCTGAGCGTCCTGAGCTGCGGGAACGCATCCTCGCCATCCGGCGCAAGTACGACATGCCGTACGACGAGTACTCGCCCGATCGGGTGATTTCGGTGGAGGCGCGGCTGGTCGGCGAGTATGCGCCACAGCAGACTGTTGAGGATTGGCGTCAGTACATGGCCGACAACGCCGACGATATCGCCGCGCTGCGGGTAGCCTTCAGCGACCCCGCGCGTGATCCCGCCGCCGTGTACAAGTCGTTGACGCGGTTGGCCGCTAAGATCGAGTCACCGCCGTATCGGTGGACGCCAGAGCTCCTCTGGCGGGCGTACCAGCGGCTGGGCGTCGCCAAGGGCAACGGTGGCCGGAAGGGCGTGCCGGAGCTGATGGCCATTCTGCGCTACGAGCTCGGACTGGACTCCGAGTTGCGGCCGTACCGGATCGCCGTGGAGGAGAACCTGCGGAACTGGCTGGCGCGACAAGAGCAGCAAGGTACGCGGTTCATCGGCGACCAGGTCTGGTGGATCGACAAGATCGCGGTGACCCTCGCGAACCGCCTGTGCGTGACGCACGATGACCTGGATGGCGTACCGTTCACCGAGCGTGGCGGCGCCGACGGCTTCATCCGGGAGTTCGGCGACGATCGCGCGGAGGAATTGCTGGACGAGCTGAACAGGACGTTGCCTGCATGAGCGATCTACCACCAGGCTGGGAATGGGCAACTTTGGGTGAGCTCGGTGAGTGGTACGGTGGTGGGACACCATCGAAGCGGAATCCAGAATACTGGACCGACGGCATCATTCCTTGGCTCTCACCCAAGGACATGGGGTGGGACAAGCTCGCTCGAACCCGGGACAAGATCTCCGAGGCCGCGTTGACTGGTTCCTCTGCCCGTCTCGTGCCGGAGAACTCGGTGGCGATTGTTGTCCGTTCGGGAATTCTCGAACGTCGACTACCTATAGCTGTGGTGCCATTCGAAACGACACTCAATCAAGATATGCGTGCCGTCGTCCCGTATGACGGAGTCGATCATTCGTGGCTTGCTTACTTCCTGCGAAGCGCTGAGGCGCAGATTTTGAAAGAGTGCTCAAAGCGGGGTACAACCGTGGCCTCGATTGACGTTCCAAGTCTGATGAGGCTGCGAGTGCCAATGGCGCCTCGGCAGGAGCAGAAGCGCGTCGTCGCCGTCCTTGAAGCTCAACTATCTCGTCTCAACGCCGGGAATGACTATGTCCTCATGGCGCGAGAAAGGTACGCGCGGTCTCGCGATGCGGCGACTATGGCCGCACTGCGCGGAGAACTTGTCGAGGCGTCCACGGGTGAGATGTCAATCCGCGATTTCATGGCTTTACTATCCGCCGTCCGGCAAGAGAAGGTGAGCCGCCGCAGGCGTATCCCAATACCGATGTCCCAGTCTCCCGATTTGGGTATGCCGAACAGGTGGGCGGTGACGTCGCTTGACTCACTCTGTTGGGACATTCAATATGGTACATCCGCTAAGGCGACCGCGGATGAGAGCGGCGACGTTATCCCCGTAATACGCATGGGTAACATTCAGGATGGGGGACTCGTCAAGAATTCTCTAAAGTACCTTTCGGTTGACCATCCTGATGTGGCTGGGCTTCGCCTCGTTGACGGTGATGTTCTTTTCAATCGAACAAACAGTTTGGAGCTCGTGGGAAAAACGGCGGCCTATCGCCGCTCGTTCGGCCCTGCCACCTTCGCATCCTATCTAATCCGTTGTCGATTACTGCCTCAGGTAAACCCTGACTGGATTGCGCTTGTTATCAATAGTCCGATCGGCAGAAAATACGTGAAGTCAGTTGCCAGCCAGCAAGTGGGTCAGGCGAACGTCAATGGCACAAAGCTTGCTGCCATGCCGATCCCGTTACCTCCACCAGGCGAACAAGAGCGGATTGTGGCCGCCGTTGGCGAGTTGCTCGAAAGCTTGGAAAGAGGAGCTTCGGTGGCTGACGCTGTCGTGACTCGAGGCAACCGACTCCGCCGCTCTCTTCTAGTCGATGCCTTCTCCGGGCGCCTCGTGCCGCAGGACCCCAACGATGAGCCCGCCTCCGTCCTGCTAGAACGCATCCGAGCATTGCGGGCCGCGCAACCCAAGCGCGGGCGCACCCGCCGCGCTAAGAACACCAACCAGGAGACCCTGCTGTGACGGTGCCCAAAACCGCAGCCGAGGCGAAGCAGCTCGTTGACAAGCTGTGGAGCTACTGCCACGTGCTCCGGCACGACGGTGTCTCGACCATCGACTATGTTGACCAGCTGACCCTGCTGCTGTTCCTCAAGATGGCTCAGGAGCGCGCGGAGCGGAAATCATTCGGCGGCAAGAAGGAGGTCGTGCCGAGCCATCTCGGCTGGCAGACGTTGTTGGACGCGGATGCCGACGATCTCAAGCTGCGCTATGAGAATATCCTTGGTCAGCTCGGCAAGAAGCCGGACACCGCGCTCGGGCTGATCTACCACGGCGCTGAGAATAAGATCCGCAACGCCGCCACTCTGAAGAGACTGATCGTCGATCTCATCGACAAGGTTAACTGGTCCGGAACCGGCGTGGACATCAAGGGCGATGCTTACGAGGCGCTGCTGGAAAAGGGCGCCGAGGACATCAAGTCCGGCGCCGGTCAGTACTTCACTCCCCGCGCGCTCATCGATGCGATGGTTCGCTGCATGCGTCCGAGGCCGGACGACACGATCATCGACCCGGCTTGCGGCACAGGCGGGTTTTTGCTTGCCGCACACGACTATATTCAGCACCACCATGGAGACCAGCTGTCCAAAGAGGATGCCCAGCATCTCCGTAACGGTGGGATCTCCGGTATCGAGCTAGTTCACGATACCGCTCGGCTGGCCCAGATGAACCTGCTCCTGCACGGCATCGGCGAGCCCGGTGGCAAGGCCCTGGTCGACGTCCGCGACGCGCTGGCCAAGCCGCCCGCTGCTGACGAGCGCGCAACCCTAATCCTAGCGAATCCGCCCTTCGGCCGGAAGTCCGGATTCACCACAGTCGACGAGTTCGGCAAGGTGAGCCGCGAGGACGTCAGCTACGACCGCTCCGACTTCTGGGTGACTACCAGCAACAAGCAGCTCAACTTCGTCCAGCACATCGCCAACCTGCTGAAGATCGACGGCAGGGCGGCCGTTGTCGTCCCGGACAACGTGCTGTTCGAAGGCGGCGCAGGTGAAACGCTGCGGCGCCGGCTGCTCAAGGACTGCGACGTCCACACGCTGCTTCGGCTGCCAACCGGGATCTTCTACGCAGGCGGCGTGAAGGCGAACGTCCTGTTCTTCGATCGCAAGCGGGCTCGTCCCGAGCAGGCGTGGACCTCGAAGCTCTGGGTGTATGACTTCCGTACTGGCCAGCACTTCACGCTGCGCCAGAATAAATTGGAGGCGCAGCACCTCGATGAGTTCATCGACGCCTATAACCCGGAAGATCGGCACGCGCGCACCGAGTCGGAACGGTTCAAGTGCTTCACCTACGAAGAATTGCTCGCTCGGGACAAGGTGAATCTCGACATCACCTGGATGCGTGACCCGGATCTCGAGGACGGGGACGAGCTACAGGCGCCGGAAGTCATAGCGCAGGAGATCGTCGAAGACCTCCAAGCCGCCCTCGACGAGTTCGCAGCTGTCGCGGAAGCACTGCAACTGGCCAAAGCCGAACGGGAAGGCCGTATCACCGACGAATAGGTCGGCGGGAGTAGATTGATTCCGTTGTCGGTAATCAGTACCTGGTAGGTTATGATGGTTTTTCGTTTGCCCTGAATTGTGATATCTGTGCATCTTCTTTGCTATGCGTGCCAAGATTGCTATGGCCACGACGTGAGTCGATCATCTGTCCCGCCGGGCCCGCGTGAACGGCGACCGGGTAGGTGGCGTGGCGACGGGACGACGCGGCTTGCGCCCGGATCGCAAGCCAGCCTGAAATAGCTGGCCTGGATGACTCTGTCATCGGCTTCGATGCGGGAGTGCACAGTTATGGGGAATAGCGATCAAACTTAATTGCCAACCGTATGCGGTGTGGAAGACCCCCAGCTGAAGAGCTGGTGGCTCGATCAAGCGGTCGTGTTGCCGTGCGGGTTCGATGGGTTCGTGGCTTCGGAGGTAAGGGTGAGGCGCGGCGCTGCGCTCGAGTAGATCCGGACGTGGCCCCAGTCGCCGGCGATTTCGTAGTGGTTGTCGTGACGCTGGAGGCTGTCGATGTTGCCGAGGTCTTCTTCGCCGGTGGCGTCGCGGTAGGTTTGGGATAACCGGGTGACCCATTCGATCTTGGTGGCGTCGGTGATGGTGAGCACGGCGTCGGCGTAGCAGTGTGCTTCGTCCGGCCGCGGCTGGTGATAGCGCGGGTGTGACGAGGTCAGTACGACCTCGAGCCGGAAGGTCAGCGAGGTGGGTGTCTCGTCGATGGCGAGGACGAAGCTGTCTTCGAGGTAGATCTGGGCGAGGTCGGGGAAGTCGGTGTAGTTCGTCATGTGCTCAGTGGTCCCAGGTGATTGGTGTGTGGTTTCCCAGGCTCTTCCTGGTGACCGGGTTGCCTTGCGGGTCGATGCGGACCCCGTCTTCGTTGCGTAGTTCGACATGCGGGTTTTCGCTGCCCGGGGCGCGGCCGCTGCCTTCCTTGAGGGTCATGCGGATGATGCCGTTGTCGTCGACGTACTTCGGCGGGCCGTTCGGTGTCTGCTGTTTCGTCCATCCCTTGGACTCGGCGTAGCGGGCCAGATCGGATGCCTTTGGTGGTGTGCCCTGGTCGAAGTACTCGTGCAGGGCGGTCTTCACGGGCGGTAGTTTCGGCGCGGCCGGGTCGGGTTTCTCTCCTGCGCGGGTGCCTTTGAGCAGCTTGCCCGCTGCGCCGGCGATGAGCAGGCCGCCCACGATTTGGCCGGTGGCTCGGCCCGGGTGATCTGCCCAGTCGTCCCAGGCGATGAGCTGTTTGCCGAAGTCCACGGGGTGGGTGACGTTGTTCCACGCCGCGGAGGCGATGTCGGTCAGTCCCTCGTGGTCGGGGTTGCCTGGGTCGCCGATGGCGTAGACGAGGTTCCACACGCCTTCGCCGAACCCCTTGAACGCGTTCCACGCGCCTTCACCGACGTCGGCGAAGAATCCGCCGACGTCGTCGAGCCAGTCTGAGGCTGTGGGTGCGCCGCCGGCCTCGTCGGAGATGGTTTCGGTGGTCCGGTCCCCGGCCTCGGTGAGTTGCTGGCGGGCGCGGTTGAGTGTGTCCCGCGCCGCTTGCCGGTCGGCCTCGCCGGGATCGGTAAACGGCGCGACTGTCACCCTGGTGGGGTCACCGTTGGCGGCGTGCTGCTGGTTCTGGGTGTCGGCGTTGGTGACGTCGCGGTCATAGCGGGCCTTCGCGTCCGCTTTTGCGGCCTGGCCGCGGTTCCACAGCTGGATGGCGTCGCCGGCCTGGCCTTGTGCCCAGCGGAGCGTTTGCGCGTATCCGTCGAGTGCTTCAGCGACCGCGTCGAACGAGTCGGAGGCAGCCAGCCACTTGGCGGGTTCGTAGCTGAACTTGTCGTGGAACTTGGCCGCGGCCGGACCTGCCCATGAACCGGTGTCGATCCGGCGGAGGCTGTCCCCGGCCTGCCCGGTTCCCCGGGACCGGGCGTGCAGTACCCGGGCGTTCTCCTCGATCGCGGCCGGGTCACCGGGAACGAGGGCGCGTGGGTCGGCGGTCTCACCGAGTTCGGCCATCAGTCGCCGATCGCCGCAGTGCCGGGATCCGCGGGCAGCTGCCGGGCAGCGGCCTCGTCGATTCCGCGGTAGGCGTCAGCGGCGTGGGCGAGGCAGTCGCCGATCACGCCGGCATCCTCGGTCAGTGTGTCCAGTCCCGCGCTCCACCGCGCGCAGTAGTCCGCCAGCGCGTTGTGGACCCCGGCATGGCCGTAGAGTTTGGCGTCGCCGCAGAGGCCGCGCAGCTCGAATGTCTCCTGGTCATGGATGCTCTGGGTGATTCCCTTGCCCGCGTTGTCCAGTACGTCGACGTCGACGTGGAACCCTGGCCCGTCCACACTCACTCGACGCCCTCCTCGCGCTTGACGTTGACCTCGGTGGTGGGCATGGCCTGCCCGGTGCGTTTCTGCTCGGCTCGTCGGCGTATCGCGGTGAGTGCCTGCGGTGGCACCAGCCGGTTCAGGATCGGGAGCCGATGCTCGTCGTCCGGATCGAGCATCACGCCGATACCGATCGGCAGTTGTCCGAGAAGATCGGCGCCAGTGGTCGCATAGACGTCGCAATCTCCGAAGTGCGTGGCGAGCCGCTGCGGTGTGGAGAACACGAACGTCCACCGGCCACGGCCGGCGACGTCGACTGTCTCGACCCCGGGGCGAGCAGGTCGTCGCCCGTAGACCGTCGCCCGGGCGAACACCGGATCGAACTCGTGAAGACCGCGCCGACCAGCCACCACGTCCTGTGCGCATCGGGCCACAACAGGTTCACTTTCTGCTTCCGCACCTCCCCCTTTCATGGCTATGAGTGTACTGCCTGCTGCAAACAGTGACATCGTGGTGAGCGGTGAGTCGGCGCCGCCGCGACCGCGATCTGCACGAGCCTGTCCTGTGCCGTCTGCCCCCTCGGGGCACGCGCTTCCCGAGAACATGCGTGGCGTCGCCTAATGCCGATTGTGCAGGCGGAAACGAGAGGTTCGTCTTCGAGTACTTACTGTTCAGAATCATCCAATGCGGGCAATACTTCGGCACCCCGGGAGTACTCCACTGGTCCATCCGCGGGGTACTGGGCCGACCCAATGTGCTGCCGCAACGATCCGCTGGCGGGGCTCGATTGACCGGCTAATGTGGTGATGCTGCCGATGTCCTCGGGGAGGAATACGGATGATCCAGGTCGGTGACGAGCAGATCTATCGCGTGCGGGACTTCGACTCCTCGCAACGTGTTCGTGTCGTCGCCACCGAGATGGGAAAGAAGAGCGCGAAGTACGAGATCGAGTTCCTGGAGGGAGACAGCGCCGGCAAGCGGGAGAAAGTTCCCGGGAAGCGGCTCCGCGGAGCGTGGTCGGGAGTACGTGAGTACGACGAGCTGATGGCGAACTGGGAACGGCTTGCTGCGTTCGAGCTGACGGATCCGGAGGAAGCAGCCGTCGAGACCGTGTTCTTGGAGTTGATCCCGGACGAGGTCGCGACCTGGGAGTGGTCGGCCCTGGTGCGATGGGTCACCACGATCCACGATCCGGTAGCGCTCGAGCCGCTCATTGGGATCTCGATCAGTGAACTTACCGACCAGGTCGATTCGTTCGCGATCGGTGAGAGCACAGTGGTTTCCCCCGAAGGCACCCTCATGATCGCCGAGTACGCCTGCCGGGTGAACCCGATGCCGATCCTGGACGGCGTGATCGACGAGGAACGACAGTGCCGGGAGAAGACCAAGCGCGGCGTGACCCACACGAGCAGCGGCGGACGTAAGTGGACGACGGATCCAGACTGGGAATACCGGTCGTACCTCGAGCACTACCGGCCCCGGCACGAGCTCCTGCGTGGCTGGTGCGGTCATCGGGCAGTCACCATGCAGGAGCGGCTGGCCGCGGCCGAGGCGGAGGTGCAGCGCCTGGATGTGCTCATCACCAGGCTCATCGACCAGATGAAGGAGCACGAGCACGGCCATTTCGCCGAGGTGATGGAACGAGTACATGAGGAGGAGCGGATCACTGCCGCCAACTACCGCCCGGTCGTCGACCGTCCGTTGAAGCCCTCGGAGATCCCTGTCCGGTACGAGCGCGCACCACGACGCTGGGGATACCGTCACTGGTGAGCGTCACCGATTCCTGAAGGCCTGCAACTCGCTCGCGGTCGGCATGCCGGGGAGAAGGTGAGGGCGGACCGCGCGGTCGGGGAACGGATCCAAGGCGTCAGCGACCTTCGTGATCCGGTCCGCCCAGGACAGTGCATCCGCGCATTGCTCGTCAGTCAGCGATGACGCGTGCCGGTGCACCTCCGCCGCATAGGCACGGAGCTGGCCTGCTTCGGACCACCGTCTCGCCTGGTCTCGTGCCTCCTCATCGATCAGGTGCTCCCGCTGTGCGATCGCGGCGCGTTCTGCAGCCGCGGCCTGATGCTTCGCCCGTTCGGCTCTCTCCAGCTCCGCTTGGCGCTGCCGCTCCTCGGCCGCTGCGCGCTGCACCGCCAGGTGTCCGAGCCGGAGCCGGACCTCCTCCAGAACCTCAACGAGATCATCTTCCAGGCGATGCTCGTCCGTGTCCTTCCAGCTGTCGGCCCAGAAACGTCCGGCACCGGCCACGACGATCCCCAGGTGCTCATCCGGGACCTCATCGAAGTCCGGGAACATGTAGCCCTGTCGCGCTCGCTTGAGCTCCCGTTCCGTGGGCTCGTGGGGACGCTGCAGCGTGGCCTGGGTGAACCGGAGCCAGACCTCATCCCGGTCGAGGGCGAACCGGATCTCGTTCTGATGGTCACCCCGCGTCGCGTATCCACGTGTCTGTCGCTCCGGCTGGAGCGACACGGTCATCCCGATCTCGCGTGCGCCCCTTACCAGGGCCTCGAGCAGGCGAAAGGCCCGATCGCGCTGTGATCCCTGGACGGGGAATGCGTCCAGCTCCATGCACGCCTGCACGACATCAGTCGGGTCCGGCGCTGTCGTAGACACGGCTTGAGCCAACAGCCTGGTCTGCCACTCGGGCGGCGATTCCAGTGTGATCGCCAGCCGGTATCCCGTGTCTTGTCGACAGTATTCGAACGACAGCCGCATTCCCTCCGGGATCCGCCCGAACCGCCGTGCTAAAGCCGCGAGCTGGCGTTGTTTCGGTGCCTGGTCAGTCGGTACCAGGACGCGATGATCGACTGCATCCTGGAGCTTTTGCATGAGCTGGTCGACCGGTCCTCGTTTCTGCACGACCGGCTTCGTAGATGGCGTGACGCTAGGTCCGGTCGTGCTTGGCTCGGGCCGCTTCCGCGTGCCCGGCTCTGGAGCTTTGGGGCGTTGTTCAGGTTTCTTGGCGTCGGAAGGCGAACGATGGTGGTCGTCGTCCCGGTGCAGGTATGCGTCGTTCTCGAGGTAATAGACGCCTTCCTCAGTGATCGAGGCAACCCATGATGGACCGTGGCCCTTCACGACGAGCAAGCCTCGGTTGTGCAGCGCGCGAGCCACCAAACGGTGCGACCAATCTTCGTAGAGTCCCGCCGCGCAACCGTCGCGCACCCACGCGAGGACTTCCCGCTGAGCCGCATTGAGAGGCATTTTGCGACTGGTCATCGTTACGCTCTCCTCGAAGGAACCGCTCCAGGCCGTCGCTATTGTCAACCCTGTCCGAGCGCGACTGCGTCAGGGTTCAGGTGAGGTCGCAGCGCCACCCGTGGTCAGCGATCAGCTCGGTGATCCCGACCTCTTCCTGGGCAAGACGCGTGCCGCGTATCAGGTGCTCGGCCGCCCGATTCTGCAAATCCAGAGGCAGCCAGGCGGCTACGGCGTGCGCGGTGGCCGCGGCGAGGCGTGCTTGGCCTGGTTGGGGTCGCGCGTAGCGGAACATCGCCGCGTAGAGGCCGATCGCGGGCTTGACGGCCGGGAGGTGCTCGCGCGCTGCGACGGCTGCGGCGTTGGCCGGGATCTGCAGTCCCTTGGCGTCGAGATCACCGAAGTACCGCACCTCACGAACGGTGGGCGTCAGCCGGCTGATCGACAGCACCGACTGCTCGAAGGCGCCGCCTGCTCCCCAGCCGACCAAGCCGACGTTTCCAGGCTCCCGCCGGAGCGCCGACACGAGGGAGTCGAACGTGTCGCTGTTCTCGACCATCAGCAGTATCGGTCCATCACCGACGGACTCCATGATGAAGCCTGGTGCAACCCGCCGGGCTCGCAGGAGGTCCAAGCTGAGCCGGCCGTCACCAAACAACGCCGTCCCCATCAGTTTGTCCGTGACCTTCTCGTTGCCGAAGATCTTGACGGACCGCTCCCGGTGCGGGATGACGGGCAGATCTTCGTGGTCGTGTTCGTGCAACCAGGTGTTGAGGGACTCCAGGTGTGCCCGCTGGGCTGGGCTGGGCCGTGCTTCCTCGACCCAGGCCAGCCGGTGGTGCCACACCATCCGGGCGCCCGGTTTCGGCGGCTTGGATGTCAGTCGGCCGACGAAGCGTGGCAAGTGGGGTTTCTGACTGCGGTCCCAGGACCGCGCACCGGCGGGTTGCACCAATCCGGCGTGATCAAGCTCGGCGATCACGTCGGCGAGCACCGACCGCCGGCCGGGGGTCGAGCGGCCGGCCGGGTCCGCTGTGTCGAGCAGTTGCCACAACTCCTTGAGCTGAACTCGTTGTCGTGGCCAATCGGCGAGCAGGTCCGCCATTCGACGGGCCCGGAGGCTGAGGGTGGGACCGGATGCGTCGAGGTCTTCTGCCACTCAGCCTGCCTCCTCGATGTTCGCCGGCCTGCGGAAGAACCGTGCTGCGGTGATCTGCCCGTGCTCGGGGTCCCCGTCGGTCGGCAGTCCGGTCCGGATTTCGTCCTCGACGGTCAGGTGGGCCATGCCGCTGCGCAGATCGCGGTCGTTGCGCAGCCGGATGATCAGCGGAAACAGCGAAAGTGCGTTGATGTCGAAGAGTCCGGTCGTGTAGATCAGCTGGACACCGAGCGCGTCGGCCACGCCGAGCTGCAGGTCCAACAGGTAACCCGCCGAGGCGCGGCCGATCGGATTGTCCAGGAAGAGGACACCGGCGTGCGGGCGTCGAAGCTGGCCTCGCTCGTTGGATCGCAACGCGGCCATCGTGCAGTACAGGATGATTGCCGCAGTCAGCAGCTGGCCACCCGAGAAGATCTCCGCGACCGACGACACCCGGACCCGCTCGGCGCGCAGCGCGGCATCGGGCTTGAGAATGTCGACCCGCACACCTTTCGGCATCGCGGCTCGGACACCTTTGAGCAGGAGCGTCAGGCCGTCGCGTTTCCCGCCCGTCGTCTTCGTGGTGCCCGTGGCGGCCTCGTCCACTACCTCGCCGAGCCGTGCATCGAGTACTGGCGGTTCGAGTTCGGTGAACCGGATGTGAAGGAAGCGCAGGCCCGCCCAGTCGCCGAGGGCTTCCGGCAGCGCGCTGACCTTCTCCGCGGTGCGCAAGGTCTTGAGCGCAATCTCCACCATGCCGCGCAGCCGGACCACGATCTCGGTGCGGTGGCGGTCGATGTGGGCCAGATCGTCGGTAAGACTGCGCAGCCGCGGCTTGAGCGCGTGCTCCCAGTCCGCGGCATACTCGGCGAGGCGGTCTCGATCGACCGCGATCATCTGCTGCCTGACCGGGCTGTCGACCTTCTCGAAGGCTTGACCGACGGCGTACTGGCCGAGCGACGAAGAGAGGCGGCGAACCTCTCCCTGGGCGTTGGCCAGTATGTTCTCTGCTTCGGACACCGACGTCCGGATCCTGGTCCGCCGGTCGCGCGCGGCGGTGACGTCGCTGGCGAACGGTGGCTCGTCTTCACTGGCGGCGGTCAGTGCGCTGATCGAGTCGTAGAGCGATTCGAAGTCAGCGGCTGTCTTCTTCGTCGCCTCGATCGTCTTGTCGAGATCCCCGAGGTGCCGCTGCGCCTCGTCGTCGGCCTGGCGGGCTCGCTCGTAGTCGCTGGAGGCAACGTCCAGCAACTCCTCCGCGTGTGCGAGGTCACGAGGATGGCAGTAAGGCTCCATCGAGACTTCCTGCGGTTGAAAGGCTTCGTAGGCCTCTTGGCGCCTTCCGGCTTGGCTTTGGGCGGCGCCGGCCTGGTTCGTCAGGCTTTCGACCGCTCGTTCGGTCCGGGCTGTGGCGGCGGATCTGGACGCTGCGTCCGCTCCGTCTGGGCCGCTCAGGAGTTCGGTCGCGCGAACCCGGACGATCTCCGGCACCTTTTCCAGCCCGGCGCGCGCCTGCGCTTCGGCGTTGAGCTTCGCTGCCAGGTCAGCCCGCAGATCAGCGCCGACCTCGACTTGTTCGTAGGCTTCCTTCGCTGCCTGATAGGTCGCTCGCAAGGTTTCGACGGATTCGTCCGGTGGCGTCGCCGTTCGGTCCGCCGACCCGCCGCCGGGAATCCGGCCGACCTCGTCGCGGGTGGCGGCGACGGTCCGCTTTTGGTCGTCGATCTCGCGGTGGAGCTCGGACTTGTCCTCGCGCCGCGCTTCAGCCCGGTTGCGGGCGTCGTCGGCCGCGAGTTGAGCGGCGCCTGCCGCTGCCTGCGCTTCCTTCAGCGCGTGGGACCAAGCCGGCTCCTGGGCGGTGAGCTGAGCAAGTGCGGCAAGCTCGTCCGAGCGATTTCGTGCTTTCTTGGCCACCGCGCGCAGATCGGGCAGGGAAGTGGTGATGGCTTCCTCGGCCTTATTGATCGTGGCGAGCCGGGCGAGCAAGTCCTCCGCGTGGCTTTCAGCCTTCTCCAGCTCCTCCTGGGCGACGTCGCGTTCCGTGGTGAGCTGCTCGATAGTGCCGGGTGGCCACGACCTTTCCCAGTCCTGCAGACGCCTGACCAATGCCTGGTCGTGTTGGATCTGCGCAGTCAGCGCATCCATCTGTATCCGGCGTTCCCGCGTCGTTTCCAGCAGCCGTTGCCGCTCGGCCGCGGCCAGATCGACGTCGTACATCGCCGGATTCGGCGGAACCACGTACTCCGTTCCCGATGCCTCGGCGCGCACTGTGCCGCCGAGGGTCTCGGTGGTGCCGACCACGACGATCGATCGAGGCAGCAAACGTGCGGCCGCCAGGACTTCTTCCGCGCGATCGAAATGCTGCGGATTGTTGAGGACGACGCCGTCGACCAAGTGGGGGTGCGCTGCCATGAGGTGCGCCCGTCAGTCTTCAGGCACTTTGGCGAGGTAGTCCCACCCGGCGTAGGCCCGGATACCGGCTTCGTCGAGGGCCTGGAGCGCGGAGGTGATCTCCGAACGCGGGGGCAAGAGCTCACCGGTCTGCAGCGCGTCCAGCACCAGCCGGTCGGCGGCATCCGCGAGTTGCCGGGCGACCAGTCCTCGCCGTTCTCGGAGATGGCGGGGCAGCTCCTGTCGTGCGCGTTCGGGGCAGAAGCTCAAAACAAGCGCCCTATGGGACAGCATGCCCCATAGGTGACCCAGCCGCGCCGGTCACGTTTCCGCAGCACCGTGGGGGTCATCTCGCGTATCCAGGCGATCTCGACGAGCGAGAGCCAGCGAGCATCCGAACGCGCAGCCCAGAACTTGTCAGAGCTGTCGGCGATGCGTTCTTGCCAGGTCGATCGCGCTTGCTCGAGCGAGGTGTGTGAAAGATCCAGATAGGTCGCCCGCTTGACACCGGCGACGTGACTGGCCGGCTGTCCTGCGGGTTTGAATACGACCAGATCGCCTGCCGCGACCGTGTTCAGGGGGGCGCTGCGTACCTTGTGGAAGCGTGACTCGACTGTCTTGACGCCGTCGATGATCAGTCTCAAGTAGGGGCCTGTCATCACGGCCAGGTGTAAGCCGCTGCCTGGCCGCGTTTCAGTGTGATCAGCCACAGCTGGGTGTGAAGCGACGTCCGGTGTCGAGCTGAGTGCTGTCCGCAAAGCATGGCTGTCTGCCATCGTCGTCGAATTCGTGGAATCAGTCACTGGTCAAGGGCCTCATCGACCTGTACTCGATCAACTCGCGAAGGAGTCGGACTTCACTGTGCTCCATTGGGGTCAAGGGGCGCCCTAAAGAATCGCCGACTTGCGTCACAGGATCGCAGCCTCTGATGACACTGGTCAAAACCTGAATCAGCAACGAAGGATTGGTGGTTACAAAGTACTCATTGTCATCCGTGCACACGTTGGCGAGCTGCCGGCGGCTGTCTCGCTGACTCACTGTATCCAGGATGGCGCTCGTCGAGACCTTGCGGAGCAGGCCTTCGACAGCAGCGGATGAATGTTCGTCGACTCGCACCCGCCATCGTTTTCCGGTGACAACGACCTCCTGCCAGCGGCTGCGCTCCGAGCTGCCCTCGGGTTTCGACAGCGTCGCCGGGTCTGGGCCTCTGACGAAAGTCGCCAAGTCTGCGGCGCGCCAGTCGTCTTCGACAGACAGGAGGCCGGCGCTACGGTGAGCGTTCCGTTCGAACGGTGGGCGTAGGTAGCGCACCGCACCCTGTCGCGTCGAGACGTGGCTGAGACCCGCCTCTCTGGCCAGACGGTGGAAGTTGCCGACATCTCTTTTCGCAGTTGGCCGGGTTCCGGAGGGGGGGAGCGCGAAGAGTATGCGTCCGCGCTGGCGTGTTCCCGCTACGGCGGCATGGAGGAATCCGGCCATGGCATCCGGGTAGAACGGGGCGTCTGCGATGACTACGTCGGCGCGCAGCCCGGCGGTGACATTCGGAGTCGATGTCAGATCGGCGCGCACCTGGCGATAGCGCGGATGGTCGCCTTCGACGAAGTTCGAAAGAAGAGGAAGGGCCGGATTGTCGTCTACAAGTGTGAGTCTGAAGTCTGAGTGGCTGGAGAGCAGGGTGATGGCGACGGTGGGGCAGCCGAGCAGTAAGACGGATCGTGGTGATCTGATCAGCGCGGTGCTGGCCAGTTGAGTGCGGGTGTCATGGGTGAATCGCCACTCGTAGTCGAGGGGATGTGGAGGGGGGAGCAGGTGGTCTTCAACTACAGGACTCGATGTGTTGGCTCGCCGGCAGTCCGCTAACACTGCTCGGCATCGGTCGCGGACATCGAGCGAGCTCGTGTCGGCGAGTTCGGAGATGAGCGACTGGACGAGGACTGGATCGGCTCCCGACATTGCTTGCAGCACAGAATTGAACGACGGCACAACTGGTCCGGCAAGTTGCTTGGCTGCTAGATTCAACAACCGATCTCGCCACCGCTGGTCGTGGTCCACTTCCGACAGGATCGTCGCGCCGTCAGACACGATGGCCTGCTGTCGTCAGCTCGGCCATCGGCTGGTCGAACAAGGGGACCACGCCACGCTCCGCCAAGACGGTGTTCCAGGCGTCGACCATGGCCTCCTGGACGGTCAAGGCGGTTTGATGTGCTGAGCGCATCCGCGGAGCAACAGGGGTGAAGACGTCGATTCGAAGCGGTGTCGTACGCGCGAGGAGCGTGTCGTCGAGCGCTTGAAGGCGGTCCGCGAAACGGCGCATCGCGCTGATTGCTCCCGTAGGTGGTATGGCGGGAGCGGTGAACGTGACGTAGGCGTAGGTGTCTGGGCGAATGGTGAGCAAGCGTTCAAAAAGGGTGAATTGTCGATCGAAAAGCTCTGGCAGTGCGCCGGTGTTGAACGCGAACGAGGTGTCGTCGAACCCTTTGAAACAGCCCACGCGGCCGTAGCCTTGATACGAAGAGAGAACTTCCAACTGGTCTTCAGTTAGGTAGCGAAACAGGTAATCGTTGCTGAGATTGTCATCACTCCACAGAAACACGCGATCTTGCGCATGCCGCTCGCGAAGCGCTTCCATTGTCCACACTACCCATTCCGGAACAAGGTCGGGCTGACCGCCCGAGAGGTCGAGCACGACCGGGCGATCGTCAAGGCCCAGGTACATGTCGACCATGTCGTCGGCAGTGACGAAACGCGACTTCGCCGGATCGCCCCGAAGCAGCGAGAAGGGGACGTAGCAGTACCAGCATCGCCAGTTGCACACGGAGTTCTGGAAGACCTGGGCTTTGCAGCCAGCAGAGGGCACGGCGCCGGCGCCCAGGTGCCTCCTTGCGGGAAGCCATGGTAGTGGGTTATCCGGCCACCCGTTGGCGGTGGTATGGGTGAAGTGTCTGATGCGTCCCAGCCCGGAGCAGTTGGCTGGCTCGCTCAGATCCTCCTCTTGGCTTGAATCGGCCAACACACTGAGTGAGACAGCCCGTTTGTCCTGGTCCAGGCCGCGCAGGCGCAACTCGGGGCTCCAGCTGTCACTGTCGATCATAGTGCTCCCACGTGGCAACGGGCTAGCGTTAGCTGGGCAATCGGATCGCGCGTCGCAGGCGTTACGCTTAGTGATCGAGTGTTCAGGCATAGGCCACTCAGCTACCCCTGCTGGCGGTACTTCTCGAGCTTGGCGAAGCGTATCGTGAAGGTTCCTTGTCGTCTCTGCAACCCGAGACTACTCTTTGTAATGCGACTCGTCGCGCATTGAGCAAGGGTCCCGGTCGGTCGGAGGCTTACATGGACGCTGCGATCGGCATCATCGGCCACGCCCGGACGGGTAAGACCACGTTGGCGAGGGGCCTGGCGGAGGTTATCGAAGGCGCGGGCATCGTTAGCTTCGGTGAAGCTGTGCGTCAGCGTGCGGCCGAGCAGGGATTCGACCCTGGTGACCGTGCCGTGCTGATGAAGCTGGGGCAGCAATGGGTGGACACGGACCTTGAGGGGTACTGCCGCGAGGTCCTGGGCCAAGCTGGCGAAGATGTGCGGGTGCTGATCATTGAGGGTATCCGGCACGAGGAGGTCCGGGCGGAACTCGAGAAGCTGCTCGGCGACGTCGACTTTGCGTGCGTGCTGCTCAAGGCGCCGTACGACGTCCTGGTCCAGAGGATTGCAGAGGACAGCACGGTCCGCGCCGCCGACGTCGAACGGGTGCTACGCGACCCGACGGAGACACAGGTCGACCAGCTGCTTCTCGGTGCTGCGGATCTCATTCTCGATGCGACCGAGCCTGTCGCCCGCAATGTGCATGAAGTGCTGCGCTGGCTCGACGAGCGGGGTCGACAGTCGGGTAGTGAGCCGTCGGTCGACGACTTTGACGAGTTTGACCTCGACGTTTTTGACGATGAGGAGCGCGCAGAACTAGTCAACGCAGTCTCAGCAGAATTTGACATGCTTCTATTGAAAGAAGTATCTGAGCGTTCCGACATTCCGGCAGAAGAATTGCTGACGATGCGAAGTTTGCATCGCCTGCTAGCCGTTGAGTTTGGTGGCCAACTGCTTGTTCCAGGCTTCCAGCTGTCCGGGGATGCGATAGACCAGCGCGTATCTGATGCAGTGTACATGCTGTCCCGCGATTTGGTCGCTTGGGAGATTCTCGCGTGGATGATCTCAAACAACGGCCTGCTTCTGGATGCTGCTCGCCCGGTGGACCTGCCGCGTGACGACCTGCTGGACGCGGTTCGGTGGGAACTGAGTTCATGACGCGTGGGCGCTTGGTTCCGGATCCTCCGCATGACCTGCGGAGGCGCCTCAATATCACCACTTGGTCGCCTTTGGATTCAATGGTCCGCTGTCATAACTCTAAGTACGGCGGCAACAAGTTCAATCCAGGCTCTGGTGAGGGCGGGCGATTTAATTGGTTTAATGACGAGAACGGCTGTCGTGTCCCAGTGTTGTATGCCGCTGATTGCTATGCGGGAGCTATTGCTGAAACCGTCTTGCGAAATGTTCCGTTGACTGGTCGTAGAACGTTGCTGAGAAAATACTACCTTGGTCGTTGCGTTACCAAGCTGAAGCTTGATTCGAGTGTTGTGCTGAGACTGGCGGAGTTTCACGATCCGGGCCTTCTGAGGCTCGGTTTGCGCCCTCGGCAGTTGACCGAGGCGATCAGCTGTCACTACGGCAGGACAGTAAAATGGGCCGAAGCTGTTCATCAGCAAGTGCGGGAGGCGCAGGGGCTCGTCTGGATGAGCGGGCGCTTCAATACAGCGCGTGCTCTCGTCCTCTTCGGCGACCGGGTCGATTCCGCGAACTTGCACGTTGTTCCGGGTAGCGTCGAAGCCGTCGACTCTGGGCCGGGACTGCAACGACTCATCAAGCTGACCATGGAGGCAGATATCACCATCGTCAAGCCGGGACGTCGCCCGGCCCGCTGACAAAAGTCTGAAATCCCGACTTGTCCCATAGTCTTCGTGCCTGTGCCGTCTGGTCGGCATACCGGCCAAGTGAAGAGTGGTGTAGGTAACCGGGGCCTCGGCCACACGGTCAGCGTAGATCACCAAGGACACCTGCCCCATGCAGGCTTGAGCGAAATCGGGCTTCGTCGTCGCTCAGCGCGACCAAGCCGGATCGTTCGCTTAGGCTCTCGCGGGCACCTTCGCCGCGGCCGCCTCCTTGACGCTGTGGCCGCGGACGCCGGGTCGGCGCCCCGCGGCCCGGGACGCCGATAGCGGGTGTCGGTCTCCAACGGGCGTCATGACAGCAATGCAGTCCGGGATTTGGCTGGATACTTGCCGGAAGGAATGCTGGTCGGAGGTGGTGGTGGCTGTGGACTCCGGTGATCAGAGCCCGGCCGATAGTGGTCGGGTGCCCTGGCGCGTCACATCGGCTGAGCCGGGTGCAGGTCCGCCGGCGGGGGAGCTGTTTGCTGCCCTGTCGCCGCGATGGCAGGAAGAGGCACGGGTTCCTCCGTGCGGCTCGGATGATCTCGCGGTGTCGGTCCGGTGGTTCAGGGCGACGGGTGGCGGGCTGCGTGGTGAGGTCATTGCGGAGAACGTGAGCGGGCGGGTCTGCCGGTTGGGCGGAAAGCCGGTACTGCAGCCACTGGGGTCGGACGGGCAACCGCTTGGCGTGGATCAGTGGGTCACTCTGGAGATGCGCATCCCGCCGTTCGTGATCTTGGAGCCGGGTCAGGCGGCGTCGGCGCCGATCACCTGGTCGGGGTGGAGCGGCCGGACTGCCTCCGGCCGGATCGCCCTGTCCTGGGAGGGTGGCTCGGCGACGGTCGACGCTGCAGGACCAATCGAGCCTGGGCCGCCGAAACGAGGGTTGGCCGGCAGTCTTTCGTCGAGTTGGTTCAATCTCATTCACTGAGTCGATTGGCGGCGGCGATCAAGTCGTCTTTTTTGTGGCTCAGGTCCATCCACAATGGACCAAAATTGTGGCCAGTGCGTCTCCGATGGGGCTCCGTTGCTTGAGTAGTGCCTGACACTGTGCGACACTCGACGACGCTGAAAGGCGGTAAAAATGTCGTCTGAACTGCATTTATTGGCAGAGTCCGACACTTAGCGACACTCGTCGACATTCATTTCCCGTAGACTTTTAATCCGTAGGTTCTGGGTTCGAGCCCCAGGCGGCCCACTCAAAAGCCCGAAGCCGGCGGCTTGTCGATCTCCGCCGTGAAGAGCACGATCCGTCCGCGGCTGGTGTCGATTAGGGTTGCGGGCATGGACGTGACCAGGTGGCTCATCGTTCTCCGGCACGCCAAGTCGGACTGGTCCGAAGGTCTGCCCGACCACGAACGTCCCCTCGCGCCCCGTGGGGTTCGTGATGCGCCTCGGCTTGGGCGGTGGCTGGCCGAGACCGGGCGCGTTCCGGAGCTGGTTGTCTGCTCCACCGCTCGGCGCACCCGGGAAACCTGGCAGCGTGTCAGCGGCGAGCTTCCCGCGCCGCCGCCTGTCGAGTACGACGATGATCTCTACGGTGCCGACGTTCCCGAGTTGCTGAACGCAGCCCGCCGGACGCCGTCCGATGTCACCACGCTTGCGCTCGTCGGGCACGAGCCCGGGGTCAGCGAGGTGACGTTGCACCTCGCCGGTCATCGGGAAGAGACCTTGCAGGTCCAGACCAAGTTCCCTACCGGTGCTGCTGCTGTTCTCGCCACCACGGATCCGTGGGATGCACTTCGTACCGCCCGGCTCGTCGCCTTCTTCCGGCCTCGCGACTTCACCGACTGAGCCTGGTCTGGACCAAGCCATTGCCTCAGCGGCTTTCACATGCGTACGCTCCATTCACTCACAGGTCTGATGTTCATATTTGTGAATGGAGCGGACATGGTTCTCCGCCACACCGTCGTGGCCGCGGTGGCTGCGCTCGGCCTCGTCGCCACGTCGTTCGCTGCGCCGGCCGAAGCCGCGTCGCGGACCGTGCACTGCGCTGTTCCGGTCCTCGGGCCGGTGTGTGCTCCCGATACCGCCGTCCTCGATGGCAAGCAGCTGCTTCGGACGAAGTTCGCCGCTCTCGTCGGCGAGAGAACGTCTCGCACAGGGCTCAACAACCTTCTCGGTGCCGCGAAGACCGACCTGACGACGGGACCGTGGAGCGTCACCACGAAGAAACAGGTGCCGCCCAGCGGTGACAAGCACGACTACCTCAGCCTTGCGCCCTACTGGTGGCCGACCACGCAGCCGACCGCCGAAAACCCCTGGGGCTGTCCGTTCGTGCAGCGGGACGGCCAGCGCAACCCGATCGTCGACGAGATCACCGACCACGCCTACCGCGGTGAGGCATTCGCCGCGATCTACCGGCTCGCGCTCGCTTGGTACTACACCGGGGACGCTCGCTACGCCCAGCGCGCGGCGCTTGACCTGCGTACGTGGTTCCTCGACGCCGCGACGAAGATGAACCCGAACATGAACTTCGCGCAGGGCATCCCGTGCAAGGTGGACGGGCGCGGCATCGGCATCATCGAGTTCTCCTACACGCTGACCCAGGTCGTCGACGCCACCGCGATCCTCGCCACCGGCGCCCCCGGCTGGACGAATACCGACCAGGCCGGCATGACCGGCTGGTACACGCAGTTCCTCGACTGGCTGCGCACCAGCAAGAACGGGACCGACGAGGCCAAGGCCCAGAACAACCACGGCAGCTTCTACGACATGCTCGTCGCCTCGCTCGCGCTGGGCACCGGGCAGCGGGACCTGGCCGCAACCATCGCGCGGGACGCGGGGCCGAAGCGGATCGCGGCGCAGATCGAGGCCAACGGCTACCAACCGCAGGAGGCCAGCCGGACCCGCAGCTGGCACTACTCCGCCTTCAACCTCGTCGCGCTGACCCGGCTCGCGCAGATCGGTGAGCACGTCGGCGTCGACCTGTGGCACTACACCGCGCCCAGTGGCGCCACGCTGTTCTCCGCTGTCGACTTCCTGATCCCGGGAGCCACGCAGGGGCAGTCCGCCTGGCCGTATCCCGAACTGGACTTCCGGGCCTACGCGGCGCTGGACGTCCTCCACGCGGCTGCCGACGCGGGTGACCGGGCGGCGCGGACGGCTCTGCCGCGGGTGCCGGTCGAGCCGGGCGGGGACCTGTACCCGGTCCGGCCCGCCGCCGAACAGCTCGACGACATTTCCACCTCCTGACGGCGCGAAAAGGGGCCCGGCCGCACGGCCGGGCCCCTTTCGGGAATCAGACGCCGGCGACCTGGGAAATCCAGCTGCGATAACGCGTGATGTTCGTGTACGCGGTGTTGTTCGACCGGTCGCTGGTCGACGCGACGCCGACCTGGCGGCCGGAGGCGAACATCGGACCGCCGGAGTCGCCGCCGGCGGTGATGCCGTTGACGCGGTTCGCGCACACCGCGACGCCGCCGGTGTAGTCGCTGCAGCTGATCGAGTTCACCCGCACGGTCGCGACCTTCAGGTACCGCGACTGGCAGTTGATCTCGGAGCCGCACTGGCTGGTCGCGCCCCAGCCGTAGACCGAGACGTTCTGCCCGACCGAGACGTCGCCGACGCTGCCGAGCGGCGAGTAGGTGGCGTTCACCGAGGTCGTCAGCCGGACGATCGCCAGGTCAGCGGAACCCGGGTAGCGCGTGATGGTGGAGCCGGTGGCCATCGTTCCGCCGCTGGACTGGTCCAGGCTGCCGATGCGGAACGTGTAGGTGCCGGAGCTGCTGACGCAGTGCTTGGCGGTGAGGATGTACTGCGGCGCGATGATCGTCGCGGTGCAGTTCTGCTGGCCGTTGACGAACAGCCGGGCCGCCCAGGGGCCGCTGGAGGCGGTGCTGCCGCCGATGATCGACGGCTGGGCCTGCGGGGTGCTGTCCGCGGCCGCCGGACCGCCGAGCCCGACGATGGCCAATGCGGTGCTCGCGGCCAGCAGGACGAACTTGCCGATTTTCACGCTCACTCCTTTTCACGCGGGGGAGAACCGCGTGGGGGAAAGCCGGTGGGGACCGAACTCCAGGATTGTCCGAGTTCTGAGCGAATGTCCGGAACCGACGAAAGTCGCCGGTCGAATCCGTATTTATCTCCCGCTGCGGGGTACGTGCAGTTCCCCTACTGTTCCGCGCTTGAGCCAGGACGCCCGTATCCGGGGCATGGTGAGTGTCCGGTGTCGCTCCGGCGTTGTCGCCGGGACACCGGGGGCCAGTGACGGCCGGGGGCCTCGAGGGGCTCTTAAGCTGGGCCGATCAGGCGGGGATCTTCGCCGGAGCCGTCTTCCGTAGCCAGTACAGGCCGATGACCGGCAGCACCAGCGGGATGAACAGGTAGCCCTCGCCGTAGACCGACCAGACGGTCGGGTGCCGGAAGGCGGCCGCGTCGACGAGGCTGAGTGTGCCGATCGTCAGTACGCCCAGCAGCTCGATCGAACAGGCCGCGAGGGCGACGCGCCACCAGCCGTCGCCGCGCCGGGCCAGCGCGATCGTCGCGACGATGTAGACGACCGCGGCGAACGCCGAGAGCAGGTAGGCGAGCGGGGCTTCGTGGAACTTCGTGCTGATCTGGACGCCGGCGCGCGACGTCGCCGCCAGTGCGAAGATCGCGTACACGGCGACGAGCACCCGTCCGGGGCCGCTGGCCGTCCTACGCTGTTGCTCCACTCCACACCTCGTTCAGTCGCAGCACCATCACCGGGATGGCCAGGCAGGCGATGCCGAGCACGGCGGTGCTCGACCGGCTTCGCTCGGCCAGTGCCCAGGCGGCGCCGACGGGCAGCACGACCAGGCAGCCGATCAGGTAGGCCAGGTAGGTCGCCAGGCTGCCGGGGCGCTCACCGCCGGCCAGCAGCACGATCCCGATCACCAGCTGCGCGACCAGCAGCAGCTCGAGCACCGCGAGCGCGATCAGGAGCGGGTTGTCCGGCAGCCGGTTGCGAGCCGACTGCACAAAGCTCCAGAGCGCGACGAGCGTGGCAGCCACGGCGACCGTCACGGCGAATCCGAAGATCACCCGTTCCTCCTTCCGGTCCGCCGGCCGCCAACTTACTCCGTGGTACCTGCCGGCCTGTCCGCCGAGGTGCCGCGGCGTGGCGCGGACCACCGCGGCGATGGCCGATGCCCAGGGACGTCGACACACAATGCGTGTGTTGTGAAAATCGATCACCGATCGAGTTGATGGCATTCTGCCAATTTGTCGTGGGAATTCGGGTGAAACTTCGATGGACCTGCGAAATGCTCCGAAGAAGCTTCACGTTACAACTCTTTGGTGTGACGCATCGGTTCGAGAAGGTCACCCTAGGTTCGCTACCGACTGGTAAGTGCTCTTTTTGCCTACCTCGGACAGCCCAGTTGAACCGCCGGGTTGGCGGATTGGCTCAGGGCTGTTCCGCGTGGGGGAATATCCTTCTCCCGGAGCTGTGACGCCTGGGGATCGTACGGAGGGGTATCTCGGATGGACTTGCGCCACGAAGCGTTTTGCTTCGCTGACCCGTTGTTCTACGACGAACAGCAGGAAAACGGCGCGACCGTCGACGATTTCACCACGGCGCTCCCGGCGCCGGAGACCGGCTGGGCCATCACGTCCAGAGGTGTCTGGCGTGCGATGCGCCCGGTGGGACGTCTCCTTCCCGCGCAGGGCTGGAAGATCCGAGTTTCCGCTGGCCCGGACAACGCGCGCCGGGTGCTTGCGCAGGTGTTCGAGAGCTGTATCGAGCACCAGGCGGCCTACGAGCACCTCCGCTCGGCGTCCGCCTTGCTTTCACGGAACTCGAAATACGCTCCGGTCGGCTGCGCTGAGCTGGCGGTCATTTACCCGGACGACGACATTGCACTCGAGCGAGTGCTGGTGGACCTGTCGGCGCGGCTGGAAGGCGAGCACGGCCCCAGTATTCCGAGCGACCTTCGCTACGGTGACGGGCCACTCTACGTGCGTTTCGGCGCATTCGACGAACAGTGGGTCGAACATGACGGCCACCGTGTCCCCGCGGTCCGCAAGCCGGACGGCAGACTGGTGCCCGACCGGCAGGGAACGACGTTCTCCTTACCCGATTGGGTGAAGATTCCGGCCTGTTTGCAAACCAGGATCGCTGCGCTCAGGCGCGGCGTCCCGGTCCAATTTCCCTACCGGTTGGCGAGTCCTCTGCACGTCACGAGCGGCGGTGGCAGCTACCTCGCCGCCCCCAAGACGGGTGGGAACCAGGTCGTCCTCAAAGAGGCCCGTCCGTACGCCGGCCTCGACGGCGGGGGAGCTGATGCAGTCGAACGGCTTGGCCGTGAGCACGAGGTGCTCGTCCGGCTCGCCGGCATTCCCGGCGTGCCGGAGGTCGTGGAGCGGTTCGCCGTCTCGGAACGCCGTTACCTGGTGATGGAGCACATGCCGGGCACCCCGCTGGACAGCTGGTTGAGTCGCAACTACCCGCTGACCCGGCACGGCGCGACCGGTACCGACCTCTCCGCCTACGTCCGGCGCGCGCTGGACATCGTTGCGGGAGTGGAGCGGACGATCGAAGCCATCCACGCTCGCGGCATCGTGGTGGGCGACCTGCACCCGCTGAACATCCTGATCGACGAGGACCACGACGACCGGGTTTCCCTGATCGACTTCGAGACGGCGTTCGACGTCGAGTCCGGCGATCGACCTGCGCCCGGCGTGCCCGGCTTCTGCGCTCCGTACGATCGTGTCGGATTCGAGATCGACGAGTACGCGGTGGCTGCGCTGCGGCTGTCGCTGTTCCTGCCGCTCATCCCGCTGACGAAGCTCGCCCCGGCGAAGCTGCGTCGTATCGCTGGCTTCGTCGCTGGACGGTTTGCGTTGCCCGAGGGGTACGCCGATGACGCAGTCGCGGTACTGGCGCCGCGCGATTCCGACGCGGAGCTGGCACCGGTCCACACCGAGCTTGACCACGACAAACCGGACTGGTCGCTGGTCCGCAAACAGATCGTCGAGGCGATCCTGGCCAGCGCGACGCCCGCGCGTGGGGATCGGCTGTTTCCCGGGGACGTCGAGCAGTTCGAGGTTGGGGGCGCCTGTTTCGGTGTCGGTGCCGCGGGCGTGCTGCACGCCCTCGACGTCGTCGGTGCCGGACGGTTCCCCGAGCACGAACGCTGGCTGATCGAGTCAGTCCGGCGTGATCCGCCGACTCGGCCGGGCTTCTATGACGGCGGCTCCGGCATCGCCTACGTGCTGGAGAGCTTCGGGTACCACGATGAGGCCGGCGAACTGCTGGCGTCGTGCGCGCGGCTCGTCGAGCAGACCGCCGACCACTCGCTGGAGAGCGGGCTGGCCGGGATCGGGCTGACCCTGCTGCACTTCGCGACCGTCCGGCAGGACAACGAGTTCGGCCGTCAGGCGCTGACCACAGCCGTCCGGCTGGCCGAGGCGCTGGAGACGGCCGCCCCGCCGGGGAACTCCGCTCGCGCCGGCCTGCTGTCCGGCTGGTCAGGGCCCGCGCTGCTGTTCATCCGGCTTTTCGAGCGCACCGGCGAGCCGGCCTGGCTTTCGTTCGCCGACCAGGCGCTGGGCCGTGACCTCGAGGAGTGCGTCGAGGCCGACGACGGCTCGCTGCAGGTGCGCGACGGTTCGGCCCGGACGCTGCCCTGCGCCGGCGTAGGCAGTGCCGGGATTCTCCTCGTCACGGAGCAGCTGGCGCGGCACCGTCCTGGCGCCGAGGCGTGCGACAGCATCACCGCGCTGCGCGATGCCTGCCGCGGCGAGTTCGTCATGCACCCGGGGTTGCTCAACGGCCGGTGCGGGCTGGCCGTGGCGCTGGGCACGAATCCGGACACGGACCCGTCCATCCGCGCGGCGATCGAGGAGCACCTTGCGTGGCTGGCCTGGTACGCGGTGCCGTACAAAGGCGGTCTCGCGTTCCCGGGTGACCGGTTGCTGCGGCTCTCGATGGACGTCAAAACCGGCGGTGCGGGAATCCTCCTCTCGCTCGCTGCTCTGCTTGATGGCAATGAAGCACTGCCCTTCCTCGGTGGCACACCGCCCCACCTGGCTCCTGGCCGGTGACGGTGCCGCCACGACGGCCCGGGCGGGCAGCCCACCACCCAGCATCGGGTGCTCGCTGCCCGCGGTAGAGGTGCGGTCGTTGCCGGGGCGCCTTCCGGCAACGAGTCCGCGACCTCTACCTGGCCGTCTGCGGTGGTGGGGCGATTGTCGGCGGGGCGCCTTCCGGCGACGACCGCTGTTTCCACCGACCGCGTGCGGGCAGTGGTGCGTCCGCGCGCGGGACGCCTTCCGGGAACGGTCCGCAACCACTGCGAATCCACTTTGTGTCGAGCCGGCTGCTCACACCCGTGCCGCCACCGGATCGACGCCTAGGTCGCCATCCGTGTGACCAGCCGCTCCGGTGAGCCGACTGCCCGTCCACTGTGGATCGATTTCCTGCGCTTCCAGCTTATCGCCGTTGAGGGGCGCGGAAGCCGTCGGCGGAAATCTGTGGACAACTCGCCGATGTTTGCGGTGCCTGTGGACAACTCGAGCCGATCGGCCGGCTTTGTCGGTGCCGTCGTGCATCATCGGAAGTAGCCAGAAACACAGCCCGGGAACGACACCGCTGGAAAGGAGGCGAACAGGTGGGGGCACGTCATCCGGGTTGCAGGGCTTCCAGCGCCTCGCGCAACTTGCCGGTCAGCGGTGTCGGCCTGCGGGACTCGCGGTCCACGAAGACGTGCACGAAATGCCCTTCCGCGACCAGGGACTCGTCGGCGGCGTACATCCCGATCTCGTAGCGGACGCTGGACTTCCCCAGGTGCGCCACCCGCAACCCGACCCGCAACGCCCCAGGAAAGGACACCGATGCGTGATACCCGCAGTGCGACTCGACGCACAGCCCGATCACCGCCCCGGCTTCGATGTCGAGGCCGCCTTGCTCGATGAGCCACGTGTTGATCACGGTGTCCATCAGCGAGTAGTGCACGACGTTGTTGACGTGGCCGTAGACGTCGTTGTCCTTCCAGCGCAACGGCACCGTCTGCCAGTGCGGGTACCCGTTCACCACAGCGACACCGACTCGCGCAGGATGCCCGAAAGGTCGTCCGCGGACGCCTCGCGCGGTGCGGTGGCCAGCAGCCGTTGCTGCTTCAGCGTTCCCTCGACCAGGGAGTCCACATCGGACTCCGTGTAGCCGACGGCGCCGATGCCGTCCGGGATGCCGATCTGCCGCATCAGGTCGATCAGCACCGCGGGCAGGTGGTCGGCGAAGTCGCCGGGCCACTCGAAGTCGGGCGCCAGGAGGCGGGCGACACGCAGGTGGCGGTCCGGCGCTGCGCTGAAGGTGAAGCGGAACGCGGCCGGAGCGGTCAGCGAGACTGCCATGCCGTGCGGGACCATGGGTTCTTCGCCCGGGTAGCCATCCGGGTGGAAATCCCTGACCTGCCCGGCGATCGGGTACGCGTTGGCGTGCGGGATGTGCACGCCGGCGTTGCCGAACCCGAGGCCGGCGAACGTCGCGGCGAGCGCCATGGCCTCACGCGCCTTGAGGTCGGCACCGTCGCGGACGGCCGCCGGGAGGGCCCACGACAGCAGCCGCAGGGACTGCTCGGCGAACATGTCGGCCAGCGGGTTCGAACCGCAGTACGGCACGCGCTGTTCCGGGCGCTTGCGCTCGAACTCGGTGTACGGCTTGGCGGTGTAGCTCTCCGCGGCGTGGCAGAGGATGTCCATGCCGCTGGCGGCCGTCACCCCGGGTGGCTGGCTGACGGTGAGCCGCGGGTCGACGACGGCCAGGGTCGGGCGCAGCCGCAGGTGGCTGATCCCGCTTTTGACGCGCAGCGACAACACGTCGAGGACGCAGACCGTGGTGCTCTCCGAACCGGTGCCGGTGGTGGTGGGCACCGCGACCAGCGGCTTCAACGGGCGGCTCGGTGCGCGGCCGCCGCCGACGGGCGCGTTGACGTAGTCCATCAGCTCGCCGTCGTTGCTGGTCAGCAGGTTTGCGGCCTTGGCGGTGTCGATGGCCGAGCCGCCACCGACGGCGACGAAGGCGTCGTACGGGCCGGTTCCGCGGGCGAAGTCAACCGCCTTCTGCATGCTGACATCGGTGGGTTCGACGTGCACGCCGTCGAAGATCTCGGTGTCGATGCCGTAGCCGGCGATGCCTTCGGCGATGCGGTGCGGCCAGCCGGTCGCGGCCACCTGCGGGTCGGTCACCACGAGCACGCGGTGGGCGCCGTACTGGGTGAGGTCGTAGCCGATCTCGTCGCTGGCGCCGGTGCCGTACTTCAACGCCGGTGCGCCATAAGTAAAAACAGTTTCATGTTCGGTTGCGGCCAAGTCGGTGGTCCTCGCTCCCTGATCGGCTACCAGTCGGTCAAAGCGGACATTCGGCCCATCCTGGTCCGGTTTCGGTGAAGATCGCTTGACTGCACTGAATGGTGCCCGCCTAAGCTCTCCTCATTAGATACCAACTGGGAGCGACCGTCGCCCAGACGGCCGTGCGGATCCTGACCGAGGCGCGTGTCCGCCGCGTGTACGCGGTGGTCGGTGAGTCCTTCCTGGAACTGCTCGACGCCCTGCAACGCGAGCGGGAGATCACGCTGGTCTCGGCGCGGCACGACGCCGGCGCGGCGTTCATGGCGGAGGCCGAGGGCAAGCTCACCGAACGTCCCGCCGTGCTGCTCGCCAGCCGGGGGCCGAGCGCGGCGAGCCTGGCCATCGGCGTCCAGACGGCCTACCAGGACGAGACGCCCATGGTCGTCCTGCTGGAGACGCCGGCGACCGAGCCGGTGCCGTCGTCGTCCGGGGAGCTGCCGACGTCGGATCTCACCGCCATGTTCGAGTCGATCGCCAAGTCGACATTGCGGGTGACCGACCCGGACAGCCTGCCCGGGCTGCTGGCGCACGCGCTGACGACGTCCCAAGAAGGCCGGCCGGGTCCGGTCGTGCTCGGCGTGCCGTGCGACATCTGGGGCATGCCCTACGACGCGGCGAAGCCGATGGCGCGGGTCCGGCCGCCGGCGTCCGGCACGCTGGGCCGTTCGGCGGATGCCGTGGCGCAGCTGGTGGACGAGGCGAAGTACCCCGTCGTCATCGTCGGTGGGCGGGCGCGGTCGGCGCGGGACGAGCTGATCGCCGTGGCCGACGAACTCGCCCTTCCCGTCTACAACGCCTTCCGGCGGCAGGACGCCTTCCCGGAGAACCACGCCCGCTACGCCGGGCACCTCGGGCTCGGCATCCCGGCCCGGCAGCTGGACGCCCTCGAACGCGCCGACCTGGTGCTCGCGCTCGGCACCCAGCTCGACGAAGTCACCACGCAGGCCTACCGCTACCCGACCGCGCAGCAGACGCTGGTCATGGTCGGCACCGGCATCGACGTCAGCCCGAAGCGACGGGGGCTGACCTTCCGCGTCGACTCCGAGGTCGAGCCGTTCCTGCGGGAGCTGCGGGCCGTGGCGTCGCCGCGGACGCGGCGGGCTTCGGCGGCCAACGCGGCCGTCCACACCTTCATGACCCCGCCCGACACCAGCGGGAACACCCGGGTGCACCCGGTCGACGTCGTCCGCGCGCTGCGGCGGCTGGCGCCCGAGGACACCATCGTGACCAGCGACGCCGGCAACTTCGCGCAGTTCATGCACCGCTACTGGTGCTTCACGGCGCCGCGCAGCCAGCTCGGTCCGAGCAACGCCGCGATGGGCTACGCCGTGCCGGCCGCCGTGGCGGCGAAACTGGCCGAACCGCGGCGGACCGTCGTCGCCATGGTGGGGGACGCCGGGACGCTGATGACCGGGCAGGAGATCGAAACGGCCGTCCGGTACCGGGCGCCGGTCATGGTCGTCGTCTTCCAGAACGGCGTGCACGGGGCGCTCGCCATGCACCAGGCCCGCACCTACGGCAGGCTCACCGGGGTCTCCATCCCGCTGACCGACTTCGCTTCGTGGGCGCGTGGACTGGGCGCGGCCGGGTACACCGTGGACGATCGTGAAGAGCTCGAGCCCATCATCGCCAGCGCACTGGTGCGGCAGCGGCCGTGCGTCATCGACGTGCGCACCGATCCCGACGTCGTCACTCCGGACGTGCGGCTTTCGGCTCTGCTCGGCCAGGCGCGCCCGCAACCTCCCGCCCAGTAAGGATTCCGCTGCGTTTCATTCCGGAAAAGGCGGGAATGTCGTGTGGTAGCAGGGCGTTGGCTCGGGTAGCCTGGCGGTGTTCCGGTGGTGGTTCGCCGCTGAACCTTCCCGGCCGGGTCCCGGCGGGAGACAACCGGTTTCTGTCGGTGCCGCATGGCACCATCACGGTCATGACCCGCGCCGAAGCGGGCAGGGAACGAGGGGAGTTTCGACGTGACCGATCACCAGCACGCATCCGAAGCAGCGCGGAAGTCCTCCGGAGTCGTACCGGTGCTGTTCAGCGCCAGTGCCGAGGCTCACGACGACGCCGTCGTCGCCGGCGAGCACGACACCGCTTGGCGCTCGCCGTTCGCGACCGAGGGGCTGCGCCCGGCGAGTGGCGAATAGCTCACCCCGCCCGGGTGAAGACCGCTTGTCCGCCCTGGCCGATGTGTGCTTTACTGCTTATGGTCTCGATTTTTGTGTTCGTGATGCTTCACGCTCGCAGAACTCCGCGGGCGTAGTGTCTCCTCACCGAGGAAGCAAACCGTCCGGGTGCTGACCCGGGTCGCCGAAGTGGCTTCCTGTTTTTTTGGTGTTACACATGGAGATTTTTTTATGACTCAGGGCACTGTGAAGTGGTTCAACTCCGAGAAGGGGTTCGGCTTCATCACCCCCGACAACGGTGGCGGCGACGTCTTCGTTCACTACAGCGAGATCCAGGGTAACGGCTTCAAGAGCCTCGAGGAGAACGCTCGCGTCGAGTTCGAGATCGGCCAGGGCCAGAAGGGCCCGCAGGCCACGTCGGTCACCGTGATCTGACTTTGATCTTGGGAAAGGGCCGTCACCCGTTCGAGGTGGCGGCCCTTTTCGTACGCTGCGCACCATGATCGAGCACGGTTACACCGTTTCCGGGATGAGCTGCGGGCACTGCGCCCAGTCGGTCACCGAGGAAATCTCGGCGCTGCCCGGAGTCGCCGAAGTGGACGTCGACGTCCCCGGCCGCCGCGTCATCGTGCGTGCCGAAACCGCGCTGGCCGACGACGACGTCCGCGCCGCGGTCGAAGAAGCCGGCTACACCTTCGAAGGCGTTGCCGACCTCGTGCCGTAGCCCCTTTCCGGGCCTTCGTTCCGGTTGGTTCTCACCCCTCTCCCGGTTGGACAGTCCACTGACGACCAACCCGTGGGACGCGCGGGTGTGATCTGTGACGCTTCGAGCACACCCGGACACTGCAACGCCCTGCAACCCTTCCCTTCGCGCCGCCCGCGGAGTCTCCTGTTCTGCGGAGCACGACAGGGAGGTCAGGTTGGGCGAAACGGTGGCGGGGATCGTCGCGAACCCGGCTTCGGGGCGAGACATCCGTCGGCTGGTCGCGCAGGCTTCGGTGTTCCCCACCGCGGAGAAGGCGAGCATGGTCCAGCGGCTGCTGGCGGCGTTCGCCGTCACGGGCCTCGACCGCGCGCTCGTCTCGACCGATCTCGGCGGAATCTCCGCCGCGGTCCTGCGCTCGCTCGGTCGCGGCGGGACCTGGCCGAAGGTCGACTTCTGCGAGGACGATCCGATCACCGGCACCGCGGCCGACACGACGAACGCGGTGCGCCGGATGGTCGAAGCCGGGGCGGGCGTCATCGTCGTGCTCGGCGGAGACGGGACCGCCCGCGTCGCCGCCGCCGCGTGCGAAGACGTGCCGCTCCTCGCGCTCTCCAGCGGAACCAACAACGTCTTCCCGCAGATGCGGGAGGCGACCGTGGCCGGCCTGGCCGCCGGGCTGATCGCCACCGGGCAGATCGATCCCGACCTCGTTACGCACCGCGTCAGCGTGCTCGAAGTCGTCACCAAGGCCCGCCGCGAGATCGCGCTGGTCGACGTCTGCGTGTCGCTGAGCAGGCACATCGGGGCGCGGGCGCTGTGGGACCCGTCCTCGCTCACCGAGCTCTACTGCACGTTCGCCGAGCCGGACGGCATCGGCCTGTCGAGCGTGCCCGGCCAGCTCTGCCCGAGCCCGCGGTCGAGTCCGGACGGCGTCGCGCTGCAGCTCGGGCCGGTCGGGGAGACGCCGTACGTCGTGCACGCGCCGATCGCGCCCGGGCTCGTGCGGCCCGTCGGCGTGCGCGGGTGGGGACTCCTGCGGCCCGGCGTGCGCGTCGAGCTCGCGGCCGCCGGCGGTGTCATCGCGCTCGACGGCGAGCGGGAACTCGAGCTGAAGACCGGCGAGAGCGCGTTCGTCGAGCTCAAGCCGGACGGGCCGTGGGTCGTCGACGTGCGGGCGGCGATGGCGGAGGCGGCGCGGAAAGGGCTGCTGCGCACGGAGACCGATCTGGGGAAGGAGCGTCGAAGATGACTGACGCCCTGCGGGGTGCGTACCGCGTGATGTGCACCATCCGGGCCTTCGAAGAGCGGGTGCACCGGGAGTTCGCGCCAGACCAGTGCCACCGAAGCGGCGGTGAAGAAGCCGCCGCGGCCGGGGTCTGCCTGCACCTCGACGGGCGTGACGTCATCGCCGGCGCCCACCGCCGGCACGGTCACCGCATCGCCAAGGGCGTCGACATCAGGGCCATGATGGCCGAAATCCGCGGGAGCAGGACCCGCGTCCCCGACGGCACGCTCGGCGGTGTCTCCCTTCTCGTCTGCGGTGCCGCGCTCGCCGCGAAGCAGCAGAACAACGGCGGCGTCGGCGTGGCTTTCCTCGGCGAAGGCGCCGGCAGCCCGGGGACGACGTCGGAGGCGCTGAACCTCGCGTGCGCCTGGAACCTCCCGGTGATCTTCGTCGCCGAGGGCAGCGGCTACGCCGATCGGGTGGCCGCACTCGGCATGCCGGGTGTGATTGTCGACGGCTCGGACTTCTTCGCCGTGCACGAAGCGGCCGGAGAAGCGGTCGACCGCGCCCGGGCAGGCAGTGGCCCGACGCTGCTCGAAGTCGGGTCCGTCGCAGGCGGACTCGACTGCCTCAAGCGGTTCCGCTCCCGCGTCACCGACAGCGGTGAGCTGCCCGAACAGGTCCTCGACGACATCGACGCCGAAGTCGCGAAACTCATCGACGACTCGGTTTCCGCGGCGGCCGCCGCCCCGGCCGGCCTGCAGACCGACGTCTACGTCACCTACTGAAGCGGGCAAGACCGCGATGTGCGCCACCTTCCGATCACCGCATCGAAACGGCAGACTCCGGGGAGGCAGGAGCACAAGGAGCGGCAGTTGGGGCAGCGAGACCTCGAGGCGGCGTTGCCGGCCGGGGTGGATCCCCGGCGGTACGCCCGTGTCCTCGCGCAGGTGCACGAAGCGGCTCTGAGCGGCAAAGCGCTGCCCAGCCGTCCGCGGGACGTCATCGGCGCGTCCTGGCAACGCATGCGCCGCCTCGGCATGGACCCCGACAGCCGGGCCGCCGCGCCCGTCTTGAGCTTCGAACAGCTGGAGGCGCGCCGCCGCGCGAGCGGGCTGGCCGCGGCGCTGCCGACCCTGCGCGACGGCCTGATCAGCCTCGCCGAGCAGGCCGCGCACATCATGGTGATCGCCGACGCGGGTGGCGCCGTCCTCTGGCGCGACGGCAGCGCCGCGGTCCGCCGCCGCGCCGACCGGCTCGGGTTCGTCGAGGGCGTCGACTGGCAGGAAGAGTCCGTCGGCACGAACGCGATCGGCACCGCGCTGGTCGCCCGCGCCCCGGTGCAGATCTACTCGGCCGAGCACTACGTCCGGGCCCAGCACTCCTGGACCTGCGCCGCCGCGCCCCTGCACGACCCGCGCGACGGCCGGCTGCTCGGCGTCGTCGACCTCTCGGGGCCGGCCTCGACCGTCCACGCGACGACGTTGGCGCTGGTCAACGCCGTGACGCGGCTCGCGGAGTCCCAGCTGCGCACCACCCACCTGACCGAGCTGGAACGTCTTCGCGGCTTCGCCGTCCCGGTCCTGGCGAAGGTCGGTGGACGGGCCGTGGTGGCCGACGAGCATGGCTGGGTCGCCGCGGCCGCCGGGCTCGCGCCGGTCGACCGGATCGCGCTGCCCACCGGGCTCGGACCCGGCCGGGTCTGGCTGCCGGCGTTCGGTAACTGCGCGGCCGAGCCGGTGCCCGGCGGCTGGCTGCTCCGGCTGACCGAGACCGAAGCCGCGCCGCCCACCCGCGTCGTGCTCGACGTCCGGTCACCGCGCGAGCCGGAGCTCACCGT
Organism: Amycolatopsis sp. NPDC051102; assembly: GCF_040682815.1. Taxonomy (NCBI): domain Bacteria; kingdom Bacillati; phylum Actinomycetota; class Actinomycetes; order Pseudonocardiales; family Pseudonocardiaceae; genus Amycolatopsis; species Amycolatopsis sp. NPDC051102. The sequence goes on from NZ_JBFBBT010000012.1 coordinate 191,717, forward strand.
GGCCGGCGCGGCCGGAACCTGGACGCACCGGCTGAGCCCGCGCCACGCCGAGATGCTGTACGTGCTGGCCAGCCACCGCGACGGTCGGTCCGCGTCGGAACTTTCGGCGGACCTGTTCGGCGACGCCGGGCGCACGGTCACAGTCCGCGCCGAGATGTCCCGGCTGCGGCGCCACTTCGGCGGCATCCTCGGTGCGAAGCCGTACCGCTTCGCCGACGACGTCGAGGTGGTGGTCCGGCGGCCGCCGACGCCCGAAGCCGTGCTCCCGCACTCGCTCGCCCCGGCCATCCGCGGCTGACCCGCCAGTCCAAAGTGGACGCCCCAGAGCGGCCGCGACGAACGTCACTCGAACAGGTGAAGCGCGTCCGGGCGGTTTGCACGCCGAGATCACGTGCTGATGACAGCGGGCGGTGCCGGTGGCTGTGCGTGCGGCGACTCGGCTACCTTCTGCGGGTACGGCTCACAGAGCTTTTCGGGGGATCCGGGGTGGGGAAACCCGCAGCCCCGGAAGGTACGGGGAGGAATTTCGGGGATGACCAGCACTGCGACGGCCCCGGGTCCCGCGGCGCCCGCGCCGGGACCCCCACCGTCGCCACCGGACGGCCGTGACCGCGCCGGGAGCCGCAGCGGCCTGCTGGGGCTGCTCGACCTGCCCGGCCAGGGCGTCCGCGCGGTCGTCCGCTCCGCCGCGACCACGCCGGGCCGGCTCACCGTCATCGCCGTCGGGCTGGTGCTGCTCTCCCTCATCGCCGGGCTCGTCGCGACGCTGTCGGTGCAGAACCGCGACGACACGATCAGCGGCGTCATCGACCACCGCGAGCCCCTCGCCGCCGCCGCGCAGCAGGTCTACCGCTCGCTCTCGGACGCCGACGCGACCGCCGCGAGCGCGTTCCTCTCCATCGGCACCGAACCGCCGGAGCTGCGCCAGCGCTACGAGCGTGACATCGCCGAAGCCGGCGCCGCGCTCGCCAAGGCCGCGTCCGACGCCTCCGACGTCGCCGACGCGGCCCCGGTCGACGTTCTCAACCAGTCGCTGCCCGTCTACACCGGGCTCGTCGAGACCGCGCGCGCGAACAACCGGCTCGGCTACCCGGTCGGCGCGTCCTACCTCCGCGAAGCGTCCGAGCTGATGCGGGCGAAGATCCTCCCGGCCGCCCAAGACCTCTACCGCGTCGACACCGAGCGGCTGGTCGACGAGCAGGACAGCGCGACGGGCTTCCCGTGGCTCGCCACGATCCTGCTGGCCGCCCTGCTGATCGCGCTGGTCGTCGCGCAGATCTACCTCACCCGGCGCACCAACCGGCTGCTCAACGTCGGGCTCGTCGTTGCCACGGCCGCCGTCGTCGTCTCGCTGCTGTGGGGCGCGGTCGCGCTGATCGTGCAGGGCAGCCTGGTCGGCAGCGGCCAGGACGACGGCTCGCACCGCGTCGACGTGCTGGTCCGGGCGCGGATCGCGGCGCTGCAGGCCCGCGCGGACGAAACGCTGACCCTCGTCGCCCGCGGCGACGGCGGGGCGTACGAGAAGGACTTCGGCGCCAACGCGGTCCAGCTGGTCGGCCCCGACGGCCAAGGCGGCCTGCTCGGCGAGGCTCGCGGGCTGATCAAGGACGGCGAGGGCGTCACCAGGGTCGCCGACGCGACCAAGGCCGCGAACGACTGGCTCAAGGCGCACAAGGTGGTCCGCACCCAGGACGACGCCGGCCAGTACCAGGAGGCCGTCGACTTCGCCGTGCTGGAGGACAAGACCGACGGCTCGGCCCCGGCGTTCCGGCGGCTCGACGACAGCCTCCAGGCGGCCATCGACGTCGGCAGGCAGCAGTTCCTCGACGACACCCACCGCGGCGGCAACGCGCTGACGTTCCTCGCGCCCGGCCTCGCCGTGCTGGCGATCGTCGCCGCGGCCGGTGTCACCATGGGAATCCGGGAGCGACTGAGGGAGTACCGGTGAACAGGCGGGGCATCACGGTCCGGGCGGGTGTGCTGGCGGTCGTCGCGCTGCTGGCGGCGTCCTGCGGCAGCGCCGGCAAGCCGGTCGACCCGGCCCCGGTCGGCGAGGCGGCGTGGCCGCAGCCCGCGCACGTCGGCGGCCCGGACGCGGCGGCCGGCGGCGGCAGCGACACCAGCTGCAACCCGCTGGCCAGCCTGGCGCCGGACAAGGGCACGTCGATCCCCGACGGCTCGACCATGGCGAAGATCAAGGAACGCGGCAAGCTCATCGCCGGCGTCGACCAGACCACCTACCTGTTCGGCTTCCGCAACCCGACCTCGGGCAACCTCGAGGGCTTCGACATCGACCTCGTCAACGAGATCGCCCGCTCGATCTTCGGCGCGCCCGAAGGCCACGTCCAGTTCCGCGCGATCACGTCGTCGCAGCGCCAGGACGTCCTCGCGCAGCACCAGGTCGACATCGTGGTCCGGACCTACAGCATCACCTGCGCCCGCAAGAAGGACGTCCAGTTCTCCTCCGTGTACTACGTCGCCGGGCAGCGGCTGCTCGTCACGAAGGAGTCGAAGGCGACGAAGCTGGCCGACCTGAGCGGCAAGAAGGTGTGCGCGGCGAAGAAGTCGACGTCGCTGGCGAAGATCGCGACGGACCCCGCGAAGCCGGTGGCGGTCTCGGTGGACAACTGGTCGGACTGCCTGGTGATGCTCCAGCAGGGCCAGGTCGAGGCGGTGTCGACCGACGACACCATCCTCGCCGGGATGGCCGCGCAGGACCCGACGCTGCAGGTCGTGGGCGACCAGTTCACCCAGGAGAACTACGGCATCGGCGTGCCGAAGGACAACGAGGACATGGTCAAGTTCGTCAACGCCGTGCTCGAGAACATCCGCAACAGCGGCGCCTGGCAGAACAGCTACCGCCACTGGGTGGAACCGTCGCTGGGGCCGGCGTCACCGCCGCAGCCGCAGTACCAGTGAGCCGGTCGCGACTAGGATCGATTCCCGCACGTCGTCGGGGATCTGGGAGGTAGCAGTGTCGGAGGAGCCGCGCCGTCCTCGGCACGCCGCACCGGACGACCAGCCGAAGACCGCGTCGAGCTGGCAGCCGCCGCCACCGGTGCGGTGGGAGACGCCGGAGCCGTCGATCTCGGGCCGGCTCGATGACGGCGAGCGACCCGGCGGGGAGGAGACCGTCTTCCACGCTCCCGTGCGCCGTCCGCCGACGCCGCCGCGCGGCGCGCCGATCCCGGGCGCGGACGACCCGACCAAGCCGCCCGGCAGCATGAACCCGGTCGTGCCGCCGGTCCAGCCGGTGGCGACGCAGGCCGTCCGCCCGCCGCAGCCCGACGAGCCACAGCTGACGAGCGTGCTCGCGTCGCCGGCGCCGGAGACCCAGAGCATCATGCCGCCGGTGCCGCGGCCGGACACCGGCCCCGGGACCCCGCTGCCGGACCCGGGCACCGAGAGCGTCCTGCCCGAGCGCACCAGCGAAGGCCGGCACACCGGAACCGGGACGGGCACGGGAACCGGCAGCGGCTCGGGCTCCGGCCCGGGCGCGTTCCCCGGCACCTCGCGGCGGACGTCGTCCCGGACGTCGCGGTCACGCCGCGGCCGGCTCGGCGCCGGGCTGGTCGAGGTGCCGCCGGTACCCGCGCGCGACCCCGCCTCCGCCGTGCTGACGAATCCGGTGGTGTCGGAGGAAAAGCGGTTCTGCGGCACCTGCAACGCGAAGGTCGGCCGCGGCAAGGACGGCGAACCCGGTTCCCCGGAAGGGAAGTGCGAGAACTGCGGCGCGCCGTTTTCGTTCGTCCCGAAGCTGCAGCCGCACGAGCTCGTCGGCGGCCAGTACGAAGTCCTCGGCGCGATCGCCTACGGCGGCCTCGGCTGGATTTACCTGGCACAGGACCACAACGTCAGCGACCGCTGGGTCGTCCTCAAAGGACTGATCGACACCGGTGACGCGACGGCGATGGCGGCCGCGGCCAACGAGCAGCGGTTCCTCGCCGAGGTCGAGCACCCGAACATCGTCAAGATCCACAACTTCGTGCAGCACCCGGACGCCCACAGCGGGACGACCACCGGCTACATCGTCATGGAGTACGTCGGCGGCCAGTCGCTGCGGCAGCTCGCGCTGGCGCACCACCGGGAAAGCCGCCGTCCGGAGCCGCTGCCGATCGGCCAGGTCATCGCGTACGGGCTGGAAATCCTGCCCGCGCTCGGCTACCTGCACAGCCAGGGCCTGCTCTACTGCGACCTCAAGCCCGACAACGTCATCCAGACCAACGAGCAGCTGAAGCTGATCGACCTCGGCGCGGTCCGCCGCACCGACGACTACGAGAGCCCGCTGTTCTTCACCACCGGCTACAGCGCGCCGGAACTGCCGACGCAGGGCGCGTCGATCGCGTCGGACCTGTTCACCGTCGGCCGCACGCTCGCCGTGCTGAGCTTCGAGTTCACCGGCTACACCACCAAGTTCAAGACGACCCTGCCCGGCCCGGACACCGTCCCGCTGTTCGCGCTCTTCGGTTCCTACTACCGGTTCCTGCGGCGCGCGACGCACGCCGACCCGGACCGGCGGTTCCTCTCCGCCGAGGAGATGGCCGACCAGCTCACCGGCGTGCTGCGCGAAATCATGGCGCTCGGCACCGGCAAGCCGCGGCCCGGCGCGTCCACGGTGTTCGGCCCGGAGAGCCGCACCTTCGGCGTGCAGCTCGTGGTGCCGGAGGCCGGCGCCAGCGTGCCGCTGCCCGGTGCGGACGAGGTCGTCGCCGGCCTGCCGATCCCGCAGGTCGACACGGACGACCCGGCGGCGGGCGTGCTCGCCACCACGACCGCGCTCGACCCGCGCGCCGCCATCGAGGCGCTGGCCGGCGCGCCGCGGGAGTCCATCGAGGTCCGGCTGCGGATCGTCCGCGCCCGGATCGAGCTCGGCGAGCTCGCGGAGGCGCAGCGGCAGCTGCAGGCGGCGCAGTACCTGGCGATCAAGAACGGCTTCCCGCACGACTGGCGGATCGACTGGTACCGCGGCCTGATCGAGCTGGCCGGCGGCCGTTCGCGGGTGGCGCACGTCGCGTTCGAAGCGGTGTACGACGACCTGCCGGGCGAGATCGCCCCGAAGCTCGCCCTGGGCATCAGCGCCGAAGGCGTCGGCGACTACTTCGCCGCCGCGCGGTTCTACGAGCTGGTGTGGCGCACCGACCGCACGTACGTCAGCGCCGCGTTCGGCCTCGCCCGCGTGTACCTCGCGCAGGGCGCGCGGGCGAGCGCGGTGGAGGTGCTCGAGACGGTGCCGCCGTCGTCGACCCACTACGTCGACGCGCAGGTCGCCGCGATCAAGATCAAGACGACCGCGACCAAGGCGAACGGCCGTGAGACACCGGTCACCGAGCACGACCTGCTCGACGCGTCGGCCCGGCTCGAACGGCTCCGCCTGGACGTCGAACGCCAGACCCAGCTGAGCGCGAACGTGCTCGAAGCCGCCCACGAGTGGCTCAAGCAGGGAAAGCCGACGCCGGGCGCACGGGTGCTGGGCTGCCCGCTCGAGGAACGCGAACTGCGGTTCGGCCTCGAGCGGTGCTACCGGGCTTTGGCCCGCCTGGCAGCGACGATCGAGCAGCGCGTCGAGCTGGTCGACCGGGCGAACGCCATCCGGCCCCGGACGCTCACCTGAGCCCGGAAGCGGCACTTTCACGTGAAAGTGCCGCTTCCGGCGCGGTCAGGGGTTGATCTCCCAGTCGCGCTTGCCGCGCTCCCGCTGGTTCTTCGCGCGCTGCGCGGCGAGCTTCTCCAGGGCTTCGGGGTCGCCGTGCGTGCTGAAGTGCTCGAAGCCCACGACGACGAACAACGCCCGCGCGCTCACCGCGATCGGGCCGTCCTCGGCGTCCAGGCGGCCGTTCGCGCTCACGTAGATCTTGCGGCCCGCGATGCCGTCCAGGCGCGTCTCGATGAACAGCGTCGAACCGACCGGGACCGGCCGCCGGAAGTCCGTCTCGAGCTTGCCGGTCACCGCCGGGCGGCGCATCAGGTTGCCGACCGTCGAGCCGAGGGCCTCGTCGAACGCGCAGGCCAGCAGGCCGCCGTGGGCGAGGCCCGGCGCGCCCTGGTGGGCCGCGGTGACCGTGAACCGCGAGTGCACGACCTGGCCCTCGCCGACGGTCGAGCGCAGGTGCAGCCCCGCGTCGGCCTCGTCGCCGCAGCCGAAGCACTCGGCGAAGTGCACACCGAGCTCCGTGCCCGGTGCCGGCGCCTTCGGGTGCGGGAGCGCCGGCTCCACGGCCACCGGCGGCCAGGGTTGAGAAACACGACTCATGCGCTGACGTTAACCCGCGGGTAGCCGGCCGCTGCGCGCGACCCGAGCCGGACGCAAGCCACCTACGTCTCTCGGTAGCCGGAAAGTTCCCCACCGTAACCGGTTCACGGCTCAGACTGCCGACCTGCGACAGCCGGTCGACACTGGGCCGATGAGCTCGAACGGCCCAGTGGGCACTGCACGGGAGGAGTCGTCGCCGGCATGAGCGAACCAGCAGCAACGACGGGCAAACCGTCAGTGGACGAGAGAACCGTCAAGCGCGCGGTGTGGGCGTCGGCCATGGGTAACGCCACCGAGTGGTACGACTACGGCGTCTTCACCTCGGGCGCGATCGCCACCAGCATCGGCACGCTGTTCTTCCCCGGTGAAGGCAACGCGGTCCTGAAGTCGCTGGCGCTGCTCGCGGTCGGGTTCATCGTGCGGCCGTTCGGCGGCGCGTTCTTCGGGCCGCTCGGCGACAAGATCGGCCGCAAGCGCGTCCTCGCCGTCACGATCCTGCTGATGTCCGGCTGCACGTTCCTCGTCGGCGTCCTGCCGACGTACTCCGGCGGCTACAGCATGGGCATCGCGGCGCCGATCGCGATCCTGCTGCTCCGGATCATCCAGGGCTTCTCCACCGGCGGTGAGTACGGCGGAGCGGCGACGTTCATCGCCGAGTACTCGCCGACGAAGCGCCGCGGCTTCTTCGGCAGCTTCCTCGAACTCGGCACGCTGGCCGGTTACGTGCTCGGCAACCTGGTCGTGCTGTCGGTGACGCTGTCCCTGTCGCCGGCGCAGGTCGACGCCTGGGGCTGGCGGATCCCGTTCTTCGTCGCGCTGCCGCTCGGCCTGATCGGGCTCTACCTGCGGAACAAGCTCGAGGACACCCCCGAGTTCCGCCGGATGGAGGCCGCGGGCGAAGCGCCGAAGAAGGCGCCGCTGAAGGAGATCTTCGTCCGCAACTGGCGGATGATCCTCAATTTGATCGGCATCGTGCTGCTGCTGAACGTCGCGGACTACCTGCTGCTGACGACGATGCCGACGTACTTCACGGACACGCTGAAGATCAACGACAACACCTCGACGCTGATCATCATCGCGGTCGAGGTCATCCAGATGGCGATCATCATCCCGCTCGGGGCGCTGTCGGACCGGATCGGCCGGAAACCGCTGCTGCTCACCGCGGCCATCGGGTTCCTGGTGCTGAGCTGGCCCAGCCTCAAGCTGATGCAGTCCGGCAGCATCCTGTGGCTGTTCGTCGGGTTCCTCATCGTGGCGATCCTGCTGGTCCTGATCCTCGCGGTGATCGGCTCGACGTTCCCGGCGATGTTCCCCACCCGGGTGCGCTACGGCTCGTTCGCGATCGGCTACAACATCTCGACGTCGCTGTTCGGCGGCACCGCCGGGGTCATCGTGACGGCGCTGATCAAGAGCACCGGCAACGAGGACTGGCCGGCGTACTACCTGATGGCGGCGGCGCTGATCGCGATCATCCCGATCATCAGGATCCCGGAGACGTCGCAGGTGCCGATGGAGCAGATCGACGCCGAGGACAACACCGGCGACCTGGCCTCCGCGGCTGCTCGACGCTGAGCGACCGCCGGAATTGCGGGTGCCCCGTCCGGATCACCGGGCGGGGCACCGGCGCGCCGGGGGCCGGTTCGGGGTGGTGCTCCACCCCGAACCGGGTCAGCGGACCGTCGTGCCCACCGTCGGCTGACCCGGCCGGGACTCGACCGGAGCGATGGAGGGCGTCGAGCGGGAGGTCGACCGCGGGCCCGCGGACGGCACCTGGGGGATCGACGTCCGCTGGGGGCGTGACCGGGTCGGGTCCGGCTGGGCCGACGGCCGCGCGATCGACGTCGCCGGGACGTCGATCGGTGGCGGGGGCGGGACGGTGGGCGACGTGGTGGCGACCGTGGACAGCCCGGGGCCGGCCGGCTGCACCGGCTCCGGCGGCCCGACGCGGTGACCGGCCAGGAAACCGGCCACCGCGAGGACGACCGCCGTCGCGGCCGAGGTGCCCGCGACCGCCAGGCGTTTGCGCCGTCGCCGGACCCGCCCGCCGCGCTCGATGAGGTCGGCGGCGTCGAGGCGCATCGGCGGCTGCGGGCCGCCGGCCACGCCGGTCAGGATCGCGCGGACGTCGTCTTCGGAGTCCATGTTCGTCACCTCCCCTCCGTGGGTGCGCTGAACGTCAGCGCACCGTAGTGCGGGCCGAGCCGTTTGCGCAGCGTGGCCAGGCCCCGGGAGGCCTGGGACTTCACCGTGCCGGTGCTGCAGCCGAGCGCCTGCGCCGTCTCTTCGACGCTCAGGTCTTCGAAGTACCGCAGCACCAGCACGGCGCGCTGCTTGGGGGCCAGGACCGCCAGCGCCTGCCGGACCAGCGCGTCCTGTTCACCCGCGGGTTCCGCCGGGAGTTCCGGCGGGGTGTCGGTGAGCCGCTCCCGTTTCCACCTGCTGCGCCGGTGCTCGGCGAGGAACGTGCGCAGGACGACCTTGCGCGCGTAGGCGTCCAGCGCGTCGTGCCGCGACAGCCTCGGCCAGGCGAGGTAGAGCTTGAGCAACGCGGCCTGCGTGAGGTCCTCGGCCTGGTGCCAGTCCCCGCAGAGCAGGAAGGCGGTCGAGCGCAGGCTGTGCGCGCGCTCGCCGAAGTACCGGGCGAACTCGCCGTCCCACGGCGAGCCCGGCCCGGTCGACGGACGGGAGCGGGAGATCACCTGGTTACCGGGTCTCCCACACGGCCGGCAGGTGCAGGTCACCGGTCGGGCCGGCCGGGACGGCGCGGGGGACGCGGGGCGCCGGGCCCGTGCGCGGCACCGTCGTGTCGCGGGGGCCGGGAACGGCGATCGGCGCCTGCGGGCGGGTGCGGGTGGTGGCCGGGGCCGGCGCCACGGTCGGCTCGCCCGGCCGGGTCACCTGGGTCTGGGTCGGCTGGGCCGGCGCCTGCGCGTCCGAAGCCAGCGCGATGCCACCGGTCAGGGCGCCACCGGCGAGCACGAGCGCGCCGAGGGTCAGGGCGATGCGGATACGCAAGACAGCTCCTCATTCTCGCGGGCGCGGCTGGGATCGCTGCGCCTCTGCCCTTAGTCATGCGGCGGGTGATCACCGGGGTTGCATCGGATTGCGCGGGTTTTCGCGGGACGTCCGGGAAACACGAACGGCCGGGAAGCCCGCACTGGACTTCCCGGCCGCCCGGTGTTCCCCGGTGGTTTTCAGCCGGCGAGGGCCGACAGCTTCTGCCAGCTCGCCCAGTCGTAGGTCCAGTCGCTGTAGTCGCCGTCCTTGGCGGTCAGCGTCTGCGTGCTGCCGGTGATCTCGACCGGGTCGCCGGTGAGCACGCCGTCGTAGTACTCCTTGGCCCGCGCCGGCGAGAGGTTCAGGCAGCCGTGCGAGATGTTCTTCTTGCCCTGCGCCCAGACCGAAGCGGCCAGGCCGTGGATGAACTCGCCGTTGTTGGAGATCCGGACCGCCCACGGCACCACGACGTTCTCGTAGTGGTACTTCGGGTTGCTCATCGCGTAGGTGGCCTGCTTGCCCATGACGACGTGCACGCCGCTGTGGGTCACGCGGCCCGGGTCGGAGTCGAGGCCGTAGCTCACCGGGTAGTCCGCGATCTGCTGGCCGTCGCGGATCACCTGCATGGTGTGCTGCGTGGTATTGCCCTTGACGATCTGGGAGCGGCCGATGGCGAAGCTGGCCGACACGTCCTGCTTGCCGTAGACGCCGTCGCCGATCTTGACGCCGTAGATCTTGGCGTTGACCTTCACCTGCGTGTTGGGCTTGAAGTACTCCTTCGGCCGCCAGTGCACCGTGGTGTCGCCGTTCAGCCACGCCCAGGAGCCTTCGGTCTTCGGCGTCGTCTCGACCGACAGCGCCTTCTCGACCGATGCCTTGTCGGTGACGCGGCTCGGGAAGGTCAGCGCGATCGGCATCGCGATGCCGTAGGTCTGGCCGTCGCCGACGTTCAGGCTGGCCGCCATCTGGCGCTTCGGCTTGACGGTGGTGAACGCGCCGGCGATGGGCACGTTCTTGCCGTCGGCACCCTGCGCCTGGCCGGACCAGGTGTAGGTCTTGCCGTAGCCGAGCTGTTCGGTGGTGCTCCAGCTCTTCTTGTCGGCCGACGCCTGTCCCTGGACCTGCTTGCCGTCCGGGTTGGTCAGCGTCACCGAGACGATCGTGCCGTCGCTGATCTGGACGCCGACCGGTTCGCCGGGCGCGACGTCCTGGGCACCGCCCGCCGGCGTCACCGTCAGTTTCGCGGGCTGCGCGGTGGGCGCGGGCGAGCTGGTCGGACCGCCTCCCGACGTGCCGCTCGCCGAGACCGTCGGCTCGCTGCTGCACGCCCCCAGCGTCAACACTGCGACCAAGCCCAATGCCACAGCAGCGCCCCGGCGCCGCGTGGAAGTCCTCACCGTCACACCTATTCCCCTTTGCCCCTTTGGTGCTTCCCCTCTTCGAGACGCCTCACGGACCGTACACGTTGAGCAACCATTACGTGACGCGCGTCACAGTGGCCGGTGCAGCCTCTCACTAAGGGGGCACGACCGACTCCGAGCCGTATCCGGTGATCACGGTGTCGATGCGCTGCGCAAGACTAGCCCGCGGGGGTCGCGGAACGGGGCGCGAGCCCTACGACGTTCCGGTGACCTTGGTGCGCACAGGCGGTTTTCGCCTCGATCACGGGGTTCAACTTTGGCCAGATCCCGGTAGTCTGCTCTCAGGCCGTCGTTTTGCGTGTTCGTGGCTTCACACTCGCGGAACTTCTGACGCGAGCCATGGAGCCGAACCGCTCTTGACTCGTCTCGTTGGAACCGCCCGGGACGGTCGGGGTGCCGCTTCGGTGGCATTCGAAGCGGATCTGTGTAACGAGGAGTACAGCGGTGGCGCAAGGCACTGTGAAGTGGTTCAACGCGGAGAAGGGCTTCGGCTTCATCGCGCAGGACGGCGGCGAAGGCGACGTGTTCGTTCACTACTCGGAGATCGAGGGCCGCGGCTTCCGCACCCTCGAGGAGAACCAGCGGGTGGAGTTCGAGGTCGGCCAGGGTCAGAAGGGTCCGCAGGCCCAGAAGGTCCGCGCGATCTGACGACCGAGGCTTGTTCTGGTTAGCGCGCCGCGCCCCGAACGCAGACCGCTGGGTCCGTACGGAAGTCAAGCGGCGTGCGACGGCTGAATGAGTCTCACAGGCCCTCTGCGTTCAAAGGCCTGAGTGAAGGGCCCCCGGCGATCCCGCCGGGGGCCCTTTCTCGTGGCGTGGGCGGGCTCAGCGGTGCCCGAGGGCCGGCGCGTCGAAGGCGTCGGCGGGGAAGTGGAACTCGTCGGTGAGGTCGCTGACCTCGAGGTCGCCGGCCTGCTGCCGCTGGTCCTGCAGCGACGAAGCCTGGCCTTCCCAGTTGAGCCGCTCGAGGATCCACTCCTGGGCGAGCGCCTGGGGCGAGATCTGCCGCTCGGCGGCGATGTCCTTGAGCTGCTGGCTGGCGATGAGGCTCATCCGCAGCTGGTAGACCTGCGCCTCGCCGAACCGCTTGCCGGAGCCGGTGCTCTCGAGGTCGTTGTCCGGGGCGAGCGCCGCGAGGTACGACGTGAGCTCGGTGTCCTCGACGACACCATCGTCCGCAGGCTTCGCGGCACCACGATGACGACCGGAAGACGCGGCGGCTTTCAGGTTCGTGCGGCTGCTGAGGCGGCCAAGGGAGGGAAGAGGCACGAACGCCACGATAACGTTTAGATCTCGCCACACAAACCACTGTGAGCTACAACACGCCAACAACCCCACCCATTCAGCCCAAACCCCACCCATCAGGCCCAACCCCCCACAACACAAAGCAACCCCCACCTAACCCACCGAGTCGATCACCCTCAGCCCACGCGTGATCCACGAGCCATCACACGTGACCCAAAGGACCTGACGCGTGACCCCAAAGGCATCACGCCCACCTCTGCACGCAACCACCGCCGCAAGGGCGCGCAGCGCCCGAAGCGAAACGGGACAACGCTGGAAGCCGAGCGGGAGGCACCGTGGGGGGTCCGGGGGGCTCGGCCCCCCGGGCGGTACGCCGAAATGCTTGGCCCGCGGAGGGCGAAGCCCGAGCAGGGCCAAGAAATGGAGGACCCCCGCGCCAGGGGGAGGAACGCGGGGGTCGGAGGGGATCTCCACAGGCGCTGACCGGGGGTGTGTCAGCACTTCGATTGTTGCACGACTTGGGTGGTTGGGCGAGTGGAGAGCGGGAAATTTCCCCGTGTGGTGTCACTTTGCGGGGGTGGGTGACGCTCGTTCGGCTGGGTTCTTCTTCGGGGGTGCTGATTGCGCTGCGTTGAGCGGAGCGTGGCCTCAGGTTCACTCTCCGGGGGGCTGTGTGTGGTGGCCGGTGCTGGTTAGCCTCGCGGCCAAGCTGTTGTGAGCCGTATGGAGGGGCTATGAGCGGGTCTGTTGAAGTGCGGCAGTTCCTCCTTCGGTACGAAGGTGCCGATGGGGGGAGTGCTCCGTTTGCCGGGGCGTTGCCGGCTCAGCGAAGCGGGGCGGCCGATGCGCAGCGGGTGTCGGATGATCAGGTCCGGCGGGCTCGGCTGGCGGTGGCGCATGGTGCGCTGGGGGTCGAGGACTGTGTTCAGTTGCTGGAGATGCTGGGCCTGAACCTGGATGAGGACGGGCAGGCGCCGGTTCAGCGTTGAGCGGGTGGGCCCGGCGGTTGTGCTGGGCCTGTTCCGTGATATTTCCGCAGGTTCGGCCGCTTTTCCGGTAGTGGTTGGCGAGCTGGTGCCCGCTGCTTGACCCTCGTTTCGTAACAGTGTTACGGTCGTCGTGTCGAAAGGGGACGGCCATGACGGCGATCGAGGGTGTGGCGGGGCTGGCGAACCGGATCAGACCGGTCGTGCAGGTGCTGGGCGGGAAGTTCATGACGTCGCCGGAGCTGGCGGCGGTCGAGGCGGAAGCCGGGCTTCCGGCGCGTTCGCTGTACCTCCGCGGGCGGTCCGCGGTGCTCGGCGACGTGCCGCCGAAGGTGGCCGCCGAGCTGTTCGGCATCTTCCCGCACTGGCTGTTCGAGTACGTCCTTCCCGCGGCGACGGCCGTCCTCGACGCACCCGCCGCGGTACGCGCCTACGCGGAGTCATCGGCGCGGTGGTCCCGCGTCCACCTTTCGGCGGTATCGGAACCCGGTCGCCTCGCCGAGTTGCTGTTCCGCGTGGTGGACACCGCGGACGCCAGCGGGCTGGCGCTCTTCGCCGGCTGGAAGAACGCCGAGCGACCCTCGGGTGACGTCGAACGCCTCGGCTTCGCGCTGATGGTCTTCCGCGAGCTGCGCGGCGGCCTCCACTTCGCCGCGCTGCGCGCGCTGGGCATGTCGGTGCCGGAAGCGGTGATCGCGGACCCGGAGGGCGGCCGCGAGCGGCTCCTGCGCACGGCGTGGCCCGAGGACGCGGCGAACGAGCTGACGGCGGCGGCGGAGCGCAAGCCGGACCTGCGCGACCGCTGGCGGCAGGCGGAGGCCCTGACCGACGACCGGATCGGCGAACTGCTCGCGTCGGCCCTGCCCGAGCCGGAGCGGGCCGAGCTGGCTCGCCGCCTGGCGGAACTGGCGGCGTTTGCGCAGCTCCCAGGCTCGCCGGAGGCTTAAGGAACCCCCGGTGCAAAGCGGTGGCGGCGTGCCCTATGCTTGTAATCGCTCCCAGGGGAACCTGAGAGCGCGGTCGGTCGGTCACCCGAAACCGACCGGGCTCCCATCGTTCAGCGGCCTAGGACTCCGCCCTTTCAAGGCGGCAACGCGGGTTCGAATCCCGTTGGGAGTACGCAGTACTGTAGTAAAGCAAGGCCCTGTGGCGCAGTTGGTTAGCGCGTCGCCCTGTCACGGCGAAGGTCGCGGGTTCGAGTCCCGTCAGGGTCGCAAGATCGTTCGGCCCCTTGCCGGCGTTCCCGGCCAGGTAGCTCAGTTGGTACGAGCGTCCGCCTGAAAAGCGGAAGGTCGCCGGTTCGACCCCGGCCCTGGCCACGTTCGAAGAAGCCGCCTTGACTCAGGTCAAGGCGGCTTTCTTGCGTCTTGGCTATCGCCGGCACGCTTCGGCCGCTGCGGTACCTCCACGCGGGTCGAAGGGGGACCGGCAGGTGGCCGACGAACCGAGCAAGCTCGCCGCACACGGTGATGCCGCCGAGCTGCCCGACTGTTCTTGCTCGCTGGTGAGCCGACCGGCCTTGCTCAGGTTGTTGATCAAGCCGCGGAAGCCGGGATGACGCCCTTCGGCATTGGGTTCGGTGCGCTCCCTGACACGGCTGCGGCCGCGGGAACCGGCTTGGGAGAGTAGCGGGATGACCAGCGAGCTGTGGGACGCCGAGGCCGCGTCCTTCGACGACCAGCCCGACCACGGCCTCAAAGACCCCGCCGTGCGGGCCGCCTGGTCGGACCTTCTGCTGCCGCTCCTGCCGCCGGCTCCTGCGGCCGTTGTCGATCTCGGGTGCGGGACCGGCAGTCTTGCCGTGCTGCTTGCCCGGGCCGGGTACGTCGTGCACGGTGTCGATCTGTCCCGCGGGATGCTCGCCGTTGCCGCCGAGAAGGCCGCCGGGTTCGATGTCGAGCTGCGGGAGGGGGATGCCGCGGATCCGCCCTGCGCGCCTGGTGCTTACGACGTCGTCCTGGCGCGGCATGTGCTGTGGGCCCTGCCCGACCCGGCGGCCGCCGTGGGGACCTGGGTGTCGTTGCTGAAGCCGGACGGCCGGTTGGTGCTCGTCGAAGGCCGGTGGTTCACCGGCGCCGGGATCGCCGCCGGGGAGTGCGAACGCCTGGTTCTCGCGCACCGGGCCGAAGCGACCTTGACCCGGCTCGACGATCCCGCCCTGTGGGGTGGGCCGATCGAGGACGAGCGGTACGTGCTCGTCAGCCGGAGCTGAGCCGTGTACCGCCTCGAATCGGTGATCGGCGGTGATGCCGTGCTGCGCCGGCTGGCCGGGTCCGTCGTGGCCGCGCGGATCGTTCCGCTCCACGGCCCGCTGTCGATGCTGCTGATGACCGACGAATACTTCGACGCGGTCACCGTTCCGGGCGCCCCGAAGCTCGCGGGGTTCTGGAAGGCGCCGGCGGGGTTCGGCAGCTCGCTCGCCGCGTGCTCGGAACTGGGTCCTGTGGCCTACGTCGAAGCCGAGTACTTCGGCGGGGCCGGTACCCAGTCGGCGCAGGTCTGGCACCGCGGTGCCGTGCTGCTCGGTCCGCTGCACGTGGCCGAGAACGAGCGGCCGCCGGCCGACGGCAGCCCGATTTCGCAGGCCCTGCGCGCACTCGGCGTCCGGCGAGGGGCGCACTTCGACGAGTTCGACGCCGCCGGGCTCGGGCGCCACCGCCGGCCCGAAGACTGGCTCGCTAGGCCGAACGAGTGAACCGCCGGCGCCCATGTCCGGACTCGTCGCCCGGCGCCGACCACCCGGCGAAGGCAGCCACCCGGGCTGCCACCCACCTACCGGGAGCCGGACATGCGTTACCTCCTCACCCTCCACATGAACCCCACCCTCTGGGCCACCCTCACCGATGACCAGAAGAACGCCGTCTACGAAGGGCACGGGGCCTTCATCAAGCTCGTCACCGACTCCGGGGAGATGGTCGAGACCAAGGCGCTCGCCGAACCCGCCGAAACCCGGACCGTCCAGGTCAAGGACGGCCAGGCGGAGGTCAAGACCGGGCCCTTCGTCGAATCCGACGCCTTCCTCTGCGGCTACTACGTCGTCGACGTCGCCGGCGAAGGGCGGGCCGTCGAGCTGGCCGCGATGATCCCCGATGCCGCCTACACCGCCGTCGAGGTGCG
Organism: Amycolatopsis sp. NPDC051102; assembly: GCF_040682815.1. Lineage (NCBI taxonomy): Bacteria > Bacillati > Actinomycetota > Actinomycetes > Pseudonocardiales > Pseudonocardiaceae > Amycolatopsis > Amycolatopsis sp. NPDC051102. The sequence continues at coordinate 207,733 of NZ_JBFBBT010000012.1, forward strand.
GCAGGTCGTGCACGAAGGTTGACCTCCAGTAAGGTCGAGGGTCCATCCTGGACCCATGACCACCGAAGGGGAATGGGGTATCGGCGCCGTCGATCTCGACGCCTACCTCGCACGCACCGGGCAGACGCGCCGGGCACCGTCCGCAGCCGCGCTCACCGATCTGATGCGCGCGCACGTCCAGGCCATCCCGTTCGAGAACGTCGACGTCGTTCTCGGGCAGCACCAAGGGATTTCCCTCGACGTCGTGAGCGCGAAACTCGTCGGGCGGCGGCGGGGCGGCTACTGCTACGAACACAGTGGCCTCTTCGCCGCCGTCCTCGAGCAGCTCGGCTACACCGTGCACCGGCTTTCCGCGCGCGTGCAGCCGCGGCGGCCCGGGCCCTACACCCACATGACGCTCGCCGTCGACGTCGACGGGCAGCGCTTTCTCGCCGACGTCGGGTACGGGGCCGGGATCCTCGACCCGATGCCGCTCGTCGACGGCCACGAAGTCGACCAGGCCGGCTGGCCCCAGCGCATCAAGCAGAACGACGGCTGGTGGACGCTGGAAAAGGGCGGCGAGGACATCCTCGAGTTCCGGCTCAACGGCATGCACCCCATCGACTACGAGGTCTACCACCACTACACCTCGACGCACCCGAAGTCGCCGTTCACCGGGCGGCTGGTGATCATGACGCTCGAACCCGGCGTCAGCCGCCGGCTCCTCGGCCGGGAGCTCACCGTCGAACGTCCCGATGGCCGCAGCGAAACCACCACCATCGCTCCTGACGAACTCGACGCCTCCCTCAAGGACCTCGGCATCGAGCTGACGCCGGATGAGCTGGAGCGCCTGAAAGCCGTCTACTGACCGAACAGCTCGGCCGCCGGCACCGGGCGGCCGAGGTGGTAGCCCTGCGCCTGGTCGCAGCCGAGCCGGCGGAGCAGGTCCACCTGCTCCGCCGACTCGACGCCTTCGGCGATGACCGTCAGGTCCACCGCGTGCGCCATCGCGATGATGCTCGTGACGATCGCTTCGGCGTCCCGTGACTCGGCGATCCCGGTGATGAACGAGCGGTCGATCTTCAGCGTGTCCAGCGTCAGCCGGCGCAGCTGCGCGAGTGACGAATAGCCGGTGCCGAAGTCGTCGATCGCCAGCAGCACCCCCAGGGAACGCAGGGACGCCAGCACTTCCGCGGCCGCCTCCTGGTCGCGCATCAACGCGCTTTCGGTCACCTCCAGGCATAGCGCGCCGGCGGGCAGCCCGGTGCTCGCCAGCGCGTCCTGGACCGCCGGGACCAGGTGCGGGTCGTCGAGCTGGCGGGTCGAGAGGTTGACCTTCAGCGTCAGGTCGAGGCCCTGGCGGATCCGCCGCGCGGCGAGCTCGCGGGTCGTCGCGCGCAGCATCTCCTTGCCGATCACGTTGATCAGGTCGCTCTCCTCGGCGAGCGGGATGAACTCCGCGGGCGAGATCGCGCCCTGGCGCGGGTGCGTCCACCGCAGCAGCGCCTCCACCGCGACCATCTCGCCGGTCCGCAGGTCGACGACCGGCTGGTACGCGGGCCACAGCTGGCCGTCGTGCACCGCGTCGCGCAGGTCCTGCTCCATCCGCAGCCGCCGCTGCATCCGCTCGCGCAGCCCGACGTCGAAGAAGTGGTGCCGGCCCCGCCCGAGCGTCTTCGCCTGGTACATCGCGACGTCCGCGTCGCGCAGCAGGTCCTCGGCGCTGCGCCGGTCGTCGCGGCCGACGAGCACGACCCCGATGCTGGCGTCGAGGTGCAGTTGCCTGCCCAGCACGCCGATCGGCTCGGCCAGCGCCGCCCGCAGGTGCTCGGCCAGCGCGCGGACCTCGCCGGGGTCGGTGACCTCGGCGGTGACGACGACGAACTCGTCGCCGCCCAGCCTGCCGACCAGGTCGTCACGGCCCGAGCTGCGGCGCAGGCGTTCGCCGACGATCCGCAGCACCTGGTCGCCGACCGAGTGCCCGAGCGAGTCGTTGATGAGCTTGAACTTGTCCAGGTCGAGGAACAGAACCGTGACCGCGCCGCGCTCGCGGACGTCGAGCCGGCCCAGCACCAGGGTCCGGTTCGCCAGCCGGGTCAGCGGGTCGTGGGTGGCGTCGTGCGCGAGCTGCGCGCTGATCGCGCGGGTTTCGGTGATGTCGGTGAACGACGTGACCACGGCCATCGCCGCCGGGTCGTCCGGGTTGAGCAGCCGCGAGGTCAGCGACACCCAGACGTCGCGGCCGTCCGGCCGGCGCAGGCGGACGACCAGGCCGTTGTGCGTCACCCCGGTCCGCCGGGTCTGCACCGACGGCAGCTCGTCCGGCGGGATCCAGTGGCCGGACTCGGTGAACAGCGTCAGCGTGTGGCACGGAACGCCGATCAGGTCGGTTTCGGCGACGCCGAGGATCCGGCAGGCCGCCGGGTTCGCGGCTTCGATGAGCCCGGCCGGTCCCATCACCAGGACGCCTTCGTCGAGCGAGGCGACCACCGTCCGGTAGTTCTGCTCGGCCCGCCGCCGCGCGGTTTCGTCGGCGCAGACCAGCACGTAGCCGTCGTTCATCTCGGCGGCCGAGACGCGGATTGCGAGCGGCGCGCCGTCCCGCCGCCGGTGCACCGCTTCCGCGACACCGCCGCCGCGCCGGATGGCGGGCAGGTCCAGGGGTGCGCCGACGAGCTCGCTCGCGCGCCGCCCGACGGCCTCGGCCGCGGTCCAGCCGTAGACCGCCTCGGCGGCCGGGTTCCAGCTGGTCACGACGCCTTCGCCGGTGGTCGCGATCAGCGCGTCGCTGACGTGCGACACCAGCGCCGCCTGGTAGCGGAGGGCGTCGGCGGCCGCCTTCTTCGCCGTGATGTCCCGCATGACGACCTGGTAGGCGCCGTGGCCGGCCAGGCGCACCGACACCGTCTCCACGGCGAACTTGCTGCCGTCCAGCCGGGACATCAGCGCTTCGACCGGCTCGCTCGCCTGCCCCGGCCGGGTCAGTTCCGCCAGCTTCGCCACCACCGTGGCCCGTGACTCCTCGGCGACGAAGTCCGTGAACCGGCGGCCGACGACGTCGTCCGCGCAGCGGGCGGCGAACGTCTCCAGCGCGGCGCGGTTGGCGTAGGTGAGGACGCCGTTCTCGTGGACGCAGATCGCGTCCGGACTCAGCTCGACCAGCGCGGCGAGCGAGTCTGCCTCCATGAGCGTTCGTCCCCCATGCGGTCGGCGTGTGGCTCGTCGATTACACCACCGACTCCGGTTCGTGCCTACCCGCCGGAATCCGGTCCCGGCCTGCGGAAGCGCGCCGCAGCCGCGGTCCCCAGAACAGCAGCCCGAAGTGCGCGGCGAACGCGTGGCCGAGCAGCGTGACGATCGAGTCGAAGCTCGCCGGGTCGTCGCTCAGCCAGATCACCGCGATGAACGCCTCGGTCGCGGCGAGCGCCAGGAGCCGCGCGCGGCCGCCGAGGAGGAACACCAGGGCGCCGGCCGTGGTGAAGAAGCCGTAGCTGACCCCGATGTCGAGCCAGTGACCCGCCGAGGCCGGCAGCACGTGGAAGCTGATCAGGGCCATCACCGGCAGCTCGGTGACGAGCGTGGCCAGGACGTGGCCGGAGAAGAACACGATCGCCGCGCGGCGGATGCCGAACCGGCGTTCCAGCGGCGCGACGGCGATCGTGAAGATCACGACGTAGACGAGCCAGCCCTCGTCGGACAGCCAGAGCGCGCTGGTCAGCAGCGAGGTCAGCGGCCGGCGCCACAGGTTGTGGGCGTCGGTGCTGGACAGCCGCAGCAGCCGCTCGGTCAGGTCCGCGTCGGCGAACTTGAGCAGCAGCGTCGTGCCGAGCAGGACGACCAGGTAGCCGAAGGTGAACGGCGTCGTCTTCGGGTTCGGGACGAACTTCAGGACCGGCCACCGGCCGCGCACGCCGGCGGCCGCGGGGACCGGCCGTCCGGCTTTCAGCAGCATGGACTGAGCATCGGTGGTCATGCTGGGAGTATCACGAGCGCCGGCTTAGAAAACGCTGTGGAGAGTCACTGACTGTCAAGCTGAGCGTTACGTGACGATTTTTTGCCGGACCTTCACCCATTCGGGGGCCTTTTACGGTAAGAATACGGCCACGATGTCGGCCGGAAGGCCTCTCGGGAAGGTCTGTCGGGGTGAACGACGAAGTATCGGTCGCCGAGCTGCTCGTGCGCGAGGGCTGGGGTGACCGTCCGGGACCGGGTCAGTCGCGCTGGCGCGTGGTCGCGGTGATGCTGGCCGTCATCGTCGGCTGCGGTGCCGCCGCGGCGCTGGTCGCCTTCGGCGGCAAGGAACGCCAGGACGCGTCCCCGGTCGACCAGATCCAGGTCATCCCCTTCCCACAGCGCACGACCGGGCTGGGCGGCGCCGACCAGGCCACGGACTCCCCGCACGACGGCGGGATCGGCGGCGGCACCGGCGGCGACGTCGTCCCGGCCTCGGGTGAGCACCGCGGCACCGTCACCGAGGTGCCGGGCCGGACCTCGGCCACCGAGACCGGCAGCACCGGAACCGCGACGCCGACGGCCACGCCGACCGGTGGTGCCGGTTCGTCCACGCCGCCCACCGCGACGACGACGCCGGCCGGGAATCCGCCGCCGTCCGGTGGCCACTCGCCGGCCCCGACCACCACGCCGCGGCCCGAGCCGTCGTGCGTGCTGCTGGTCATCTGCTGGTAGATCAGGCCAGCTGTTCGGTCAGGTCGCTGAAGTCCGAGGTGTTCCAGCGCTCCGGGCGCATCACGATCGCGATGTTGTTGCCGTGGGTGCCGTCCATCGCGTCGGTGTACGCTTCGCTCACGCCCGGCGGCAGGTAGCGGGCCGCCATCTCGTGCCGCTCGGCCTTCGTCATCGGCCACGAATCCACCACCGGGCCCTCGGCCGACACGTACTTGTAGACCCCGTCCTGCTGCTGGACGCAGAGCGCGAACCGGCCGGCCGCCTCGATCAAGCGGGCCTTGCGCGAGCCGGGCGACGTCATCACGACGACGTCGCCGCCGGGCTCGTAGCGGTACCAGATCGGCGTGGTCAGCGGCGCACGCCCGGGCTCCGCCGCGACGCTGAGCACGCCGACCTGCGGCTCGGCGAGGAACCGCTCGCGCTCGTCCTTGGTCATCTTGCGGGCCATCACAGTCTCCTTAAAGCCATTCGATTTGACTTAAGGCTAGCCGTGGCTCGAGCACAAAAGCAAGTCGCTTTGCTTTAGGATGAGCGCATGACCCGACCCGGCGGCCGCAGCGCCCGTGTCCGCGACGCGGTGCACGACGCCGTCGTCGAACTGCTCGCGGCCGGCGAGATCGACGCCGCCATCCCGAAGATCGCCGAACGGGCGGGCGTGAACCCGACGAGCGTCTACCGGCGCTGGGGCAGCCGCGACGCCTTGATACTGGACGCGGCGGTGACGCGCCTGCGTTCGACGTCACCGATCCCGGACACCGGCTCGCTGCGCGGCGACCTGCTCGGCTGGGCCGAAGGCGTGGAGCGCGCGATGCGCGACCGGCACGGCCAGATCCTGCTCCGCGCGCTCGTCGCCACCCTGAACCCGGACGAGAAGCCGCTGGAGTACCTGCGGGCCCGCGGCGAAGACCTGCAGACCGCCCTGGACAAGGCCGCGGCCCGCGGCGAGCCGGTGCCGTCGGTCGACGAGGTGCTCGACTTCGTCCTGGCCCCGCTTTACGTGCGCGTGCTGTTCAGGCGCCCGATCGAGCCGGGCACCGCGGCGGCGCTCGTCGACCGGCTGCTCACGGCGTGTTGAGGGCCCCGTGCGGTCCAACCCAGGCGATGCGGGCGCGGACGTGGCTGCCGAAGCTGAAGAGGCGCAGTGCGCGGGTGGGTGCCGAGAAGCTCATTCGCCGGGTGTACTCGACGGTGATGACCTCAGCGTGGTCTGGGAACGCCATGCCCCAGGCGGCGATCCTGGCGTCGACGCGGTCACCGTATTCCTGAACGACGGCGAACAACTGCGGCGCGTCCTCGGCGACCATCTCTTGGATGAGTGCCGAGAACTCGGCTTCGTCGCAGAGCGGTGCCGCACCGGGCATTGCGGGTGCTGGTTCCGCCGGTGATTCAGATGTCATCGCGTACTCCATCGGCGCCGGACCCGGTTCGTCGCAAGGGCTGACGACACGGTCCGCAGGGGTCTTGGATCTTCCCCGCTCGCCGTGTCGTCAGCGGCTACTGTGTGGCTGGGTCAGAACTACATAGCAGCCACGTATCAAAGTAGTACGCTACAAAGTAGCGCGCTAGCTTTTAGCGTGGTCTTTTCGGGTGAAGAACGAGCCAGTGAGCTCTGCCGGGAGGTGACGCCGATGGTCGAGTCGAGCCGAAGCGCGCTTAAGAGATGGATCGGCGTAGAGCTGAAGCGGCTGCGTCTCCGTGCCGGGTACGAACGTGCTGACGTCGCGGACCGGCTGGGTAAGACCGCCGCCTGGCCGGGACACGTCGAGGTCGGCCGGAACTTGCCCAGCGCGGCTGATCTGGAAGTCCTGCTCACCTGGTACGGCCACGCGGACCGCATCCAGTTCTTCCGGACGCTCTTGGCCCGCGCGAAGAAGGGGCGAGACTGGTGGGTCGGCTTCTCCGACGTCACGCCTGAGTGGTTCACGATGTACCTGGGCTTGGAATCCATCGCACGACGGCTCAGCGGCTACGACGCCATGCTCGTGCACGGGCTGTTCCAGCTGCCCGAATACGCCGAGGCCGTCATTCGCGACGTCAACCCCACTCTGTCCGACGCCGAGGTGAATCGCCGCGTCGAGCTGCGCATGGCGCGCCACGAGGTGCTCACCCACCGGACGGACCTGGAGCCGCTGCAGGTGTGGCGCGTCATCGACGAGGCCGCGCTGCGCCGTGTCGTCGGTGGCTCGGCTGTGATGCGTCGCCAGCTCGAGCAGTTGATCAAGCTGGCCCAGCTCCCGAACATCACGGTGCAGGTCCTGCCTGCTGCCGCCGGTGGCCACCCGGGCGTGGAGGGCGCCTTCACGATCATGGACTACCCGGCCGAATTCGACGACGACCCGGGCACCGTTTGGTTCGAGTCGCGCATCCGGGGCACGTTCGTCGAAGATCCTGCGGAGATCGCCATCTACCGTGACGACCTGACCCGCATCCAGGTGAACAAGGCCCTCAAGCCGGAACAAAGCATCGCTCTGATCGAGCAAGTCGCGAAGGAGATCGCCCGATGAACCACCCTGAAGCCCTTCGCGTCCTCAGTGCCGCCGACGATTGGTTCAAGTCCAGTGCCAGCGGCGGCCAGGGTGAGTGCGTCGAGGTGAACACGACGAAGACCGAATGGGTCGGTGTCCGGGATTCCAAGCTCGGGGCGGGGTCTCCTGTCCTGGCTTTCACCCGAGCCCAGTGGCGGGCGGCGCTCAAGACGCTTTGAGCAGGTCCGGCTCCGCGCGCCGGCCGAGGTGGTTGAACAGGAGGTTGAGCACGAAGGCCAGCACCGCCGCCACCGTGATCGAACTTCCGCAGATCGTCTGCAGCCAGGCCGGGAAGTGCTTGAAGAAGTCCGGGGCGAACGCCGGCAGCAGACCCACGCCGAGGGCCACCGCCACCACGAATGTGTTGTGGTTGCCCGAGAACTCCACCGTCCGGAGGTTCTGGGCGCCGACCGCCGCGACCATTGCGAACATCACCACCGCGACCCCGCCGACCACCGGTTCGGGGATGGCCGCGATGAACGCGCCGACCTTCGGCACCAGGCCCATCAGCACGAGGATCCCGCCGGTCACCGCCACCACCCAGCGGCTGCGGACGCCGGTCATCCGCACCAGGCCGACGTTCTGCGCGAACGCCGTGTCCGGGAAGGAGTTCATCACGCCGCCGAGGACGGCCGAGACGCCGTCGGTCGCCAGGCCGCGGGCGAGGTCGGCGTCGGTCGGCGGGCGGCCGGTGATCTCGCCGACGGCGATCATGTCGGCGGTCGACTCCGTGAACGTCACCAGCATGACCACGCACATCGACAGGATCGCCGCCACCGGGAACGTCGGCGCGCCGAAGTGGAACGGCGACGCCAGCCCGAACCAGCCGGCCGCGCGCAGGCCGTCCCAGTGCACCAGGCCCATCGGGATCGCCACGGCCAGCCCGATCGCCAGCGCCAGCAGCGGCCCGACCTGGTTGGCGAACCCGCGCAGCACGCGGGTGAACAGCACAAGCAGCGCGAGCACGCCGAACGCCAGCCCGATGTGCGACGGCGCCGCGTAGTCCGGTGCCGCCGGGTCGTGGCCGGCGATCATCGCCGCGCCCGGGCCCAGCAGCGAGACGCCGATGACCAGCAGCAGCGTCCCGGTGACCAGCGGCGGGAAGAACCGGATCAGCTTCGCGAACGGCCGCGCGATGAGCAGCCCGAACACGCCGGAGGCGAGCATCGCGCCGTAGACCGCCGGCAGGCCGTACTGGGACGCGATCAGGATCATCGGGTTGACGACGGTGAACGTCGCCCCCGCCACCACCGGCAGCCGGATGCCGAGCAGCTTCCCGATGCCGATCGCCTGTATGAGCGTCGCGATGCCCGCGACCAGCAGGTCGGCGTTGACCAGCAGCCCGATCGTCGCCGGGTCGAGCTTCAGCGCGCTGCCGACGATCAGCGGCACCGCGACCGAACCGGCGTACATGATCGCCATGTGCTGGAGGCCGAGCAAGGCCAGCCGGCCGGCGGGCAGGCCCCGGTCGACCGGGTGGACCGCGGATTCCGTCATGATCGCCCCCTGGTGCAGCAGCCTGGTCGGTGTCACAGCCAACGCGGTGCCGGTGACGGTGGCAAGTCCTGGTCGTGATGATCATGTTTCGGGGGGCGGCGCGACGGCCGGGAATGTGTGACCATCGGTGCATGACTTCGGGTGGCATTTCCCAGGTGGGCCCGCCGTTTCGCGCCGATCACGTGGGGAGCCTGCTGCGGCCCCCGGTGTTGCGCGACGCACGACGGCGGAACGAAAGCGGTGAGATCAACGCGGAGCAGCTCCGCGCGGTCGAGGACGACGCGATCCGCGACGTGATCAAGATGCAGAAGGCCGCCGGGCTGAGCTCGGCGACCGACGGCGAGTTCCGGCGCGCTTCGTGGCACATGGACTTCATCTACGCGCTCGGCGGCGTCTCGAAGAGCGACCAGCGGCTGCACGTCAAGTTCCACAACCTGGCGGGTGACCTCGAGTTCAGCCCGCCGGGGCTGCAGGTCGACGGCAAGGTGCGGCTCGACGAGCCGATCTTCGCCGACCACTTCCGCTTCCTGCAGTCCCATGTGGACCCGGGCGTGACGCCGAAGCTGACCATCCCGTCGCCGAGCATGGTCTACTACCGCGGCGGCCGGGCCGCGGTCAGCGAGACCGTCTACCCGGACCTCGAGGAGTTCTTCGCCGACCTCAGCGCGGCCTACAAACAGCAGGTCACCGCGATGCACGGCCTCGGCTGCCGGTACCTGCAGCTCGACGACACCAGCCTCGCCTACCTCAACGACCCGGCGCAGCGGGAGCTCGTCGCGCGGATGGGCGGCGACCCGGACACCCAGCACCTGCGCAACATCGCGACGATGAACGCGGCGCTCGAAGGGCGTCCCGAGGACCTGACCGTGACGACCCACCTGTGCCGCGGCAACTTCCGGTCGTCGTGGGCCGCCGAAGGCAGCTACGAGTTCGTCGCGGAGGCGTTGTTCGGCGAGCTCGCCGTCGACGGGTTCTTCCTGGAGTACGACGACGAACGCTCCGGCGGTTTCGAGCCGCTGCGGTTCGTCCCGAAGGACAAGAAGGTCGTCCTCGGCCTGGTGACGACCAAGCGGCCGGAGCTGGAGGACCCGGACGTCCTGGTGCGGCGGATCGAAGAGGCTTCGCAGTATGTCGACATCGACCGGCTGTGCCTGTCGCCGCAGTGCGGCTTCTCCTCGACGGAGGAGGGCAACGACCTGACCCCGGACGACCAGCTGCGGAAGCTGGAGCTGATCGTCGCGACGGCCGACCGCGTCTGGGGCGGCAAGTGATCACCTGCGTCGTCGACTACGTCATCGACCCCGCGAAACTCCCCGACTTCGAACGCTTCGCCGCCGCGTGGATGCGGCTGGTGCAGCGCGAAGGCGGCGTCCACCACGGCTACTTCCTGCCGGCGGAGGGGGCGAGCGACGAAGCCAGGGCGCTGTTCAGTTTCGAGAGCCTCGCCGCGTACGAGCGCTACCGGACGCTGTTCGGCGTCGACCCGGACTTCATCGAGGCCGACAAGATCCGCGAGGAGAGCGGGTGCGTGGTGCGGTACCGGCGGACGTTCATGCGGCCGCTGCTGCCGGACGACGAAGAAGGGTGAGACACAGCGCGCAGCGGCCGCCTTCGGTGGTGGATCGCGTCCTCGACCTCCTGGGCGCCTTCACCGCCGAGCGGCCGCGGCTGACGCTGTCGGAGCTCAGCCGCCGCGCCGGGCTGCCGCTGTCGACCACGCACCGGCTCGCCGGCGAACTCGTCCGGCGTGGCGCACTCGTGCGCGACGAAACCGGCGGCTACCGCGTCGGGCTGTGGCTGTGGGAGGTGGCGTCGCTCGCCCCGCACGGCGCCGAGCTGCGGGAAAGCGCCATGCCGTTCCTCGAGGACCTCTACGAGGCGACGCACCAGAACGTGCAGCTGGCCGTGCTGGACGGGGCCGAGGTCGTCTTCGTCGAACGCATCTCCGGCCGCGGCGCGGTCAACGTCATGACCCGCGTCGGCGGGCGGCTGCCCGCGCACGCCACCGGCGTCGGCCAGGTGCTGCTCGCGCACGCCCCCGCCGAGGTCCGGGAGGAAGTGCTGGCCGGGCCGCTCAAGACGTTCACGCCGAAGACGATCGGCTCGCCCGCGCGGCTGCGGCAGGTCATGGCGGACGTCCGTCGCGACGGCTACGCGATCAGCGACGGCCAGATCGAGCTCATCGCCCTGTCGGTGGCCGCGCCGGTCCGCGACGCCACGGACGACGTCGTGGCGGCGATCTCGGTGGTCGTCCCGGCGGAGGGGACGGACCCGCGGACGCTGGTCCCGGCCGTGCGGGCCGCGGCGCGCGGCATCTCGCGGGTGCTGGGTGCGCCGCGGGCCCTGCGGTCGTCCGGCGGCTCCTCGACGGCTTGAGCCGGGTGTGGTCGGATGAGATCGAGGGTTGCCGGATCGGGTGAGGAGCAGGAATGACCACCGTTCTCGTCGTCGGTGCTGGTCAGAGCGGGTTCCAGGCCGTGGCTTCGCTGCGGGACCGGGGCTTCGCCGGCCGGGTGGTGCTGGTCGGGGACGAGCCGGGCGTGCCGTACCAGCGGCCGCCGCTGTCGAAGGCGTACCTGGCCGGTACCGCCGGGCTCGAGCAGCTGCACCTGCGCGGCGAGGACTTCTTCGCCGAGAAGGACATCGAGCTGGTCGCCGGCCGGGTGGCGAAGATCGACCGGGCGGCGCGGAAAGCCGAGCTCGAAGACGGCCGCGAGCTGGACTACGACTTCCTGATCCTGGCCACCGGCGCCCGCAACCGGACGCTGCCCGTGCCCGGCGCCGACCTGCCGGGGGTGCTGACGCTGCGCACCCGCGATGACGCCGACCGGCTGCGGGAGTCCCTCGCCCGAGCCGAAAACGTCGTCGTGGCCGGCGGCGGGTTCATCGGGCTGGAGTTCGCCTCGCACGCCGGCCGTCCGGTGACGATCGTCGAGGCGCAGGACCGCCTGCTCAACCGCGTCGCGACGCCGGAGATCTCCGCCTACTTCGCCGATCTGCACCGCAACGCCGGCCACACGGTGCTGCTCGGCCAGGGCGTCACGGCGATGCACGGCGACTCGCGGGTGCGTGAGGTCGAGCTCTCCGACGGCACCCGGCTGCCCGCCGACCTGGTCGTCGTCGCCGTCGGCGTGCTGCCCGAGACCACCCTCGCCGAGGCCGCCGGGCTGCCGGTGCGCAACGGCGTCGTCGTCGACGCGCACCTGCGCACGGCGGACGACCGGATCTTCGCCATCGGCGACTGCGCGAACTTCCCGTGCGTCCAGGCGGGCGCCGAGACGCGGCTGGAGTCCGTGCAGAACGCCGTCGACCAGGCCCGTTGCGTGGCCGCGGCGATCACCGGCACCGAAGAGCCCTACGCCAGCCTGCCGTGGTTCTGGACCGACCAGGCGGGCGCGAAACTGCAGATCGCCGGCATCCTTTCGGGCGCCGACCGGACGGTGGTGGCGGGCGACCCGGCGGCGGGCAAGTTCTCCGTGCTGTCCTTCCGCGACGACGTCCTCATCGCCGTCGAGTCGGTCAACCGGCCCGCCGACCACATCGCCGCGCGCCGCCTGTTCACCGCCGAGCCGAAGCCCGCCTACGCCGACCTCGAAGCCAGCGCCTTCGACCTCAAGGCGCACCTGAAGTCGCGGGCCGCGTGATGCGCACGCAGGTCGCGGTGATCGGCGCCGGCCCGGCCGGGCTGCTGCTCTCGTTCCTGCTGCACCAGGCCGGGATCGACTGCGTGGTCCTGGAGGCCCGCGACCGCGAGTACGTCCGGCAGCGCGTGCGGGCCGGCGTCTGCGAGCAGCCGACGGTCGAGCTGCTGACGTCGCTGGGCCTCGGCGAGCGGCTGGCGGCCGAGGGCATGCCGCACGAGGGGCTGTCGCTGCGGTTCGACCGCGCCGACCACCGGATCGCGCTGACCGAGCTGACCGGCCGCGCGATCACGGTGTACGGCCAGCAGGAGATCGTCAAGGACCTCATCGACGCGCACGAGGCCCGCGGGTACCCGATTTCGTTCGAGGTTTCGGACGTCGAATTGTCCGATGTGGACACTGTGCGGCCGGTCGTGCGCTACCGGGATTCCACCGGTGTGGCAAGAATTATCGAATGCGACGCCGTCGCGGGCTGCGACGGCTTCCACGGTATCTGCCGTCCGTCCATTCCGGACAGCGCGCTGACGGTGTACGAGCGCGAGTACCCGTTCGCGTGGCTGGGCGTCCTGGCGCGGACGCCGCCGTCGCACCACGAGCTCATCTACACCCACCACGAACGCGGGTTCGCCCTACACAGCATGAGGACGCCGGAGATCACCCGGCTCTACCTCCAGGTCGACCCCGCGGAGTCCGTGGACGCGTGGTCCGACGACCGGATCTGGGCCGAGCTGACCGCCCGGCTCGAGGTCGAAGGCGACTTCACGCTCCGCGAAGGCCCGATCCTCGACAAGGGCGTCACGCCGATGCGCAGCTTCGTCGCCGAGCCGCTGCGGCACGGGCGGCTGTTCCTGGCCGGCGACGCCGCGCACATCGTGCCGCCGACCGGCGCGAAGGGCATGAACCTCGCCGTCGCCGACGTCCGGGTGCTGTCGCGGGCGCTGGAGACGTTGCTGCGCGGCGACGAATCGCTCGCCGCGTCCTATTCGGACACGTGTCTGCGCCGGGTGTGGCGGGCCGAGCACTTCTCCTGGTTCATGACGACGATGCTGCACGCGGACCCGCACGCGGACGGGTTCGCGCGGCAGCTGCAGCTGTCGCAGCTGCGCTACACGACGTCGTCGCGAGCGGCGGCGACGAGCCTCGCGGAGAACTACGTCGGGCTGCCGTTCGCCTAAGATCGTCAACTCCTGGTTGACGGAAGACCGGTCGTCAACCTACAGTTGACGGCATGACCGAACTCCCTCAGATCAAGCTCGACGACCTCATCAACGCCATCAAGAGCAACCACGAACAGGACGCCCTCGCGCAGCTGACTGACGCCGTCTACGTGGGTCAGCACCTCGGCGAAGTGGCCGACCACCTGATCGGCCACTTCGTCGACCAGGCCCGGCGGTCCGGGGCGTCCTGGACCGAGATCGGCGCCAGCATGGGCGTCACGAAACAGGCCGCGCAGAAGCGGTTCGTGCCGAAGGTCGATCCCGGCGGTGACCCGAGCGGCAGCATCGAACGGCTCTTCGGCCGCTACACCGACCGGGCCCGGCACGTCATCGTCGAGGCGCAGAAGGCGGCCGTCGACCACGCCAGTCCGGAGATCGACACCGTGCACATCGTGCTGGGCCTGCTCAGCGAGCCCGCGGCCCTGGCGGCCGGGGCGATCCTGGCCCAGGGCGTGCAGCTCGACGCCGTCCGCGAAGCCGCCGAAGCCCGGTTGCCCGAGCCGGTGGACCCGGCGCCGAACCCGGTCCCGTTCACCGGAGCCGCGAAGAAGACCCTCGAGCTGACCATGCGCGAAGGCCTGCGGCTGGGGCACAACTACATCGGCACCGAACACATGCTGCTGGCCCTGCTGGAACAGGGTGAGGGCAGCGGCTTCGAGGTGCTCGACGGCCTGGGCGTCAAGAAGGACGAGGCCGAGGCGAAGATCCTGGAGGTGCTGGCGGAGATCCTCGCCGCCCGCGGGCAGTGAGGCTCCTGCTCGCCGCGGCGCTCCTGGCGTTGCTGCTGGTGACGCTGCTCTGACCGGGTGGGACCAGGGGGTCTTCCCGGCCAGAGCAGCGGCTGGTCAGGCTTCGGACTCCGGGCGGCCGTCGGCGGCCCAGGCCGTGTGGAACGAGCCTTCGCGGTCCACCCGGCGGTAGGTGTGGGCCCCGAAGAAGTCCCGCTGGCCCTGGACCAGCGCGGCCGGCAGCCGGTCCGCGCGGAGGCCGTCGTAGTAGGCCAGCGCCGTCGAGAAGCCCGGCGTCGGGATGCCGAGCTTGACCGCGGTCGAGATCACCGAGCGCCACGAGTCCTGCGCGTCCTCGACCGCCTTGCGGAAGCCACCCGACGTCAGCAGCGTCGGCAGCTCCGGCTCGTCGGCGTAGGCCGCGGTGATGTCGTTGAGGAACTTCGCGCGGATGATGCAGCCGCCGCGCCAGATCGAGGCGACCTTGCCCAGGTCGATGTCCCAGCCGTACTCCGTCGCGCCGGCCTGGATCTGGTTGAAGCCCTGCGCGTACGCGACCACCTTCGACGCGTACAGCGCCTGCTCGACGTCGTCGGCGAAGCGGTCCAGCGCGGAACCCGACAGCGGCGCCGCCGAAGGACCGCCGAGCCCGCGGGCCGCCGCGCGCAGCGACTTGGAGCCGGACAGCGAACGCGCGAAGACGGCTTCGGCGATGCCCGAGATCGGGACGCCCAGGTCGAGGCCGATCTGCACCGTCCAGCGGCCGGTGCCCTTCTGCTCGGCGGCGTCCTCGACGATGTCGACGAACGGCTTGCCGGACGCCTTGTCGACGTGCGCGAGCACGTCGGCGGTGATCTCGATCAGGTAGGAGTCCAGCCGGCCGGTGTTCCAGGTGCGGAACACGTCGGCGATCTCGGCCGGGGCGTAGCCGCCCGCGTGCCGGAGCAGGTCGAACGACTCCGCGATCAGCTGCATGTCGGCGTACTCGATGCCGTTGTGCACCATCTTGACGAAGTGCCCGGCGCCGTCCGCGCCGATGTGCGTGCAGCACGGCTCGCCGTCGACCTTGGCCGAGATGTCCTCGAACAGCGGGCCGAGCGACTCGTACGACTCCTTCGAGCCGCCGGGCATGATGCTCGGCCCGTGCAGCGCGCCTTCCTCACCGCCGGAGACGCCGCTGCCGACGAAGTGCAGCCCACGCTCGCGCAGCGCTTTCTCGCGGCGGCGCGTGTCGGCGAAGTGCGCGTTGCCGGCGTCGATGATCACGTCGCCCTCTTCGAGCAGCGGCGCGAACTCCTCGATGACGGCGTCCGTCGGGCCGCCGGCCTTGACCATGATCACGACCTGCCGCGGCCGCTCCAGCGCGTCGACGAACTCCTGCGCGGAGTACGCCGGGATGAAGTCGCCCTCGTCGCCGAACTGCTCCACCAGCGCGCGGGTCCGCTCCTCGGACCGGTTGTGCAGGGCCACCGTGTGGCCGTGCCGGGCCAGGTTGCGGGCCAGGTTGCGGCCCATGACCGCCAGGCCGGTGACCCCGATGCTCGCCTTCTTGCTCATCCGAATCCTTCCGAAGTCTCTCTCGATTCACCCTAGGCCACAGTGCGGCGCAGCCGCTCCTTTGAGGGTGGTGGTGGGGGCATGGATGGATAGTCCGATCGAGGCCTCAACGGAGGGCACGGAGGAGCAGCTCACCTAGTTCAGGAGAAGCAGCGGATGGGCCCCTTGTTGATCGCGAGCATGTCGGTGATCGCCGCCACCAGGTCGATGTCCGCGCCCCACTCGGCGCCGTCGAGCTCGGCGTACGCCCGGTGCAGGTTGCCCGGCAGCCGTTCCTGCTCGGTCAGCTCCGAGAACTCGCCCAGGTCGGTCTCCTTCGCCACCTCCAGCGGGGACAGCCCGGCGGCCTTGCCGCGCTCGGCCGTCTTCTGGACGAAGGCCAGGTACCGGTCGACCGTCTCCACGACGTCCAGTCCGCACGGGCCGCCGTGACCAGGCAAGATCACGTCCGGTTCGAGTTCCCGGATGACGTCGAGCCCGGCGCGCCAGCCGGCCACCGAGCCCATCAGCGCGAACGGGCTGCCGCCGTGGAACACCAGGTCACCGGAGTAGAGCACGCGCTGCTCCGGCAGCCAGACCAGCACGTCGTTGGTCGTGTGGGCCGCGTGGCCGGGGTGGATCAGCTGGATCTCGACGTCCCCGGCGTACAACGTCAGCCGGTCGTCGAACACGACCTCCGGTGGCCGCGACTTCAGCTCGCCCCAGTCGTTGCCGACGAAGACGCCGTCGAACGTCTGGATGCCCTCGGCGACCATCAGCTCGCGCGTCTTGCGGTGGCCGATCACCGTCGCGCCCTCGACCAGGTAGTTGCCGTTGGTGTGGTCGCCGTGGTGGTGGGTGTTCACCAGCGTCGTCACCGGGCTGCCGGTGGCGGCCTGGACCGTCTCGAGCAGCGCGCGCGTGCGGCGCTCGGTGGAGCACGTGTCTATGAGCACGGTGTGGTCGCCGGCGTCGACGAACCCGCAGTTGTTGATGTACCAGGAGCCGTCCGGCTGGACGTAGCCGTGGACCCGGTCGGCCAGCCGGGTGACGGCGGCGGCGGAGGGCGAACGATCGGTCACGGGGTCACTATGCCGGAGAGACGGCTCCTCCGGTTGGCGGAATAATTCGGAATTTCACTGGTCCAGGCGAGTGATACCGCAGGTGACTGGCATTCCGCGGCGTTTCCTGGAACGCTGCGCGATGTCATCATCGAGATCCGCAAGGTGAAGCACTAACCTGGGTGGGTTCGATAGTTCGTGTGTGACGGCGGCCGGTGGCCGCCGTCGCTTGTAGTGGTCCGGGAGAGCAGGGCGATGGCCAGCACCGTCACCTCGCGCCGGAAGCAGCTCGGGAACGAGCTCCGGCATGCCCGCACCGCGGCGCGGATGACACAGCAGCAGGTCGCCGAGGTCCTCGGCTGCACCCAGGGCAAGGTCAACAAGATCGAGTCCGGTGCCGTCGGGGTGAAGCTCGGGGATGTGCGATCCATGCTGAACGCATTCGGGATCAACGGCGAAGAAGCCGACACGCTGATGAACCTGGCGCGCGCCGCCGCCGGGCAGCGCGGCCACTGGTCCGGCTACCGCTCGGTGGTGCCGCACTGGTTCCGCACCTTCACCGACCTGGAACCCGCGGCCGCGGAGATCCTCACCTGGCACGGTGAGCGCATCCCCGGCCCGCTGCAGTCCGAGCACTACATGCTCAAGCAGTTCACCGAGGCCGGCGCGACGGACGTGACGTCGCTGGTGCGCAACCGGCTCGACCGCAAGGCCGTGTTCGAGCAGCAGCAGCCGCCCTACTACCGGTTCATCATCAGCGAAGGCGCGCTGCGCCGGGCACCCGGCGGGTACGCGCCCGCGGTGATGCTCGACCAGGTCGAGCACCTGCTCTCGCTCGAGAAGCACCCGCGGGTCTACGTGCACGTACTGCCGTTCGGCGCGCGGCTGGCCGCGGTGCCCAACGACTTCACGATCATGCGGTTCCCGGACCGCACGCGGGACTTCGTCTACATCGAGCACTCCGCCGGCGGGCTCTACCTCGACGACGTCAAGGACTTCAACATCTTCGTCGACTCCTGGGACAGGCTGCGCGGAGCCGCGCTGGAACGCCAGGAGACCCGGCAGTTCCTCAAGGAGCTCGCGGAGGGTTACCGCGCCCAGATGCAGCAGCTCCAATAGGGCGAATGGCCCTGTGAACTGTCCCGGGCTGTGAACAACTTTCGGTAGAGTCACTCCGTTGCGCCCGAATCCACCGGAAGTTGCCGCCCGAAGGGGAACGTCGTGGACCCCGACTTCCTGCCCGATGCCATCGATCTCGACCGCCCGAACGTCGCGCGGATCTACGACTGGGCGCTCGGCGGCACCGCGAACTGGGCGATCGACCGGCAGTACGGCGAGCAGGCGGTGCAGGCGTTCCCGCTGGCGAAGGTGCTCGCCCGCAGCAACCGCGACTTCCTCGGCCGGGCCGTGCGCTACTGCCTCGCCGAAGGCATCACGCAGTTCCTCGACCTCGGCTCGGGCATCCCCACGGCCGGCAACGTGCACGAGGTGGCCGACGACTACGCCGACGACAGCCGCTGCGTCTACGTCGACCACGAGCCGGTGGCCGTCGCGCACGGGCGGATGCTGCTCGAAGAGGCAGGCGACCCCGAACGGCACGCCGTCCTGCACGCCGATCTGCGGGACGTCGAAGAGGTCTGGGAAGCCGCGCTGGCGACCGGCGTGCTCGACCCGGACCAGCCGATCTGCCTGCTCACCGTGGCGGTGCTGCACTTCCTGCCGGAAGCCGGCGGGGTCCGCGAAGCCATCCGCGACTACCGGACGCTCCTGGCCCCCGGGTCGGCGTACGTGCTTTCGCACGCGACCGAATCCGGCGTCGAAGGCGAAGAGCTGGAGCAGATCCGGCGGCTGGTCAAGCTGTCCGAGCGGTCGAGCTCGCCCGCGATTTCCCGGTCGCTCGACGAGATCGCCGCGTTCTTCGGTAACTTCGACGTCGTCGAGCCCGGAATAGTGCCTGTGGGAGAGTGGCGCCCCGAGCCCGGCGCCGCCACGGTCCCCCTCGCGAGCGTGGTCGGCGGTGTCGGCCGCAAGCCTGGAGGACGCAATGAGCACGCAGGACCCCGAAGCCCCTGAAGGCGTGGACCTGGACCGGCCGAACGCGGCCCGCATCTACGACTGGTTCCTCGGCGGCGACGCCAACTGGGCCATCGACCGGCAGTTCGGCGAGCAGGCCGTCAGGACCTTCCCGATGATCAAGACCGTCGCCCGCGCCGGCCGCGACTTCCTCGGCCGCGGGGTGCGGTACCTCGCCCGCAACGGCATCGACCAGTTCCTCGACCTCGGCTCCGGCGTCCCGACCGTGGGGAACGTGCACGAGGTCGCGACGGAGGTGAACCCGGACGCGCGGTGCGTGTACGTCGACAACGAGCCGGTCGCCGTCGCCCACTCGCAGATCCTGCTGGAGCAGGAGGGCGTCGCGGACCGGCACGCGGTGCTGCAGGGCGACCTGCGTGACCCGGCCGACATCTGGAAGCGCGCGCTCGACACCGGCGTCCTCGACCCGAACCGCCCGATCGCCCTGATCATGGTCGGCGTCCTGTACTTCCTCGGCGCCGACGAGCCGGTGGCCCAGACCATCCGGAAGTACCTGTCGCTGCTGCCGTCCGGCTCGTACTTCCTGTCCTCGCACCTGACGAGCGACGGCCTGCAGGAGATGGCCGACGCCGACAGCCGCGAGCGGATCATGAAGCAGTACAACCAGTCGAGCACCCCGCTGCACCTGCGCACCCGGACGGAGTTCACGTCGTTCTTCGAGGGGCTGGAGCTCGTCGAGCCGGGCATCGTCTACCTGCCGGAGTGGCACCCCGAGGAAATCGAGTCCAAGGCCACGAAGAAGCTCGCGAACGACCCGGCGTTCGTCGGGCACCTCTGCGGCCTCGGCCGCAAGCCGTGACGGCCGCCGCCTACGACGCGGTCGCCGTCCGGTACGCCGAATTCGTCGCCGGAACCTGGGACGACCACCCGCTCGAGCGGGCGGTGTGGACCGCGTTCGCGGATTCCGTCCGCGGCCGCGGCCCGGTCGCCGACCTCGGCTGCGGACCCGGCCACCTGACCGCGCACCTGCGCTCGCTCGGGCTCGACAGCTTCGGCGTGGACCTGTCGCCGGCGATGGTCGAGCTCGCCCGGGCCGCGCGGCCGGACCTGCGCTTCGAAGTGGGTTCCATGGCGGCGCTGGACCTGCCCGACGCGTCGCTGGCCGGGATCCTGGCGTGGTACTCGCTGATCCACACGCCGCCGGCGGAGATTCCGGCGTACTTCGCCGAATTCGCCCGGATGTTGGCACCCGGCGGTCACGTTCTGTTGGGGTGCTTCGAATCCGGGGGTGGCCCGCTGACGCCGTTCGACCACAAGGTGACGACGGCCTACTGCTGGCCGATGGACGAACTGGCCGGATTCGGGGCTGCGGCGGGCTTTACCGAGGTGGGACGGGTGTACCGCGAGCCGGTGGCGGGGGAGCGGCCGATGCGGCACGGCAGCCTGCTGCTCCGGAAACCGTAGCCCGGCACGGAAAGAGCCCCGGTTCCGCAGGAAACCGGGGCTCTCGGTGGTGGTACGGCAGTTCAGGCTTCAGACGCGGGTACCGAGCCGGCCGCGCAGCAGTGGCGTCAGGTCGATCGACGCCTCCAGCGGGCGGGTCGTGCGGACCCCGTCGGAGTGGCGCCGCAGCGGCAGGTCCTGGTCCGTCGCCCACGTCGTCGTCTTGCGCAGCGGTGCCTGGATCAGGCTGAAGCCGAAGCGGTTGCGGAGCTCGTTGCCGATGCCCCGGCGGCCACGGTGTTCTTCGTCCTCCCGGCGGAACAGCGAGTTCACCCGGACGGCCATCGTCTACACCCCCAGCTCTCGTCGCGGTGACCGGGCGGGTTCGCCGCCGGTCAGGTGCGCGCGGATCAGCCCGGTCGTGGCCGTGGCGGCGCGTCCGGAGACGTGGGGCCTGTCCTCGACGATCACGCTGATCCTCCCCCATGAGGTCGTGCGGCTGCTTGGGTTCATCCGGCCCGGCGCTGGTCGATCCGGCAGCTCAGCCCGCGTCGACGACCGTCCGCCGCGAGCAGGCAGTCGTTCACCGACACCAGCGCCCCGGCCGATGCGATTAATCCTACTCCTGGAATAATCTTCATGTCGAGGCCGGAGCTAGTTGATCACCCGCTTGGCCCTGTGGCTTGCGCCATTGAGACACTGAGTAGCCGGGAGCGGGGGCATTTCGACCCGTTCGCGGCCGCGACCCATCGATCCTCGGAGGTACGACCCATGGCGGATTATCCGTCGTTCGCGGATTACGATCCGAACACGGCCGTGTCTATGTTCGAAGAGGCCGCCTGGGAGAAGTCGTTCGCCAGCGAGCCCAACGGCGGCAGCTGCGTCGAGGTCAACCTCGGCCGGGACGGCGTGATCGGCGTCCGCGACACCAAGCTCGCGACCAGCCCCGTCTTCGTCTTCGACAGCGCCGAGTGGGAAGCGTTCCTGATCGCGGTCAAGGCCGGGCAGTTCGATCTGCCCGCCTGAGCCCGTCCGTCCGGCTGTGGCCGGCGTGGCGGCTGGAGAAACGGCTGGAGAAGAAATGGTGAAGGCCCCCTTCCCGTCCTGCGGTGAAGGAGGCCCCCGCGACGCCCTGAATACGTCCGGGCGCCGAATGTGAGCGGAATCTCACCCGATTGCCGGAAGTTCCCCGCCGCGCAGCCGGCTGCGGGTCCGGCGCCACGCGACCACGATCAGCACCACGAGCCCGATCAACGGCAGGGTGCTGATCGCCCAGCTCACCCCCATCGGCGGTCCCGGCTGCTCCAGCACCGGCAGCGAACGCAGCTCGCCGGTGCCGGACCCGGCGGGGCCGTTGACGGTGAAGCGCAACGTCCAGTCGCCCGGCCGCGGTAGCGACCGGACGTCAAGGCCCCAGACCTCCCGCTTTCGGGGGTGCCGCACGAGCGGCTGGGCGCGCCGCTGCGCACCGCCGGGGCCGAGCATCGAGAGCGTGCCGGACTTGTCCTCGATCCCGCCGTCGGGGATGAAGGTGAAGTCGAGTGACTGCATGGCTTTCAGCGGCCAGGTGCTGAACCCGACCGTCAGCCCGTACGGCCCGGCCTGCACCCGCTCGGTGTGCACGATGTTCACCGGCTCGTAGGCGTTCGCCGGTGCGGCGGTCGCGAACAGCAGCCCGGCGACGGCGGCCAGGGCAAGCAACGTCTTACGCATCAGCGGTTTCCCCCTTCTTCGCGGGCGCCAGCAGGCAGAGCATCCCGCCGAACCGCCACCCGGCGAACCCGCCGAGCAGCCCCAATGCCGCGCTGAGCACGGCGGTCGTCGTCAGGTACCAGGCCGGCGGCAGGTGCGCGCCGGTGTAGAGCAGGGTCCGCTGGACCGGCAGGCTCAGCCCGATCAGCAGCCCGGCGATCCCGCCGGCGACCACGGACACCCGGCCCGCGCGCCACCCCCGGCGCCGGCCGGCGAGGTAGACCAGCTCCATCAGCGCCGCCACCGGCAGCAGGGCCATCGGCGCCAGCGACGGCATCGCCGGCACGCCGGCAACCGCGTCCCGCAGCGGCAGGCCGACCAGGTCGGCGTAAGCCTTCGCCGCCCACGGCGAGAACCACCAGAACACCGCCTGCACGACCGCGACCAGGGCCGCGGTGCCGGCCGCTCCGCCCGGACGGCGGACGAACCCGGCGCCGACGGCGAGCAGCAGCACCGCCATCATCGACGTCCCGATCGCGACGGGGTCGGCGTAGTCGGCCGGCACCTGCTGCAACCCGAGCGCCAGCACCGGGCCGAAGGTGAGCAGCACGGTCAGCGACGCCAGCGTGCCGAGCCGGCCCCAGCGGTGCTCGCGGGCCGCGGCGAACACCGCGGTCGTGCCGATGAGCGACACCGTGATCGACAGCAGCAGCCCGATGTGCGGCGGCGAGTCGATGACCGCGTCGAAGCCGTAGAGCCCGTGCCACCACTGGTCCCACAGGCCGTACAGCAGGAACGTCGCCGCGCCGACGCCGGAGACCAGGTAGCCCAGCGGCGCCGCGAACGTCCGGCCGAAGACGTTGACCACGCGGCCGCCGACCCGCGGGTCGACCGGCCGTCCCGCGCGCCGCGCCGCCGTCGTCAGCAGCACGACGGCGAGGCTCGCCAGGCCGACGACCGCGCTGCCCGCGTACAGGAACAGGTGCGGCAGCGTGAAGAACGTGTCCGGCCCGACGTCGTCGTGCCACTGGATGTCCCAGGTCAGCCCGACCAGTGACAGCAGCGACCCGCCGAGCACGACGTTCGCCGGCAGCAACCCCGTCCGCGCCTGTTTCGCCGCCGACGTGGCGTGCACGCCGGATGCGGTGAGATCCATGCCCCCTCCTTCACTTGACCAATACGGGAAAGACGACCTGCGCGGGCCCGCCGGGGCCGCGCAGGGAAACGGTGATCTCCCACTGCCCGGCCATCGGCAGCCCGACGTCCGCGGCGCGGAAGCGGCCGGGCCCGTCCGGCCCGGCGGGCACCGGCGCCAGCGCGTGCCCCATCTGCGCCATGACCGGCGCGACCGTGACGGCTTCGGGCGCGGGCCCGGTCACCGCCACGGCGAACGTGTTGCCGCCGACGCGCGGCTGGTCCGCGGAGAACTGCACGGTGTAGGGCCCGGAAACCGCTTGCTGCGTGGTGGGTTTCGTGCCGCCGCCGCCCCAGAGCAGCCACGCGACCCCGGCCGCGACGACCAGCGCGACCACGGCGATCAGCACGGTCGGGCGTTTCATCGGCCGGCTCCTGTCGTCGGGACGTCCACCACGGCGGGGACGGTGAGCACGTGGAAGCCGCGTTCGGCCTGCAGCCAGATCCGGTACCGGCCGGGCGCGGCGAAGGTGTAGGTGAAGCTGACGTCCGGGCCGTACGCGGCGACCGTCTCATCAGGACGGTCGAGCTGACCGGCGACGGGCGGGATCATGGCGTGGACGTGCGCCCACGTCGGCGCCTTGGCGGCGCCTTCGCCGGCGGGGCCGGTGAACGGCCCGGTGATGACGAGGTGGCCGAGCATGCCCAGCCACGGCTGCAGGTCCCGGGCGGGAAAGTGCGCGGTGATCGTCGTCGGCGAGCCCGGGGTGATCGTGAGGTCCACCGGGGTGCCGTCGACCGTCCGCGGCCCGGGGCCGGGCGGTTCGGTCGCGGGTGCGGCGGTGCCTTTTATGTCCACCGTGGACCGGGCGAGCTGGACGCCGCCGCCGCGCCGGGCGAGTTCCGCGGCTACGGCGTACGTGCCCGCCTCCGGATCGGCGAGGTGGACGCGGTAGTCGCCGGGGCCGACGCGCACGGGGTGCAGGTGGCTCAGCCGTCCGGAGGGCGAGACCAGCACCAGGTGCACCAGGGCGTTGTCGTGGATCAGCAGGTCGTCGACCGGCCGTCCGGTGGCGCCGTCGGTGAGGCTCAGCCTCAGATCGCCGCGCAGGGCGTCGACGGCGAGGTTCACCGGCGGCCGGGAATAATCCACTGTGGACAGCCGGGCGTTGGCGTACGGGTCGGTGACGTTGTCGAACGTCGGGTCGAGCTGGCTGCCGGGCGCGGGTGGCGGGGGAGTGCTCGCCGACAGCAGTGCGCCGGTGACGGCGACGGCGATCGCCGCGACCGCGCCACCCGCCGGGATCAGCGCGAACGCCGTCCGTTTCGCGCGCACCCCGACGGCGAGGGCGAGCAGCAGGAAAACGCCCGCGGCGACGAACCCGCCGTAGGTCGCCTTTTCCCACGGCGGCACCACCCGGGCGGGCACGAGGAACGGGATCGTCGCCGCGGGCCCGGTGCCGTCGCTCAGCGACAGCTCCCACGGTCCCGGCTTGTCGACTTGGAGATTTCCCGCGTACATCCCGGGTTCGGCGCCGAGGACGACGTCGGTGCGTGAGACCGTGACGCCGTCGGCCGCGGTGGCCAGGTGCAGCGTGCCGGGTGCGGTGCCGCGGTGCGTCACGACGTCGACCCGCAGCGGCGACGGCGTCGTGTCGACCCGCCGGATGATCACGGTCAGTTCGCGGGTGCCGAGCGTCTGCGCCACCTGGACGTCGGTGCCGCTCGGCGCGCCGTCGGCGTGCGCGGTCCCGCCGCCGGCCGCGATCCCCAGGACGGCCAGCAGCATCAGCAGTGCTGCTCTCGATTTGCTCCCCATTGTCGTTCGAACCTAACCGGCACAACCGGTGGCGGGCGTCACGGCGGCGAGGGAAAGCCGGTCCCCAGTCCGGGGGACCGGTGCCCCCGGGAATCTCAGGGCCGCAGGAATCGCCGCAGGTGGGCGACGGTTTCTTCGGGCTGTTCCTCGGGCAGGAAGTGCCCGCAGTCGGCGAGGGCTTCGCCGGTGACGTCGTCCGCGTACTCCCGCCAGATCTCGAGCGTGGGGAGGGTGCCGACCAGGCCGTTCGCGCCCCAGAGCGCGAGAAGTGGCTGGGTGACGCGCTTTCCGGCGGCGAAGTCGGCGTCATCGAGTTCGGCGTCGTCGGGGAAGGAGGCGCGGTAGTCGTCGAAACCGGCCCGGAGCGCTCCCGGCTGGGAGAAGGCGCGGACGTACTCGGCCTGCGCGTCGGCATCGAGGGCGTGGCGCTGGAAGGTCCAGCGTTCGAAGAAGTAACCCAGGTAGGCGGCGATGTTCTGGCCCGCGAGGAGTTCCGGCAGGTCCGGCTGGAGGTGGAAGAGCCAGTGCCAGGACGGCTTCGCGACGACGTCGAGCCGCTGCCACATCGCGCGGGTGGGCACGATGTCGAGCACGGCGAGGCGGTCGACCTGGTCGGGACGGTCGAGGGCCCAGCGGTGGGCGACGCGGCCGCCGCGGTCGTGCCCGGCGACGGCGGTCTTCGCGAACCCGAGGTGGTCGGCGAGCGCGGCGACGTCGGCGGCCATCGTGCGCTTGTCGTAGCCGGACTTCGGCTTGTCGGTGCGGCCGTAGCCGCGCAGGTCGGGGGCGATCACGGTGTGGGTCTCGGCGAGCGGCTCGATGACCTTGCGCCAGCAGTGCGACGTCTGCGGCCAGCCGTGCAGCAGGAACAGCGGCGGCCCGTCGCCGGCGCGGAGGTAGTGCATGCGGATGCCGTTCACGGTGGCCATGTTGTCTAACCGGTTCATAGGGTTAGACGGTAGCGCTGCTTCTAACTGTCTTCAAGGGTTAGAATGAGGACATGGAGTGGGTCTTCGACGGCGGACGGCCGTGCCTCGACCTCGTCAACACGCTGCGCAGCAGGCACGAGGACGGCGTGGAGCTGCTGACGGGCCCGGACGCGCTGGCGGAGTGGCTGTCGCTGGCGGGCTTCACGACGGGCCCGGTCCCGGTGACGGCGGGCAACGTGCTGGCGGCGAAGGCGCTGCGGGAGGCGATCGACCGGGTGCTGCTGCCGCCGGAGGAGCCGTCGGAGATGGACGTCGAGCTGGTCAACAACGCGGCGGCCTCGGCACCGGCACCGCCTCCGCGCCTGGTCCTGACGAGCGACGGCTTGCGCCGCGAGGTCCCGGCCCCGAAGGACCCGGTGGCGGCCGCGTTCGCGGCCCTGGCAGCGGACGCGATCGACCTGGCGACAAGCGACGCGGCGGTCCGCATCTGCGCGGCGGACGACTGTGGCCAGCGCTTCTGCGACGCCTCACCCCGCCGCAACCGCCAGTGGTGTTCGATGGCCCGCTGCGGAAACCGCGCAAAGGCCCGCGCCCACTACGCCCGCACCCTCACCCGCGACTGACCCCCACCGAGATGCCCGTGTCGACTCTCCAATCACGCGTGTCGACTCTCCAATCACGCGTGTCGACCCTCCCGTCACACACGCCGACCCAAGTGGGCGGTCAAAACCTCGGCTTCGCGCCCGGACCGTCCTCCCGTGCCAATACCCGATATACCCGCGGGTGCGCGCGAAACCACACGTTGAGCTTCCCGACCCACCGCATCGGCGCCGTCCGCAACCAGGCCGGGACCACCGCACCCGCCACCCGTACACAACGCGCGAACCGCTCGAACCGCCGCTGGTCCGCGACCGTCCACTCCAGACCCAGCGTCTCGCGCAGCGAAGCCGGCAACGTCGCCCGGATCAGAAACAACTGCCCCCGCTGCACCGACCGCCACCACGAATCCGGCAGCCACTCCACCGGCTTCGGGACCGTCCGGAACGTCTCCAGCAGCGTCTCGATCGTCGGATTCGTCGCGAACCCCGCCACCATCGCGTCGTAATACCGCTCGAACGCCGCCCAGTCCGGCGGCAGATCCTGCTCCCGGACCCCGAGCAGCCGGCCGATGCCGCACATCTGCGCGTAGTACTCCTCCAGCTCCACTTCGGACAGACACACGCCGAAAAACCGTTGTGCGTCAACCGGAGCCTTCACCAGCGTCGCGTGCACCCATGCATAAGCCGCCGGGTCCAAAGCGCTGTAACGGCGTCCGTCCGCGACCCCCGTGAACGTCCGGTGCAAGGACCGCAACCGCGCCGCCTCCACCTGCGCGCCCGCCGTGCCGCCGTACACGTAGATCGACAGCGACGCGACCGTCCGCATCAGGCGCGTCCAGGGGTCCGACCGGTAGTCCGAATGGTCGCGCACGCCCGCCGCGACGACCGGGTGCGCCACCTGCAGCACCAGCACCTGGCCGGCCAGGAGCGCGTCGCGGACGTCGCCGAAGTACCGCCACGCCGCCGTGCCGCGGACGACCGGTGGGGCCATCAAGCGCCGCGGATCAGCATCATCAACGGCTCCGCCACCGGGGTGTCCGTTTCGCCGGTGGCCAGCCGCCGCAGCTGCAACCCGGCGATCAGCGCCACCACCGGGCCGGCCAGCCGCTGCGGGTCCGGCACACCCAACGCGGCCAGGATCGTCACGGCCAGTTCGTCGTACGCCGCGAAGCAGCGCGACGACGCTTCGTGCAGCTCAGGGTCCCGGGCGGACTGCAGGTACAGCTCGTGCGCGCCGAGCTCGTCCGCGCCGAACGGGAGCTGCGCGATCACGCTCTCGACCACCGACGCCGCCTGCTCGACACTCAGGCCCTGCGCCCGGTAGCCGTCGACGATCGCGCCGAGCTTCGCCGTCTCCTCCTCGACGAACATCAGCAGCGCTTCGCGCAGCAACGCCGTCTGGCTCGCGAAGTGGTAGGTCAGGGTGCCGAGGGAGACGCCGGCGGCCGCAACGATCCGGCGGTTCGTCAGCCCGCCCACGCCGTGCTCGCCGACGACCGTCAGCGCGCCGCGCAGGATGGCGTCCCGGGTGCTTACCAGCTTGTCTCGGGATGCCGCTCCGGCCACCGTTCGACCTCTTCCAGTTGCGCGGCAAGCGAAATCAGCCGCTCCTCGGCGTGCGACGGGCCGAGCAGCTGGGCCCCGAGCGGGAGCCCGCCGGCCGTGAGCCCGGCCGGGACGTTGACCCCCGGCCAGCCCAGCACGTTCCACGGCCAAGCGTACGGGCAGGCGGCGATCATGGCCTGGTCGGTCTCCCAGCCGGACAGCCCGTCGAACGTGCCGACCGGCGGCGGCGGGGTCGCGGTCGTCGGCGTCAGCAAGACGTCGACGCGGCCGAACACCGAGCCGATCCGCCGGTGCAGGCCCGGCTCGAGGGCCCGCGCGAGCCGCAGCGCGGGCCCGCCCAGCAGGCGGCCGTGGCCGGCGTTGCTGCGGGTGCGCGGGTCGAGCCCGGTCCGGTCCGGCACCCGCAGCGTCCAGTCGCGGACGCCGGTCAGCGAGCGCGGCAGGAACGTCAGCCCGATCAGCCCGTAGTCCGGCTCGAGCTCGACGATCTCGTGGCCCAGCCCGGCCAGTGACTCGGCGAGCCGGCGCACGGAAGCTTCGACGACCGGGTCGAGCCGGGTTTTGGTGGCGGTGAACGGGATCCGCGTCGACAGCCCGATCCGCAGCCGGCCGGGTTCGCGGGCCGCGGCGGTCTGGAACGTGCTGCCGGTGCCGGCCGCGGCGTCGAGCAGCAGCGCCGCGTCGCCGACCGTGCGGGCCAGCGGGCCGAACACGGTCAGGCCGTGGAACAGCTCGCCGCCGGTCGGGATGCGCCCGCGCTGGGTCTTGACGCCGACCAGCCCGGTCCACGCGGCGGGGATCCGCACCGAACCGGCGCCGTCGGACCCGAGCGCGGCCGCGATGACCCCCGACGCCACCGCGGCCGCGCTCCCGCCCGAAGAACCCCCGGGGGTGTGGCCGGGGTGCCACGGGTTGCGCGTCACGCCGAAGGCCGGGCCTTCGGTGAACGGCCACTGGCCCAGCTCGGGGGTGTTCGTCTTGCCGATGATGACCGCTCCCGCCTCGCGCAGCAGCGCGACGACGGGCGCGTCGGACGTGGCGACCGGGAACTCGCCGGGGCAGCCGAAGGACGTGGGCAGGCCGGTGAGGTCGACGTCGTCCTTGATCGCGATCGGGACGCCGAGCAGCGGCGCGCGGTCCCCGGCGGTGAGCCGCCGGTCCGCCTCGGCGGCTTCGGCGAGGGCGTCCTCGTCGCGCAGGTAGCGGAAGGCGTTGAGCGTGGGCTGGCTCGCCTGCGCGCGCCCGAGCGCGGCCGCGGTGAGCTCGGCGGAGGTGACTTCGCCCGCGGCGAGCAGCGCGGCCTGGGCGGCGAGGCCCGTGAAGTCGAGGCTCATAGCGGTCATGGCGGCCCCCGAAGGTTCTCGTTCGTTCGAACGAACGTTACCCGATGGCTCGGGCTCCGGCCACTGCCGACGAGTTCCGGCGCCCGGCCCGTCTGCCTCTCGACGACCACACGAGGAGAAATCGATGGCTCAGGTACACGCAGGGATGGCCATGTCGCTGGACGGCTTCGTCGCCGACCGCCACGGAGGCACCGCCCGGCTTTCCAGTCCCGCCACGTCCGCCGGCAGCGACCACATGACCGAGCTGATCCGCGAGACCGGCGCGGTCGTCCTCGGCCGCCGGACGTACGCGATGGCGGCGGACCCGGACTGGTACGTCGGCAACTACGAGTTCCAGGTGCCGATCTTCGTCGTCACCCACACGCCGCCGGAGGTGCCGCCGGCGCAGGACGAGCACCTCACCTTCACCTTCGTGACCGACGGGATCGCTTCGGCGGTCACGCAGGCGAAGGCGGCCGCGGGCGACCGGGCGGTCAAGGTGATCGGCGCGAGCACGGTCCGGCAGGCGCTGCGGGCCGGGCTGGCCGACGAGCTGCACGTCGACATCGCCCCGGTGCTGCTGGGCGCCGGGCTGCCGTTGTTCGGCGATCCCGGCCTCGACGGCGTCGCGCTCCGCCGGATAGCCGCTCGCGAAGCCGGCGGGATCACCGAGCTCCGCTTCGAGGTGCTTAACCCCATATAGTGGTTAGAAAGCCGATCCTGGAGGGCCGATGACGTTCGACTTCGCCGGATTCCCCGACGCCGCCCTGGCCGCGATCCCCCGCGTCGACCTGGGCGGCTGGCCGACGCCGTTGCAGGCGGCACCCCGGCTCGGCGAAGCACTCGGCTTGCGGAACCTCTGGCTGAAGCGCGACGACGTGCACCCGATGGGCGCCGGGGGCAACAAGCTCCGCAAGCTGGAGTACCACCTCGGCGCCGCCCGCGAGGCCGGCGCGGACACCGTGATCACCTTCGGCGCGCTGCAGACCAACCACGGCCGGCAGACCGCCGCCGCGTGCGCGAAGCTCGGCCTGCGTTGCGACCTGGTGCTCACCGCCAAGGTCCCGCGCGACGGCGAGGCGTATGAACGCGGCGGCAACCTGCCCCTCGACCGGCTCTTCGGCGCGACCGTCCACGTCTGCGCCGACGGCGAGGAGACCGGCCGCACCTACGACCGCCTGGTCGCCGAAGCCGCCGCCGACGGCCGGAAGGTGGCCACCATCCCGGTCGGCGGCTCCAACGACCTCGGCGCCCTCGGCTACGTCCGCGCCACGCACGAACTCGCGAAACAGCTGGAAGAGCGCGGCATCGAGCGCGCCCACCTGGTCGTCCCGCACGCCAGTGGCGGCACCGCGGCCGGAGTCGCGCTGGGCACCGCACTCCTCAAGAACCTGGGTGTCGGCATCGCCTGCGTCAGCCACCCGCTCGACGAGGCCACGGAGAACCTCCGAGACCTCGTCGACGGCGCGGCCAAGCTTCTCGGCGTCGAACCGCCGTCGCTCGCCCACACGAGAATGGGCGACTCCACGCTCGGCCCCGGCTACGGCATCCCGACCGACGCCGTCTGGAACGCCCTACGGCTCTTCGGGCGCACCGAGGGCGTGGTGCTCGATCCGGTCTACACCGGCAAGGTGGCCGCCGCGCTGATCGAGTGGGCCGGCCACTTCGCCCCGGACGACCACGTGGTGTTCCTGCACACCGGCGGCATGCCCGGCCTGTACGGCTACGCGCCCGAATTCGCGGCGGCCGTCGAAAGCTGACTCGAGCCGGGTCGCCAGCCACAGCAGCGTGCCCAGCAGCGCGATGTCGGCGAGCAGCAGCAGCCGCTGCATGACGCCGATCGGGAAGGCGTCGGAGATCTCGCGGAACGGCTCGATCCCGGCCTCGCTCAACCGCACGAACACGAAACTCAGTGCGAACAGCGCGAACGCTCCCGCGCTCAGCCGGATCGACCGGAGCAGCGCGGCGCGCTCGGGCCGCCCCCGCAGCGCTTCCAGCAGCGAGATCGCCGCGCCAGGCAGGCTGCAGAAGGCGACCAGGCACGCGTAGAGGTGGATTTCGCCGCTCACCGGGTCCGGCGCCTCCGGGTAGCTCGCCGGGAAGATCGCGGCCGCGGCCAGCCCGAGCGCCCACAACGCGAGCAGCAGCCGGGTCGTCCGCGACAGCGGCACCCCGGCGACCTGCAGCGCGCCGAGCACCGCGAGCGACCCGACGGCCAGCGACAGCACACTCGCCGCGAGCATCCCTTCGCCGCGGTCGGTCACCGTGTAGCTCGACAGCGTGTCGTACACCGGGTTGTGCGAGCTGATGATGTGCAGCACCACGGCGGTGAACAGCCCCCACCCGATCGCGCCCAGCGCGACGAGCCGCCACGGTCTGGTGCGTTTCCCCTGTTCGGTCCCCATGCCGTCCAGGTTCCCGTCCGGACGGCACGCCCGTGATCAGGGAAGACCCTGAATTCCCCCGGAGGTGAAGTCGACCAGGACGAGCGCCTGGTCGTCGTGCCGCTTCGGGCGGGGCCAGCGTTCGCCGTCCGGGTCCTGCTTCTCCGCGGTGCGGACGGCGGCCAGCACGGCGTCGGGCCCGTCGGCGCGGGCGGTCGCGAGGACTTCCGGCCAGCCGAACAGCGCGTACTGGTCGACGCCGATGGAAACGCCGTCGCTGGCGAGCAGGACGGCATCGATGTCGGCCCGCCGCCAGCTGCGCCGGACCGAGTGCGCGGCGGCGCCCGGGTCGGCTTCGGCGACCCAGAAGCCGTCGTGGGCGTTGCGCCGGCGCCGGACGTCGGCGCCGGTCTGGAGCATCCCGCGCCGCCGCAGCCGGGCGAGCCGGTCGTCCGAGACGACGTCGACGCCGAAGCCGCCGAAGCCGATCACCGGGCTGTCGGCCAGCACGAGCGCGTCGACGCGGTCGTCGAGCCACCGCACGGCCGCGACCGTGCTGGACGGCGACTGCTGCGGTTGCAGCCGGTTCTCCGCCGTCACCGCGGCGATCGCGCGGGTCAGGACGCCGGTCAGGTCGGCCGCGGGTGCCGCGCGGAGGTCGTCGGCGAGGCGCCTGGCCAGCCGTTCGGCGTACCAGCCGCCCGGGGGCTGCGAGGGGTCCGAAGAGGTGGCGCCGTCGAGGACGAGCACGGCGTTGTCGAGCACGACGACGTGGTCCTCGGTGGGGCGTGGGTGGCCGTCCGCGCCCACCCCGGCCCGTTCGGCGATCGCGATCTCGGGCATCACCCGACTGTACGTCGCCCGTCCGGTGGCTTCGCGCTGAACGTGTCAACCGAAGTTGACATGCGCCGAATGTCAACGTAGGTTGACAGGCATGACGGAAGCGACAGACCTGGCCGCCCGGGCCGGCGACCGCGATCCCCGGGTGGGACTGCGTGCGGTCGCCGCGCTCCGGCGGCTGCTGGAACAACTGGAGGCCGTGCAGGTGCGCAGCGCGCGGGTGCACGGCTGGTCGTGGCAGGAGATCGCCGCCGAGCTGGGGGTCAGCCGGCAGGCCGTGCACAAGAAGTACGGGAGGCACTGATGTTCGAAAGGTTCACGGCGGACGCGCGGATGGCCGTCGTCGAGGCGCAGATCGTGGCGCGGCAGTCCGGCTCGGTGGAGATCGGGCCGGCGCACCTGCTGGCCGGGCTGGTCAAGGCGGACGTCCCGCTGCTCACCGAGCTCGGCGTCTCGGCCGACGACATCGCCGCGGAGCTGGCCCGCACCCGGCGCCGCGGCGGGGTCAGCGACGCCGACGCGGAGGCGCTGACCGAGTTCGGCATCGACGTCGAGCAGATCGTCGAACGCATCGAGCAGACCCACGGCGAAGGCGCCCTCGCCGGGCGGCTGGGCCCGGCCAAGCGCGGGCACATCCCGTTCACCGCGCAGTCGAAGAAGACCCTGGAACTGAGCCTCAAGGAGGCGGTCCGGCTGGGGGACCGGCACCTCGGCCAGGAGCACATCCTGCTGGCGCTGGCGCAGCAGCGCGGCACCGAAGAAGTGCTCGCCCGGCGCGGCGCCGACTACGCGACGCTGCGCCGGGTCGTTCAGGAACGCAAGGCCGGCTGACGGTCGCGCCACACGACCAGCGGCAGCAGGGCCTGGGTCAGCGGGCCGATCGCGAGGGCGTAGAGCACGGTGCCCACGCCGACCTTCCCGCCGAGGAAGAAGCCGGCGACCACCACGGTGACCTCGATCCCGGTGCGCACCAGCCGGACCGACCAGCCGGTGCGCGCCGCGAGCCCGGTCATCAGGCCGTCGCGGGGGCCCGGGCCGAGCCGCGCGCCCACGTAGGTGGCGGTCGCGACGCCGTTGAGCGCGATCCCGCCGGCCAGCAGCGCGATCTGCCAGCCGAGCGCGTGCTGGTCCGGCACGACCGCGCGGACCACGTCGACCACCACGGAGATGACCACGATGTTCGCGATCGTGCCGATCCCGGGCCGCTGGCGCAGCGGGAACCACAGCAGGAGCACGACCACCGAGATCAGGCCCGTCACCGTGCCGAACGTCAGGCCGGTGTGCTTGCGGACGCCGTCGGCCAGCACGCTCCACGGCTCGAGGCCGAGACCGGCCCGGGTGACGAGGGCGACACTGGCGCCGTAGAGGGCGAGCCCGGCCAGCAGCTGGACGCTGCGCCGGGCGGGGTCACGGGTGATCCGGACGGGCCGGAGATCGATCTGAGTCACGTGTCCACTATCGGGGACAGGTGGCCTGGTAAACCATAGCCAATTCTGAGATATTGGCCTGATGGAACCGCTGATCCCGCTGGGTGGACGCATCTCCGGTCCGCGATTGGCCGCCATGCTGGGCTCGTGGCGGCAAGGTGGTTCGCGGCAGGGGGCGGCCGACCTGGCCGCCGCCATCGAGCTGCAGGTGCTGGACGGCCAGCTCCCGCTGGGCACCCGGCTGCCCGCCGAGCGGGAGCTGGCCGACGCGCTCGGAGCGAGCCGCACGCTGATCGGCGCGGCACTGGACCGGCTGCGCGAGAACGGGTTCGTCGCCAGCCGGCGCGGTGCCGGTTCGTGGGTCACCGCACCCGGACGGCGTCGCCGGGACGCCGTCGTGCCGGACGGCGACGACCTGATCGACTTCGCCCACGCGTCGCCGTCGGCCCCGCCCGGGATGATCGCGGCGGTCGACGCGGCCCGCTGCGCGCTCGTCGACCACCTCGGCCAGCACGGCTACCAGGAGCGCGGCCTGCCGGCACTGCGGGAGAAGATCGCCCGGCGCTACACCGAGCGCGGGCTGCCGACGACGGCCGCGCAGATCATGGTCACCAACGGCGCGCACCACGCGTTCGTGCTGGTCCTGCGCATGCTGACCGGGCCGGGCGACCGGGTGCTGGTCGAGCAGCCGACGTACCCGAACGCCCTGGAAGCGATCCGGGCCGCGCACGCCATCCCGGTGCCGGTGGCGCTCGACCCGACCGGCGTTCGCAGCTGGGACATCGCCGGCGTCGACGCGGTGCTGCGCCAGGCGTCACCGCGCCTGGCCTACCTCGTGGTCGACTTCCAGAACCCGACCGGCCTGCGCCTGGACGCCGGGGGCCGCGAACAGCTCGGCGCGGTCCTCGCCCGGGCCCGGACGCCGGTGGTGGTCGACGAGACGCTCGTCGAACTGGACCTCGAAGGCGACCCGCTCGACGGGCCGCCGCCGCTGGCCGCGTTCGCCGGCGACCTGGCGATCTGCGTCGGCTCGGCGTCGAAATCGCACTGGGGCGGCCTGCGGATGGGCTGGATCCGTGCGTCGGAAGACCTGCTCGGCCGGCTGGTTTCGGCGCGCTACGCCGTGGACCTCGGCTCGCCGGTCTTCGAGCAGGTCGTGTTCTCGGAACTGCTGGAGGCTGACGGCTGGGCGGCGCTGGCCCGCCGTCGCGAGGAACTGAGCGTCCACCGCGACGCGCTGGCGGCCGCGGTGGAGAAGCACCTGCCGGACTGGACGTTCACACCGCCGAAGGGCGGCCTGTCGCTGTGGTGCCGGATGCCGGAGCCGGTGAGCTCCCGGCTGGCCGTGGCGGCGGCGAGCCACGGGATCCAGGTGGCCCCGGGCTCCCGCTTCGGGGTCCACGGCGGCCTGGAGCGCTGGATCCGGCTGCCGTTCGCGCTGCCGCCGGAGAAGATCTACGAGGCGATCCGCCGGCTCGGCGCGGCCGAGGCGTCGGTCCGGGGGACACCGGCGTCGCTGGACGTCCCCATAGCGTGAACGAACCGGTGCGCTGGATGCGAGCCTGCTCCCAGGGATGGGCGGCGTTCGGGTGCATCCAGCGCACCGGTTCGTTGTTCCACACCCCCGCTCACGGACGTGACCCCGTTCGCGGGTACCGCGGCTTCCCGGCACCGCCCCTCGACGTGCCGGGAAGCCGGCGGTTCAGGTGCGCTCTCGGTACTGCGAGTCCTCGCTCGGCGCGGTGAGCAAGGGCTCCCGGAGCGCGCCCGGTGTGGGTCCCGGCGTCGCGGGGGCAGCGCGACGCCGGGACCGGGATCCGACCCGGCCGGGCGCGGTCGGCCGGTCGGAAAGACTGGGGTTTCGCATGGGTTTCGCCCCTGGGGGTACGTCGGACGCGCTACGGCGTCACGAGACGTGAAAGAACCACGGATCACGTACTGGAGCAGGGGATTTGTCACGCCTCAACGGCGTGCGAGCGCACCAAGTCGATCTTGGTTTGGGCGCACTTGTCCCCGGCAGCCGGGTGCGGCGTCAGTCCGGGGAGGTGGTGGGCAGGGCGGCTTCCCGGCCCGCGCCGTCGACCTCGTGGTCGCGGCTGGTGCCGATCAGCTTGAGCTGCGTGGTGGTGACGTCGTCGGTGTGGACGGCGAACGTGTGGCGGGCGCCGCCGGGGCCGTCGTGGCCGGGAGCGGCGGTCGGAGCCGGTGCGCTCGGGGCGGTGGTGCCACCGGGCAGGCCGGGCGTGGAGTCGCCGCCACCGTTGCGGGCGTGGGTGCCGGAGTCGCGCGGCTGTTCCCGGACCGCCGCGAGCGCGTCCGCGTGCCGGACGGCCAGGTGCGGGACGGCGACGCGGGTGGTCTGCTGCTGGCCCGCCGCTTCGGCGGTCGCGGCGGTGCCGGCCTGGTCGGCCGTGGCCGTGGCCGGCGCCTCGGTGACGACGGTGGTCACGACGGGGACGGTCGCGGTGACGCCGCCGGAGTTCGAACCGCCGAGCACCGGGTTCAGCAGGTCGTCGAGGGGCAGCAGCACGGGCGCGTCCGGGTTGCTCGCGGACGGCTGGGTAAGCGGTGCGAGCACGGTGTGGGACAGCGTGTCCGTGAGGGCGCCGACGGTGCCCGTGACGGTGGAGAGCGTCCCGCTGACCACGTCCAGGACGCCGCCGACGAGCCCGCCGAGCAGGTCACCGCCGGCCGGAGCGGCCGTCGTGGAGTCCTTTGTGGTCTCGACCGTGCTGCTGACGGCGTTGAGGGTGCCGCCGACCAGGTTGTTCACCAGGCCGCCGCCGGAGGACGACGTGGCCTTCGTGGTGGCGGCCGGCTGGGTGTCCTTTGTGGTCTCGACCGTGCTGGTGACCGCCTTGAGCGTGCCGCCGACGAGCCCGCCGACCAGGCCATCTTCGGAGGATGTGGCCGCCGGCGCCTCGGGGTCCTTTGTGGTCTCGACCGTCGCCGGCGTTTCAGCGGGCTGCGACGTCTCGTCGGCCGGTGCGTCGGCGGTGTCGGTGGTGTCGGCCTTCGGTTGCGCCGGGCACGCGGCGGTGCCGGTCTCGTGGTGGTGCTTGCGGTGCCCGGCCGGCAGGAGCGGCTTCGCGGCGTGGTCCACAGTGGAGACGACGGGGGCTTCGGGGCACCCCGGCGCTTCGGCCGCCGACGCGGAGCCGCTGGTCAGGGCGGCGCCGAGCAGCCAGCCCGCGAGGCTCAGGCCGCCGGCGAACAGGATCTTGGTGGCGGGCCGCTGCAGCGAGGCCGCCCACGGCCGCGGCGTGCGCCCGCGCGCGTACGAGCCGGTTTCACCCGCTGTGAGCGCAGGCCGAGCGGGGCCGCGGCGCACGTACGCCGTGCTGCTCACCGCCACCACCACCGTCCGCGCCTGAGGCTCTCGCTCGAACCTGTTCTTGCTGGGGTCTTTCTCCGGCCAGGTCGCAGTTCCCCCGAGGCTGCACTCGTTCTAGCACCGCTCGGGAGTCTTTCATCTCTCCCGCGTTCGATCCAGCCCGCAAGGCGGAACAGCCCTACCGGGCAATGCATCTGCGGCCGACAAGTTGATCACTCTCAGTGCCGTTCGGGTGCTTCCCTGCGGCCATTCGGAGGAGCGGTGCAAGTTGCAGCCGCCGACGTTGACCTGATGTTTCGCGCGCTTCGATCGCGAGGCGTACCGGTTCGGTCTCGTTCCGTGTGCGCACCGCGGTTTCGGCCGAGTGACCGCAAATACATCCGGGACGGGGGTCGGTCATTGGGCCGAACGGGTTCCGCGTCCGGCTTCGGTTGTGCTGGGCCGAAAACGTTTCCCGCGGGGCTGGTCCGAATCCGGCTGCGGTCCGTGAGCGCGAAGCGGCGCGCCGGCGCCGCCGGAGGGTGTCAAGCGCGGCGAAGCGTCGGCAGGCGGAGGCGCGCGCCGCGGACGTCCGACGGCCTTCGCGTCCGTCGCGGACTGCGTCACGGTGATCGCGCAGCGTGACGACGGACCGTGGCAAGTGGTGGACGCCCGCCGGGCCGGCCCCGGCGCCGTCGCCGCCCTGAGGCGGCCGCGCTCGCCCACGATGCCGCCGCGGAACGGGCCGGGAAAGATCTACTCAAGCCCGGCCGCGGTCGTCAGACCAGTTTGCGCAATCGGGTGATGGCCTCGTCGATCACTTCGTTGCGCTTGCAGAACGCGAAACGCAGCAGGTGTTTCCACTCGTCCGGGTGATCGGTGAAGACCTTCACCGGCACCGCCGCGACCCCGACCCGGCCCGGCAGTTCCCACGCGAGGTCCGCGGCGTCGGCGAAGCCGAGCGGCCGCACGTCGACGCAGACGAAGTAGGTGCCCGCGGTCGGCCGCACGGCGAACCCCGCGTCCGCGAGCCCGGCCGAAAGCCGGTCGCGCTTCTCCTGCAGCGACGCGCGCAGGCCGTCGACCCAGGGCAGCTCGTGGTCGAGCGCGTGCGCGACGGCCGGCTGCAGCGGCCCGCCCGACACGAAGGTGATGAACTGCTTCGCCGCCTTCACCGCGGCGACGAGTTCCGGCGTCGAGCAGACCCAGCCGATCTTCCAGCCGGTGCAGTTGAACG
This sequence comes from Amycolatopsis sp. NPDC051102, assembly GCF_040682815.1. NCBI lineage: Bacteria > Bacillati > Actinomycetota > Actinomycetes > Pseudonocardiales > Pseudonocardiaceae > Amycolatopsis > Amycolatopsis sp. NPDC051102. The sequence goes on from NZ_JBFBBT010000012.1 coordinate 246,342, forward strand.
TCTTGCCCGCGCTCGAGATGCTCACCGTCCGCGGCCGCATGCCGGGCAGCGTGACCAGCGGGATGTGCTCCGCGTCGTCGAAGACCAGGTGCTCGTAGACCTCGTCGCAGATCGCGATGAGGTCGTGCTCGACGCACAGCGCGGCCAGCGCTTCCAGCTCGGCGCGGGTGAACACGGTCCCGGTCGGGTTGTGCGGCGAGTTGACCAGGATCGCCCTGGTCCGCGGCGTGACGGCGGCGCGGAGGCCGTCGACGTCGAGGCCGAGCCGGCCGTCCGGGCCCTCGACCAGGCCCACGACCCGCCGCTCGGCGCCGGCCATGGCGACCGCGGCGGCGTAAGAGTCGTAGTACGGCTCGATGACGATCACCTCGTCGCCGGCCTCGGTCAGCGCCAGCAACGCCGCCGCGATGGCCTCGGTCGCGCCCGCCGTGACCAGGATCTCGGTGTCCGGGTCGTAGTCGGTGCCGTAGCGCAGCCGGTGCCGGGCGATCGCGGCCCGCAGCTCGGGCCGTCCGGGCCCCGGCGGGTACTGGTTCGCCCCGCCGAACAGGGCGTTCTTCGCCGCTTCGAGCATCCCGGCCGGGCCGTCGGTGTCCGGGAAGCCCTGGCCGAGGTTGACGGCGTCGTGCCGGACGGCCAGCGCCGTCATCTCGGCGAAGATGGTCGAGGTGAACGGCCGGAGCCGGGGGACGAGAGCAGGTTCGCGCACGATCAGCCATCCTCACGGACAATGGCGATGTGGAGCAACTGACCCCCGCGAAGGTGACGCCCGCCGACCCACCGGGCGGCGCGGCCGGTGAAGAGGAAAAGCGGCGTGCGCTGCGCCGGATGAAGCTGGTCGCGCTGTCGTTCCTGCTCGGCGCCACGCTGGTGTTCCTGCTGACCAGCTGGGCGCAGTCGGCAGGCTGGCCGGGCTGGGTCGGCTACGTGCGGGCCGCGGCCGAAGCCGGCATGGTCGGCGCGCTGGCCGACTGGTTCGCCGTCACGGCGCTGTTCCGGCACCCGCTCGGGCTGAAGATCCCGCACACGGCGATCATCCCGAACAAGAAGGACGCGCTCGGCAACAGCCTCGGCGACTTCGTCGGCTCGAACTTCCTCTCCGAGGAGGTCGTGCGCGACAAGCTCAAGCGCGTCGAGATCGCCCGCCGCCTCGGCGGCTGGCTCGCGGAGCCGGACAACGCCGAGCGCGTGACGTCCGAGCTGGCCACGGCCGTCCGAGCCGCCGTGAAGGTCCTCCGCGACGAGGACATCCAGGCGATCATGGAGCAGGCCGTCGCGCGGCGGATCATCGACAAGCCGTGGGGCCCGCCGCTGGGCAAGATCCTGCAGGGCGTGTTCGCCGACGGCGCGCACCACAAGCTCGTGGACCTGATGTGCGACCGCGCCTACGAGTGGGTCCGCGACAACCACACGACGATGCTGCGCGTGGTGTCGGACCGGGCGCCGAGCTGGTCGCCGAAGTTCGTCGACGAGATGCTCGCGGACAAGGTCTACGGCGAGGTGCTGTCCTTCGCGTGGGCGGTGAAGACCGACGTCAACCACCCGATGCGGCTGGCGCTGGACAAGTTCCTCGGCGAGTTCGCCCAGGACCTGCAGACCAACCCGGACGTGATGGCCCGCGCCGAGCAGGTCAAGGGCCAGATCGTGCACCACGAGGAGGTGCAGCGGCTGATCGGCTCGGCGTGGAGCACGGCGAAGGAAATGCTGCTCACCGCGGCCGAGGACCCGTCGAGCGAGCTGCGCCGGCGCGTCCGGCTCGGGCTCACCTCGCTGGGGCAGCGGCTGATCACCGACGACCAGCTGCGGTCGAAGGCCGACGGCTGGGTCGAGGGGGCCGCCGCGTACCTCGTGAAGAACTACTCACGGGAGATCACCACGATCATCACCGACACGGTCGAGCGATGGGACGCCGAGGAGACGTCCCGCAAGATCGAGCTCCAGGTGGGCCGCGACCTGCAGTTCATCCGGATCAACGGCACGGTCGTGGGTGCCCTCGCCGGGCTCGTCATCTACGCCGTGGCGGAGCTGCTGTTCTGAGGGCCAGTACCTATACCACACCCGGGGGAGTTTCAAACCAGTTGTCCACAGGAAGCTGAGTTATCCCCCGGGTTATCCACAACTTTTCACGGTGATGGCCTAACGGCTGTCCACAACGTGTGGGGGCGGGGCCGCCGGGGGCGTGGATATGTGGTGCTCAGTCCCCAAGTTGTCCACAGCCGATCGAGGGTCCGCCGCTCGGATGAGGGCGTTCAGCCCGCCGCGGCGCGGGCGCGCCAGCCCCGCGCCTTCTCCCGGTTGCCGCAGACGCGCATCGAGCACCACGTCCGCGAGCGGTTGCGCGACTCGTCGTAGAACGCCCACAGGCAGGTGTCGGCGGGGCAGATCTTCAGCCGGATCCAGTCGCCGCGCACCACCAGCCGCGCGCAGGCCGCGAACACCGCGCCGACGACGTCGTCCGCGATAAGCGCCGGGCCGTCCTCGGTCAGGGAGATCCGGGTGCCGACGTCGACGCTGCCGCCGGGCAGCCGCGGGTCGCCGATCGCCGCGCGCAGGGCGTCCCGCGCCGCCTGGGCCTCGGCGGCCGGATTGGCCGTCAACGCGTGCGCGGCCGCCCACCCGTGCCACTGCTCGGGATCTTCGAGCAGGTCAGTGCCCTCTTCGACGTTGACCGTGTTGAGGAACTCCACCACGAGGGAGGCGTCGGTGTGCACTTGCCGAGTGTACGGCGGTTGCCTCCACGCGAGCTAACCCACATAATCGCTTCACTGGTTACTCAGGATCGAAGGGAGCGACGATGAGTGCGGTACCGACCCTGGGTGTGGTGGCCCTCGACTGCCCGGACCCGGTGGCGCTGGCGGAGTTCTACCGCTCGGTGCTGGAGTGGGACGCCCCCGAAGGCGCCGAAGACGGGCACTGGGTGACGCTGGCCAACCCGGCAGGCGGCGCGGGCCTCGCGTTCCAGCGGGTGCCCGACTACCGGCCGCCGGCGTGGCCGTCCGCGGACAACCCGCAGCAGCTGCACCTGGACCTGAACGTCACGGACCTGGAGGCGGCGCACGAGCGCGTGCTCGGCCTGGGGGCGAAGCTGCTCGACGACAAGCCCGAGACGTTCCGCGTCTACGCCGATCCGGTGGGGCACCCGTTCTGCCTGTGCGCCTGCTGACGCGTTTTTGCGTAGGCTCGGCGGTGTGATTTGTCCGAAGTGTCAGAACCAGATGCGGACCGTCGACAAGAACGGCATCCACATCGACCAGTGCGACGGCTGCCGCGGCATCTTCCTGGACCGCGGTGAGCTCGAGGCGATCGTCGGTGCGGAGAGCTCGTTCTACGGGCAGCAGCCGCCGCCCTACCAGGGCGGACACGGCCGTCCCGACTCCCCGCGCCCCTACCGCGGCGGCTACCCGGACTCGCCACGGCCACAACGCGGGTACTCGGACTCGCCACGGCCGTACCGCGGTGGCTACGCGGACTCGCCGCGGCCCCATCGCGGGCACCCGGACTCGCCGCGCCCGTACGGGCACGGGCACCGCAAGCGCAGCTTCCTCGAGAACCTGTTCGACTGAAATGGGTCTCGACCTGCGGATCTGCTCGGCGTGTGGCGAGCTGGCCGAGCGCCCGGCCGTCGCGGGCGCCGTCCTCACGTGCCCCAAGTGCGGGCACGAGCGGCCGTTCCGGAAGCTGCCCCTGTTCGCGCTGACCGGCCCGAGCGGCGCCGGGAAGTCGACGATGGGGCCGCTGCTGGCCGAGCGGTTCGCCGGCGAAGTCGTGCTGCTGGACCAGGACGTCCTCTGGATCGACGCCCTGCGCGACGACGTCACGGCGTTCCGCTCGGTCTGGCTGCGGATGGCGGCGATGCTGCACCAGAACGGCCGCCCGGTCGTGCTGTGCGGGACGGTGGCGCCACCGGAGTTCGAGCCGCTGCCGGAGCGCGCGTTCTTCAGCGACATCCACTACCTGGCGCTGGTCGGGTCGCCGGAGTCGCTGCGGGCCCGGCTGCGGGCGCGGCCGGCCTGGCGCGAGTGGGACGAGCCGCGGATCGACGAAATGCTGGAGTTCAACGACTGGCTGCGGAAGTCGGCGCCGGGCCTCGGCGTCGACGTCTTCGACACCACCGACGTCTCCCGGGAGGCGACGGCCGATCACGCGGAGCGGTGGATCCGCGCGCGGCTGCCCAGGTGAGCCAGGTGAGCTAGGTGAGCGGCCAGGCGCGGCCGTCCGGGGCGTCGAGCCAGAACTCCTGGTGCTCGCGCGTCACCGTCAGCCCGAACCGGTCGCGGTCCGGCTTGCCCAGCTCGCACCACTCGACGTAGGCCGCCTCGGCGATCTCCCACAGCGCACGCGGGCCACCCTGCGCCACCTCGTCGGCGCCCCCGCGCTTGCGGTGGCGGACCCACGAGCCGTCCGGGTGGACCAGGGCCACGCCCGGCGCTTCGTCGTCGTCGCTTTCGCGCACCGGCCGGACGCCGGGCAGCGCGAGTCCCGCGAAGAACTCGAACTGCTTGCGCGGCTGGAGCACCGTCGACATCGGCAGCCGCGTCTGCTCCCAGTCGCCGCGGGACGGCATCGGCAGCGGGGCGGCGTCGGGCAGCCGATGCGCGCGAAGCGGCATGAAGCGGCCGTCACGCGCGAGGACGCGGCCCTGCGCCTCGCCGTCCCGGCCGACGACCAGCCGGACCAGCCCGGCGCCGATCGGGCGGTTCAGCGTCGTCACGATCAGGCCGCCCGGCGCGGTCTGCGCCAGCCAGGCCGGCGGGATTTCCGACACCGAAGCCGTGCACAGCAGCCGGTCGAAGACCGCGCCGGCCGGGAAGCCGAGCGCGCCGTCGCCCACCGCGCACGCCGGGCGGTACCCCGCCGCGGCCAGCCGCTCGCGCGCCGCCGCGACGATCACCGGGTCGATGTCCACTGTGGACACCTGGCCCGCGCCGCAGCGGTGGCTCAGCAGGGCGGCGTTGTAGCCGGTGCCGGTGCCGATCTCGAGCACGCACTGCCCGTCACGCACCCGCAGCTCTTCGAGCATGATCGCCATGATCGCCGGCATGCTCGACGAGCTCGTCGGCGTGCCGGCGACCGGGCCGGTGCGCCGCGCGAGCTCCCAGCGCTCCGGGCCGTCGTCGAGCTGCGTCACCAGCACCTCGCGGGAGTAGACGGTCTCCAGCCAGCCCGGGTCGCCGCGCGCGACCGCCGCCCACAGCCCGCCCGCCGGCACGAAGAACCGCGGCAGGAAGACGTGGCGGGGAACGGCGCGGAAGGCGGCGATCCACTCCGGGGCGTGCAGGACGTCCTCGTCGAGCAGCTGCTCGACGAGGCGCCGCCGCAGCCGGGCCGAGCGCGTCATGGCACCACGGTAGCGGTGCGCGTCACACCCGATGGTTGCAAGCAGAGTGCTTGCAATAGCTAGCACTCGCGCGTACCGTCGAAGGTGTCAGAAGGAGGTGACCGGATGACGGAAACCGGTGGGACGTCAGGATCCGGCGGTCCCATGGAGAAGGTCGCGGACATCGCTTCCGACATCGGCGAGTACATCCGCCAGCAGCGCAACACCGCGAAGATCTCGTTGCGCCAGCTGTCGAAGCTCGCCGGAGTGTCCAACCCGTACCTGAGCCAGATCGAGCGCGGGGTCCGCAAGCCCAGCGCGGAGATCCTGCAGCAGATCGCCAAGGGCCTGCGCATTTCGGCGGAAGCGCTGTACGTGCAGGCCGGGATCCTCGACCTGCCGACGGGCGGGCCGGTGGGCGACGCGATCCGCGCCGACGCCGAGCTGACCGAACGGCAGAAGCAGGTCCTGCTCGACGTTTACGAGTCCTTCCGCCGGGAGAACGCCGCGGCACGGCCGGCCGCCGCTCCCGCCCCAGACAGCACACCAGCCGCGAAAACCGAGGAGTCAGCATGACCACCCCCAAGACCGAAGACGTCAAGAAGGCCGTCACCACCGCCCTCGACCAGGTCCGCACGCCGCTGCTCGCCGCGCTCGGCGCCGGCAACCTGGCCACCCACGCCGTCACCGACGCCGTGGCGAAGGCCAAGGAGAACGTGACCAAGAGCGGCGAGGTCGCCCGCAAGAACCTGCAGGAGCTGCCGACCGACGTCGAGAGCCTCCGCGAGAAGCTGGACCCGGCCGAGCTGCGCAAGGTCATCGACGAGTACACCGAGGCCGCCCTGAAGCTGTACAACAAGCTGGCCGAGTCGGGCGAGCAGGCGTGGGACAAGATCGCCGCGCAGCCGCAGGTCAAGAAGGCCATCGAGCAGCTCGAAGAGGCCCTGACCACCGCGCAGGGTCAGGTCGAAGACGTCACCACCGAGGTCCGCGAGCGCGTCGACGGCGTGCTGGCCAAGGTGACCAAGCGCACCCGTTCGGCCGGCGAGAAGACCGCCCGCAAGGTGACCGAGGTCGCCGGCGAGACGGCCGAGGCCATCGAGGAGCTGGGTGACGACGTCGCCCACGAGACCCGGTCGGCCAGCCGCAAGGTCGCGAACAAGACGGCCCCGAAGACGGCCGCCCCGGCCCGCCGCACCACGACGTCGACCACCACGAGCGCCGCCGCGAAGAAGCCGGCCGCGCCGAAGACCGACAAGTAAAGACGCCGTGAACACCCGGCCCCGCCACCGCACCCCCGGTGGCGGGGCCGGGGTCGTTCGGGCGGTTTGCCGTAAGCTGTCGCTGTGCTAGTCGCCATCTGGATCCTCAATGTCATCCACTGGGGCAGCGCGCTGGTCGGGCTCTTCGCCTTCGTGCACGCGCTGCTCCAGCGCGCCGACGCGTACTCCGCGGCCGACCGCAAGACCAAGCCCATCTGGATGCTGATCACCGGTGGCGCAACCCTCGCGATGGCGCTGTTCAACGTGATGGGCCCGGGAATGATCTTCTGGGTCCCGGCGATGGCCGCGGCCCTGGTCTACATCGTGGACGTCCGCCCCAAGCTGATCGAAGTCCAGCGCGGCGGCTCCAGCTGGTGAGAGGCCGCCCCACGCCGGCCCGCTTCGGCGGAGGCGCTGTTTTAATGGGGTCGTGACCTGGACGATCGCCGGGAGCCTCACCGTCGTTCCCGCTCCCACCCGTACTGACCTGCTCGCCGAGCCGGTGGCCAAGGCCCTCGCCGCGCTCGCCGACCCGGACGCCGTCGGCGTCGCCGAGATCGACCCCGCGCTCGCCGACACCGCCGCCTTCTGCGAGACCTACGGCTCGCCGCTCGAAGCGTCCGCGAACTGCGTTGTCGTCGCCGGCAAGCGCGCGGGCGAAGTCCGCTTCGCGGCCGCGCTCGTGCTCGCGACCACCCGCGCCGACGTCAACGGCCTGATCAAGCGCCGGCTCGACGTCCGCAAGGCGTCGTTCGCGCCGATGGACGAAGCCGTCGCCCTCACCGGGATGGAGTACGGCGGCATCACGCCCGTCGGCCTGCCCGCCGAGTGGCCCGTCCTGATCGACCGGCGCGTCGCCGACGCACCCGAGCTCGTCGTCGGCAGCGGGATCCGCGGCAGCAAGCTGCTGATCTCCGGCGCCGCGCTGGCCGCCCTGCCCGGCGCCGAGGTCATCGAGGACCTCGCCCGGTGACGTCCGTCTGGCTCCGGTACCTGACCGGCGCCGACATCGACTCGCTCGGCGTCACCGACGCCGACATCGTCGGTGCGGTCGAGGACGTGCTCGCCGACCACGGCCGCGGTCAGGTCGTCTTCGAGCCGCGTACGCACCTCGTGCCGGACAACGGCGGCAAGGGCCACTTCAACATCCTTCGCGGCCACCTGTCCGCGAAGCAGGTCAGTGGCGTGAAGGTCGTCGGTGACTTCGTGGGGAACTTCGAACGGGGCCTCCCTTCGGAAATGGCGTTGATCCTGCTGCTGGACCCGGACACCGGCATGCCGCGGGCGATCGTCGACGGCACGATGATCACCGAGGCCCGCACCGGCGCGATGACCGCCGTCGGCGCGAAGTACCTGGCCCGCCCCGGCTCCCGGGTGCTCGGGCACATCGGCGCGCGCGGTACCGCCTGGTGGAACGTCGTGCTGCTCGACTCGTTGTTCGACTTCGCCGAGATCCGCGTGACCAGCAAGCGCCCGGAGTCGCGCGAAGACTTCGGCCGCCGGCTGTCCGAACGGCTCGGCAAGGACGTCCGCGTCTGCGCCACGGCCGAGGAGACCCTGGACGGCGCGGACATCCAGGTCGAAGCATCCCGGCTGGTCGAGCCCGAACCGCTGGTGCGGCGCGAGTTCCTCCGGCCGGGCACCTTCCTGGTGCCCTACGGCACGATCAGCGCGCTCGAGCTCACGCTGCTCGACGACATCGACAAGGTCGTGGTCGACGACTGGCGCGAATCGCAGTCCGGCAACCCGCGGTTCGGCGCCCTGCGCCCGCAGCTCAACGCCGGCCTCCTCACCGCGGACGGGGTCCACGCCGAGATCGGCGACATCGTGGCCGGGAAGAAGCCGGGCCGCGAGCACGACGCCGAACGGATCCTGTTCTGGCACCGCGGACTGTCCACAACGGACGTTGCGGTGGCGGACATGATCCTCGCCCGTGCCGAGGCTTCCGGCGTCGGCACCATGCTGCCCTACCGATGATTGTCTCCGACAGCGAGTTCGCTGACAGTGAACGGTTGGTTCTGGACAAACCGCTGGTAGACGCGCTTTCCGCGCGCCGCAGAGAGCTCTTGACCGCCCTTGCGGACCGCGCGGAACCGGTCTACGGCGTCAACACCGGGATGGGCAGGCTCGCGGGCGTCGCCCTCGACGCGCGGCAGCAAGCGGAGCACCAGCGCAACCTGCTGGTCGGCCGCGCGGTCGGCGGGCCGCCGTGGCTGCCGCCCGAGGACGTCCGCGCCCTGCTCGTCGTCCGGCTGCGGGATTTCCTGCGGCCGTGGTCGGGGGTGAGCCCGGAGCTGGTGCAGTTCCTGGTGGACCGCCTGAACGACGGCTTCACGCCCGCCGTCCCGCGGTTCGGCCTCGGCAGTTCGGGCGAGATCATCGCGCTGTCGCACGCGTTCCAGACATTCCTCGGCATCGGCACGGTCCTGGAGGACGGCGTCGAGGTGCCGGCCGCTTCGGCGCTCGCTCGCCGCAGCGTCGCGCCTTATGTCCTTGGGCCGAAAGAAGGTGCTTCGCTGCTTCAGGGGTCTCCACTGGCGGTGATGCACGCGCAGCGCGGGTGGACCGAAACCCGGCAGCTCATCGACCTGCAGACGCTCACCGAAGCCATGGCGATCGACGTGCTCGGCGCGCCGCGCGACGTCTTCTCACCGGTGATGGCGGGCGGCGACGATCACTTGGAAACCCTGCTGCACGAGCTGAACTCGCTGGCCGGGACGGGTCCGGTGCGGGCCGGCGTCGTGCAGGCGCCGCTGTCGGTGCGCGTGGCGCCGCGGGCCCTCGCCCACGCGTCTCGCGTCAATGCCGACCTGCGCGAAACCTGGCGGCGCTGGGCGACGATGCCGGGTGATTCGCCGTCTTTCGTCGACGGTTCGTTCATCCCCGGAACGGGTTACCACGCGGTGGACCTGGGCCTGCGGATGGACGCGGTGACGGCGGCGCTGGTGCACCTCGGCGAGCTTTCGGTGCAGCGGACGCACCGCCTGCTGGACGAGCGGTTCAGCGGGCTCCCGGCGCAGCTCACGGCGGATCCGGGACCGCAGGCGGGCCTGGTCCCGCTGCACAAGCGGGCGGCGGGCGAACTGCACGCCCTGCGCCGGCTCGCGACCCCGGCGACGCTCGGTTCGATCGACACATCGGCCGGCCAGGAGGACGTCCAGGCGTTCGCGGCGGCGGCCGGCGAGCAGCTGCGCGCGGCGGCCGGCCGGCTTTTCGCGATCACGGCGTGCGAGCTGATCACGGCGTCCCAGGCACGGCAGCTGGCCGGCGGTGAAGGCGCGTCCGGGCTTCGCGCGGCTTATCGGTGGGTGCGGTCGGTGGTGCCGCCGCTGGCCGAGGACCGTCCGCTGGGGCCCGAAGTCGAGCAGTTGATCGCGACTTGCCGAGCGGCGTCCTTCGACGACCTGACGACGCTCGGCTGACGTCGATTCCCCTTTGTTGGCAAGGGATTCCTGAGCTGTCCACATAGTTGCCCAGATGTGGACAACCGGCCGCCGGACACGGCCGAAACGGATAGCGCGGCCGAGCGGGGAGCTACGTTCGTCGGTGAGCGCCCACCGGGGTGCGACGGAATCCGGCGACGAGGAGGTATGACTGGACACAGGTTGATCGAGGTGTGCGGGAAGGCGGACGTGGACATCGGGTTGCTCGGGCGCGCGGCCGCGATGTTCGCGGTGACGAACGTCGACGATCTCGTGCTGCTCGCGGTGTTCTTCGGCCAGACGCCGGCCGGCCGCCGCGGCGAGCTCAAGGTCGTGGGCGGACAGTTCCTCGGCTTCGCGGCGATCTTGGCGGTGTCGGTCGCGGGAGCGCTCGGGGCAGGCTTGTTGCCGGACGGCGCCGTCCGGTGGCTGGGCGTGCTACCGGTGCTGCTGGGAATCCGCGCGGCTTGGCAGGCACGGCACCAGGACGCCGACGAGCCACCGACGGCGACGGGCCTGCTGGGAATCGCGACGGTGTGCTTCGCCAACGGCGGCGACAACGTCGGCGTGTACGTCCCCGCGTTCGCCGCGACCGGACCCGCGGGCTTGGTGAGCTACGTGGTGGTGTTCCTGGCAGGAGTGGCGGTGTGGTGCGTCGCGGGCCGGTTCTTGGCAACGCGACCGGCCGTCGGTCGCGTCCTGGCGAAGTGGGGCCACATCGTGCTGCCGGCGGTGCTGATCGCGCTCGGCGTGCTGATCCTGCTCGGCGCGTTCTAGGTGTGATGTCCAGGGACGTTGTCCTGAGTTGAGGTGACCTGGTGGTGGCCTGTCGTGCTGACAGGTGAAGGCCTCCGGATGTGAAGTGGAG
>NZ_JBFBBT010000013.1:0-256835 GCF_040682815.1 Amycolatopsis sp. NPDC051102
GCGACCGCGCGCTTGTTCAATTTTTGTCTGGTTTTTTTGGGGGGGCTGGGGCGCCCGGGGCGGCGGCCCCCGGCCCCCCGCCTCCGCTACCGCACTACGTCCGGTAGCGGAACAGGATCCGCCCCCGGTTCAGGTCGTACGGGCTCAGCTCCACCAGGACCCGGTCGAACGGCAGGATCTTGATGAAGTTCTTCCGGATCTTCCCGCTGATGTGCGCGAGCACCTTGTGCCCGTTCTCGAGCTCCACCCGGAACGTCGCCCCGCGCAGGCACTCGACCACCGTGCCTTCGACTTCGATGCCGTCCATCAGCGCAACACCAGCTCGAGGTTGCTGCCGGCCCGCCGCGCTCCGGCGCCCTCGAACAGCGCCACCGCCGCCAGGTTCGCCTCGTGCACTTCGGCCGAAACCGTCCGGATTCCCTTGTAGTACAAGGTGTCCAGCACGGAGGTGAGCAACGCGCGGCCGATCCCGCGGCGCTGCCAATCCGCGCGGACCGCGATCAGCCCGATGCGCGGCTGCCGTGTCACGGCCGCCAGCCGGACCAGCCCCACGTAGTCGCCCGCGGACTCCGCGACCACGTACTTCGTGACGTCCGGGACGTCGGGGCGGGGCAGGATCTCCGCCGGCATCTCCTGCCAGCCGACCGCCGCCGACACTTCGGCGCGGATGGTGTCCTCGAGGGCGCTCAGCCGGCGCTCGTCGGACGGCTGGGAGATTGTCACGTCCGCGGAAACGGCACCGCGGGCCGTGCCGAGGACGTACTCCCACTCACGGCGTCGCGTCGTGAATCCGGCCGTTTCCCAGCGGGCGCGCAGATCCGCGTCGGCTTCGTCGACCACTGTGTACAACGGCCTCGGCAGGGCCGGCAGCATGTCGGCCGCGAGCAGCGCGAAGTCCGCGTCGTCCCACGTGTCGATGCTGAGGAAGAGGCGTCCGTCCGGTCGCCGGGACACTTCCCCGCGGCCGGCCACGCCCGGTCGTTCGTGCAGATGGTTCATGGTGTCGCCTTTCGGAAGCCGGTCGTAGCGCTCCCGGCGACACCTGCGTCAGCCGCCCGCCCGTGACGACGAGGGGGAGCACCCATTGCGTACAACGTTCACGGGTCTCACCTCCTCGGGCCGGGTCACGGTCAGGGGAAAGCTACCAGCCGCGCGCGCGTCCCGCCCAGCCCTTTTCCGGCGACGGGCCGCCAGGACCGGTCAGGAATCGAGAAGCGCCGGTCAGCGCGCCGCACCTAGCGTTACCGGCATGACGAACAGCGAAGTCATCACCCTCGAAGTCACCGATCCCGCCGCCGCCGAGCGCTTCTACGCCGACGCCTTCGGGCTCACCAGCCAGCTGCGCTTCCGCGTCTCGGACGCCCCCAGCGACGGTTTCCGCGGCTTCACCCTCTCCCTCACCGTGCCGCAGCCCGCCGACGTCGACTCCCTCATCGGCACCGCCCTGGCGGCCGGCGCGACCACGATCAAGCCCGCCACGAAGTCCATGTGGGGCTACGGCGGCACCGTCCGGGCGCCGGACGGGACGATCTGGAAGCTCGCCACTTCGGCCAAGAAGAACACCGGGCCGGCCACCCGCAAGATCGACGCCGTCGTGCTGCTTCTGGGCGTTGCCGACGTCGCCGCGAGCAAGAAGTTCTACGTCGGCCGCGGCCTCGCCGTCGGCAAGAGCTTCGGCAAGGTGTACGTCGAGTTCGAAGCGGGATCGAGCCCGGTCAAGCTGGCCCTGTACCGGCGCAAGGCGCTGGCCAAGGACGCCGGCGTCCCGCCCGAGGGCAGCGGCTCGCACCGGATCGCGGTCGGCGGCGCGGCCGAGCCGTTCACCGACCCGGACGGGTTCGCCTGGGAGACCACCGCCGCCGCGAGCCGGTCCTGACCGGCCGCCGGACCGCGTCGCGCGGCGTGACCGGCGTCCGTGCCGGAGACTGGCCGGGTGCCCGAACTCCCCGAAGTCGAACTCGCCCGTCAGGTCCTCGCCGGCGCCCTCGGCCGGGAGATCCGGGACGTCGACGACCACGACGACTGGGTCTGCCGTCCCCACGCGCCCGGGGACATCGCCACCGCGTTGCGGGGTGGCCGGCTCACCGAGGCGCACCGGCGGGGCAAGACGCTCTGGTGTGAAACAGAAAGCCGGGAGGGGCAGCCCGGCCCGAACCTCGGGCTGCACCTCGGGATGGCCGGCCAGCTGCGGTTCGCGGGCCACCGCGGACCGCCCGGTCCCCGGCGTTTCCGCGACCGCGACGAGAAGCCCGAGTGGTTCCGGTTCGGGATCACCTTCGCCGACGGCGAACAGCTGCGCCTGTTCGACACGCGGCGGCTGAGCCGGGTGCGGCTCGACCCGGACCTGGACACGCTCGGCCCCGACGCCGGGGAGATCTCGCGCCGGGACTTCGCCGACCGCGTCGGCCGGGGGCGGGCGCCGCTGAAGGCGCGGCTGCTGGACCAGTCCGTGGTGGCCGGGATCGGCAACCTGCTGGCCGACGAAACCCTTTGGCAGGCCGCGCTGCACCCGGCCCGGCCGGTGCACGAGCTGACCGGCGACGACCTCGCCGACCTGCACAAGGCGCTGCGGAAGGCACTGCGTGCGGCGATCCGCCACGGCGGCGTGCACACCGGCGAAATCATCGGCCACCGCCGCGCGGGCGACCACTGCCCGCGCTGCGGGGCGGAGATGAGCCACGGCACCGTCGGCGGCCGGTCGACCTGGTGGTGCCCGAAGGAACAGTCCTAGCGCGGGCCCAAGCCGGTGCGGCCGTCGAGCAGCTCCCGCGCCACGTCCAGGTGGCCGGCGTGCCGCGCCGTCTCCTCGATGAGGTGCAGCACGACTCCGCGCAGATCGGTGATTTCGTCGCCGAGCGGGCCGGGGTGACGCCCTTTCGGCGTCGCGGACAGCGGCGTCGCGGCGAAGATTTCGTCGGACCGGCGGCACTGTTCGCGGTAGTAGGCGAAGACTTCCGCCGGGGTTCGCGGCGCGTGTTCGCCGGGGTCCGGCCCCGCGGCGCCGGTGACGATCTCCCGGAACCAGTGCCATTCCGCGTCCCCGAGGTGTTCCACCATGCCCGACGGGGTCCAGCCGGACGGGAGGACCGCCGTCGTCAGGGCTTCCTCGCCGAGGCCGTCGACGATCGCCAGGACACTGGCGCGCTGGGCCCGCAGGAACGCCAGCAACGTGGTCTTCTCGCTCACGGTCGCGGACCTTAGCGGGCTGGAGCGCATCCTCGCGGGCGGTTTTTGTCGGGGGTTGCCGGTAACGTCGCTGACATGGGAACACTGGTCACCTTCCACGCCCACCCGGACGACGAGTGCCTCCGCACCGCGGGCGTCATGCGCAAGGCCGTCGAAGAGGGGCACCGGGTCGTGCTCGTCGTCGCCACGAAGGGCGAGGTCGGCGAGGTACCCGACGGCTTCCTCGCCGAGGGCGAGAAACTGGAGGACCGCCGCGTCCAGGAGGCGCACGCGGCCGCGGAGATCCTCGGCGTCGAGCGCGTCGAGTTCCTCGGCTACCGCGACTCGGGGATGATGGGCGAGCCGACGAACGAGGACCCGGCCTGCTTCTGGCGCGCCGACGTCGAGAAGGCGGCCGAGCAGCTGGCGGCGATCCTGCGCGAGGAGTCGGCGGACGTCCTGACGGTGTACGACGACAACGGCGACTACGGCCACCCGGACCACATCCAGGTCCACCGCGTCGGCATCCGCGCGGCCGAGCTGGCGGGCACGCCCCGCGTCTTCCAGGCGACGTTCAACCGCGAGTTCATGCAGCGCGGCTTCGAGGCGGCGGTGGCGAACGGCCAGATCCCCCCGGAGGCGGCCCCCAAGCCCCCGGAGAACGTGGAGTTCGGCAAACCGGAGGCCGAGATCACGGCGGCGGTCGACGTGTCGAAGTACGCACCGGTGAAGCGCGCGGCGATGCGGGCCCACCCGAGCCAGATCAGCGAGGACATGTTCATGCTGGCCATGCCGGACGACGCGTTCACGTTCGCGTTCGGCACGGAGTGGTTCATCCGCGCGGGCCAGGGCCCGGGCATCACGGAAACCGACCTGATGGCCGGGCTCTGACCCCCGCCCGCCGCGGGCCGGGCAGGGCCGCCGGTCGGGGTGAGGGCCAGGGCAAGGCGGCCGGTCCCGTGATGCCCCGCCAATCACGAATGATGGCCCGCCAATCACGCGAGATGACTCCCCAATCACGCGAGATCGCCCTCCGATCACGCGAGTTCCGGCCTCGATCACGCGAGTCGACCCTCCAGGTACGCGAGCCGACTGTTCCGGTACGCCGCACTCGCGTGACCGAGCCCGTCACTCGCGTGATTGAGCGCGTAACTCGCGTGATTGGACGGACATCTCGCGTGATTGGCGGGCCATCTCGCGTGACTGGGCGGTCATCACGTGTGTCCGGGCTGGTCGTGACGTTGAATGGTCTGGGACGTCGGGGCCGAGTTCGGGAGGGCGTGTGCGCAGGACCATCGACTGGGTGGATGGTGCCGTTGTCATCATCGACCAGACCGCGCTTCCCGGTGAGTTCCGGCTGCTCGAGCTGCGGAGCGTCGGTGCGCTGGTCGATGCCATCCGGCGGCTCGCCGTCCGCGGGGCTCCCGCGCTCGGGGCCGCCGGGGCCTTGGGTGTCGCGCTGGCCGCGCAGGCCGGCGGGGACGTTCGCGAGGACGCCGAGCTGATCGCCCGGGCGCGGCCCACCGCCGTCAACCTCGCCTGGGGCGTTGAACGCGCCCTCGCGAAGCTCGGCGAAGGCGCCGACGCCGTCCTGGCCGAAGCCCGGGCCCTGCTCGACGAAGACGAGCTGCTCAACGAGACCGCGTCGAGGCATGCCGCCGAGGTTGTGCTCGCCGAGTGCCCGCGACGGCCGCTTCGGCTGCTCAGTCACTGCAATGCCGGGCGGCTGGCCACCGTCGGGTGGGGCAGTGCCCTCGGTGTCGTCTGGCACCTGCACACCCGCGGGCTCGTCGAAGAGGTTCTCGTCGACGAGACGCGGCCGCTGCTCCAAGGGGCCCGGCTGACGGCCTGGGAACTCGCGCAGGCGAACGTTCCCTACCGCGTCCAGCCCGACGGGGCCGCCGCCGCTGCCATGGCGCGGGGGCTCGTCGACTGCGTGCTCGTCGGCGCCGACCGGATCGCCGCGAACGGGGATGTCGCCAACAAGATCGGCACCTACGGGCTGGCCATCGCCGCGCGCCACCACGGGGTGCCGTTCGTCGTGGTCGCTCCTTCGTCCACAGTGGACCTGGAACTACCGGACGGCGCGGGCGTCGCCATCGAAGAACGCGACGCCCGCGAGCTCACCCACTACGGCGAGGTGCCGATCACGCCGCCGGACGCGGGCGTGTTCAACCCCGCCTTCGACGTCACCCCGCACGAGCTCGTCACCGCCGTCGTCACCGAGCACGGTGTCTTCAGGGGCGCGGGCCGATCTCGCGGCCGCCGTCGGTCACCGTGATCGCCATGGCCGGGCAGGAGTCCGCCGCGTCGAGGACCGTTTCGTCCGCCTCGACCGAGGACGTCAGCGTGTGCGCGACCGGTCCGTCGAGCACGAACACCTCCGGCATCAGCGCCGCGCACATCCCCGAGCCGATGCAGACGTGCTCGTCGACTTCCACCTGCCAGGTCATGGTCACCATCCGATCGGCATCGTCCGCGGTCCGCGGACGAGCATCTGCGTCTTCCACACGATATCGCCGGCCAGGTGCAGCCCCGGCAGCTCGGTGACCAACGCGCGCAGCGCCTCCTGCAGCTCCAGCCGGGCCAGCGGCGCGCCCAGGCAGTGGTGGACGCCGTGGCCGAAGCCCAGGTGGTGGTTCTCCGGCCGGTCGAAGCGCAGCTTCTCCGCGTCGTCGAACTGGAGCCCGTCGCGGTTCGCCGCGCCGATCGCCACCAGCACCGGCTCGCCCGCCCGGACCAGCGCGCCGCCGACCTCGACGTCTTCGGTGGCGTACCGCGCGAACCCCGCGCCCGCCCCCAGCGGCACGAACCGCAGCAGCTCCTCGACGGCGGCTGGGATCAGGTCCGGGTCGGCGCACAGCCGCTCCCACTGCCCTTCCTGGTCCAGCAGCGCGTAGACGAAGTTCGGGATCTGGCTCGCCGTCGTCTCGTGGCCGGCGACGAGGATGCCGACGCACAGGTCGACCAGCTCCAGCTCGGTCAGCCGGTCGCGGACGTCGCGGGCCTCGATCAGCGCCGTCATCAGGTCGTCCTGCGGCCGCTCGCGGTGTTCGGCGATCAGGCCGCGCATGTAGTCGCGCAGCTCTTCGCGGTTGCGTTCGAACTCCTCGGGCGTCAGCCTGCTGGTCGACAGGGCCGCGTCGCTCCAGACGCGGAACTTCGGCCGGTCGGCGACCGGGACGCCGAGCAGCTCGCAGATCACCGCGACCGGGATCGGCAGCGCGTAGGCGTCGACGAGGTCGGCGGGCGGGCCGGCCGCCTTCATCTCCGCGATCAGGCCGGCCGCCAGCGAGGCGACGCGCGGCCGGAGCAGCTCGACGCGGCGCACGGTGAACGCCTTCGCGACCAGCGTCCGCAGCCGTGTGTGGTCGGGCGGGTCCATCTGGAGGATGCCGCCGTCGCGGACCGCCGGCGAGCGGCGCGGCGCGTCCTTCTCCTTCTCCATCGCCCGGGAGAACCGGCGATCGCCCAGCACCAGCCGGGCGTCGGCGTAGCGGGTGGCCAGCCACGCCGGCTCCCCGTAGGTCATCTTCACCCGGATCAGGCCCTCGGCGTCCCGGGCGGCCGCGTAGGCCTCGTTCAGGTCGAGGCCGGCCTCCTCGTTGAACGGGTACGCGAGCGGCTCGGCGTGGGTGGCGGTCATGCGGGAACCCCC
Source organism: Amycolatopsis sp. NPDC051102 (assembly GCF_040682815.1). Taxonomy (NCBI): domain Bacteria; kingdom Bacillati; phylum Actinomycetota; class Actinomycetes; order Pseudonocardiales; family Pseudonocardiaceae; genus Amycolatopsis; species Amycolatopsis sp. NPDC051102. Next base: position 6,824 of record NZ_JBFBBT010000013.1, read on the forward strand.
GTGCTCGATTGTAAGCAGCTGCTTACAACGCTACACAGTTTCTCCCCACCTGTCACGATCCGCCATTGCCCGGTCACCGGACCCTAGGTTACGGTGACCTAGGTGTGGATCGAGATCCTCCTGCTGTCGAAGCTGGCCGCCGAGCCGATGCACGGTTACGAACTCCGCAAGGCCGTGGAGGCGTCGACCGGTCACACCCTGTCCAACAACTCGCTCTACCCGACCCTGCGACGCTTCGTCGACGCGGGCGCGGTGAGCCGCAGCGCCGAGGAGCAGGAGGCCAAACCGCCGCGGCACGTCTACACGATCACCGACGTCGGGCGGGAACTGCTGCACGACATGCTCGCGGACTTCCCGGCCGACCTGGCGCTCAACGAGCCCGAGTTCCTGGCCCGCGTCGGGAACTTCGCCTGGCTGCGCCCGCCGGAACGCAGGCGCGTGCTCGAGACCCGCAGGCAAGCGCTCACCGCCGAGCAGGCCCGGCTCACCGGGCTCGCCGCCGGGCAGGCCGACCCGTGGAGCCGGGCCGCGCTGCAGCACGTGCTCGGGAAGTTCGACGCCGAACTCCGCTGGCTCGCCGACCTCACCACCGACCCGAGGGAAGACGCATGACCACCACCGAAGAAACGCCACGCCTGCCCTTCGCCCGCGCGAACGCGCTCGCGATCGCCCCGGACTACGAGGTCCTCCGGCGGCAGGCGCCGGTGACGCGGGTGCTCACGCCGGCCGGCGACCCGGCCTGGCTGGTGACGTCCTACGAGGAGGCCAAGGAGGTCTTCCGCGACCGCCGCTTCGGCCGGTCGCACCCGGCGCCGGAACAGGCGTCGCGGATCTCCTACGCCGCGGTTCAGGACGGCCCGAGCGGCGACTTCGAAACCGAAGAGCACGTGCACAAGCGGATGCGCCGGATGCTCGCGCCCGCGTTCTCCGCGCCCCGGATGCGCGCCCTCGGCGACCGCATCGCGGAACTCACCGACCGCTGCCTCGACGACATGGAAGCCGCGCGCGTGGGCGGCCCCGTCGACCTGACCGACTTCCTCGCGTTTCCGCTGCCGGTGCTGGTGATCTGCGAACTGCTCGGCGTGCCCTACGCCGACCGGGAGCACTTCCGCGGCCTGTCCGAGCGGATCGCCGTGATGGACGGCGGCGAGGACGCTCAGGCGGCGATGGCGGAGTTCATGGCCTACATGACGAAGCTGGCCGACGCCAGGCGCGCGGACCCGCAGCCCGACGTCATCTCCGACATGGTCGCGGTCCAGGCCGAGGACCCGACGTTCACCGACGAGGACCTCGCCCGGATGGGTGCCGGGCTGCTGTTCGCCGGCCACGAGACGACGTCGACGCGGATCGCGATGGGCACGCTGTTCCTGCTCGCCGACACCGCCCGCCGCGACCGCTTCGCCGCCGACCCCGACGGCGAGGTGAACCAGACCGTCGAGGAGATCCTGCGGCTCACCGCCACCAGCGGCACCGGCCTGCTGCGGTACGCGCACGAGGACGTCGAGATCGCCGGGACGCGGATCAGGCGCGGCGACGCCGTGCTGATCTCCAGCGACGCGGCCAACCGGGACGCGGCGGTGTTCGCCGACCCGGACGGGTTCGACCCGGACCGGACGCCGAACGTGCACCTCGCCTTCGGCACCGGCGCCCACGTCTGCATCGGCGCCAACCTGGCCCGCACCGAGCTGCGCACGGTGTTCCCGAAGCTGTTCCGCCGCTTCCCGGGCCTGCGGCTCGCCGTCGGGGTCGACGAGATCCCGGTGCGCACCAACCGCGTGGCCGGCGGTGTCGAGCGCGTTCCCGTGGAGTGGTGAGCGTGCAGATCACCGTCGACACCGGCAGCTGCGTCTCGTCCGGGCAGTGCGTGCTGCTGGCGCCGGAGACGTTCGACCAGAACTCCGGCGACGGCACCGTCGTCCTGCTCGCGGCCGAGCCGCCCGCCGGCGAGGAGGACGCGGTCCGGCAGGCGGAACTGACCTGCCCGGCCGCCGCGATCCGCCTCTCCGGCGCCTAGGGTCCCCTCGCGCCCGCGTCCGGTTTGCCGGTTAGCCTGCTCCGATGAGCGAGCAGCCTGGGCGCAGACGGGACGCGGCCGCGACGCGGCAGGCGTTGCTGGACGCCGCCGCGAAGCTGTTCGCCGAGCGTGGCTTCGACCGGACGACCGTGCGGGACATCGCCAAGCTGGCCGGGGCCAACCAGTCGCTGCTGTTCCGCTACTTCGGCAGCAAGGAGGCGCTGTTCGAGGCGGTCATCGCCCGGTCGGGGCGCGAACAGCTCGCCGCCACCCCGCCCGAGCGGCTCTTCAGCACGTCGCTGCGCAGCATGCTGGCCCCGGAGGGGAACCGGAACCGGGCGCTGGAGACGTACCTGCGCTCGTCGGGCAGCGACGGCGTCGCGGCCGCGATCCGGCACGAGGTCGGCCGGGAGTACGCCGGGGTGCTCGCCTCGCTGACCGACGCCCCGGACGCCGAACTGCGCGCCGACCTCGCGCTCGCCTGGCTCATGGGCATCGCGCTGGTCCGCGAGATCTCCGGGCTGGAACCGCTGGCCGGCGCCGATCCCGACGACATCTGCCGGCTCGTCCTCGCCGCGACCAAGACGCTGCTGGAGCGCAGCGAATAGTCACGGCAGCGCGCGGCGCAGCAGTTCCGCCAGGTGCACCGGTGTCCGGCCCGACTCCTGGGCGATCTGCGTCCGGCAGCTGAAGCCGTCCGACACCACCACCGTCTCCGGCGAAGCCGCGCGGATCGCGGGCAGCATCCGGTCCTCCGCGACCGCCTTCGAGACGTCGTAGTGGCCGCGCTCGAACCCGAAGTTGCCCGCCAGGCCGCAGCACCCCGAGTCCAGCGTGGTGTTGCGGACACCCGCGGCCGCCAGCGCGGACTCGTCGGCGCCGAAGCCGAGGACCGCGTGCTGGTGGCAGTGCACCTGCGTGATCGCGTCGACATCGAGCGCCGCGAACGGGATCGGCGCCCGCTCGAGGAGTTCCGCGAAGGTGAACGTCCGCGAGGCCAGCAGTTCCGCGCGTGCGTCACCCGGTATGAGCGCGGGCAGGTCACCGCGGAACAGCGCCGTGCAGCTCGGTTCCAGGCCCGCTACCTCGTAGCCGTCCTCCAGATACGGCGTGAGCACGGAAAGCGTCCGGTCCAGCACGCGGCGGGCGACGCCGAGCTGGCCCGTCGACACCCACGTCAGTCCACAACAGACTCCGCGGTCCGGCAGCACGACGTCGTAGCCGGCCGCGGTGAGCACCTCGTGGGCGGCGTCGAGCACCGAAGGCGTCAGGTAGTTGTTGAACGAGTCCGGCCACAGCACCACCCGGCGCTCCCCTGTCGCCTTCCGCCGAAGATCCGCGCGTGACGACGTGAAAGGGGAAGCAGCGAACGAAGGCAGGGAACGTTCCGGCGCGATCCCGCCGAGCCGTTTCACCAGCCCCGCCAGCCGAGACCGCCCGACGGCGTTGGCCAGGCGCGGGGCAACAGCGCTGAGCCGCAGCCACAGCGGCAGCCAGCCCATCGAGTAGTGCGACGCCGGGCGCAGCCGCCGCCGGTAGTGCTGGTGCAGGAACTCCGCCTTGTACGTCGCCATGTCGACGTCGACCGGGCAGTCCGACAGGCACCCCTTGCAGGACAGGCACAGGTCCAGGGCGTCGCGGACCTCGGTGGAGCGCCAGCCGTCCGTGATGACCTCGCCGTTGATCATCTCCGCGAGCAGGTGCGCGCGCCCGCGCGTCGAGTGCTGTTCCTCGCGAGTCGCCCGGTAGCTGGGGCACATCACGCCGCCGCCACTGGTGTTGCGGCACTTCCCCACGCCGACGCAGCGCCGCATCGCCTGCCCGAAGTTCCCCCGGTCCTCGGGATAGCCGAGAAAGACGGTGTCCTCAATGGACTGTGACGTCGACCGCACCCGCAGATCGGCGTCGATCGGCCGGGGCGCCACCAGGATGCCGGGGTTCATCCGCCCGGCCGGGTCGAAGATCGCCTTGAAGCGCGCGAAGACGTCCAGCATCTCCGGGCTGTACATCCGCGAGAGCAGCTCGGACCGCGCTTGGCCGTCGCCGTGCTCGCCGGACAGCGAGCCGCCGTGCGCGGCGACGAGGTCCGCGGCCTCCTCCAGGAAGCGCCGGAAGTCCGCGATGCCGCCGGAAGACAGCAGATCGAAGTCCAGCCGCAGGTGCAGGCAGCCTTCGCCGTAGTGGCCGTAGACGACGCTGCGGCGGCCGTGCGCCCGCATGAGCTCCTTGAACTCGCGCAGGTACGCGCCGAGCCGTTCCGGCGGGACGGCGGCGTCCTCCCAGCCGGGCCACGCTTCCGAGCCGTCGGCGAGCCGCGTCGCGAGCCCGGCGCCTTCCTCGCGGATGCGCCACAGCCGGCGTTGCGCGGCCGGGTCGTCGAGGATCGCGAAGCCCGTCAGGTCGAGCGACGCGGCCAGGTCCCTCGCCCGCGCCGCCGGGTCGTCCCCGGCCAGCTCGACGAACAGCCACGCCCCGCCCGGCGGCAGGTCGGCCGCCCGGCCGGGGAGCATCGCGACGAGCTCGGCGTCCACGCCTTCGACGGTCAGCGGCGACCACGGCAGGATCGCCGGAACCGCGTCCGCCGCCGCGATGTCGGACGGGAACCCCAGCACGGCGAGCACCTTGCGGTCCGGGAGCCGGGCGAGCGAGACCGTCGCCTCCAGGATGGTCACGCACGTGCCTTCGGACCCGACCAGCGCCTTGGCGACGTCGAACCCGTTCTCCGGCAGCAGGTGTTCGAGGCCGTAGCCCGACACGCGGCGCGGCCACGTCGAAAGTTCCTTGCGCAGCAACGCCGGGTTGTCGCGCACCAGCGCGCGCAGCTCGTCGAAGATCCGGCCCTCGGCAGGCTCGTCCGGGCCCACCCGCAGCCGGGTGCCGTCGTAGAGCAGGACCTCCAGCGAGCGGACGACGTCGACCGTGCGCCCCCACGCCACCGAGTGCGAGCCGCACGCGTTGTTGCCGATCATCCCGCCGAGCGTGCAGCGGCTGTGCGTCGACGGGTCCGGACCGAACCGCAGGCCGTGCGGGGCCGCGACCGCCTGCAGGTCGTCGAGCACCGTGCCGGGCAGCACCCGCGCGAGCCGCGCGTCCGGGTCCAGGGAGAGCACGCCGCCGAGGTGCCGGGACGTGTCGATCACCAGTCCCGGCCCGCACGCGTTCCCGGCGACGCTCGTGCCGCCGCCGCGCGCGATCACCGGCAGGTCACGATCGCGCGCGGAAGCGACCGCGGCGACGACGTCGTCGACAGTCCGCGGCAGCACCACGCCGCGGGGCACGTGGCGGTAGTTGGACGCGTCGGTGGTGTACAGCGCGAGCGTGGCGGCGTCGGTGAGGATCTCCACGCCCCCATTCAAGTCGACCGGGCCACCGCGCGCCGCACCCGTGCGACGATCCGCGGCATGACGATCGACCTGCACACGCACAGCACGGCCTCGGACGGGACCACGCCGCCCGCGGACCTGCCGCGGCTGGCCGCCGAAGCCGGGCTGACGGTCCTCGCGCTCACCGACCACGACACCTTCGCGGGCCTGGAGGCGGCCGGGCGGGCCGCCGCCGAGGTCGAGGTGGTTCCCGGGGTCGAGATCTCGTGCCGGCTCGACGACGCCGAGGTGCACCTGCTGGGGCTGTTCGTCGATCCCGGGCACGAGCCCCTGGCGGCCGAGCTGGCGCTGATCCGCACCGACCGCGACCGCCGCGGGGTGCGGATGGTCGAGCGCTGCCGGGAGCTCGGCGCACCGATCACCCTCGCCCGGGTGCGGGCGATCGCCGCGGGCGCGCCGCTCGGCCGGCCGCACATCGCCGCGGCGCTGGCCGAAGCGGGCATCTCCGACGCCTTCACCGCCGAGTGGATCGCCGACGGCGGCCGGGCCGACGTCCCGAAGCACGTGCTGGCCGCGGTGGACGCGATCGCGCTGGTCCGCGCGGCCGGCGGCGTGGCGGTGCTGGCCCACCCGCGCTCGGTCAAGCGGCGCGCCGAGGTGTCGGACGCTCAGCTGGCGGCCCTTCGCGAAGCGGGCCTCGCCGGGGTCGAAGCCGACCACCCGGAGCAGCCGCCGGAGGTCCGCGACGGGCTCCGGGCGGTGGCCTCGGACCTGGGGCTGCTGGTCACCGGATCGAGCGACTTCCACGGCGCCCGCAAGCCGGTCCGCCTCGGCGAGCGCACAACGTCACCCGAGGTGTTCGCCGCCCTCCGCGCCCGCCGGTCGTGAGTGGTAAGGCGGGTTGGAACGCGCCTTACCACTCACGAGGGGGTGAGCCGGCGTTCGGCCAGGGCGGCCGCCTCGTGCAGCGGGGTGGTCGCGTTGGCCTCCGCGGCGGCGAGGAGGGTGCGCACGGTGTCCTCGATCGTCTCGACGCGGGCGAGCGCGGCCTCGTGGCCGAGACCTTCGGCTTCGCGCGAAAGTGTGTACAGGATCCCGCCCGCGCTCGCCACGTAGTCCGGGATCCACAGCACACCGCGGGCGGCGAGGTCGTCGGCGACCGCGTCGGCGGTCAGCTGGTTGTTGGCCGGGCCGACGACGAGCGGCGTGTCGAGCCGGGCCACGGTCTCCGGGCTGAGCACCCCGCCGACCGCCGCCGGGATCACCACGTCGGCCGTCAGGCTGAGTGCCTTCTCCGGCTCCACCCAGGTCAGCCCCTGCTTTTCGGCGCCGGCTCGCTTGGCCGGGTCGATGTCGGAGACGACGACGTCGGCTCCCGCGGCCTGGAGGCTCGCCGCGAGGTGGGCGCCCACCGAACCGTGGCCGCTGATCACCACCCGGCGGCCCGCCATGTCCGCCGGGCCGGCCGCCCGGAGCGCCGCGAGCACGCCGACGGCGGTCGGGCCACTGGAGGAACCGGTTCCGCCCGCGGACTCGGGCGTGCAGAAGGCGTACGGCGAGGCTTCGCGGAGCACCAGCATGTCGGCCGGACCGGTGCCCACGTCCGGGCCCGCCTGGTAGCGGCCGCCGAACTCGGCGATGAGGTCGGCGTGGTCGAGCAGGACGGCCCGGCGCTCTTCGGGCGAGAGCACGCGGCCCGGCTCGGGCGCGATGACGCTCTTGCCGCCGCCGAACGCCAGCCCGGCGACGGCGCACTTCGCCGTCATGGCGGCCGACAGGCGCAGGACGTCACCGATGGCGTCTTCGAGCGTGGCATAGGGCTTGAAGCGGCAACCGCCGACGGCGGGACCGAGCACGGTCGAATGGACGGCCACCATCGTGGTGATGCCGGAACGCCGGCCCCGGCGGGCTACGAGCTGCTCATGTGCGGTCATGACGGCCGAAGTTAGAGTGACAATCGGCAGCCGAAGGTCGCTGCCGAACGAAATTCGGTACGACCGAGGAGGGCCGGTGCTGGACGAACTTGATTCGGCGATCGTGCGGCTGCTGCAGGAAGACGCCCGCCAGACCAACCGGGACATCGCCCGGAAGGTCGGCATCGCCCCCTCGACGTGCCTCGAACGCATCCGGCTGCTGCGTGAGCGTGGAGTCATCCGCGGCTACCACGCCGACATCGACCTGGCGAGCCTCAACCGCGGCGTCCGGGCGCTCGTCACGGCGCAGGTGCGGCCGCTGAGCCGGGCGGTGATCGATTCCTTCCAGCGGTCGATCGCCGAACTTCCGGAAGTGCTGTCGGTATACGTCACGGCCGGAAACGACGATTTCCTGATCGAAGTCACGACACCCGGCATCGACGCGCTGCACGCATTCCTGACCGACCGGCTCGCGTTGCGCCGGGAGATCGTCGGGTTCCGGACGTCGATCGTTTTCCGGCACCTCCGGAAGACGACGCTTGAACCGCTCCCGTAGGGGTACCCGGGGGTCACCCCGGCGCCGCGCGACACGCCACCCCTACGTGCACCCCTGAAATACCCGGGTTCGCACGCTGAAAGGCGGAAACTGTCGGTGGTGGGGCGTCTAATGGGCTCGAAGGGAAGGAGGCGCCGCCATGATCACCGCATTGAACCATCGTGAGCGGGCCACGTTGAGAGCCGTGGCCGAGGGCCACGCCGAGATCAGCTGCAGCTGCGAGCCCGACCTGTTCATCGACGGCCTGAGCTGCTGCGACCAGATCACCGTGCACCGGCTCGCGCGGCTCGGCCTGATCGCACCCGCGCACCCCGGCAAGTGCGGCGAGCGCGTGCCCGCCCTGCTCACCGAGGCCGGCTCGCAGGCGCTGGACGAGGTCCTCGCCGTCGCCGCGTAATCACGTTGCCACACTCTGGGGTTACTGCCAGCATCACCCGATGCACGTATTCCTCGAAACCGAGCGGCTGATCCTCCGCCGGTTCACCGAGAACGACGCCGACGCGCTCTTCGAGCTCTACGACGACCCGGCCGTCATGAAGTACCTCAATGGGGGACAGCCGGCGGACCGCGCCGAGATCGTCACCCTGGATCTTCCCGCGTTCCTCGGTTACTACGCGCGTTTCCCCGGTTACGGGTTCTGGGCGGCGATCGAGAAGCGCACCGGCGATTTCCTGGGCTGGTTCCATTTCCGCCCGCGCCCGCACGACCCGCCGGACGAGCCCGAACTCGGCTACCGCCTGCACCAGCACGCTTGGGGCAAGGGCTACGGCACGGAAGGCTCGGCCGCGCTGCTGGCGAAGGGATTCACCGAACTGGGGGTCACCCGGGTGACGGCGTCCACCATGGCGGTGAACACGGGCTCGCGCCGCGTGATGGAGAAGCTGGGGATGAAGTTCGTCCGCGCCTACTCGGAAGAGTTCCCGGAGCACGAGCGCGCCCCGGGCAGCGAGCACGGCGCAGTCGAGTACGCCATCACCCGCGAGGAGTGGGCTGCCGCAGCCGGGTCGTGAGTGGTAAGGCGAGTTCTAACTCGCCTTACCACTCACGAGGGTCAGCGGTAGACCTCGAACTCGTAGATCCGGGCCGCGCCGTTGCCGTCGTTGGCCGGGGTGGTCAGGTTGAGCTTCACGTACCGCGCCGACCGGGTGCTGATCGGGTGGTACGTGCGGCTCGCCCGGGAACCGGTCACCGACGCGACGGTCGTCCACGTCGAACCGTCGGTCGACGTCTGGATCGTGAAAGCGCCCGTGTTCCAGCTCGTGGTTTCGCCGCCGAGGCCGGCGTGCTTGACCACGAACGAGGAGACGTTCTGCGCCGACCCGAGGTCGACCTGGAGGAACTTCGTCGCCGCCGTGCTGCAGAACTTGCTGTTGTTCGCCAGGCTCCCGTCCACGGCGTTGGCCGGCACCTCGGCCGAGTTGCATGGCGCCGAGCCCGTGGCCGTCTTGCCCTGCGCCAGGTTCGTGCCGAGCTCCGGCGCGGCGGCGGGCGGCGTGAACCCGTCGTTGTACGACGGCGGGACGTCGGACACGTTCGTGCCCCACGCGCTCGGCGACGAGCCCATCGAATAGCTCAGCGTCGACGCGCCCGCGATGTCGCCGTAGCGGATCCACGACCGGGTCGTCGAGACGCCGTTCACGCTGAGGCTCTGCACGTACTGCGCGCCCTGGCCCGCGCCGGTGCCGGTGATCTGGATCGTCCCGGCGGGCCGGACGATCGACGCCGACGGGAACAGCGGGCCGTGCAGGGCCAGCACGTCCGCGCCCGGCGTCGCCGGGTACATGCCCAGCGCGGCGAAGACGTACCACGCCGACGTCGCGCCGAGGTCGTCGTTGCCGGGCAGGCCGCCCGCGCCGGTGGTGAACGACTCGTTCATCACGCGCCGCACCGCCGAGCTGGTGCCCTGCGGGTGGGCGGCGTAGTTGTACGCCCACGGCACGCCGTGCTCGGGCTCGTTGCCGATGTAGAAGTACGGCTGGGTGAGGCCGCCGTTCAGCTGCGTGAAGTGGTGGTCCAGCCGCTGGACGGCGGTCTGGCGGCCACCCATCAGGTTGATCACGCCCTGGTAGTTGTAGGGCACCATCCAGGTGTACTGCGACGGGTTGCCCTCGGTGTAGCCGCTGTTGCTCGACGGCACGACCGGCCACGCCCAGGTGCCGTCACTGCCGCGCGGCTGGATGTAGCCCGAGTCGGTGCCGAACACGTTCTGCCACCACTGGGCGCGCTGCATGTAGGTGTTGTACTTCGTCGTGTCCCCGACCGCCTTCGCGAACTGCGCGATCGCGAAGTCCGACGCCGAGTACTCGAGCGAGTCCGAGGGGTCCTCGTAGACGTAGTGCCGGCTGAGGTAGCCGCTTTCCCGGCCGCGGATCGCCTGCCCCTGCGCCGTGCCGCCGTTCGAGCTCTTGTCCATCAGGGTCAGCGCCGCCGAGGTGTCGAAGCCGCGGACCCCGAAGGCGTACATGCTGCCGACGATGATCGGCCCGGGATCGCCGGTCATCACGAAGTGCTCGTTGTTGTTGTGCGACCACTTGGGCAGCAGCCCGCCCTGCTGGCCGTCCAGGACCATCGACTTCGCGATGTCGCTCGCTTCGTTCGGCGCGACGAGCCCGATCAGCGCGGCCCACGAGCGGTAGATGTCCCAGCCGGAGTAGTTCTGGTAGACCGTGTGCGACGCGGTGTGCACCGCCTGGTCGAACCCGCGGTACTGCCCGTTCGTGTCGCTGGCGATGTTCGGGTTCTGGAACACGTGGTACAGCGCCGTGTAGAACTTCTGCAGGTCGGCGGCCGCACCGCCGGACACCTGGATGCGGTTCAGGACGTTGTTCCAGCTCGTGTCGGCCGCGCCGCGGATCCCGGCGAAGTCGAAACCGGGGCTTTCGGCGGCGAGGTTCGCCTGCGCGTTGGCCAGGCTGACGAACGAAATGCCGACCTTCGCCTGCACCGTGGTGTTGCTGGAGGTGTCGAAGGTGACGTACCCGCCGGAGTTCGTGCCGCTGGTGCTCGCCGACCCGGCCGAGATCGTCCCGCCGAGCCAGGTGCCGAACCCGCTCGGCGCGCGGTCGAACTGGATCACGTAGAAGATCTGGTATGTCTTCGAAGAACCGCAGAAGCCGCCGCCGGTCACCGAACCGGTGAGCTGGCTGCCGCTGATGCTGATCGACCCGTTGCGGCTGCCGGTGGCGCTGCGGCCGGTGTTGACGAGCAGCCGCGCGGACGTCGTGTTGGGGTAGGTCAGCTTCATGAACCCGGACCGCTGGGTGGCCGACAGCTCGACGGTCGTGTTGTAGTTGTCCAGCTTGTTCTTGTAGTAGCCGGGCGCGGCCGACTCGTTGGATTTGGTGTAGCCGCCCGCGTACCCGGTCCAGCCGGTGCCCGGCGACGTGCCGAGCGCGCCGGTGATCGGCAGCAGGCCGAGGTCCTCGTTGTTGGGGCAGCCGGCGCCGTTGAAGTGGGTGAGGCTGAACTCCTCGATGCTGGTGTCGCTGTAGCGGTAGCCGGACGGCGACGCGGTCGGGGTGTCCGGGCTGAACTGCACCATCCCGAACGGCACCACCGCACCCGGGTACGTGCTGCCGCCGGCGCCGCCGGGCACCGGGTTGGGCGAGTTGCTGTTGTCCGTGCCGATGAAGGGATTCACGTACTGCGTGAGGGCCGCGGCCGCCGCGACGGCGGGTGGGGCGGGCAGTGCGGCGAGCCCCGCTCCCGCGAGGACCGCGGCGAGCAGGGCCCCGCGAAACCGTCTGGCGAGTGGTCCGGACATGGAACCTTCCCTCCTTGTCGCACGCTTCCGCCGGGCGACAACGTTGTCGGGCAAGCAGAACAGGTGGTGACAACGTTGTCAGCATGCGTCGAGCCATGCCGGCAACGTTCCAGGGGATCGAAGTGGTACCGGAACTCGGTGGCACGACATGGTGCCACGAACGGACCTTCCGACGGAAGCGCCGAAAGTTCGTTGCGCGCCAAGCGGTTTCGCGACCGGACCACTCAGTGCCGGTGGACCACCCAGTGGTCGCCGAGAGCGGTCGTCGCCGCTTCGCCGTTCGTCAGGTCGGCGAGCCAGCTTTCGAACGCGGGCGCTTCTCCCGGCGCCAGCCCGATCTCGAAGTGGGCTCGCGCGTCGAACCGCGTCGCGTGCAGGTGGTACGGCGACGCGCGCAGGTCGTTCTCCAGCCGGCCCGCGCGGTCGTAGCTCACCGACACCTCGACGAGGCTGAGACGCCGGTGTTCTAGTACACCAACAACTTCCAGAGCGTCCGAAACGGACTGACCGTACGCGCGGATGAGGCCGCCCGCGCCGAGCAGGACGCCGCCGAAGTAGCGCGTCACCACCGCGACGGTGTCGGTGAGCTCGCGGCGGCGCAGCACTTCCAGCATCGGCGTGCCCGCGGTGCCGGCCGGTTCACCGTCGTCACTGGACCGCTGGATTCGCCCGTCCGGCCCCAAAACGAACGCGTGGCAGTGGTGCCGGGCACCCGGATCGGCGCGCCGGCGACCGGCGATGAACTCGCGCGCGGCCGCTTCCGACGACACCGGAGCGAGCGCGCAGAGGAACCGAGAGCGCTTGATCTCGATCTCGTGGACGCCCGTCCGAGCCACGGAGAGATAACGATCAGTCATCGGGCCAGTCCGCCATGCACCCAGCATCCCACCCCGCAACGGGCCCGCGACAGCCGCATCGGACCACTTCGGACGGACATTTGCGCAGGTCAGCGGGGTTATTGACCGTTCTGCGGGAACTCCAGCCCGGCATATGGGACTACCCTGGGCCACGTCAACGCCAGCGTGGCATTTCCCACCCGGGCGCGACGACGTATGTCGATAACAGCGAATTCACACTATCGTCATAAGACCCGGCGAACCCGGGAGTAACACCGCGCGCTCCGGACGGCCCCCACCACAGTGGCCGTCCTGTGCGCGCACGCAGCACCCGACATGTTCGGCTGCCCAGTGTCGTGCGGCCTCCCAGATGATCCGCGTCCGGTTTCCAGGCATCGTTGCCCGGCCGGTACCTCGCGGCATCTTGCACTCGTGACATCAACGACGCCGATAACAGCAACTGTTCTCGACTGACCATCGCGGTACCGGACCACTTCGTTAACCGGTTCAGCCCGAACCACTCGATGAGGTGAGTACCGGTCGCGCCAACGCCTTGGGAGGCGGCCAGCCGTGACCCACCGTGCCAGTTCCCTGCCCCCGTCCGGGGAGCAGCTCAGCAACGCCGAGGCCCAGGGCCTCTACCGGAGCGACTACGAACACGACGCCTGCGGTGTCGCCTTCGTCGCCGACCTGACCGGGCGCCGAGATCATGCGATCGTCGCCAAGGCCCTGGTCGCGTTGCGCAACCTGGAACACCGCGGGGCTCGTGGCGCCGAACCGGACACCGGCGACGGCGCCGGCCTGCTGATCCAGATCCCGGACGAGTTCTACCGCGAGGTCGTGGACTTCGAGCTCCCCGAGCCGGGCACCTACGCCGTCGGCACGGCTTTCCTGCCGCAGGACGAAAAGCGCCGCGGCCGGGCCATGACGACCATCGAGCGCATCGCCGCCGAGGAGGACATGCGCGTCCTCGGCTGGCGCGAGCTGCCGGTGCACACCGAGCACTGCGGGCCGACCGCGGCCGAGACCATGCCGCACTTCACGCAGCTGTTCCTCGCCGCGCGCCGCCCGAAGCCGGAGCACGCCGACCCGCTCGCCATCGAGCGCAGCGCCTTCTGCGTCCGCAAGCGCGCGGAGCGTGAGCTGGCCGAGGACGACGTCTACTTCCCGTCGCTGTCCTCGCGCACGATCGTCTACAAAGGAATGCTCACCGAGCCCCAGGTCGAGCGGTTCTTCGCCGACCTGACCGACGAGCGCGTCACCAGCGCCATCGGCCTGGTGCACTCGCGCTTCTCGACCAACACCTTCCCGTCGTGGCCGCTGGCCCACCCGTACCGGTACGTGGCGCACAACGGCGAGATCAACACCCTGCGCGGCAACCGCAACTGGATGGACGCCCGCGAGGCACTGCTGGAGACCGACCTGATCCCGGGCGACCTCAAGCGGATCTACCCGGTGATCACCCGCGGCGCCAGCGACTCGGCGAGCTTCGACGAGGTCCTGGAGCTGCTGCACCTCGGCGGCCGCTCGCTGCCCCACGCCGTCCTGATGATGATCCCGGAGGCGTGGGAGAACCACCAGGAGATGGACCCCGCGCGGCGGGCGTTCTACGAGTTCCACTCGACGCTGATGGAGCCGTGGGACGGCCCGGCGCTGGTCGCCTTCACCGACGGCAGCCAGATCGGCGCGGTGCTCGACCGCAACGGCCTGCGCCCCGGCCGGTACTGGGTGACCGACGACGGTCTCGTCGTGCTCGCCTCCGAGGTCGGCGTGCTCGACATCGACCCGGCGACGATCGTCCGGAAGGGACGCCTCGAGCCCGGCCGGATGTTCCTCGTCGACACCGTCGAAGGCCGGATCGTCGAGGACGAAGAGGTCAAGACCGAACTGGCGACCGCGCACCCGTACGACGAGTGGGTCGACGCCGGTCTCGTGCACCTGGACGACCTGCCCGAGCGCGACCGCGAGGTCCCGCTGCACGCCGCGCTCGTGCGCCGCCAGCAGGCGTTCGGCTACACCGAGGAGGAGCTCGAAGCCATCCTCGAGCCGATGGCTCGCACCGGCGCGGAGCCGATCGGGTCGATGGGCAACGACTCGCCGCTCGCCCCGCTGTCGAGCCGGCCGCGGCTGATCTTCGACTACTTCATCCAGCTGTTCGCGCAGGTCACGAACCCGCCGCTGGACGCCATCCGCGAGGAGCTCGTCACCGCGCTGGGCACCCAGATCGGCGCCGAGCCGAACCTCCTGGCGGGCAACGCGGCCAGCTGCCGCCGGATCGTGCTGCCGTTCCCGGTGCTCGACAACGACCAGTTCGCCAAGCTGGTGCACGTCAACGACGACGGCGACCTGCCGGAGTTCCAGGCGGTCACCGTGCTCGGCCGGTACAACGTGCACGGCGGCGGCGACGCGCTGATCAAACGGCTCGACGAGATCCGCGCCGAGGTTTCGGAGGCGATCGAGGACGGCGCCCGGCTGATCGTGCTGTCCGACCGCGGTGTCGACGAGCACCACGCGCCGATCCCGTCGCTGCTGCTGACCGGCGCGGTGCACCACCACCTCGTCCGCGAGAAGACGCGCACGCAGGTCGGCCTCATCGTCGAGGCCGGCGACGCGCGCGAGGTGCACCACATCGCGCTGCTGATCGGCTACGGCGTCGCCGCGGTGAACCCGTACCTGGCGATGGCGACCGTCGAGGAGATGGCCCACCAGGGCCTGATCCCGGGGGTGACGCCGAAGCAGGCGACGCAGAACCTGATCAAGGCGCTCGGCAAGGGCGTCCGCAAGACGATGTCGAAGATGGGCGTGTCGACGGTCGCGTCCTACACCGGCGCGCAGATCTTCGAGGCGATCGGGCTCGGCGAAGAGGTCATCGAGAACTGCTTCACCGGCACGACGTCCCGCCTCGGCGGCGTCGGCTTCGAGACGCTGGCCGACGAGGTCGCGAAGCGGCACAAGTACGCGTTCCCGGCCGACGGGTTCCACGCGCCGCACCGCGAGCTGGAGACCGGTGCGGACTACCAGTGGCGGCGCGAGGGCGAGCCGCACCTGTTCAACCCGCAGACGGTGTTCAAGCTCCAGCACTCCACGCGGGCCGGGAAGTACGAGGTCTTCAAGGAGTACACCAAGGCCGTCGACGACCAAGCCGAGAAGCTGCTGACGCTGCGCGGGCTGTTCGACTTCAAGTACGGCAAGCGCGCGCCGGTGCCGATCGAGGAGGTCGAGCCGGTCTCGGAGATCGTCAAGCGGTTCGCCACCGGCGCGATCTCCTACGGCTCGATTTCGATGGAGATGCACCAGACGCTGGCCATCGCGATGAACCGCCTCGGCGGGAAGTCCAACACCGGTGAGGGCGGCGAAGACGCGGAGCGGCTGTACGACCCGGAGCGGCGAAGCGCCGTGAAGCAGGTCGCGTCCGGCCGGTTCGGCGTCACGAGCGAGTACCTCGTCAACGCCGACGACATCCAGATCAAGATGGCGCAGGGCGCGAAGCCCGGCGAGGGCGGACAGCTGCCCGGCGCGAAGGTGTACCCGTGGATCGCGAAGACGCGGTTCTCGACGCCGGGCGTCGGCCTGATCTCGCCGCCGCCGCACCACGACATCTACTCGATCGAGGACCTCGCCCAGCTGATCCACGACCTCAAGAACGCCAACCCGAACGCGCGCATCCACGTGAAGCTCGTGTCCGAGGTCGGCGTCGGCACGGTCGCGGCCGGCGTGTCGAAGGCGCACGCCGACGTCGTGCTCATCTCGGGCCACGACGGCGGGACCGGCGCGTCGCCGCTGTCGTCGATCAAGCACGCGGGCGGCCCGTGGGAGCTCGGCCTGGCCGAGACGCAGCAGACGCTGCTGGCCAACCGGCTGCGCGACCGGATCGTCGTGCAGACCGACGGCCAGCTCAAGACCGGCCGCGACGTCATCATCGCGGCGCTGCTCGGCGCCGAGGAGTTCGGCTTCGCGACCGCGCCGCTGGTGGTGTCGGGCTGCATCATGATGCGCGTCTGCCACCTCGACACCTGCCCGGTCGGCGTCGCGACCCAGAACCCGAAGCTGCGCGAGAAGTTCAGCGGCAAGGCCGAATACGTCGTCAACTTCTTCGAGTTCATCGCCCAGGAAGTGCGCGAATACCTGGCAGCACTGGGCTTCCGGTCGATCGCCGAGGCCGTCGGGCACGCGGAGTTCCTCGACAAGCGCAAGGCGATCGACCACTGGAAGGCGGCCAGGCTCGACCTGTCGCCGATCTTCCACGTGCCCGAGATGGCCCCGGCCGGGCTGCGGCTGCAGCAGACGAAGCAGGACCACGGGCTGGAGAAGGCGCTCGACAACACGCTGATCCAGCTGGCCGAAGGTGCGCTCAACTCGGGCGACAAGGTGCGGCTGGAACTGCCGGTCCGCAACGTGAACCGGACCGTCGGCACCATGCTCGGGTCGGAGCTGACCAAGCGGTGGGGCGGCGAAGGGCTGCCGGACGACACCATCGACGTCACCTTCACCGGCACCGCGGGCCAGTCGTTCGGCGCGTTCGTGCCGAAGGGCATCACACTGCGGCTCTACGGCGACGGCAACGACTACGTCGGCAAGGGCCTCTCCGGCGGACGGCTGATCGTGCGGCCGCCGCGGGACGCGCAGTACGTGGCCGAGGAGCAGATCATCGCCGGCAACGTCATCGCCTACGGCGCGACGAGCGGCGAGATCTTCATCCGCGGCAAGGTCGGCGAGCGGTTCTGCGTGCGCAACTCGGGCGCGCTGGCCGTCGTCGAAGGCGTCGGCGACCACGGCGGCGAGTACATGACCGGCGGCCGGATGGTCGTGCTCGGCCCGATCGGGCGCAACTTCGCGGCCGGCATGTCCGGCGGCATCGCCTACGTGCTCGACCTGCCCGCGCACCGCGTCAACCCGGAGATGGTCGACCTCGACCCGCTCGACTCCGAGGACGCGGACTTCCTGCGCGAGACGCTGGAGAAGCACTACAACGAAACGGAATCCGCGGTCGCGCGGGAACTGCTGGCCGACTGGGACGCGGGTGTCGACCGCTTCGGGAAGGTCATGCCGAAGGACTACAAGCGCGTGCTCGCCGCCCAGGTGCAGGCCGAGCGCGACGGGCGCGACGTGAACGAGGCGATCATGGAGGCCGCACATGGCTGACCCCAAGGGCTTTCTGACCACCACCCGCGAAGAGCCGAAGCGGCGTCCGGTCGACCTGCGGCTGATGGACTGGCGAGAGGTCTACGAAGACTTCGCCACGACGAAGCTGCAGAAGCAGGCCGGCCGGTGCATGGACTGCGGCATCCCGTTCTGCCACCAGGGCTGCCCGCTCGGGAACCTCATCCCCGAGTGGAACACGCTGACCTGGCGCGAGGACTGGCAGCAGGCGATCGAGCGGCTGCACGCGACCAACAACTTCCCGGAGTTCACCGGGACGCTGTGCCCGGCACCGTGTGAGACGGCGTGCGTGCTCGGCATCAACGACGACCCTGTGACGATCAAGCGCGTCGAGATCTCGATCATCGACCGGGCCTTCGACGAGGGCTGGGTGACGCCGCAGCCGCCCACCACGAAGACCGGGAAGAAGGTCGCGGTCGTGGGCTCCGGCCCGTCGGGTCTGGCCGCGGCGCAGCAGCTCACGCGCGCGGGCCACAGCGTCGTGGTCCTCGAGCGGGCCGACAAGATCGGCGGGCTGCTGCGCTACGGCATTCCCGAGTTCAAGATGGAGAAGTCCCGCCTCGATCGGCGCCTGGCGCAGATGGAGGCCGAGGGCACGGAGTTCCGGACGTCGGTGAACGTCGGCGTCGACATCACCGCCGCCGAACTCCAGTCGTCCTATGACGCCGTGGTGCTGGCGGGTGGCGCCACCGACTGGCGCGACCTGCCGATCCCCGGCCGCGAGCTCGACGGCATCCACCAGGCCATGGAGTTCCTGCCGCCGGCCAACCGGGTCGCTTCGGGCGAGCTGGCGAAGTCGCCGTTCGACGCCTCGGGCCTGGACGTCGTCGTCATCGGCGGCGGCGACACGGGCGCGGACTGCGTCGGGACGTCGCACCGCCAGGGCGCGCGCTCGGTGACGCAGCTGGAGATCATGCCGAAGCCGCCGGAGACGCGGTCGGACGCCCACCCGTGGCCGACGTACCCGATGATCTACCGGGTGTCCTCGGCGCACGAAGAGGGCGGCGAGCGGCTGTACGCGGTGAACACGCAGGAGTTCCTGGGCGACTCCGACGGCCGCGTCCGGGCGCTGAAGCTGGTCGAGGTCCGCAACGAGGGCGGCAAGTTCGTCCCCGTCGAGGGGTCGGAGCGCGAGCTGCCCGCGCAGCTCGTCCTGCTGGCGATGGGCTTCCTCGGCCCGCAGAAGCAGGGCCTGCTCGAAGACCTCGGCGTCGAGCTGGACGCGCGCGGCAACGTGGCCCGCGACAAGGCGTTCAAGACGAGCCTGGACAACGTGTTCGTGGCCGGTGACATGGGCCGCGGCCAGTCCCTGATCGTCTGGGCGATCGCGGAGGGCCGCAGCGCCGCGGCCGGCGTCGACGCGTACTTGACGGGCCGCGACGTCCTGCCCCGCCCGATCGCGCCGACGGACCGGCCGATCGCGTAGGACCCCAGCGCCGGCGGAGGTGTCACTGTCGCCACCTCCGCCGGCGCTGTACCACTTCCTCAGTCGTAGTAACCCTTTTCGATGTCGTCGAGCAGGCCGGGGCCGGTGGGCTGCCAGCCGAGCGTTTCCCGGGTGATCTTCGCCGACGCCGGCTGGTCGAGCGCCACGAGCCCGCCGAGGAAGCCGAGGTCCTCGGCGGTCACGGACGTGACCGGCAGGCCGAGCCGGCGCCCGGCCACCTCGGCGACGTCACGGATCCGCACCCCCTCGTCGCCGACTGCGTGCAGCACGGCTTTCGCCGGGGCCTGCTCCAGGGCCAGGCGGAACAGGTGGGCCGCGTCGAGGACGTGCACCGCGGGCCACCGCTGCGTGCCGTCGCCGACGTAAGCCGCGATGCCCTTCTCGCGCCCGAGCGCGATCAGGCGCGTGATGAGCCCGTGGGCGTCGCCTTCGCCGTGCACCGAACGCGGCAGCCGGACGAGGGACGCGCGGACGCCCTGGTCTGCCATCGCGAGGACGGCCCTGGCGTTGTCCCCGCGGCCGGCCACCGGCCCCGCGAACACGGAGTCATCCTCCTCGGTGGCCGCGCGCCCGGGCACCATCGGTGTCCCCGAGGCGGCGACGAACCGCTTCCCGGCCAGCACCGCGCCCATCGCCTCGACCGCGGCCGCGTCGGTTCGGATCGCCGTGTCCATCTCGGCGAAATCGTGCCCGAAGGCGAGGTGGACGACGCCGTCGGCGCTGTCGGCGCCTTCTTTCAGAACTTCGAGGTCGGTGAGGCCGCCGCGGAGGACGCCGGCGCCCATCGCGGCGACGCTCCCGGCCGACTCGTCCGACCTCGCCAGCCCGGTGACCTGGTGACCGGCGTCGAGCAGTTCCGGCACGAGAGCCCGGCCGATCCAGCCGGACGCGCCGGTGACGAACACACGCATGAGAGCCTCCTTATGACACTTGGTGTCATCACCATAGCACCGTGATGACACCTGGTGTCATCGCCTAGGCTGGAGGCATGAGCCGCTGGGAGCCGAACACGCGCGAGCGACTGCTGGACGCCGCGCTGGGGCTGTTCGGCGAGCGCGGGTACGACAGCGTGACGGTCGCCGAGATCACCGACCGGGCCGGCCTGACGAAGCGGACCTTCTTCCGCCACTTCACCGACAAGCGCGAAGTGCTCTTCGCCGGCCAGGAGATGCTGAGCCGCATCCTCGCGGACGCGATCGCGGCGGCTCCCGAGGCCGCGAGCCCGGCCGCGGCGGTGGGCGGGGCACTGGCGGCGGCCGCGGCGGAGTTCGGTCCGGAGCGGCGGGAGCGCGCCCGCCGGGTCCAGGCGGTGGTCGCGGGGCAGAGCGACCTGCGGGAGCGCGGGCTCCTCAAGCGGGCGACGCTCACGGCGGCGATGGCCGGCGCCCTGCGTGAACGCGGAGTGCCGGACCCGGCGGCGACCCTCGCTGCAGAGCTCGGCGGCCTGGCGTTCTGGACGGCCTTCGAACGGTGGACCGCGCCGGCGAACGAGCGCGGGTTCGCGGAACTGGCGGCGGAAGCACTGGCGGAACTGATCGCGGCGACGGCCGACCTCGACTGACCGTCCGCAATGGACAGTCAGCTGTCCAGGAGAGCGCTTCCCAGCGGCGTGAGCGAGTGCAGCACGGTGTTCCGCTCCCGGTGCGTGATGATCAGCCCGGCCCGCCGCAGCACCGCGGTGTGCTTGCTGACCGCCGAGGGCGTCACCCCGAGCCGCGCCGCCAGTTCCGACGTCGAACACCCCACCGCCAGGATCGTCAGCGCCGCCGCGCGGGTCGGGCCGAGCAGATCCGCCAGTGCGTTGCCCGGCGCTTTCCGCGCCCTCGGGCTCGCCGGCCCCACGGGGTGCGTGACCTGGCGGACGCACGGGTAGTGCAGCCGGGGCGTGCCACCGGGCAACGCCGGGACGAGGACCGGGCCGACCGAGAAGTACGTCGGGACCAGCAGCAGGCCGGTGCCTTCCGACGGGAGCGTCCCGGCGATCCGGTCGTCGGTCTCCAGGACCGGTGCGGCCCAGCGGACCTTCGGCCGCAGGCCGGTCAGCAGCGCGTCGACCCCGCCGTGGAGCAGCACCTGCGTGCGCATCCCGAGATCGGCGTCGACCTGCGCGCACACCACGTCCCAGCACGAAGCGAGCGCGAGGTCGTGGTACTCCTGGAGGGCCTGCGCCAGCCGTGGCAGGCCCGCCGTGTCGCCGTCGGCGAGCGCCGCGGCCCAGGCCGGCAGGTCGCGGCCGGCCGGTGCCGTGCGCAACGCCGTCTTGAGGCGCAGCGGTTCGGTGTCGAGCACCGCGGCGAGCCCGGACTCCAGGTCGTAGCGCCCCGCCGCGGGCAGCAGGAACGCCGGGACCGGCGCGCCCGGGCGGCAGAGCCACATCAGCACCGACGCCGAATCCGGCAAGCCCTGCCAGACCCGGTGGCGCCACCGGTTGAACGCCGCCGACGCCGCGTTGCGGCCGCCGTCGCGCCGCTGCAGGACCTGCAGGCTCGCCGTCAGCTCGCCCATCGGGTCGGCCGCCGCCGCCAGCCCGACGCGGATGAGGTCCGGCACCGTCAGCTCGATCCGCACGCCCCTCCCCCGGGTGTCTGCCGGTCCATCGGGCCGAGATCTCGTTCCGTTACACCGCTGACCTGCGTTCTGTCCCCTCCGGGAAATCACCTCGACGACGGCGGGAGTGGCCTGAATGATGGTCGGAGAGACCGCTTTCGGGGGTTTGACGGTCTCGGCGAGGGGGATTCGCCGGCACGGCCACGCGCCGGGTCCACTGTGGCCCGGGGCCGGTTGCCGCCTGCATTTTCCCGTCGTCGTCACTGGTGAAGCGACGAGAAGGGGAACCATGACGAAGATGAAGCGCCTGATGGTGACGGTCGCCGCGGCGGCCGGCCTGTTCGGGCTGGTCGCCGTGCCGCAGGCCGGCGCGGCGCAGGCCGGCGCGGCGCAGACCGACGGCAAGGGCGGCGACGTGCCCGTGCAGACGCTCGCCGGGGGGATCAAGCTGCGGCCCGCGAAGGTCGGTGCCGCCCACCGGTCCACCGCCGGGGCCGCCGGTGCCCAGGTCGCCGAGGCCGACGCGTACCTGATCGAGTCGGCCGCCTTCGGCCGCTGCTGGGACGCGGACCTGAACACGATCAACGCCAACGGCACGATCATGGCGCTGTGGGACTGCAACGTGTACGCCGCGAACCAGGCGTTCTACATCACCCGGAACCCGGAGGGCTACCTCCGCTTCCAGAACGTCCAGAGCGGCCGGTACCTCGAAGCCGACCTGACCACGATCGGCAAGAACGGCACGAAGGTCCAGCTGTGGGACTACAGCCCCGGCGGCAAGAACCAGTGGTGGATCGACACCGTCAACCCGGAGGGCTACCTGCGGCTGCAGAACCCCGCCAGTAACCGCTACCTGACCGGCGAGGGCCAGGTCGGTGGCAACGGCACGCGGATGCAGCTGTGGGACTTCATGGCGGGCGCCAAGTCCCAGTGGTGGTCCTGATCACGCAGGCGCGGTGAAACGCGGGCCCCGGCCGGGGCCCGCGTTTTCTTTTCCCGCGGGAAATTTCGCGCTCAACTTAATCTTTCGTGTGAACCCGCCGGACGGGTGGCATTCCCCGCCCCCGGCACGGCATTCTGGGCTCAGGGGACCCGGTCGGCCGAGGGGGATTCAGGTCGGCCGGGTGCCCGCCGAGAGGCGGGCGTTTTTTCACACGGGAGGGGACCCGGAATGAGTGTCGATCTGTCCACCACGCTGTCCTGGACCACGGCGAGCGGCGACGCCGCCACGATGCTCGGCGAACTGCAGCCGAACATCCTCAAGGCCCACGTCCGCGATCACCTGTCCGCGCTGTTCCTCGCGTTCGGGGACGCGGCGGAGGCGCGGTCCTTCCTGGTCTCGGTGACCGGGAAGATGAAGTCTGCCAAGGACCACCTCGAGGAAGTGGGGGCTTTCAAGAGCGAAGGCGCGGCGGGAACGCCGTACGTCGGCGTCGGCCTCACCGCGGCCGGCTACCGCGCGCTCGGCGTCGACGGAAACATGCCGCAGGACGAGGCGTTCCTGCGCGGGATGGCGGCCCCGGCGACGCGGCGGAAGCTGAACGACCCGCCGCGTTCGACGTTCGATCCCGGCTACCGCGCGGAAATCCACGCCGTCGTGCTCGTCGGCGACGCCACCGACAAGGCGATGACCGCCCGCCGCAACGAGATCCTCGGCCTGCTGCCGGACTCGGCGGCGGTGCTCGCCGAGGAGACCGGGCTGGGCCGGGTCAACGCGCGCGGCGAAGGCATCGAGCACTTCGGGTACGTCGACGGCCGGAGCCAGCCGTTGTTCCTCACCGAAGACGTCGACGCGGAAAAGAACAGCACCGACGGCATCAACGTGTGGAACCCGGCGGCACCGCTCAAGCAGGTGCTGGTTCCGGACACCGCCGCGCCGGATCCCGGCGTGCATTTCGGCAGCTATTTCGTTTTCCGCAAGCTGGAGCAGAACGTCCGGCGGTTCAAGCAGGCCGAACTGGACCTGGCCGACGCGCTCGCCCTGACCGGCGAGGACCGCGAGCGGGCCGGGGCGATGCTGATCGGCCGCTTCGAGGACGGCACGCCGCTGACCACCCAGCGCGAAGACGGCGCGGAAAGCCCGGTGTCCAACAACTTCACCTACGACAGCGACCGCGCCGCGCTGAAGTGCCCGTTCCAGGCGCACATCCGCAAGACCAACCCGCGCGGCTCCGGCGGCGCCGAGGAACCGGACGCCGAGCGGCGGCACCTGATGGCCCGCCGCGGCGTCACCTACGGCGAGCGGCCGGACGACCCGAACGCCGACGTCCCGCCCGCGGCGCGGCCGAGCAACGGGGTCGGGCTGCTGTTCATGGCCTTCAACTCGGTGCTGGACAACCAGTTCGAGTTCACCCAGGCGCTCTGGGCCGACAACCCGGGCTTCCCGATCATCGACGGCGTCACGCCGGGGCTGGACCCGGTGATCGGCCAGGGCGAGCGCGGGTCGTCGGACTACACGGTGGACTGGGGCGGCTCCGCCCAGCGGACGGCCGGGCCGGTACCGCAGTCGGTCACGCTGCGGGGCGGGGAGTACTTCTTCATGCCGTCGCTGGCTTTCCTGCGCTCACTCTGAGCTGGGGGCGAAGGCCACCACCGGGGTTCGCCCGGTGGTGGCCTTCGGAGGGCTCAGGTACCGAGCAGGTCGAACGCGAGCAACCCGGCGCCCAGCCGCCCGGCTTCGTCGCCCAGCTCGGCGATCCGCAGCTCCGGCATCTTCTGGAACGTCAGGTGCGCGGCCAGCCACTCCCGCACCGGCTCCAGCACGTAGTCGGCCGCGGTGAAGAGGCCGCCGCCGAGGACGATCACCTCCGGGCCGAGCAGCGTCAGCAGCGTCCGGATCCCGTGGCCGAGCCCGTCGAGCGCGTCCTGGACAACGGCGATCGCGACCTCGTCACCGCGGCGGGCCAGCTCCACGACTTCGCGGGCGCCGTCGGCCGGGCGGCCGGTGCGCTCGGTGTAGCGGCGGGCGATCGCGGCCGCCGACGAGATGGCCTCCAGGCAGCCCGTCGCGCCGCAGCCGCAGCGGCCCGGGTGGCCGACGTCGATGTGCCCGACCTCGCCGGCCTGCCCGTGCGCGCGGTGGATCCGGCCGTCGAGCAGCAGCGCGGCGGCGATCCCGGTGCCGACCGGGATGAACGCCGCGTTCGTCGCGCCCCGGCCCGCGCCCACCCGGAACTCGGCGACGCCGCCCGCGGTGACGTCGTGGCCGAACGCCACCGGCAGCCCGAGCCGGTCTTCCAGGAGCTCGCCGAAGGGGACTTCGCGCCAGTCGAGGTTGGCCGAGAAGTGGCAGACGCGGGTCTCCTCGTCGACGATGCCCGGCACCACGACGCCGACCGCCGCCGGCTGCCCGGTCCCCGCCTGTTCGGCCAGCGCGGCCACGATGTCCGCGGTCTGCGCGGCCAGCGCCGTCCCGTCCGCGCTGCGGGCCGTCTCCGCGCGCAGTGCCGCCTTGGGCTGCAGCTGCTCGTCGAGCAACGCGGCCTTGATCGTCGTCCCGCCCACGTCGAGGGCGGCCACCATTCGAGTCACCGCGGCATTGTCACATTGACGGGCGTGGAACGGCGGACCTACGCTCAACCGGCCAGACGAGGATTCCGGAACGCGGTGCAAGTCCGCGCGGTCGCGCCACTGTGACCCCCACCAGGGGGAAGCCAGACCCGGACCCTCGTGACCGACCCCGATGAGGCCGCGAAAGCCCGAGGAGGCCACGCTCATGACCCAGACGGCAGCTCCCGCCGTTCCGCTCCCGATCCGCATCCCGATCCGTGAGATCGTGCCGTGGGCGGTGTTCGTGGTGCTCCTGGCCCTGATCGCGCTGTACTTCGTGAGCGCCGAGCAGGGCGCGACCGCGGTGTTCGCGAATATGTACGTCCACGAGTTCGTGCACGACGGCCGGCACCTGCTGGCCTTCCCCTGCCACTGATCGGCGGGCACGCACTCCCATGATGAAGACCCTGCTGGTCCGCGGCATGCTCGCGGGCCTGATCGCCGGCGTGCTCGCGTTCGGCTTCGCCTACGCCTTCGGTGAGCCGTCGGTGAACACCGCGATCGGGCTCGAGGAGCCCGGCGGACACTCGCACTCGCACGACGCTTCCGCTCCTTCTCCGGAAGAGGAGGAGCTCGTCCCCCGCGACATCCAGAGCACGCTCGGCCTGCTGACCGGCGTGCTCGTCTACGGCGTCGCGATCGGCGGCCTGCTGTCGCTGGCCTTCGCGTTCGCCCAGGGACGGCTGGGCAACCTGCGTCCACGGGTGACGGCGCTGCTGCTCACGGCGGGCGCGTTCGCGGTGGTGTTCCTGGTGCCGTTCCTGAAGTACCCGGCCAACCCGCCCGCGGTGGGCCAGCCGGGCACGATCGGCTCACGCACCGAGCTGTACTTCGGGTTCGTCGCGGTCTCGCTGCTCGCGGGCATCCTCGCCACGGTGTTCGGCCGCAAGCTGGCGGACCGCCTGGGCGCGTGGAACGGCTTCCTCCTGGCAGCGGCAGGCTACCTGGTCGTGATCGGCGTGGTGGCCTGGCTGATGCCGGTGGTCGACGAGGTCCCGCCGACGTTCCCGGCGTCGACGCTGTGGAGCTTCCGGACGGCCTCGGTCGGCACGCAGGTGACGCTGTGGCTGGCACTGGGCCTGTCGTTCGGGGCGTTCGCGGAGAAGACCCTGAACCGGCGGACCGCCGTCGCCGCCTGACCGGATCGTTAACCCGCCGGCCGGTTCGTCCCCCTAACCTTTCCCCATGGGGGAATTCACACCCGGGCCCGCCAAGCGGGACGGTTTCGCGGTCGCGTCCTTGATCACCGGAGTGCTGGGTTTCTTCGGGATCACGGCGTTGCTGGGAGTGGTCTTCGGCATCGTCGCGCTGGTCCGGATCCACCGGACCGGCGAGCGCGGCCGCGGCCTGGCGATCGGCGGGATCGCCGCGGGCCTGGTCTGGGCGATCGCGTTGCCGGTCGCGGCGGTCCTGGTGCTGGTCCGCCTGCTGAGCTTCTCGAACGCACCGATCGCGGCCATGCAGGTCGAGAACTGCTACGACCTGGGCCGCCTCGGCACCGACGCGGTCCGCGTCCCCTGCGCGGGCGAGCACGACGGCGTGGTGCTGGACGCGTTCACGATCGCAGGCCCGGAAACCCCGTACCCGGGCGACCGCGAAGCCACGGCCGGAGTGAACCGCAGCTGCCAGACCCGGTCGGACACCCTGTTCGGCGGCGCCTACGAGATCCCGCCCGGCTTGGTCCTGGTCGGATACGCACCGGACGAGAAGGCGTGGAAAGCCGGGGCCCGCATCGGAACGTGCGGCCTCGAAGCCCGCGCCGGCCGGCTCACCGGCCCCTTGCCACGCTGAGAGCAGGCCGCGACCGGCCGTGGCGGTGGCCGCCGGCTCGGCTGCCCCGGAGCAGCAAGACCGCACCTGTCCGCGCTACTGCGCTCCCGGCGGGAAGAACGGCACGCTCGACCGCGCCCCGGCACCAACGGCATCCTCGACCGCGGCCCGACGCCACAGCACTCCGGGCGGTCCGAACCGCAAGCTCTCCCGCTCTCCCGCGCTACGGCGCGCCGGGCGGGACGAACGGCAGGCCCGGGGGTGCACCCCGTTCCAGCAGCGTCTCCAACGTTGCCGTGTCGAGGTGCTCGTCCACCGCGTCCGCCAGCTTTTCCAGCATCTCCTCGCGCAGGTCGCCGAAACCAGGCGCGTCCGGTGCCGGCGTCCAGGTCGCCCCCGCCTGCCCTGCCGCTTCCGTCAGCCACGCGCGGCGGAACGCGTCGTTCTCGAACGCGCCGTGCCACATCGTGCCCCAGACCGCGCCGGTGCGTGCTCCGTCCAGAAAGGACTCCGCCGGTGCCGTCGTGGTCACCGAGCCGTGGTGGATCTCGTAGGCGTCCACCCGGTGGCCCCGCCATGCCCCCGTGGGCCGGGCCAGCACCTTCTCCGGTGCGAACGTCACCCGTCCCGGGAGCAGGCCGAGGCCGGGCACCGTGCCCACGCCGGACTCAACTTCGTCCACAATGGACTCTGTGAGCATCTGGTAGCCCCCGCAGATGCCGAGGACCGGCCGGCCCGCCGCCGCGCGGGAGGCCACCGCCGTGTCGAGACCGCGGTCGCGCAGCCAGGCCAGGTCGCCCACCGTCGCGCGCGAGCCCGGCAGCACCACGATGTCCGCCGCCGCGACCACGTCAGGGTCGGCCGTCAGCGTCACCGTCACCCCGGGTTCGGCGGCCAGCGCGTCGACGTCGGTGGCGTTGGACGCGCGCGGGAACCGGACGACCGCCACGCCGAGCCCGCCGCCGTGCGCCTCGCGGCGCCAGCCCGCCGCCGCGAGGGCGTCCTCCGAGTCGATCCACACCCGGTCGAGCCACGGCAGCACGCCCAGCACCGGCCGCCCGGTGACCTTCTCGAGGCTGTCCAGGCCCGGGCGCAGCAACCCGACGTCGCCGCGGAACTTGTTGACCACCCAGCCCGCGACCAGCGCCTGGTCCTCGGCCGACAGCAGCGCGAGGGTGCCGAACATCGCCGCCAGCACGCCGCCGCGGTCGATGTCGCCGACGACCAGCACCGGCAGCCCGAACCGCCGCGCGAGCCCCATGTTGACGTAGTCGCCGCCGCGCAGGTTGATCTCCGCCGGGCTGCCGGCGCCCTCACAGACGACGACGTCGTAGCGCGAGCTGAGGTCCGCGAAGGCGCCGAAGGCGATCTCGGCCAGCCCGGCGCGACCGGTGGCGTACTCCCCCGCTTCGAGGGTGCCGAACGGCTTCCCGAGCGCGACAACGTGACTGCGCCGGTCGCTGCCCGGCTTGAGCAGCACCGGGTTCATCGCCGCCTCGGGCTCGGCGCCCGCGGCGCGGGCCTGCAGCCACTGGGCGCGGCCGATCTCGGCGCCGTCGGCGCAGACCATCGAGTTATTGGACATGTTCTGCGCCTTGAACGGCGCGACGCGCGCGCCATGGCGCGCCAGCCAGCGGCAGATCCCGGCGGTGACCAGGCTCTTCCCGGCGTCGGACGTCGTCCCGGCGACGAGCAGCCCGTTCACCGGGCCACCACCGCCGCCAGCGCGACCGCGGCGGCGCCCACCCGACGCGACAACCGGACCGCGCGCCGCAGGTCGACCGGCTCCGGTTCGCGCCCGTCCCCGAGCCGCGCCCGGCTCTCCACCTCGCCGCCGTAGCTGTTCGTCCCGCCGAGCCGGACGTCCAGCGCGCCCGCGAACGCGGCCTCGACCTGGCCGGCGTTGGGGCTGGGGTGCCGTCCGCCGTCGCGCCGCCACATCCGCCATGCCTCCCGCGTCCGGCCGCCCGCGCACAGCACGGTGAGCGCGGCACCGATCCGCGACGGCGCCAGGTTGACGACGTCGTCGGCCCGCGCCGCGGCCCAGCCGAAGCGGCGGTAGCGCGGCGAGCGGTAGCCGACCATGGCATCCAGGGTGTTGAGCGCGCGGTAGCCGAGGAGTCCCGGAATCCCGGCGACGGCGCCCCAGAACAGCGGCGCGACCACGGCGTCCGACGTGTTCTCGGCGATCGACTCGGTGGCCGCGCGGGTCAGCTCGGCGGAGTCAAGCGTCGTCGCGTCGCGGGCGCAGAGGTGCGAGAGCCGCTGACGCGCTTCGGGCACTTCGCCCGCTTCGAGCAGCCGAGCCATCTCGGAGCCTTCGGCGGCGAGGCCACGCCCGCCGAGCACGACCCACGTGCAGACAGCTGTGGTCGCGAAGCGCGCGAAGGGACGTCGCCGCGTCGCCGTCTGAAGGGCAACGCCGAGGCCGACAGCGCCGAACGTGCACAACGCGGCGTACGCGACCCCGCGCGGCTTCGAGTCGGCCCACAGACGGTGTTCCAGGCGGGCGGCGGCGGTACCGAACAGAGCGACCGGATGCCCCGTTCGGGGGTCACCGAACAGAGCGTCGGTAACGTATCCGGTCACGAGTCCGGCTGTGGTTGTCCCTAGACGGAGTGGCACGTGGCGCACGGTAGCGCGTGCACCAGAATGCCGGTATGACGAAGCTGACCCACCGGCTCGCCGGGTATCTGGAATCCCTGGCTCGCGCCCTACGCCGGTACGGGCGCGACGAAGGCAAGGTGCTGGTCCTCGGCGGGGTCCGTTCGGGGAAGTCGCGGCACGCCGAGCGGCTCGTCGCCCGCCACGCGCACCTCGTCTACGTGGCGCCCGGCCTGCCCGCGGGCGAGGACGACCCCGAGTGGGCCGCGCGGGTGGCCGCGCACCAGGCCCGGCGGCCGGCGAACTGGAAGACCGTCGAGACCACGGACCTCGCGGGCGTCCTCCGGAGCGCGACCGAGCCACTGCTGATCGACTGCCTCGGCACGTGGCTGTCCCGCGTGCTGGACGACGTCGGCGCGTGGCGGCAGAAGCCGGGCTGGGAGCACCGCCTGGACGACCGGCTCGAGGACTTCCTCGCCGCGTGGGCCGCGGCGCGGGTGCCGGTGGTCGCGGTCAGCAACGAGGTCGGCAGCGGTGTGGTGCCCGCAACGTCGTCCGGACGGCTGTTCCGTGATGTGCTGGGCGCACTCAACAACCGGGTGTCCGCCGACGCCGACCGGGTCGTGCTGGTCGTCGCGGGCCGGGCGCTCGACCTGTAGCCCAGGAGGCGCCCGTGTTCGACGTACCCGTGCCCGACCCCGCCGCCCGCACCGCCGCGCTGGAGCGCCTCGACGGCCTGGTCAAGCCGCTCGGCGCGCTGGGCAGGCTGGAGGAGATAGCCGCCTGGTTGTCCGCGGCGCACGGAAGCGTCCCCCCGCGGCCCCTGGACGACGTCCGGGTGGTCGTCTTCGCGGGCGACCACGGCGTGTCGGCGCTCTCGGCGTACCCGCGCGAGGTGACCGCGGCGATGGTGCGGGTGTTCCTGGCCGGCAAGAGCGGCGTGAACGTCCTGGCCGCGCAGGTCGGCGCCCGGGTGCGGGTCGCGGACCTCGGCGTCGACTGGGACGGCGCGGACGTCCCGCCCGAGGTCACGGCGCACAAGATCCGCCGCGGTTCGGGCTCGATCGACGTCGAGGACGCGCTGCAGCCGGGCGAGGCCCAGGCGGCGTTCGAGGCGGGCCGGGTGATCGCGCTGGAGGAGCGCGAAGCGGACGTGCTGATCCCGGGCGACATGGGCATCGGCAACACGGCGATGTGCGCGGCCCTGGTGGCGGCATCGCTGGGCCTCCCGGCGGCGGAGGTGGTCGGCACGGGAACGGGCGTCGACGCGGCGGGCCTGGAGCGCAAGACGGCCGCGGTGGCCGCGGCCCTGGCCCGGACGACGGGCCGCACGGAGGACCCGTTCGAGCGCCTGACGGCCCTGGGCAGCGCCTGCGTGGCGGCCACGGCGGGCTTCCTGGTCCAGGCGGCGGTGCTGGGCATCCCGGTGCTGCTGGACGGAGTCTTTTCGGGCGCGGCGGCCCTGGTGGCGCGGGACATCGCGCCGGGAGCGGAGCAGTGGTGGCTCGCCGGGCACCGATCGACGGAACCTTCGCAGGCGTTCGCGCTGAAGGCCCTGGGGCTGGAGCCGATCCTGGACTTCGGCCTGCGGCTGGGCGAAGGCAGCGGAGCGGTCCAGGCGGTCCCGACCCTGCGGGCGGCGCGCGCCATCCTGGCCGACATGGGCCTGCTGGCCGACCTGGCATGAGGGCAGGTCGCGGCGCCGGCCCGCGCCGGTCGCGCATCCGGTGTGGCGGGCGGCCGTGCCGCGGGCTGACCTGCCGCGGTGTCGTCCGCAGCGGATCAGCTGCAGCCGACGCCGCGACCACCCTGACTGGCCGGAGTGGCGTGTGACCGACCAAATCATCACCCAAGCCCGCGAGGTCCAGGCCCGTGCCGGTTCGCGCCGACACTCAGGCAGCCGGCCGCCCGTGCGACCGGCCCGGAGGCAGCTGACCCAGGACCCGCGCAGCGGACAACCTCTGCCCGGCCCGTTCACCACCGCGACCATCCCGACAGGCCGGAGTGGCGTGTGACCGACGAAACCACCACCCAAGCCCGCGAGGTCGAGGCCCGTGCCGGTTCGCGCCGGCACTCGGGCAGCCGGCCGCCCGTGCGACCGGCCCGGAGGCAGCTGACCCACGACCTGCGTAGCGGACAACCCCTACACAGCCCGTTCAACGCCGCGACCGGGATGCCGGCCCGTCTCGGTGACCCGCACCGCGCTCAGCCTTCTGTGGACAACTCGGCTCCTTTCCCCTGTGCT
This sequence comes from Amycolatopsis sp. NPDC051102, assembly GCF_040682815.1. Taxonomy (NCBI): domain Bacteria; kingdom Bacillati; phylum Actinomycetota; class Actinomycetes; order Pseudonocardiales; family Pseudonocardiaceae; genus Amycolatopsis; species Amycolatopsis sp. NPDC051102. Next base: position 38,551 of record NZ_JBFBBT010000013.1, read on the forward strand.
GTGGACAACCCGGCATGAGCCGCTGGCTCGACTCCGTGCGGATGGCCGTCGGGACGTTGACCACCGTTCCCGTCCCGGCGCCCCGCGTCATCGACCGGCGGGTCGCCGGCGGGGCCATGCTGCTCGCGCCGCTCGCCGCTCTTCCGCTGGCCGTGGCCGCCGGGCTCGTCGTCGCCGCCGGCGCCGCGCTCGGCGTTCCGGCTCTCGCGACCGCGGCACTTGCCCTGGGAGCCGTCGCGCTTGGCAGCCGGGGGCTGCACCTCGACGGGCTCGCCGATACCGCCGACGGGCTCGGTGCCTCCTATGACCGCGCCAAGGCCCTCGACGTCATGCGCCGCGGCGACTCCGGTCCCACCGGGGTCGCGACTCTCGTTCTCGTCCTCCTCGTCCAGGTCGGCGCGCTCACCGCCGCCAACCCCTTCACGGCAGCCGCCGCCGTTCTCGTCGGGCGGTGCACCCTGTCGATGGCGTGTGCGCGCGGCGTGCCCTCTGCCCGGCCCGAAGGCCTCGGTGCCACCGTCGCCGGCTCGGTTCCGCGCGTCGCCGCGGTTGCCGTCGGGGTGGGCGCCGCCGGGCTCGCCGTGCTGCTTCCCGGTGTTCCGTGGTGGCGTGGGCCGCTCGCCGTTCTCCTTGCCTACGCCGTCGCCGGTGCCCTTCTGCTCCGGTGCACCAAGCGCCTCGGGGGTGTCACCGGCGACGTCCTCGGCGCCGGCGTCGAAGCCGCCGTTGCGGCCGCACTACTCGCGCTCGTATGAAAACTGTCGTACCCCTTCCCTACAGTCGGCCGCGTGAACCGGACCGATCGTCTTTACGCCCTCGTCGAGGAACTCCGCGTCGTCTCGCCTCGCCCGCGCAGCGCACGCTGGCTCGCGAGCCGGTTCGAGGTGAGCGTGCGCACCGTCGAACGGGACATCAGCGCGCTCCAGCAGTCCGGCGTGCCCATCTACGCCGAGACCGGCCGCACCGGCGGGTATTGCCTCGACAAGGCCCACACCATGCCGCCCGTGAACCTGACGCCCGCCGAGGCCGTCGCGATGGCCCTCGCGCTGAAACACCTCGACGGCACCCCGTTCCGGGCGGAAGGTCGCTCGGCGCTGCGCAAGCTCGTCGCGGCGATGCGGCAGGAGGACGCCGCCGCGGCGCGGGACCTCGCCGCCTGCGTCCACCTGCTCGGCGAGGGTCCCATCCCGCCGATGCCGCACGTGCTCGGCATCCGCCGTGTCCTGCGCATCCGGTACGCCGATCGCGACGGCACCGTCACCCGCCGGGAGATCGAGCCGCTGGGCTACGTCGGCAAGCCGGACCACTGGTACCTCGTGGCCTGGTGCCGGCTGCGCGGGGCCATCCGGGCGTTCCGCACCGACCGGATCGCCTCGTTCTCCGTGACCGCCGAAGTACCGCCGCTCCGCCGGCTGCGGCCCGAGGACCTCGACATCCCCTACGGCGCCCCCGAGCCGCTCACTTTGGCGGGGTGAACACCGAGAAGTGGTTGCCCGCCGGGTCGAGCACGTGCGCGAAGGTGACGCCGACGGGGTTGACCGCCGGCGGGCGTTGCACGGTGCCCCCGGCGGCTTCGACCCGCTTGCAGGCGGCTTCGACGTCCTCGACGAGCACGGTGAACACCGCGTAGTCCTTCTCGGCCCTGGCCAGGCCGCCACGCGAGCCGCCGGTGTTGATCACGCGGTAGGCCGGGTCGGTGCTCGCGGACTCGTCTTGCGCGACGGTCCAGCCGAAGACCTCGCCGTAGAACCGTTCGGCGGCCGCCGGGTCCGGGGTGCCGATCTCGAACCAGGCGACGTCGTTGAATCCGGGCATGATGGTCCTTTCGCTGCCTCACCGGGCGTTTCCCGGTCTGCACCCACTCTCGGCGACGGCAGCGACAACCCCCTGTCGGTGTTTACAAAACTTTCCGCAACGCGGTGAGGAACGCGTCCGTCGTCGCGCGGTCGCGCACGGCCAGGCGCAGGTGATCCGGCCCCAGCCCGGGGAACGTGTCCCCGCGGCGCACCGCGTAACCCACCTCGCGCAGCCGCGCCCGAACCGCCGCCCCACCCGGGACTCGGACCAGCACGAACGGCCCACGCGGGTCGCCCAGGACCGAAACACCCACCGCCGTCAGGCCGGACACCAGGTACTCACGGTCGGCTTCCGCCGTCACCGCGAGCTTTTCCGCTTCCTCCAACGCGGACGGACGGCAGCAAGCCACCGTCGCCACTCCCGCCAATGTGGACACCGACCACGGCACCTGGACCGTGCGCAGCCGCTCGATGACGTCCGCCGGGGCGAGCACGTACCCGGCGCGCAGCCCGGCCAGCCCCCACGTCTTCGTCAGGCTGCGCAGCACGACGACGCCCGGGTGCCCGGCGGCCAGGCTTTCGACCTCGCCGGGGACCGCGTCGAGGAACGCCTCGTCGACCACCAGCAGCCGTCCGGGCCGCGCCAGCGCACGCAGCGCCGACGCCGGGTGCAGCACCGACGTCGGATTGGTCGGGTTGCCCACGAACACGAGGTCCGCACCGGACGGCACCAGCGCCGGGTCGAGCACGAAACCGTCCGCTTCGGACAGAACCACGCGTTCGACCGCGTGCCCGGCGGCTCGCAGCGCGGCCTCCGGCTCGGTGAACTGCGGGTGCACGACCACCGCCCGCCGCGGCTCCAACGCCGAGGCCAGCAGGGTGAACGCCTCCGCGGCACCCGCGGTGACCAGCACTTCTTCCGGGTTACGCCCGTGCCGCGCGGCCACCGCCCGCGTCGCCTCCACCGAGGACGGATAGGCGGCCAGATCGTCCACAGCGGACACCAGCTCCTGCCGCAGCCACGACGGCGGCCGCGGCAGCCGGACGTTCACCGCCAGGTCCACCAGCCCCGGCCCGACCTCGCGGTCGCCGTGGTGGTGCAGGTCGTACTCAGCCATGGGCCCGGGCCCGGGCGGCGAACCGGTGGGCCAGCTCGGGGTACCCCGCCCAGTGAACGTGCAGGTAGGACGCGTGCAGTGTCGGCGACGCGAAGCCGTCGAGCTGCCGGTCCCAGCCCCAAGCGGCCGACGCGCCGTGCGACGGCGTCACCTCGGTGCGGTGGAATTCGTGCCCGGTGACGCGCTGCCCGGCCGCGGCCAGGAGGTTGTCTTCGACGGCGACCGCGCGCCGGTAGCCGAGCTTGCCGCGGGCGGTCATCTTCGCGTCCGCGGGCACCGCGCCGACCATCGGCACGCCGTCCAGGGACTGGCACAGGTACAGCAACCCGGCGCATTCGGCGCTGACCGGCATCCCGCGCTCGATGGCCGAAGCCACCGCAGAACGCAACGCCGTGTTCGCCGACAGCTCGGCCGCGTGCACCTCGGGAAAGCCGCCGCCGAAGTACAGTCCGGCGCACCCCTCGGGCAGCGTTTCGTCCCGCAGCGGGTCGACGTCCACCACCTCGACCCCGCAGGCGGCCAGCAGCTCGACGTTTTCGGTGTAGCGGAAGGTGAACGCCGGACCGCCGGCGGCCGCGATCGTCACCCGTGGACCGTCCACACCGGACGGTTCCCAGGCCGGCACCGAAAGCGGCGGGGCGGCCGACGCGATCCGGACGATCGCCTCGAGGTCGACGCCGTCGCGCACCCAGGTGGCGAGCGCGGGCAGCACGTTCTCCGCCTCCGCGGCCCGTTCCGCCGCCGGGACGAGCCCGAGGTGCCGGCTCGGCGCGTGGATCTCTTCGTTGCGGTACAACGCACCCAGCAGCGGGACGCCGGTGGCTTCCAGTGCGGACGCGATCTCGTCGCGGTGCCGTTGCGAACCCAGCTTGTTGAGGATGACCCCGGCGAGCCGCACGCGGTTGTCGTAGTGGGCGAACCCGAGGACGGTCGCGGCGACGCTGCGCGAGGCCGCCGATGCGTCCACGACCAGGACCACCGGCGCGTCCAGCAGACGCGCCACGTGCGCGGTCGAGGCGTACCCCTCGGTGCCGAGCGCGCCGTCGAACAGGCCCATCACGCCCTCGATCACGGCGATGTCGGCGCCGCGGGAACCGTGCCGCAGCAACGGAACCAGCTGCTCCTCGCCTTGGAGGAACGGGTCGAGGTTGCGCGCCGGACGTCCGGTGGCGAGCGCGTGGTAGCTCGGATCGATGAAGTCCGGCCCCACCTTGTGCCCGGACACGCGGTGCCCGGTCGTGCGCAGCGCCGCCATCAGCCCGGCGGCGATCGTGGTCTTGCCGTGCCCGGAACCGGGCGCGGCGATCACCACCCGCGCTACCACTCGATCCCCCGCTGGCCCTTCTGGCCGGCGTCCATCGGGTGCTTGACCTTGGTCATCTCGGCGACCAGGTCGGCGGCCTCGACCAGCTCCGGCGGCGCGTACCGGCCGGTGATGACGACGTGCTGGTGCCCCGGCCGCGAGACCAGCGCGGACACGACGTCGTCGACGTCGAGCCAGCCCCACTTCAGCAGGTAGGAGAACTCGTCGAGGACGTAGAAGTCGTGCGTCTCGGCGGCGAGCCGGCGCTTGATCTCCGCCCAGCCTTCGCGCGCGTTCTCCGCGTGGTCCTCTTCGGTGCCGGACTTGCGCGCCCAGCTCCAGCCCTCGCCCATCTTGTGCCACTCGACCGGCCCGCCCTGGCCGGTGTCGTCGTGCAGCTTGCCCAGCGCGCGGAACGCGGCTTCCTCGCCGACGCGCCACTTCGCCGACTTCACGAACTGGAACACGCCGATCGACCAGCCCTGGTTCCAGGCGCGCAGGGCCATCCCGAACGCGGCGGTCGACTTGCCCTTCATCTCGCCGGTGTGCACGGCGAGCAGCGGCCGGTTGCGGCGCTGGCGCGTGGTCAGGCCGTCGTTCGGGACGGCTTCCGGCTTGCCCTGCGGCATCAGGCGGCCCTTCCGGTCCGGGCGCGGACGGCGTCCGCCAGCGATTCGGCGGCGACGTCGGCGAGGGGGACGTGCTCCGCGCCGAGGTGGGCGGCGAGGTCGGCGGCCAGTCCGAGCCGCATCTTGCCGCTCTCGCAGTCCATGACGATCGCCGTGACACCGGTCAGCAGCCCGGCCGCGGCCTGGGCGCGCGCGACGGCGTCCGGTCCGCTGGTGGCGCGCCCGTCGGTGACGACGACCAGCAGCGGGCGGCGCCGCGGGTCGCGGATCTCCTCGACGCGCAGCACGCGCGCCGCCTCCAGGAGCCCTTCGGCCAGCGGCGTCCGGCCGCCGGTCGGCAGGCCTTCCAGCCGGGACGCGGCGGCGTCGACGCTGATCGTCGGCGGCAGCGCGAGCTCGGCCGCGGTGCCGCGGAAGGTGACGAGCCCGACCTTGTCGCGGCGCTGGTAGGCGTCGAGCAGCAGCGACAGCACGGCGGACTTGACCTCGCGCATGCGCGCCTTGGCGCCCATCGAGCCGGACGCGTCCACGCAGAACAGCACGAGATTGCCTTCGCGGCCTTCGCGCAGCGCGAACCGCAGGTCTTCCGGGCGCAGCTTCAGGCCGGCGCCGTCGCGGCCGCGGGCTTTCTGGTGCGGCGCCGCGGCTTTGACGGTCGCGACCAAGTGCGGCCGTCCTTCGTGGACACTCGGGGGCTGGACTCCGATGGTCCGGCCGCTGTCGGTGATCGCACGCGAACGACGTCCGCGCTCGCCTTCGCCCATGCCCTTGACGCGGAAGACGCGGGCCTTGAACGTCTCGCCGGCGCCGACGGTCTTCTGCTGCCCGCCACTCTGCTTCGGTTCGCCCTGCGGCGCGTTCTCGCTGCCCTGCGGGGCTTCGTCCCGGTCGGGCGCCGGCCCCGAGCCGGGGCCGTCGTCCTCGGGTCCCTGGTCCGGCTGCGCGTCCTGCAACGCCTGCTCCAGCTGCTCTTCCGAGATGCCGGGGGCGTCGAACGGGTTGCGGCGGCGGCGGTGCGGCAGCGCGAGCCGGGCGGCGATGCGGACGTCGTCCGTGGTCACCTCGTCGCGGCCGGCCCAGGCTGCGTGCGCGACCGCGGTGCGAGCGGTGACGATGTCCGCGCGCATGCCGTCTACCTCGAAGGACGCGCAGACCTCGGCGATCTGGCGCAGGGCTTCGTCGGGGAGCTTGACGGCGGGCAGGAGCCGTTGCGCGGCTTCGATGTCCGCGGCGAGCTGGGCGTCTTCTTCGGCGTACTGCGCGGCGAAGGCGTCAGGATCGGCTTCGTAGGCCAGGCGGCGCCGGACGACCTCGACGCGCTGCTCCGGGTCGCGGCTGGAGGCGACCTCGACGGTCAGCCCGAACCGGTCCAGCAGCTGCGGCCGCAGCTCGCCCTCTTCGGGGTTCATGGTGCCGATCAGCACGAACCGCGCCGCGTGCGACACCGAGACGCCCTCGCGTTCCACGGTCGCGCGGCCCATCGCGGCGGCATCCAGGAGCGTGTCGACGAGGTGGTCGTGCAGCAGGTTGACCTCGTCGACGTAGAGGAGCCCGCGGTGCGCGGCGGCCAGGAGGCCGGGCTGGAAGTCCGTGACGCCTTCGGCGAGCGCGCGTTCCAGGTGCAGGGAGCCGATGACGCGGTCTTCGGCCGCGCCGACGGGGAGTTCGACCAGCTTGGCCGGCCGGCGGTGGCTCTTCGCGCCGTCGTGCGGGCCGTCCGGGCAGAGCGGGTCGGGGGCGGCGGGGCCGCAGGAGAACCGGCAGCCGTCGACGACGTCGACCCCGGGCAGCAGGCCGGCGAGCGCGCGGACCATGGTCGACTTCGCGGTGCCCTTCTCGCCGCGCACCAGCACCCCGCCGACGGCGGGCGAGATCGACGAGAGGACCAGCGCCAGGCGCAGGTCGGGCAGCCCGACGACGGCGGTGAACGGGTACGGCTTCAACAGCGCTCCTGAGGTCGGCGACCGGCCGATCATCGCACAGCGCCAGGCTCGCTTAGGGTGGGAAATCGTGCGCGAAAAATCACCTCTGACGGTCGTCGGGATCGGGGCCGACGGCTGGTCCGGGCTGTCGGAGCAGGCCAGAGCCGCGGTGCTCGCCGCCGACGTCGTGCTGGGCGCGCCACGGCAGCTGGGGTACCTCCCCGAGGCGGTCCCGGCGCAGGCGTGGCCGACGCCGTTGCTGCCGGGGCTCGACGCGGTCATCGCCGAGCACGAAGGGGCCCGGATCTGCGTCCTGGCCAGCGGAGATCCGTTTTTGTCGGGGGTGGGTGCCACACTGGTGGCCCATGGATACGAGGTCGAGGCGCTGCCTGCGCTCTCCTCGGTGACACTGGCTCGGGCACGGCTGGGCTGGTCCGCCGAGGAGACCGAGGTGGTCACCATCGTCGGCCGGTCGTCGGCCCGCGTCGCCCGGGTGCTGGCGCCGCGCCGGCGGGTGCTCGTCCTGGGTGCCGACGCGACGGCTCTGCGCTCCCTGCTCACCGTGCGGGGTTATGGCGAGAGTGAGCTGATCGCGCTGGAGAACCTGGGCGGGCCCGACGAGCGCATCTCCGACGGCTGGACCGGCGATCCCGGTCCGCTGACGGTGTTCGCGCTGGCGTGCGCGGGTCCGGCGTTGCCGCTGATCGGCATCCCGGACGACGTGTACGCCCACGACGGGCAGCTGACCAAGCGCGACCTCCGCGTGTCGGCGCTGGCCCGCCTCGCGCCGAATCCCGGCGAGCTGTTGTGGGACGTCGGCGCGGGCGCGGGCAGCGTCGGCATCGAGTGGTCGCGGCTGAACGGCCTGAACCGCGCGGTGGCGATCGAGCGCTCGCCGGAGCGGGCGGAACGGATCGCGCGGAACGCATTGGACCTGGGAGTACCGGAGCTGGAGGTGGTGACGGGAGACGCACCGGAGGCGCTGAGCGCGCTGCCGGCACCGGACGCGGTCTTCATCGGAGGCGGCGTGACGGCGCTCGGCGTACTGGACGCGTGCCTGGCGACGGGCGCGCGGGTGGTGGCTCACGGCGTGACGCTGGAGGCCGAGCAGGTCCTGGCGCGAGCGTACGAGGAGCACGGAGGCGAGCTGCTGCGGATCGGCGTGGAGCGGGCGGCACCGCTGGGCGGCTTCACGGGCTGGACCCCGGCGCGGGTCGTGACCCAGTGGAGCAGCCGATGACCGGCGGGCGACCGGCGGCCACGGATCGCGTGGGGCAGGCGACGGGCCCGCGCTTGGCCGGCGGACGTGGTGCGGCGCATCGAGGCCGGGTAACGCGAACCGCGGCCGGGGAGCAGCCGATGGCGGGCAGCCGGCCGACGGCGACGGGCCCGCGCTCGGCCGACGGGCGTGGCACAGCCCACCGCGGCCGGGCAACGCGAACCGCACGCGGGTCCGGGGAGCAGCCGGTGACCGCGTGGCCCATCTGCGGCGTGCGGCCGGTGACGAGCACGACATCGACGGCCGCTCGCGGTGTGTGGCAGCCTGCCTTCGCGCGTCCCGCCACCCCGACCTGGAGCAGCCGATGACCGTGCACTTCATCGGCGCCGGGCCCGGGGCCGCCGACCTCATCACCGTTCGGGGGCGGGATCTGCTGGCCCGCTGCGGTGTCTGCCTTTACCCCGGCAGCATGACCCCGCCCGACCTGCTCGCCTACTGCGCGCCCGGGACCGAGTTCGTCGACACGGCGAACCTCAGCCTCGAGCAGATCGTCGGGAAGCTCGTCGATGCGCACCGCGCCGGGCACGACGTTGCGCGGCTGTGCTCCGGGGACCCCTCGCTCTACAGCGCGGTCGCCGAGCAGATGCGGCGACTGGATGCCAGGGACGTTCCCTACGAGGTCGTTCCCGGCGTGCCCGCCTTCGCCGCGTCGGCCGCCGCCTTGAAACGGGAACTCACCGTGCCCGAAATCGGGCAAAGCCTGGTGATCACCCGCGTTCAGGCGCGCTCCACCAGGATGCCGGCCGGCGAGACCCTCGCCGCCTTTGCCGCGACCGGGGCCACCCTTGCGCTGCACCTCGCCATCAACCACGTCGAGCGGGTGGCCGGGGAACTCACGCCGCACTACGGCGAGGACTGCCCCGTCGCCGTCGTCGCGCTTGCGAGCCAGCCCGGGGAGACCGTCGTGCGCGGGGTGCTCGGGGAACTCCCGGCGCTCGTCCGCGAAGCCGGGATGACCCGCGCCGCCACCATCTTCGTCGGGCGGGTGCTCGGTGCCAGCGGCTTTCCCGACAGCTTCCTCTACTCGAGTGCCCGTGACCGGGCGGACCAACCGGAGTCGTTGTGACGGAACTGCGCTGGGGCCTGCTGGCCGCCGGGACCATCGCCGCCCACTTCGCCGCGGGCGTCGACGAAAGCAAACACGGCGTGCTGGGCGCCGTTGCCGCGCGGGATGGCGAACGCGCCCGGGAGTTCGCCGCGCGCTTCGACATCCCGAAGGCCTACGGCAGCTACGAAGACCTTCTCGCCGACCCGGACATCGACGCCGTCTACGTCTCGACGCCGCACGCCCTGCACAAGGAGTGGGCCATCGCGGCCGTCGAAGCCGGCAAGCACGTGCTCTGCGAGAAGCCGCTGACGATCACCGCCGCCGATGCCGGGGAGGTGATCGACGCCGCCCGGGCGCACGACGTCTTCCTGATGGAAGCGTTCATGTACCGGCTGCACCCGCAGACGCGGCGGCTGGCCGAGCTGATCTCCTCCGGCGCCATCGGGGAGGTCCGCGCGGTCGACACCACCTTCTCCTTCGACAGCAACCCCGAGGAAACCGCCCGGCTGAGCGACCCCGCGCTCGGCGGCGGCGGGATCCTCGACGTCGGCTGCTACTGCACGTCGCTGGCGCGGCTGGTCGCGCAGGCGGCCACCGGGCAGGACGTCGTCGAGCCGGCCGAGGTCAGCGGCATGGCGCACCTGTCCGCCACCGGCGTCGACGAGTGGGCGACCGGCCTGCTGCGCCTGCCCGGCGACATCCTCGCCACGATCTCGTGCGGGATCCGGCTCACCCGCGAGGACGGCATCCACGTGTTCGGCTCGCTCGGGCAGCTCCACATCCCGCGCCCGGCGTGGATCCACCCGCTGCGCGACCCCGGCGTCTCGCAGATCATCCTGACCCCGGCCGACGGCGAGCCGGAGGTCATCGAGATCGAAGCGACCCAGGGCGTCTTCGCGCGCGAAGCGGACCACGTCGCCGCGCACGTCGAAGACCGCCAGGCGCCCGAGCTGACCTGGGCCGAGACCCTCGCCAACATGCGGACGCTGGACCGCTGGCGGGAAGCCGTCGGCTACGGGCGTCGCGCGTGATCCTCATCCTCGGCGGCACCGGCGAAGCCCGGCAGCTCGCCGAAGCGCTCACCGAGCGCGAAGTCCGCGTTGTCTCTTCGCTGGCGGGACGCGTCGCGCGGCCGAGGCTCCCCGTCGGCGAAGTACGCGTAGGCGGCTTCGGCGGCCCGGAAGGGCTCGCGCGGTACCTGCGCGAGCACGGGATCACGGCCGTCGTGGACGCCACGCACCCGTTCGCCGAACGCATCGGCACGAACGCGGCGAAAGCCGCCGAACTGACGCGAACGCCGCTGCTCAGGCTGGCCAGGCCGGGCTGGCAGGCCGGGCCGCAGGACGACTGGTACTGGGCCGACGACCTCGCCGATGCCGCGCGAAAGCTTCCTGACCTGGGCAAACGCGTGTTCCTCACCAGCGGGCGCCAGGGCCTGCCTGCCTTCGCGCACCTCGACGACCTGTGGTTCCTGATCCGCTGCGTCGACCCGCCCGAGCCGCCGCTGCCGCGCCACCACGAGCTGCTCCTCGCCCGCGGGCCGTACGAGGTGGCCGCCGAACGCGAGCTGCTCGGCCGGGTGGACGTCCTGGTCACCAAGGACTCCGGCGGCGCGCAGACCAGCGCCAAACTGACCGCCGCCCGCGAGCTCGGCCGGCCCGTCCTGCTGATCAGGCGGCCGGAACGCCCCGGCACCGAGATCGCCGAAACCGTCCCCGAAGCCGTCGAATGGGTCCTGCACCGATGATCGAAGAGTTCTACGAAGTCCTGCGCAAGCGGCGGGACGTCCGCGGCGAGTTCACCGGCGCGCCCGTCCCCGAAGCCACGCTGATGCGGGTCCTCGAAGCCGCGCACGCCGCGCCGAGCGTCGGGCTCACGCAGCCGTGGGACTTCGTGCTGGTCGACGACGTCGCGACGCGCGAGCGGTTCGCCAAGCACGTCCACGAGGAGCGTGAGGTGTTCGCCGGGCAGCTCGGCGAAGACCGCGCGAGCACCTTCGCGAACATCAAGATCGAGGGCATCCTCGAAGCGAGCCTCGGCGTCGTCGTCACCTACGACCCGGCGCGCGGCGCCCCCGACGTGCTCGGCCGGCACGCCATCGCCGACGCCGGCCTGTACTCGGTGTGCCTCGCGATCCAGAACCTGTGGCTCGCCGCCACCGCGGAGGGCCTGGGCGTCGGCTGGGTGAGCTTCTACCGCGAACCGTTCCTGAGCGAGCTGCTCGGCATCCCGGCCGGGATCCGGCCGGTCGCGTGGCTCTGCGTCGGCCCGGTGAGCAAGCTCGAGACCGTGCCCGACCTGGAACGCCACGGTTGGCGCAGCCGCCGTCCCCTGACCGCGGCGATACACCACGGCAGGTTCACCCCGCGTGACCCGGGGGCTGCGTCAACCTCCGTCATCTGACCCGTTAGCGTTGCGCCGATGCGTCTGATTGCCGTAGCGCTGGGGTTGCTCTCGGCCTTGTGCGCGCTGGCTTTCCCCTTCCTGCCGGTGGTGCAGGACACGGCGGAGGTCGTCTGGCCGACCGGCAGCGACACCCGCTCCGTCAACGCGCCCTTGACCGGGTACTGGGCCGAGGACCTGCGCGCCGAGGTGCCGTGCGCGGCGATCCGCTCGGTCGACGCCCGCACGAACGGCCCGGGCCTGCTGTTCGCCACCGTGCCGGACGGCCGCACCGACCCGAAGGCCGGCAACGGCGTCGGCCTGCAGCTGCGCGTCGACAACGGCGTGCTGCTCGCCTCCAGCCAGGGCCAGCAGATCGCCCAGCAGCCGCTGCCGGCCGAGAAGTGCGACGTCGAGCTGGACGTCGACGCGACGCAGATGACCCTGGCCGTGGCCGGGACGCCGATCTTCCACACCGGCGGCGACGTCCGGCCCCGCGTGATCGGCATCTACTCCTCGATCAACTCGAGCAAGGACCCGATCGCCGGCCTGCACGTCTCGGTCGTGCCGGACACGCGCTACCAGACGTCGCCGACCGCGCTGAAGATCGTCGTGGGCGTGCTCGCCGTGCTGTCGCTGATCGGCTGCCTGATCGCGGTCTGGCGCCGCGACTCCGGCTTCGCGAGACGCGCGCCGCGCTGGGCGCCGGTCGGCTGGTGGCGGCTGACGGCGCGAGACGTCACGGTGATCGCCGCGCTCGGCGCGTGGGTCTTCATCGGGCCGGTGACCTCGGACGACGGCTACATCCTCACGATGGCCCGGGTCACCGAGTCGACCGGGTACCTGACCAACTACCACCGCTGGTTCGGCGTCGCCGAGGCGCCGTTCGGCTGGTTCTACCACGTCTTCGAGCTGATGACGCACGTCAGCACGGTGCCGCCGTGGATCCGGCTGCCGTCGTTCCTGCTCGGCGTGCTCAGCTGGCTGCTGATCAGCCGCGAGGTGATGCCGCGGCTGGGCACCCAGATCCGCACCAGCCGCCCGGCCAGCTGGGCCGCCGCGACGGTGTTCCTGATCTGGTGGATGCCCTACAACAACGGCGTCCGCCCGGAACCGGTGGCCGCGCTCGGCTCGCTGCTGGCGATCTGCGCCGTGGAGCGCGCGCTGGTGACGCGCCGGCTGCTGCCCCTGTGCCTCGGCCTGACCGCGGCCGGGTTCACCCTGGCCGCGACGCCGACCGGGTTGATCGCGGTGGCGCCGTTCCTGGTCGCCGCGCGTCCCCTGTTCAAGCTGATCCGCCAGCGCGCGAACGAGAACGGCTGGCTTCCGGTGCTCGCGCCGGTCGCCGCGGCCGGGCTGCTGGTGCTGGTCGTGGTGTTCGCCGACCAGACGTTCGCGACCGTCCAGGAGGCGACCCGGATCCGGACCCAGGTGGGCCCGAACCTGTCGTGGTTCCAGGAGCTCGCGCGCTACCAGCTGCTGTTCGCCGACCTGCCGGACGGCTCGGCGCCGCGCCGGTTCCCGGTCCTGCTGGTCGTGCTGTGCACCGCCACCTGCCTGGTGATGCTGCTGCGCCGCGGCCGCATCCCCGGCGCGTCGCTCGGCCCCGCCCGCCGCCTGATCGGCACGACGGCGGTGTTCTTCCTCCTGCTGGCCCTGACGCCGACGAAGTGGACGCACCACTTCGGCGCGTTCGCCGCGGTCGGCGCGTCGATGGCGGCGCTGGCCGCGCTCGCGACCAGCTCGACGGTACTGCGGTCGAAACGCAACCGCGCGGCCTTCCTCGCGGCGCTGCTGGTGGTCGCCGCGCTCGCCGCGACCGGGCCGAACACGTACTGGTTCGTCTCGCGCCTCGGCGTCCAGTGGACGAACGTGGCGCCGTCGATCGGCGGCATCCCGCTGTCGACGATCCTGCTGGTCGCGGCCGCGGTCGCCGGGATATACGCGTTCGTCGAGAACGTCCGCGCGCACCGGCCGGGCTTGCCCGAGCAGCCCCAGGAAGGCAAGCGGCGCGCGCTGCGGCTGGGGTCGCTGTCGCTGGTGGTGGTCTGCGGCCTGGTCGCGGCGGGCGAGTTCGTCACGATGGCGTGGGCGATCCACAACCAGTCCGGCAGCTACAGCCTGGGCGCGGCGAACATCGGGCACCTGTTCGGCAAGAGCTGCAACCTCTCCGACCACGTGATGGTCGAGCGCGACGCGGCGACCAGCATCCTGCACGCGCAGACCGAGCAGCGGACGGTCGCGGAGAAGCCGAAGGAACCGGCCAACTCGCCGCTGCCGAACCCGGACCAGGACAACGGCCGCGTCCAGACCGGCTTCCACACCCGCCCGGTCGACGACAAGGACCCGCTGGCCGAGCCGCCGCACGGGTTCACCCCGGACCGGGTGCCGATGTGGTCGAGCTACCTCGACCCGGAGACGCGCGCCGGGCGGCTGCGCAGCGACTGGTACGCGCTCACGGAGAAGCCGGCGGACGGCCAGATCGTGGTGGCCACGGCCGGCGCGGCCCGGCGTCCGACGTCGGTCAGCCTCGACTACGGCGTCGACACCCCGGACGGCGTGAAGGTCCTGCGCAGCCAGTTCATGCTCCCGCCCGGCTCGGGCACGGGTGGCTGGAACGACACCCGCATCAACCTGCGCGACCTCCCGCCGGAGACGAACGCGGTCCGCATCAACATCGTCGACAACGACCTGACGGAGGACGGCTGGATCGCGGCCTCGGCCCCGCGCGTCCCGACGTTCACGACGCTGACGGACCGCATCGGCTCGAAGCCGGTGTACGTGGACTGGCCGGCGTCGTTCGTGTACCCGTGCGTCCAGCCGGTGACGTCCCACGACGGCATCTCGCAGGTCCCGGACTACCGCATCACGGCGGGCGGCCTGGCGGACGAGGCCCAGTGGGCGTCGTCGACGAACGGCGGCCCGATCGGCTGGCTGGAGGAGCTGGCCGAGGAGCCGGAGGTGCCGAGCTACCTGATCGGCCAGCCGAGCCAGTCGTGGGGCCAGCTGCTGCAGATCGAACCGTTCACCGAAGGCATCGCGCCGACGGTGGTGCACGGGGAGAAGACGGTGCCGGGCTGGTGGTCGCCGGGACCGGGACCGCGGCAGCCCAACGGCAAGGACCCGACGCGCTGACCGCTCACGGAAGTCCCTGGATGGCCAGCCCGACGCCGAATCCGAGCAGCAGCACACCGGTGCTGTATTCGATTCCGGAGCGGACCTTGGGCCGGCGCAGCACGGCGCCGATCCGGTCCACCGTGAAGACGTACAGGCTGAACCAGGTCAGGTACAGCACGGCGAACACCCCGCAGTAGGTGAGCGCCTTCCCCAGCACCGGTCCGTCGGCGGGCAGGAACTGCGGCAGGAACGTCAGGAAGAAGACGGCGAGCTTGGGGTTCAGCGCGTTGGTCAGGAACCCCTTGCGCAGGCACCGCAGCGGTTTGCGGTCGGTCGGTTCACCGGTCGGCTGGTCGGTCGCCGCGCGGCGCGCCATGCGGACGGTCTGCACCCCCATCCACACCAGGTAGATCGCGCCGACGACCTTCAGCACGGTGAACGCCACCGGAGACGCGACCAGGACCGCGGTGAGCCCGAGCGACGCCGCGGTGGCGTGCACGGTGAGCCCGGTGGCACCGCCCAAGGTGGTCATGAAGCCGGACCCCTTGCCGCGGACCAGGGACTGCCGGGTGATCAGCGCCTGGTCCGGGCCGGGGATGACGATGATGACGAGCGCGGCCGCGATGAAGACCCACATGGTTCACGCCGCCCTGTTCACGGCCGCGGTCGTCCGGACCACCGCGGCCAGCGCGCGCAGGACCACGGCCTCGTGCTCCCGGAAGTAGAAGTGGCCGCCGGGGAAGTGCCGCACGGTGATCGCGCCGGTGACGTGCTCCTGCCAGGCGCGCAGCTCGGCTTCGCCGATCGCGTCGTCCCGGCCGCCGAACACGGTCAGCGGCACGGGCAACGGTGGTTCGGGCCGCCACTCGTAGGTTTCCAGGACCTGGTAGTCGGCGCGGAGGTACCGGGCGACCATGGCCGTCAGTTCCGGGTGGGCCGCGATCTCCGGGGGCAGGCCGCCGTGCCGGCGGTCCACCTCGCCGATCAGCTCGCTGTCCGGCAGGTGGTGGACGGGCGGTTCGGAGCGCCGCGTCGAGGGCGCCGGGAAGCCGGAAACGACCAGGCGCTCGGGCAGCCGGCGCCCGGTGCGGCGCAGCTCGCGGGTCACCTCGTAGACCACGAGCGCACCGAGGCTGTGCCCGAACACCGAGTACGGCTCGGTGGTGGGCATGGCGTCGACCACCTCGGCGACCAGTTCGGCCATGCCGGACAGCACCGGCTCGGACAGCCGCGATCCGCGGCCGGGCAGCTGGACGGCGCTGAGGTCGACGTCCGGCAGCCGGCGCGACCACCGGACGAACTCCGCCGCCGAGCCGCCGCCGTGCGGAAAGCAGACGAGCTTCGGGCGGCCCGGCCGCGCCTGGCCGCGGATGAACCACCGGCTGGTGGCACGTGGCTTCACGGACGCTCGCCTCCCACCGCTTCGACGGCGACGAGGTGCTCGACGACCGCGTCGATCGTCGGGGCGGTCAGCACCTCGATCGGCTGCACGGTCCGGCCGAGCACCACCGACAGGTCGGCCACGAGCACCAGCGTCATCGCCGAGTCGATGCCGAGCGACTCCCAAGGGGCGCCCGGGTCGACCTCCTCCGGGCCGATGTCGAGGACGTCGGCGACGAACGTCCGCAACCACGCCCGGAGGTCCAGCTCGTCCGCGTTCACGATGCGATCTCCGTTGCCTCGGGAAGCAGCTCGGAGGGTCCGAGGATCTGCTCCAGGTAGCCGTCGAGCCGTTCGACGGTCGGGTATTCGAGCACGGTCGCCACGGCGACCGTGGTGCCGAACGCCGTGGAGACGAGGGCGACCAGCCGGGCCGCGAGCAGCGAGTCGCCGCCGGCTTCGAGGAAGTCGTCGCCCAGGTCGGCGTGGCTCAGCCCGAGCACCGTGCACCAGATCTCGACGAGCTTGCGCTGCCGGTCGGTGCGCGGCGGCTTGGCCGGGCGGCCGTGCCGGCCGCTGCGGCCGCGCGCCTTCGCGAGCGTGGCGCGGTCGACCTTGCCGGTGCTGGTGAGCGGGAGCTCGTCGATGGCGTGGATCGTGCTGGGAACCATGTGCTTCGTCAGGTGCAGCCCGAGGAACGCCCGCAGCAGTTCACCGTCGAAGCGGCGGCTTTCGTCGGGCGCGCGCCCGGCGATCACGTCGAAGCCGACCGACGCCATCCCGCTGCCTTCGGGGGTCAGCACGGCCGTGTCCGCGAACCCGGCCGCCGCCAGCTCCGACCGCCAGGTGGCCGCGTCGAGCAGCGGGTGCGCCGAGCGCAGGCCGGTGTCTTCGTAGCCGTCGAACCCCTGCTGCAACCCCATGGTCAGGTCGAACCAGTCGTGGAACGCCGTCTGCTCGACCAGCAGCAGCATCCCGCCCGGCGCGAGCACCGACCGCAGGTTGCCCACCGCGCGCCGGATCTGCTTGGCGTCGTGCAGCATGCTGCCGGCGACGACGAGGTCGAACGACCGGCCGTCGAACCCCTGGATGTCGGCGGGCTTGTCGACGTCGAAGAGGTCGAAGCCGATGTTCGGGTAGTCGGCGTACTGCTCCCGGGCCCGCTCGGTGAAGTAGGTCGAGATGTCGGTGAACGTGTACTCGGCCCGCTCGGGCAGCTGCGGCACGACGTGCTTGGTCAGCGTGCCGTAGCCCGCGCCGACTTCCAGGATCCGCAGCGGCTTGCCCTCCGGCCAGGCGGCGGTGACGCGCCGGATCGCTTCCGCGGCGGCCAGGTGCACCGGACCGAACAGGTGCTCGTAGACCGCCGGGGTGCGGTCGTTCGCGTACAGCTCGGCGGAGTGCATGTCCTGCGTGAGCACGCCCCCGACGTTCGCTGCGATGGTCATCAGCCAGTCGGTCAGGTCGGCGGGCACGCCCAGTTCGCCACCGAGCACCCGGTGGGTCGCGGCGACCAGTTCCGGCGGGATCTCCGCCGGCAGCCGCCCGGGGAGCATGCCCCGTTCGCCCAGGTTGGCGGCCGCGCGGTGCAGCCACCGCTCGTACCGGTCCGCCACGCCGGCCGACCGCAGCAGCGCCGGGACGTCGACCTCGCCGGTCACGCCGAACGAGGTCAAGGCGACGCCGGCCGCGTGGACGTACACGTCGTTCAGCTGCTGCCAGGCCGCGGCCAGCTGCGCGGCCGACGGGCCGGTCGAGGGCAGGGTGCCGTCGCACAGCGCGCGCCACGACCGCTCGGACTCCTCGGGATCGGCGCTCTCCTTGCGGTACAGGGATTCCGGTCCGTCCACGGCGTCACGGCTCGGGATGACGTAGCCGAGCAGCTGAGCGCCGGCGCCGTCGTCGTCCGCCTTGACGGCGACCGCGCGGTCGACCCCGGGGTGCTGGGCGAGCACGGCTTCGATCTCGCCCAGCTCGATCCGGTGCCCGCGGATCTTCACCTGCCCGTCCCGGCGGCCGAGGAACTCGATGATCCCGCCGGGCAGGTACCGGCCGTAGTCGCCGGTGCGGTAGAGCCGCACGCCGGTCACCGGGTGCCGGAGGAAGCTCGCGTCCGTCTTGGCCGGGTCGCGCCAGTATCCGCGGGCCAGGCCGCTGCCCTCGATGTACAGCTCGCCCGGGACCCAGTCCGGGCAGGGCCGCAGTCCCGCGTCCAGCACGTGGAAGCGCTGGTTCCGCAGCGGGACGCCGTAGGGGATGCTGCGCGTGCCTTCGGGCACTTCGTCGACCTGGTGGTAGTTCGACCAGATGGACGCCTCGGTCGCGCCGCCCATGCTGATCACGGTGGCCGCCGGCCAGAGCGTGTGGATGCGGTCCGGCAGGTCGACCGGGATCCAGTCGCCGCTGAGCATGACCAGCCGCAGCCCCTCGGGCACTTCGCCGACGGCCTCGATGTGGTCGACCAGCATCTGCATCTGCGCCGGCACGGAGTTCCACACGGTCACCCCGTGCTCGCTCATCAGCTCGGCCCAGTGCGCCGGCTCGCCCGCCTGGTCCGGGTCGGGCAGCACCAGCGCCGCGCCGGTGCCCAGGGCACCGAACAGGTCGTACACCGACAGGTCGAAGCTCAATTCGGCCAGCCCGAACACCCGGTCGCCGTCGGTCACCCCGAACCGCTCGGTGATGTCGGCGACGGTGTTCAGCGCGGACCGGTGCTCGATCATCACGCCCTTGGGCCGCCCGGTCGAGCCGGAGGTGAACAGCACATAGGCCAGGTCGGACGGCTCGGCGGTGCTCGACGGCGGGGTGGCGACGGCTTCGAGCCGGTCGATCGGCACCAGCGTCGTGGCGCAGGGGGTCCAGTCGAGCTGCTCAGCCAGCCGGGACGTCGTGACCACCGTCGTCGCCTGGCCGTCGGCCAGGATCGCGTTGCGCCGCTGGGCCGGCAGCCCCGCCCCGGCCGGCAGGTAAGCCGCGCCGGCGAGCAGGACGCCGTAGGCGGCGGCGACCTGGTCGGCGCCCTTGTCGAGGCTGATGCCGACCAGCCGGTCGCGCAGCGGGAAGCCGTCGCCCGAGCGGCGAATCGCTTCGGCTACGGCGCCGGCCCGGCCGGCGAGCTCGCCGTAGGTGACGGTGCCGGTGCTGGTGACGACCGCCGGCCGCTCCGGGTGTTCGGCGGCCACGGCCAGGAACGGCTCGTGCAGCAGTCCGTCGGGCAGCGGCCCCGCGGTCCGGTTCACCTCGTCGCGTTCGGTGAGCTGGTACCGCGGCGGCGTGACGCGCAGTTCGCCGTCCCAGCAGGCGTTTTCGGCCGCGAGCCGCTCCACCAGCCCGGTGTAGGCGGCGAACATGTCGTCGAGCAGGTTCGCCGGGAACAGCTCTTCGACGACGTCCCACGTCAGGTCGAGGGAGCCGGTGAAGTCGACGACCTGGTGGTCGAACCAGACCTGCGGGGTCTGGCTGATCCGGTAGGTGATGTCGCCGAAGAAGTCACGCGGGCCGGAGACGTCGGCGACGGTGCCCAGGCCGCTGGTGAACACGACCGGCATGGTCCCGAACGCGGTGTCCAGCCCGAGGCGGCGCCGTTCGCGCAGCGCGTGCAGCGCGCTGACGTGCCGGTGGCGCAGGTCCTGCTGGAGCTGGCGCTGGGTGGTGCGCACGCGCTCTTCGAACGTGCCCTCGGCGGTGTCGACCTCCAGCAGGCAGATCGACGTGAAGTCGCCGACCACCCGGCGCAGGTGCGGGTGCAGGCCGCGGTGGCCTGCGCCGTCTTCGGCGAGCAACAGCGGGAGCCGGTTGAACAGGGTCAGGTTCAGCGTGAACTTCAGCGTCCCGCTCCACGCCGCGAGCACCTCGGAGAACGCGGTCGCCAGCACGGTCGTCGGGGTCAGCCCGCGTGCCTCCGACCGGTCGCGCAACCGCTTCCAGGCGTCCGGCTCCAGCTGGAACTCGCGGTGGGTGAACCGCGGCTTGTGCACCGCGACCGGCGACGCAGCCAGCGGAAGGTCCGGTGGCGGCGCGAGCGTGGCCGCGCGCGAAGTCCAGTACTCCAGGGCCCGCTGCGTACGCGGTGAATCGGCGTTGCGCTCCAGCGCGAGCACGTAGTCCAGGAAGGTCACGTCGATCGGCGGGAGCTCGTGCGCCGGGTTTTCGCAGAGCAGCTGCCATTCGCTGAACAGGACCGTGACGCTGGCCAGGTCCACCATCAGCAGGTCGAGGCTGATGTGCAGGCGGTCGGCGTCGGCGAGGCGGGTGATGCGCAGGTCGAACAGCGGCCACTGGGCCGCGTCGTACACCCGGTGCGACATGTCCGACCGGATCTGCTCCAGCCTGCCCTCGACCTCGTCCGCCGGCGCGTCCCGCAGATCGACGACCTCGATGGCGAAGCGGGGCACCTCGGGCAGCACGCGCTGGTTGCCGTCGGTGCCGACGACCGCCCGCAGCATGGGGTGCCGGTCGATGAGCCGGTTCCACGCCGTGGTCAGCGCGCCGGTGTCCAGGCGCCGGCCCTCGAGCTCGAAATAGGCGTGCGGCGCCACATTGCCCAGCACGAAGTTCGGTCCCCGGCCGACCCAGTACGCGTACTGGATTTCGGTCAGCGGGAAGGGACTGTCGCCGTGATCCTCGGCGGGATCGCTCATCTCTCGCTCGGCCATCCGGATCGTGTTCCTCTCCGTCCCCCGACACGGGGTCACTGCGGGCCAGCATGGTGAGTGCGTCAGCGGGAAGCACCTTCGGGCGTGCTGTGCGCCGCGAGCATGACCAGAGATGACAACGCCTTGCCACCGTGGTGGTCTTGGGCCATGCGCGCATCGCGAGGGAGCCGGTCCGTGATCTTCGACCGGCTCGACGAACGCACCCTGCGGTTCCGACCGGGGGTGAAGTGGAGCTCGCCCGCGCCCGACGTGCTGCCGGCGTCCATTGCGGACATGGACTTTCCCGTCGCGGAGCCGATTCTCGCTTCCGTGCGCGGCTACCTGGACCTGGGCGACCTCGGCTATCCCGATTGGACGGTGGGCAGCCCGTTGCGCCGGGCGTTCGCCCAGCGGATGAACGCCCGCTACGGCTGGTTGCCGGCCGAGGAGCACGTCCGCGAGTTCACCGACGTCACCCACGCCTTGCGGACGATGCTGGAGCTCAGCACCCGGCCCGGCGACGGCGTCGCGCTCCACACGCCGGCGTTCGGGCCGTTCCCGCAGATGATCGCGCAGCTGGGCCGGCGCCTGGTGCCCCTGCCGATGACCGGCACCCCGGCGGGCTGGGCGTTCGACGCCGACGACTTCGCCCGGCGCGCCGCGCGCGAAAAGTGCCGGGCCCTGGTCCTGGTCAATCCGCACAATCCGACCGGCCGGGTGTTCACCCGCGCCGAACTGCTCGCCCTCGGCGAAATCGCCGAACGGCACGGCCTGACGGTGATTTCGGACGACCTGCACGCCGACCTCACGTTCGCGCCGCACCGGCACCTGCCGTTCGCGTCGCTCGATCCCGCGCTCGAAGCGCGGACCGTCACCATCTACGGCGCGAGCAAGGCGTACAACGTGGCCGGCATGCGTTGCGCCGTGGCACATGTGGGTCCGTCGGCCCTGCGGGAGAAGCTCGCCGCGCTGCCGCCCGGGCCGAACGTGAACGTGCTCGGCATGCGCGCGACCCTGGCCGCCTGGACGGAGGCGTCCGACTGGCTGGACACCGTCGTCGGCTACCTCGACCACAACCGGCGGCTGATCGCCGGCGTACTCGCCGAGCGGCTGCCGGAGATCCGCTACCGCATGCCGGAGGCGACGTATCTGGCGTGGCTGGACTGCCGGGCCCTCGGCTGGGGTGACGATCCCGCCGGGTACTTCCTCGAGCGCGCCAGGGTCGAGCTCTACGCCGGCACCAAGTACAACCCGGGCGGCGACGGGTTCGTCCGCCTCAACTTCGGCACCGCCACCCCGGTCCTGCGCACGATCCTCGACCGGATGACCGACGCGGTCGCCGCCACGCGGCGGCTGGCGAGCTGAGAGGAACCCGGCATGACAGACCGATCGCTCGGGCAGTTCTGCGGCCTGGCGCGAGCTTTCGAGATCATCGGTTCGCGGTGGTCCGTGCTCGTCGTCCGCGACCTGATGGTGGGGCCCAAGGACTTCGCCGAACTGCACGAGACGCTGCCGCGGGTGAGCGCGGAGATCCTGGAGCGCCGCCTCGGCGAGCTCGTCGAAGCCGGTGTCGTCCGGCGCGGCGAGTCGGGCGCCTACGAGCTGACCGGCTACGGGCGGGACCTGGAACCGGCCCTGGCCGAGCTCGGCCGGTGGGGCGCGCGTTCGCTCGGCGATCCGCGTCCCGGCGACCTGTTCTCCCTCGACATCGCCATCATGGCCCTGCGCTCGACGTTCCGCCCGGACCACGCCCGCGGCGTCCACGCGAGCTTCGAGGTGCGGTTCGGCGAGCTGGTGGTCGGCGCCCGGGTCGAGGACGGCGTGCTCACGGTCGAGGAAGGCGAGCTGCCCGGCGCCGATCTGGTCATCGAGACTCCGCTGCTCAAGCACCTGATGGCGGGCGAGCTGAGCCCGACCGAGGCGCTGTGGCTCGGTCTCGTCGAAGCCCACGGCGACCCGGGCCTGATCACCACGTTCGTCCGGCTCTTCCCCATCGGCCCGGCCCCGGAAAGGATCGGCTCGTGATCGAGAACTGGCACGGTCTCGAACACCCGCGGCTCGTCGCGGAGAAGCTGCTCGAGGGCTTCAGCGATCTCCCGGTCCTCGACTGCGGGCCGATCGCCGGCGGCCGGGGCCGGCTGCGCGCGATCTACGGCATGACGACGACGGAGTCGAGCTTCAAGTCGATCCTCGGGTTCGGCATCCTGCTGCTCGCCTACGAAGCGGGCCTGCTCCGCCCGGGCCAGACGGTGATCGAGTCCACGTCGGGTTCGCTCGGGGTGAGCCTGGCGCTGGCCGGCAAGATCCTCGGCAACCCGGTGGAGCTCGTCACCGACCCGAACATCCCGGCGATCACCCGGCGCAAGATCGAGCTGCTGGGCGCGAAGCTGCACCTCGTCAGCGGCCCGCACCCCACCGGCGGCACCCAGCAGGCCCGGGTGGAGCTGCTGGACGCGCTGCTGGCCGAACGGCCCGGGATGCACTGGACGGACCAGAACAACTCCGATCTCAACCCGGCGGTGTACCGCCGCTGGCTGGTGCCGAGCATCGAGCCGAAGCTCGACCTGGACTGGATCGACGCGGCGATCTTCGTGGTCGGCACCGGCGGGCACTTCGTCGGGTTGTCGGAAATGCTGTGCCGGCACGGGATCCCGTGCTACGTGGCCGACCGCGTCGGCTCGGCGACCTTCGGCGGCGAACCGGGCCCGAGTATCCTGCGCGGCATCGGTAACACGAACGCGGTCCCCGCCGTGATCGGCTCCGCCATGCACCTGGTGGAGGACGTGTTCTACTCGTCCGACGAAGAGGCGGCCGAAGGGGTACGCGAACTCGCCGGCCGCGGCGTCTACGCCGGGGGCACGTCGGGCATCGCGCTGCGGGGGGCGGCCAAGCTGGTGGCGGCCACCGGCGCCCGCAACATCCTGACCTTCTTCCCGGACCGCGGCGACCTCTACGGCGACGTCTTCCTCGGCGCGTCACCGCAGCACAGCGAAGTGCTCCTCCCCGCGGTCTAGCTCCGGCGCCCCCGGCCTCACGTCAGTAGCTCCGCGGCGTCCAGACGATGCCGTTTTCCGCGCGGGTCTTCGACGAGCCGACGATCAGCAGGCACCGCATGTCCACGGTGGACGGATCCAGGTCACCCAGCGTCGTGATGCGGATGTCCTCCTCCGGGCCGCCCACGTCGCGGGCCACCACCACCGGCGTCTCCGGCGCGCGGTGGCGGAGCAGCACGGCACGGGCGTCGGCCAGCTGCGTGGTCCGGGTACGGGACGCCGGGTTGTACAGCGCCAGCACCAGGTCCGCCGCGCCCGCCGCGTCGAGGCGCTTCTCGATGATCTCCCACGGCTTGAGCCGGTCGGACAGCGACAGCACGCAGTAGTCGTGGCCCAACGGCGCACCCACCCGGGACGCCGCCGCCTGGGCCGCCGTCACGCCCGGGACGATCCGGACCCGGACGTCCGCTCCATGGCCGGCCGACACCTGCTCCAGCACCGCCGACGCCATCGCGAACACCCCCGGGTCGCCCGAGGACACCACCGCGACCCGGGCGCCGGAAGCGGCCAGGGACAGCGCCTCGCGCGCCCGGTCCGCCTCCACCCGGTTGCCCGACGCGTGCCGCTGCTGACCCGCCTTCTGCGGCACCCGCGCGACATACGGGCCGTACCCGACGATGTGTTCCGCAGCCGAAAGCTCCGAAGCAGCCTCGGGCGTCAGCCACTCGGGACCCGCCGGACCGAGACCCACGACGACGACCTCGCCGGCCGAATGCGGGACAGCAGGCGCAGGAGCGGGCGGCGACTGACGCGACGCGTACGCCGGCGAAGGCAGCAACGCCAGCGAGAAGTACGGCACCGTCGAAGGATCCACCGACGCCAGGGGCTCGATGCGCTGCTGCCCCCAGGTCGCGCGCTCGACGTACACGGCGTCGTCCAGCTTGCCCGCCTCCGCGAACGCCTCCCGCACCGACGAGAACGTCCGGCCCAGCTTCAGCACCGCCGCCGCCTCGGTGTCCGCCAGGCGCCGCGCCAGCTCCGGAGCCGGGAGGGTGCCCGGGAGGACCGTCAGGACCTCGTCGCGCTGGACCAGCGGGCGGCCGAGGACCGACGACGCCGCGCTCACCGACGTCACCCCCGGCACGACCACCGCCTCGAACCGGCCCGAAAGCCGTTCGTGCATGTACATGTACGAGCCGTAGAAGAACGGGTCGCCTTCGCAGAGCAGGACCACGTCGCGGCCCGCGTCGAGGTGCTCGGCCAGCCGCTTCGCGCTCAGCTCGTAGAAGTCGGCGATCGCGCCCTCGTAGCCGCCCGGGTGGTCGGTCGTCTCGGTCGTGACCGGGTAGACGAGCTTCTCCTCGATTTGCCCCTCGCGCAGGTACGGCTCGGCGACCGACCGCGCGATGCTCCGGCCGTGGCGCGCGCAGTGGTAGGCGATCACCGACGCCTCGGAAATCAGGCGGGCGGCCTTGACCGTCATCAGTTCCGGGTCGCCGGGGCCGAGCCCGACGCCGTACAGCGTGCCGGTCATTCTTCCGCGCTCGCGAGTGCGTTGATCGCCGCGACGGCCATCGCGCTGCCGCCGCGCCGGCCGTGCACCACCAGGTACGGGGCCGGGGCCTGCTTCGCCAGCTCCACTTTGGACTCCACCGCGCCGACGAAGCCGACCGGGACGCCGATGATCGCCGCGGGCGCGCCGACGCCTTCGTCGAGGATCTCCAGCAGGCGGAACAACGCCGTCGGTGCGTTGCCGATGGCCACGACCGAGCCGGGCAGCTTGTCGCGCCACAGTTCCAGCGCCGCCGCCGAGCGTGTGGTGCCCATGCGTTCGGCCAGACCGGGCACAGCAGGGTCCGAGAGCGTGCAGAGCACCTCGTTGTCCGCGGGCAGCCGGCGGCGGGTGACGCCGCTGGCGATCATCTGCGCGTCGCACAGGATCGGCGCGCCCGCTTCGAGGGCCGCGCGGCCGGACTCGACGACGTCGAGCGTGTAGCGCAGGTCGTCGACCAGATCGACCATGCCGCAGGCGTGGATCATCCGGACCGCCAGCCCGGCCACGTCGTCGGGCAGGATCGCCAGGTCCGCCTCCTCGCGGATCGTGGCGAACGAGTGCCGGTAGATCTCGGCACCGTCCCGCAGGTAGTCGATCACAGCTTCCCTTCCATCTCGTCGAGCGGCACCCAGCGGCCGTCGATGCGGTAGCCCCCGGCTTCGGCGACAACGTCCACATGGGACTGCGACGGCTTCCCGCACCGCCGTTCGCAGCCCGAGAAGTGCGCGCGCAGGCCCGGCCGGAACACCGCGTCGGCCCGGACGTCGGCGCGCGACTTCGCGCAGCCCGGGCGCCCGATGCACGCGGTGGTCCCCAAGGCTTCGCCGCCGAAACCCAGCCGCTCGAAGACGTCCTCGGGCGCGTCCGGCAGGACCACCGACTTCCACGGCGTGACCAGCGCCGTCCCGAACTCCGCCAGCGCCCGCGCCTGTGCCGCGGACAGCTGCCCGAAGCGCGGCACGACACCGGCCGCGAAGCCGCCGTCCCGCTCGATGAGCCCGGCCGGGACCTCGGCCGGCGTCCGCGGCACCGGCGTCCCGCGCCAGGCCGGGTCGTCGAGCTCGGCGACGCGCCAGGCGGCCCCGCGGACCCGGCAGAACTCCCGGGCGACGTCGAGCAGCACCGTCACGGCGTCGGCGCGCGCCACCCGCCGTCCGGTGTCGCCGCCCGCGAGCAGCAGAGCCCCCGTTTCGGCATCGAGAGCGCGCCAGCAGACGTCGGCGCCTTCGCCCGCGACGTCACCGCGGCCGTCGTCGAAGGCGAAGAGGAACCGTCCCGGCAGCGACGCCAGTTCCGGCGTCGAACACAGCCCGGCGTCCAGCGACGCCGCCAGGCCGCGGACGTCGGCGAGACCGCCGCGCACCCCGCTCAACGGCGACGCGAGGACGTTGCGGACCCGCTCGTGCGACGGCGACGGCAGCAGGCCGGCGTCGGTCAGCCGCGCCGCGAGGCCGGGCCGGGTGACGCCGCGCAGCTGGACGTTGCCACGCGAAGTGAGGTGGAGATCGCCGTCGCCGCAGGCTTCCGCCGCGTCCGCCAGCGCGCGCAGCTGCGCTGCGGAAATCGTGCCGCCGGGCAGCCGGACCCGCGCGAGTGGGCCGTCGGCGGCGTCGTGGGGTGCGAAAACACCGGGGCACGCGTCGGCTCGCACACGTGCTGGGGTCGGCATGGGGTCACTGTAGCTGGCGGTTCCGGCCCTCCGGCGGCTCCGGACGGGGCCGGATCCGGGCCGTGCCGGCGTCCAGGTCCACGTCACGCCAGGGTCGCGCGCCTTCGGCGTCCTGCTCGACGAGCATCGACATCGTTTCCCGGTGTTCCAGCTCACGCCGCTTGGTCCCGTAGAGGAACGCGGTGGCTTCTTCGATGTAGGTGGCGGACAACCGCGCCTTCAAGCGCGAGCCGTTCTTGCGCGGCCGCAGTTCGATCGCCGCCGTGACCAGCAGGATCACCACGCCGCCCGGAAGGGCCAACCCCAGCCAAGTTCCCATGCCCGGGCGAACCGAGTGACCGGCGGTCAAGTTCCCGGGACAGCAGAAGTCTCATCGAATGTAGTAGGTGTGCTACATTCGATCGCATCAGTCAGATGGGGGTAACCGCGATGAGAGATCCGGCCGATCCCGTCGTCCGCGTGCGCGGGCTGCGGATGCGCTACGGCACGAACGACGTGCTCCACGGCGTCGACTTCGAGGCGTACCGGGGTGAAGTCGTCGGCCTGCTCGGGCCGAACGGCGCGGGCAAGACGACGACGATCGAGATCCTCGAAGGCTTCCGCATGCGGTCGGCCGGCGAGGTGAGCGTGCTGGGCACCGACCCGGCCCACGGCGGCGAGGACTGGCGGGCACGCCTGGGGGTCGTGCTCCAGTCCTGGCGCGACCACGGGAAGTGGCGCGTCCGCGAGCTGCTCGCGCACCTCGGCCGGTACTACGCGCCGTACTCGACGCCGGCCCGTCCGCGGCCGTGGGACGCCGGCGAGCTGATCGAGACGGTAGGGCTCACCGAGCACGCGGACAAGAAGCTCAAGCAGCTCTCCGGCGGCCAGCGGCGGCGCCTCGACGTCGCGATCGGCATCGTCGGCCGGCCCGAGCTGCTGTTCCTCGACGAGCCGACCGCGGGGTTCGACCCGGAGGCGCGGCGCGAGTTCCACGAGCTGGTGCACCGCCTGTCCGACGAGCTCGACACGACGATCCTGCTCACCACGCACGACCTCGACGAGGCCGAGAAGCTGGCCGACCGGATCCTCATCCTCAACGGCGGCCGGATCATCGCCGACGGCTCGGCCGACCAGCTCAGCCGGCAGATCTCCGGCGAGGCCGAGGTCCGCTGGAGCGTCGGCGGCCAGCGGTTCGTGCACTCGACGACCGA
Organism: Amycolatopsis sp. NPDC051102; assembly: GCF_040682815.1. Classification (NCBI taxonomy): domain Bacteria; kingdom Bacillati; phylum Actinomycetota; class Actinomycetes; order Pseudonocardiales; family Pseudonocardiaceae; genus Amycolatopsis; species Amycolatopsis sp. NPDC051102. The sequence goes on from NZ_JBFBBT010000013.1 coordinate 66,569, forward strand.
GGCGACGAAGTACGTGTACGACCTGTTCAAGCAGCACGGCGACGCCGTCGAGGACCTCGAGGTCCGGCGGGCGTCGCTGGAGGACACCTACATGACGCTGGTCCACCGCGCGGAGACCGGCGGCGAGACGGAGCTCGGGCTCCAGGAAGCGGGTGCGCGATGAACGCCAGGACCGTCGCCCTGCGCTCCGGGCTGGCCCGCGGCTGGATCGAGTTCAAGCAGACGTGGTCCAACCTCGACGACGTCATGGGGCAGCTCGTCTTCGTCGCGCTCTTCCTCGGTACGTTGTTCTTCATGCGCAACGCCACGCTGCCCGGCACGTCGTTCTCGCTCGGCGCGGCGACCGTGCCCGGCGTGCTCGGCGCCGGCATCGTGTTCAACGGCCTGACCGGCGCGGCGGGCTACCTGGCCGTGGACCGCGAGGACGGCACGCTGTTGCGGGCGAAGGCGACCCCGAACGGGATGCTCGGCTACCTCATCGGGAAGACGACGGCGCTGTCGCTGGCTCAGCTCACCAGCCTGGCCGCGGTCCTGATCCCCTGCGTGTTCGCGTTCTCGGGGCTGGCCCCCGACGGCGTCTGGTCGTACCTGCACCTGCTCGGGGTGCTGGTGATCGGCATGGCCGCCACGATGCCGATCGGCGCGGCACTGGGGTCGCTGACCAACAGCCCGCGCTCGATCGGGCTGATCACGCTGCCGGTCATGGGCATGGGCGCGATCTCCGGCATCTTCTACCCGATCACCGCGCTGCCCGGCTGGGTGCAGGACATCGCGCAGGTGTTCCCGATGTACTGGCTGGGCCTCGGGATGCGGTCGGCGCTGCTGCCGGACAGCGCGGTCGTCGTCGAGATCGGCCAGTCGTGGCGGCCGCTGCCGACCCTGGCGGTGCTCCTCGCGTGGGCGGTGCTCGGCGTCGCGCTGGCCCCGGTCCTGCTCCGCCGCATGGCGCGGCGCGAGGCCGGCTCGTCGCTGGCCGAACGGCGGCAGAGGGCCATGCAGCGTGTGGGGTAGTGATGAGTGAGGTCGTCTACAACCGGATCGCGATGCTGCGCGCGGAGCGGTCGATCTCGCGGCGGCAGCTGGCCGACGCCCTCGGGGTGCACTACCAGACGATCGGCTACCTGGAGCGCGGCGAGTACAGCCCCTCGCTGTACCTGGCGCTGCGGATCGCGGAGTTCTTCGAGGTCTCCGTCGAGGTGCTGTTCTCGACGAAGCCGTTCCCCCGGCTGGGTGAGCGGTCCGCTTAGGGCTTGCGCAGGTCGGCTTCGGCGAGCGCGTCGACGACGGCGTCGCGGCGCGTCTCGCGGGTGGTCCGGTTGAGCTCGACGTGCAGGAACGGCGTCCCGCCGGCGGCCTGGCTCTGGACGTTCGTCGTCCCGGCCAGGCCGCGGCAGGGCTGGGCCCACGCCCGGCAGACGCGGAACCCGGCGGATTCGAACGCCTCCGCCGCCCGGCGGGCCGCGTCCCCGACGTCCGCGGCCCCGGCCGAGACGACGACGTCGGCGGCGGGGAGGGTCCGGTCGTTGAAGCCGTGCAGCTGGACCTGCGGCAGGCCGCGCCGGGCCAGCAGCGTGGTGACGATGTGGAAGACGGTTCGCGGGTCGTGCGCGGGGTCTTCGCGGCGGCGGTGGGCGCCGTTGACCGCGAGAACCGCGCCCGGAGTCCGCTGGTGGAGGGCCAGGCCGAGCAGCTCGGTCCGCAGGTCGGAGGCGGCGTGCGGGACCTCGATCACCAGGGACGGCGGCGCCGATCGGTCGATCGCGTAGAGCCCCCAGGCGCGCTCGGAGCCGGGCTCCTGGACGACGAGGGAGTCACCGGTCACGGAGAATCCCAGGTCAGGCAGGGTGTGGGGACGGCCGTCGAGCAGGGCCGCGAAGCCGATCCGAGCGGTTTCGAGCTCGGCCGTCGTGGGGCGGCGGTACGGCTGGCGGGCGGACTGCGCGGCGGTGAAGCTCCGGAGAAGGGATTCCAAGCCGCCAGGTTACCCGGGGCAACGTCACCTTGACGCGCCTCGACCGGCACCGGAGAGTGGGTGCGTTACCCACGCGTCGGCAGGTGGAGGAACCCGGTGGAAGTCCGGGGCGGTCCCGCCACTGTGACCGGAGAGTGATCTCCGGGAGCCAGGAACTCCGGCCGGCGCGACCGTCGACCCGGGGCGCGGACCCCGAGGAGGAACCTCGTGATCCTGCTTCTGTCCACTTCGGACACCGACCTGCTCAGCGCGCGTTCGGCCGACGGCGAGTACCGGCTCGGCAACCCGTCCCGGCTCGACATCGCCGAGCTGCCGGCGCTGCTCGACGGCGTGCGCATCGTGGTCGTCCGCATCCTCGGCACGCCGCGGACCTGGCAGGAGGGCCTGGACACGCTGCGGGCGTCGGGCGCGCACGTCGTCGTCCTCGGCGGGGAGCAGACGCCGGACGCCGAGCTGATGAAGCTCTCGACCGTCCCGGCCGGCATCGCCGCCGAGGCGCACGCCTACCTCGCCCAGGGCGGTCCGGCCAACCTCACCCAGCTGCACCGGTTCCTCTCCGACACGCTCCTGCTCACCGGCGACGGCTTCGAGCCGCCCGCCGAGCAGCCCGCCTGGGGCGTCCTCGAACGTCCCGCGAAGGGCGACGGCCCGGTCATCGGGATCCTGTACTACCGCGCGCACCACCTGTCCGGGAACACCGCGTTCGTGCACGCGCTCGCCGACGAGGTCGAGGCCGCGGGTGGGCGCGCGTTGCCGGTCTACTGCGCGTCGCTGCGGACCCGCGAGCCGGAGATGATGGCCGAGCTGGGGAAGGTCGACGCCCTGCTGGTCACGGTGCTGGCGGCCGGCGGCACGCGGCCGTCCGAGGTGGGCGCGGGCGGGGACGACGAGGCGTGGGACGTCGCCGAGATGGCCGCGCTCGACGTCCCGATCCTGCAGGCCCTGTGCCTGACCAGCGACCGCGAGACGTGGGCGGCGAACGACGACGGCCTCTCGCCGCTCGACGCCGGGAACCAGATGGCCGTGCCGGAGTTCGACGGGCGGCTGATCACAGTGCCGTTCTCGTTCAAGGAACTCGACGAAGACGGGCTGCCGCGGTACGTGCCGGACGCCGAGCGCGCGTCCCGCGTCGCTCGTATCGCGCTGGCGCACGCCCGGCTGCGGCACACGCCTCCGGCGAAGCGGCGCATTGCGCTGATGCTGTCCGCGTACCCGACGAAGCACTCTCGCGTCGGCAACGCGGTCGGGCTCGACACGCCCGCGTCGGCGATCGAACTGCTGCGGCGGATGCGCGAACAGGGTTACGACCTCGGACCGGACGCGTTCCCGGGCGTCGACCCGACCGGCACCGACCAGCCCGACGGCGACGCGCTGATCCACGCGCTGATCGCCGCCGGCGGCCAGGACCCCGAGTGGCTGACCGAGGAACAGCTGGCCGGGAACCCGATCCGGGTGCCCGCGGCGCGGTACCAGGAATGGTTCGACGCGCTCCCGGCCGAGCTGCGCTCGGGGGTGGAAGAGCACTGGGGCCCGGCACCCGGCGAGCTGTACGTCGACAACGGCGACATCGTGCTGGCGTCCCTGCAGAGCGGCAACGTGATCATCATGATCCAGCCGCCGCGCGGGTTCGGCGAGAACCCCGTGGCGATCTACCACAACCCGGACCTGCCGCCGAGCCACCACTACCTGGCCGCGTACCGGTGGCTCGAGGAGGAGTTCGGCGCGCACGCCGTCGTCCACCTCGGCAAGCACGGGTCGCTGGAGTGGCTGCCGGGCAAGACCGCGGGGCTCTCGGCGTCGTGCGCGCCGGACGCCGTCCTCGGGAACCTGCCGCTGGTGTACCCGTTCCTGATCAACGACCCCGGCGAGGGCGCGCAGGCGAAGCGGCGGGCGCACGCGACGATCGTCGACCACCTGATCCCGCCGATGGCGCGCGCGGAGTCCTACGGCGACATGGCGCGGCTGGAGCAGCTGCTCGACGAGCACGCGAACATCGCGGCGATGGACCCGGCGAAGCTGCCGGCCGTGCGCCAGCAGATCTGGACGCTCATCCAGGCGGCCAAGCTGGACCACGACCTCGGCATCGAGCAGCGGCCGCACGACGCGGAGTTCGACGACTTCCTGCTGCACATCGACGGCTGGCTCTGCGAGGTCAAGGACGCGCAGATCCGCGACGGCCTGCACGTCCTGGGCGCGGCGCCGACCGGTGAGGCCCGCGTCAACCTGGTGCTGGCGATCCTGCGCGCGTCGCAGATGTGGGGCGGCAAGCAGGGCGCGGTGCCCGGCCTGCGCTCCGCCCTGGGGCTCAAGGAAAACGCGCCGACGTCCGAAGTGGACGCGGTGGAGAAGACGGCGCGCGAACTCGTCCAGACCATGGAGATGCGGGGCTGGGACGCGACCGCGGTCGCGTCGGTCGCCCCGGACGCGCAGGTGGCGAAGGTGCTTTCGTTCGCGGCGGAGGAAATCGTGCCCCGGCTGGCGGGGACGACCGCCGAGCTCGACGCCGTGCTGCACGCGCTCGACGGCGGGTACATCCCGGCCGGCCCGAGCGGGTCGCCGTTGCGCGGGCTGGTCAACGTGCTGCCGACGGGACGGAACTTCTACACCGTCGACCCGAAGGCCATCCCGAGCCGGCTGGCCTGGGAAACCGGGCAGGCGCTGGCGGATTCGCTGCTTCGCCGGTACCGGGAGGACACCGGAGACTGGCCGCGGTCGGTCGGGCTGTCGGTGTGGGGCACGTCGGCGATGCGGACGTCCGGCGACGACGCCGCGGAAGTCCTGGCGCTGCTGGGCGTCCAGCCGATCTGGGACGAGGCGTCCCGGCGCGTCACGGGCATCGAGGCGATCCCGCTCGCCGAACTGGGCCGGCCCCGGATCGACGTGACCATCCGGATCAGCGGCTTCTTCCGCGACGCGTTCCCGCACGTGATCACCCTGCTGGACGACGCCGTGCGGCTGGTGGCCTCGCTGGACGAACCCGAGGACGAGAACTTCGTCCGCGCGCACGTCTCGGCGGACCTGGCTTCGCACGGTGACGTCCGCCGCGCGACGACGCGGATCTTCGGGTCGAAGCCGGGCGCGTACGGCGCGGGCCTGCTGCCGCTGATGGACAGCGGGAACTGGCGCGACGACAAGGACCTCGCGGAGGTGTACGCGGTGTGGGGCGGCTTCGCGTACGGCCGCGACCTGGACGGCCGCCCGGCGCGCGAGGACATGGAGAGCTCGTACAAGCGCATCGTGGTCGCGGCGAAGAACACCGACACGCGCGAGCACGACATCGCGGACTCGGACGACTACTTCCAGTACCACGGCGGGATGATCGCCACGGTCCGCGCGCTGACGGGCGAGGCACCGGCGTCCTACGTAGGCGACAGCACGTCCCCGGACGCGGTCCGCACGCGCACGCTGGGCGAGGAGACGGCCCGGGTGTTCCGGGCCCGCGTGGTGAACCCCCGCTGGCTGGCGGCGATGCGCCGGCACGGCTACAAGGGCGCGTTCGAGCTGGCGGCGACGGTGGACTACCTGTTCGGCTTCGACGCGACCGCCGGCGTGGTCGGCGACTGGATGTACGAAAAGCTGACCGAGTCGTACGTGCTGGACGAGGTCAACCAGGAGTTCCTGCGCCAGGCGAACCCGTGGGCGTTGCGCGGCATCGTGGAGCGGTTGAACGAGGCGGCGGACCGCGGCCTGTGGGCGGAACCGGACCCGGCACTGCTCGAGCAGATGCGCGAGGTGTACCTGTCGCTGGAGGGCGACCTCGAGTCGGAGTGAGCCGGCCCGGGCACTCGTGGACCGCGCTGCGTGGGCTGCGCACGTGCCGCCGCCGGAGGTGGCGCGGTCGCCGGCTGACCCGTTCTCCCGCTCGTCTCGTGGACAAATTTCGGATATTCCGGCGCTTTTCGCCCACCGGATCCCCTGAACCGACTTTCGCGCCTTGACTTCGTCAATGGTCTAGTCCAATGATCTGACCACCTCGATCCCCTCCGGGAGGACAGATCATGCGCAAGAGCAGACTGGCCGCCGCCGGGCTCGCCGCCGCCACTTTCGCCGCCACCGCCGTCAGCCTCGTGCTCGGCGCACCTTCGGCGACCGCGGCGTTGAGCACCAGCTGGTACGCCGCGGCGCCGTACCTGATGCCCCAGAGCAACAACCCGCCCGACCCGATCACCGTGATGAACGCGACCGGGCTCAAGGCGTTCCAGCTGGCGTTCATCCTCGCCCCGAACGGCGGTGGCTGCAGCCCGACCTGGGACGGCACGTCGGCGGTCTCGTCCGACACCGCGGTCGCGGGCGTGATCTCGCGCATCCGCGGCGCGGGCGGCGACGTCTCGGTGTCCGTCGGCGGCTACGGCGGCACGAAACTCGGCCAGACCTGCGGCACGGTGGCCGCCACGGCCGCCGCCTACCAGCAGGTCATCACGAAGTACTCGCTCAAGGCGATCGACTTCGACCTCGAAGAGCCCGAGTACGAGAACACCGCGGCGATCGCGAACGAACTCGGCGCGGCGAAGACGCTGCAGGCCAACAACCCCGGCCTGTTCGTGTCGGTGACCATGCCGGGTACCGCGGCCGGCACCGGCTGGTTCGGCACGCAGCTGCTCGACCAGGCGAAGTCGATCGGCTTCAGCCCGAACAACTTCTCGATCATGCCGTTCGACGGCGGCTTCAACGGCGGCTCGTCGCAGGTGTCGGCGCTGGAAGCGCTGCACGGCCTGCTGATGTCGCACATGGGCTGGGACAGCGCGACCGCGTACTCGCACGAAGGCTTCTCCGGCATGAACGGCAAGTCGGACGCGGCCGAGATGTTCTACACCTCCGACTTCCAGACGGTGTACGACTACGCGACCAGCCACGGCCTCGGCCGCTTCACGTTCTGGTCGGTCAACCGCGACCGGCCCTGCGTCGGCACGACGGACAACGGCGTCTGCAGCAACGTCCCGCAGAACGACTGGGACTTCACGAAGTTCAGCGTCCGGTTCGCGGGCGCGACCCCGCCGCAGACGACGCCGCCGGTGACGACGACCCCGACCACCCCGGGCGGCGGCACCTGCACCGCGGCGGAGTGGGACCGCACGAAGGTCTACGTCAAGGACAACGTCGTCTCGCACAACAGCCACAAGTGGACGGCGAAGTGGTGGACGCAGGGCGAGGAGCCCGGCACCACCGGCGAGTGGGGCGTCTGGCAGGACAACGGCGCCTGTTAGCGGCCTAGAAGTCGAGGTGGGTGTTCTCGCGCTGGACCTCCGGTGTCAGCGCGGGCACCTCGACGACGTGCCGCCCGGCCTGCCGCAGCAGCTCGGTACCCCGGGCGTCGACGAAGACGGGCGGCTCCCGCCAGGCGAACACCACCCGCGGGATCCCGGCGTCGAGGATGAGCTGGGTGCAGCTGCGCGGGTGGGAACTGCGGTGGCTGCACGGTTCCAGCGAGCTGTACATCGTCGCGCCGGCCAGGCGCGGGTCGCCGGCGCACTTGGCGAGGGCGGCCTCTTCGGCGTGGTTGGCGGGGTCGCCTTCACCGGAGTGCCCGGTGGCGACGGCCTCGCCCCCGGCGTCGGTGATCACGGCCCCGACCCGGAAGGTGTGGCTCGGCGGGCATTCCGCGGCGAGGGCGATGGCTTCCTTGAGGCGCTGGACGTCCCGGCCGGTCGGTTCGGCGGCCGCGCGGTACTCGAGGATCGCCATGCCCTGCAGTTCGTTCGCCCGGACGAGCGTGAGCGGCCGCGGGTAGAGCCCGGGCCCGACGAACCGCGGCGCGTCCGGCTGCCCGACGAAGAACGGCGCGATCGCGAGCCGCAGCTCGTCGGCGAGCCCCTCGGTGAGGAACCGGGTGTGGATCCCGCCGCCGCCCTCGACCAGCAGGTTTTCGATCCCGCGCGCGCCGAGGTCGTCGAGCACGCGCCCGAAGTCGGGTGGATTCCCGGCGTCGACGACGGTGGCGACGTGCTTCAGGCCGTCAGCCGCCCCGGGCGGCGCGTAGACGATCTTTTCGGTGTCCCCCACGGTGAAGAACTGCGCGTCCGGGTCGAGGCCGCGGGTGGTCACGGTGACCTTGACGGGTTGTTCGGGCTTGCCCTGCTCCAGCCGTTTCCGCCGCAGCTCCGGGGAGCGGACGAGCAGCCGCGGGTTGTCGGCCCGGACGGTCCCGGCCCCGACGAAGACGGCGTCGGCCTCGGCCCGCAACCGGTCCACGACGGCGAAGTCGTCCTCAGTGGACAGCACCAGCCGCTCGGGTGAGATGTCGTCGAGGAAGCCGTCGAGCGACTGCGCGGCGGACAGCAGGACGTGCGGCCGGGAGATCACCGGGCCCAGTATGCCGTAACACCGCGGGCGATCCCCGCGTCCTACGACGTATCCCTGTCGAGCCCATCCCCCCGGAGCTGCGGAACATGACCACGCGAGGCTGGTACAAGGAGCGGACGCTCACCACGGTCGACACGGTCGGCCGGGAGGTGTCGGTGACCACCGGGCTCACCCGCGACCCCGAAGGCCGCCTGGTCGCGGCGATCGCGATCAGCGACGGACCGACGGCCATTTATCGCTACGCCGGCGAAGCCGGAGAGGGCACCCAGCTGGTGACCAACGCGGCGGACACGGTGAGGGAGCTGCGCAGGCTCGCCGACGTGCCCCCGACGCGCTGATCGGCCGGCTGAGCGGTCAGTTGCCGGGCCGGTCCGGGGCCTGCTGGCTGCCGGGCCGGTCCACGGCTTTGAACCGGGCGAGCAGTGCCTGCCCGGCGGCCGAGCCGGGGTCGAACCCGAACAGTTCGCGGCGACCCCCGCCCGGGACGGCGACGAGCGCGTTGTGGCAGCGGAAGCAGAAGGCGACCTCCGCGAGGAGGCCCGCTGCCCCGTGCGCCTCGAGGGCGTACACGGGGTTGAAGCACCGCATCATTCCGTCGTCGGGGAGGTCGGCGACGAGCTGGACGAGCGCCACCGCGTCCGCCCCGGTCACCGAGGCGAGCAGGTCGCCCGGAACGACGTCCCCTCCCCGGTCCGTCGAGACGCGGCGCAGTTCGACCCGGCGGACGTCGGCCGGGGTGAGCGGGAGCAGCATGCCGGTTCAGGCCGGCAGGACGGCGTACTGGCGGACGTAGAGGTCCGTGTAGGTCACCGGACCGCGGGGCCCGGGGACCTTGTCGAGGTTGATGCCGGTTTCCGGGACGGCGAGCAGCTTGAAGCCGTCGAGGAGCCGGGTCGGGGCGTTCCAGAACACGCCGGTGCCGGTGTAGCCGTCGAAGAAGGCGTCGGCGGCGGCCTCGTCCTCGGTGGCGATGCCGGCGGCCAGGCCCGAGGTCCGTTCGTTGGCGATCTGGACGGCGTCGGCGAGCGACCCGACCGTGGCCACGGTGACGGTCGCCTCCCGGTCGGAGTCCAGCGCCCACTCGTACCCGATGGGGTGTTCGTGCGGCGCGAGCGAAGGCGTGACCCCGCGCTCGGCGAGCGCGTCCGAGATGGCGGGCCAGGCTTCGTCGTGGAGGTCTTCGTGGATGAGCAGCAGGTTCAGCCGGTTGCAGACGCCGAGGCGGTCGAGGCTGGCGTGCACGAGGTCCCGCGCCTTGGTGACATCGGCGCCCCGGTCGACGTAAAGGACACCGCCGCCGTCGGCGTGGGCGAGCGTGCGCACCCCGTGGACGGCCGCCTCGGTGGCGAGGGCCCGGGTGCTGTCCCCGCTGCCCCGCAGGATGACCAGCGGGACGAGCTCGGGCAGCCGCACGAGCGCGGACGCGGCCTCCCGCTCGACCCGCGGCACGAGCTGGACGCAGTCGGCGTCGATGCCCGCCTCGGCGAGGGCCGGCGCGATGACGACGTCACGCAGCCGCTGGGCGGAGCCGAGCGCGGCCGAGCCGGTCCGCAGCACACCGGCGTTGCGCGACTTGACCAGCTGCGACGCAACATCGACGGTCACGTTCGGCCGGGCCTCGTAGTTCGCCCCGATGACACCGACGGGCCGCCGCCGTTCGACGAGCCGCAGCCCGCCGTCCAGGGTGGACACGTCGACGGAGCGTTCCTGGTGCGGAGCCCCGGCGAGCAGCCGCAGCTGTTCGGCCATGCCGGTCAGCCGGTCGGGGGTGATGGTGAGCCGGTCGAGCAGCCCGGCGCTCATCCCGTCGGCGGTGGCGCGTTCGACGTCGGCCCGGTTCGCCTCGAGGATCGCGTCCCGGTGCGCGAGCAGCCGCTCGGCCATCCCGCTGAGGGCGGCGTCAACGGCCTCGGCACTGGCGGCAGCAAGCGACGGAGCAGCGGCCTTCGCCGCCCGCGCGCACGCTTCCACGGCCTTGGCGACCTCGTCCATCGTTCGTCTCCCTCCGCGCGGACCAGCGAGAGACCAGTCTGCCGCATGGACCACCCACCCCGGCGCCGGGCCTGACGACGGCGGCCACCGGGCCGACGCCGGACCACGGCGACCACGGACGGCGAGGGTCGGCCGCCGCCGACCGGCGACGCCAGCAGCGCCACCGACGCCGCCCGGCCGACGGACCCCGACCGCGCGTACCGCGCGGCACCGGCAGGGCTCGCCCGGCCGGATGCCGGCAGCCGACGGTCGGCAACCGACGACGCCAGGCGCCCACCGCCAACGGCGGCAACGCCGGCCGCGGCCGGCGGCGGCAACGCCAGCCGCAGGCGGCGCCCACAGGCTGTCCCCTACATCGCGACCGGCGACGCCAGCCGAGCCACCGAGGCCACCAGGCCGCCGAACCCGACCGCGCCCTGCCGCGCATGGCCCGCGGCCACGGGCAGCGCTCGCCCCGGCCGAACGTCGGCAACCGACGACCGGCAACCGGCGACGTCAGCCGAGCCACCGCTGGCGGCGGCAACGCCGGCCGCAGCCGGCGCCGTGAGCGGCTCGCTTACGTCGCGACCGGCTGCAGCAGCCACAGACCGCCGGCGAAGAGGCAGCTGATCGTCGCCACTGCGAAGACCAGCACCCACAGGACCGGCGGGACCGCCGTGAGGCGGCCCAGCTGGTCGGCGTCGGAGTCGCGGGCCTGGCCGCGCCGGCGCTTGATCTGCAGCTCGGCCACCGGGCGGACGCCGCCGAACAGGAGGAACCACGTCAGCAGGTAGCTGAACGGTGCCTGCACCTCCACCGGCGCGACGAACGCGACCAGCGCCAGCACCAGCGCGCTCGCCACCACGGTGAACACCCCGTAGGCGTTGCGCACCATCACCAGCACGCCGAGCAGCAGCAGCGCGATCAGGACGAGCACCGTGCCGACCAGGTCGTTGCCCAGCAGGCTCGCGAACAGCAGCCCCAGCACCGACGGCGCCAGGTACCCGGCCATCGCGGTGAAGGCCATGCCCGGCCCTTCGGGCTTGCCGCGCGAGACGGTGACGCCCGAGGTGTCCGAGTGCAGCTTGATGCCCTGCAGGCGCCGTCCGACCAGCACCGCGGCCAGCGCGTGCCCGGCCTCGTGCACCATCGTCACGACGTTCCGCGCCCGCCGCCACGGCGTCCCGCCGACCAAGACGACCAGCAGCGCCACACCGCCGGCGACCAGGGTGATCACCGCGGGAGTCTGGGCCTGTTCGAGCAGCGAACCGGCCGGCGAAGTGTCGGTGGCGGCCGCGCGGAGGGTTGACAGGGTGTCACCGGCCGGGCCGCCGAGCGCGAGTTGAACGGGCGAGCTCACCCGGACACCTCACCACAGGCGACATCTGGCTACTGTGAGTCCCCACCGTTCGCCGCTTCACGGCCTCCGGTATCGAGTCGATGTGGTCTCCTCTCGTTCGGTGTTCCGGACATGGCGGGATGGGAACTCGCCGATCGACGGCGATGGCTTGACCGGACCCGGGACCGGCAGCCCGGCCGGCGCCGGCTCTCACGTCATCGCGACTCCCGCATCCGGGCCTCGCCCTCGACGCGGAACAGGAACGACACCCAGCTCCGGAACGGTGCCCAGGCCTCCGCGATCTCCGCCAGCTCCGCGGCTCCCGCGTCCGGGAGGTGGTACGCGTCGCGCATGATCTCGTGGAGGCGTGTCTCGCCACGGGGAAAGACGTCCGGGTGTCCTGCGCCGCGGATCAGGATCAGTTCCGCGCTGAACCGGCCGATGCCCGGCAGCAGCTGCAGCTGCTTCAGCGCCTCCTCGGCCGGCATCGCCCGCAACGTCGCCGCGTCCAGCATGACCTCGGCCGCCGCCGCGGCGAGGCCGCGCAGGCGTGGCAGCTTCGGGCCCGGAAGCCCCGGCAGGTACTCCATCTCCGCCAACGCGGCCGGCGACGGGAACGTCCTCAGCCTGCTGCCGCCCACGTCGACTTCCGTGCCGTAGCGCTCGGTCAGCCTGCGGCGCAGCCGGACCGCCTGCGTCATCCAGATCCGGTGGCTCAGCACCGCCCAGCACGCCGCCTCGTACGGCGACGCGAACAGGACCGGGCGCAGCCCCGGGTGCATCCCCTGCAGCAGCGAAACGACCGGATCGCGGGCGCCGGCCTCGGGGAACGCGGTGCCGTCGATGTCCAGCGAGCACATCCGCCGCACCTGCTCCACCACCGCTCCGGTGTGCTCGGGCGGGCCGTGGACCTCCACCGAGACCGCGCCGGGCGATCTCTGCCGGAGCACCGCTCCCACCGGCGTCCAGTCGCCCTCCAGCAGGAAGGCCACCCGGAGCGCGCCCGGTTCCGCCTCCGGTTGCCCGGCGGGGGCGAAGCCGGTCAGGAACCGGGCCGTCGCGGCCAGGTCGAACTCACCGCGCACCTCGATCTCGCCGCACTGGCGGGAAACCTCAGTCGTCGTCATCTCTCCTCCTCGGATCGGGACATCGCCTGCGACGTTAGGGAGGGGCACCGACAATTCCGGGACTCGAACGCCTGATCCCGGTTTTGTTCACTCGAACGAGTGGCCAGGTACTGGGCATACTGCCGGTATCCGAACTTCCGGGAGGGGTCCGTGCCGACCAGCCGCGCCACCGCGCTCGACCGCCTGAACGCCCTGCTCGAAACGCCCGCGGAGACCAGCGACGGCTACCTCGACCTGCTCGGCACCTCGCCGCAAGCCGGGCCGCCCACCGGGATCACCCAGCGCCTGATGCGCACCACGCTCCTCCCCCAGGTCTACGAGCGGTACTGGCGACCAGTCCTCGGCCGCGCGCTGAAGGGCCCTTTCGGGCCGAGCATGGCGGGCGAGGTCCGGCTCGCCACGAAACTCCTCGCGCTGCAACCCGGGTACACGGTCCTCGACGTCGCCTGCGGCACCGGCCGGTTCACGCGCGCGTTCGGCGTCGCCGTCGGCCCGGACGGGCTCGCGATCGGGCTCGACGGCGCTCGCGGCATGCTCGCCAAGGCCGTCGCCGAAGGCGGCCCGGACACCGTCGCCTACCTGCGCGCCGACGCCGTGCACCCTCCCCTCCGGACGTCCACTGTGGACGGCATCTGCTGCTTCGCCGCGCTCCACATGTTCGCCGAGCCGGAAACCGCGCTGGACTCGTTCGCGCGCGTGCTCAAGCCCGGCGGCCGGGTGGTGCTGCTGACGAGCGCGCGCCGGGGCCGGCAGCCCGCCCGCCTGCTCGAGTCGGCGGGCGGGATCGTGAGCGGGCAGAAGATGTTCGACCGCGGGGAAATCGCGGCGGGCCTGCGCGCCCGCGGCTTCACGGAGATCACCGAGCGATACGCCGGGGTCACGCAGATCGTGGCGGGCCGGCTCGGCTGATCGGCCCGAACTGTCGGGGGTGGCGGTTAGCATCGCCCCATGACCCACGCCGAACCCGTCCCGCCCGACGACAGCTACCTGCGTTCCCTGGTCGAGGCCACCGCCGACGCCGTCGCGGCCGCCGAACCGCTGTCCTCGCCGCACGCCGGCGCGGACGAGGCGACGCGGGCCGAAGTGACCGCCGCGGTCGAGCGCGCTTCACCCGATCTGGTGGCGTTGAGCCAAGATCTGCACGCTCATCCCGAAGAGGGGTTCGCCGAGCACCGGTCGGTACGCGCGCTGGCCGGCCTCCTGGAACGCCACGGTCACGAACCGGCCGTCGGCGTCGGCGGGCTCGACACCGCGCTGCGGGTGAGCACGCCGCAGCAAGCGGGCCCGCACATCGCCGTCCTCGCCGAGTACGACGCGCTGCCCGGGCTCGGTCACGCGTGCGGCCACAACGTCATCTGCACCACCGCCGCGGGCGGCTTCCTCGGCGCCGCCACCGTCGCCGGGCGGCTCGGCGGCCGGGTCAGCCTGATCGGCACCCCCGCCGAGGAAGGCGGGGGTGGCAAGGAGATCCTCGCCCGCGCCGGCGTGTTCGACGACGTCGACGCGGTGATCATGCTGCACCCGTTCAGCCACGACATCGCGCTGCACCCGTTCCTCGGGCGGCGTCAGCTGGAGATGGTCTTCCACGGCGTCGGCGCGCACGCGAGCGCCCAGCCGTTCATGGGCCGCAACGCGCTCGATGCCGCCGTCGCCGCGTACCAGGGCGTCTCGGCCCTGCGCCAGCAGCTCCCGCAGAGCGACCGCGTCCACGGCGTGTTCACCGACGGCGGTGCCCGGCCGAACGTCATCCCGGCGCGCGCCGCGCTGCTGTTCTACCTCCGCTCGCAGTCCCCGGAGACCCTGCGCGACCTCGCCGCCCGCATGACGTCGATCGCCGAAGGCGCGGCGGCGATGACCGGCTGCGGCGTCGAACTGATCTGGGATGCCCAGGCCGCCTACCTGCCGATCCGGTTCAACACCGCGCTCGCCGGGCGCTGGACGGCCAACCAGGTGATCACCGGCCGCAAGCCGCTCCCGCCGGGTATCGTGCCGGACTCGCTCACCGGCTCGACGGACCTCGGCAACCTCTCCTACCGCATCCCCGCCCTGCACCCGATGCTGGCGATCTCCGGGCCGACGGTTGCGTTGCACACCAAGGAATTCGCGGCCGCGGCCGGCTCGGAGACGGGTGATGCGGGAGTCCGCGACGGCGCGCTCGGCCTGGCCCTGACCGCCGCCGACTACCTCGGTGACGCCGGGCTGCGGAAGGCGGTGCACGACGAGTTCGAGGCGGCGGGAGGTGCACTGGACGTCCCGTCGTTCTTCGCCTGACACCTGAGGAACAGCTGAGTTTTCTCAGCTGATTCTTCTCAGCAAAGCCTGAGGGATTTCCACAGGCTGCTCACAAGCACGGGCGCGAACCTTGTCCCATGACCGAGAACGAGAGTCGGCCCGGCCCCGCCTCAACCGGTGGGCACCAGCCGCACCAGCACACCCAGCAGTACGGGCCGTACGCGCAGTACGCCTACCAGCAGCAGGCCGCGCCGAACCCTCTGTTCACCCCGCAGCCGCCGCCGGAGGCCCTGAAGACCAAGCCGCGCAAGGGCGGCCGGGTCGCGATGATCGTCAGCGCGACCGCGCTCGGCGCCGCGCTGGTCGGCGGCGTCGGCGGCGCGGCGATCGTCGGGCTCACGACGACCTCGGCGGACGGCGCGACGACGTCGATCAGCACGCCGGCGGCGAACGGGCAGACGGTCGCCAACTCGACCTCTGGTGACGTCAGCGCGGTCGCGGCGAAGGTGACGCCGAGCGTCGTGCAGATCAACGTCACGACCGACCAGGGCGAGGCCATCGGGTCCGGCGTCATCCTCACCGCGGACGGCCGGATCCTGACCAACGCGCACGTCGTCAACGGCGCCCAGAACGTCGTGATCACCACGTCCGACGGCAAGAAGTACCAGGCCAGCGTGGTCGGCGCGGACACCAAGGCGGACATCGCGGTGGTCCAGGCCCAGAACGCCAGCGGCTTGAAGGCGGCGTCGCTGGGCGACTCGAGCAAGCTCGCCGTCGGCCAGGAAGTGGTCGCGATCGGCTCGCCGGGCGGCCTGCAGAACACCGTCACCACCGGCATCGTCAGCGCGCTGAACCGGAACCTGTCCGACATCGGGCAGGGCGAGCAGCAGCAGCGCTCGCCGTTCAGCCGCACGTCGAACCAGAGCAGCGACTCGCCGAGCTACACCGCGATCCAGACCGACGCCGCGATCAACCAGGGCAACTCCGGCGGCGCGCTGGTCGACGCCCAGGGCAACGTCATCGGCATCAACTCGGCGCTGTACAGCCCGACGGCCTCGGCCAACGGCTCGGCAGGCAGCGTCGGCATCGGCTTCGCGATCCCGATCAACGACGCCAAGAAGATCGTCGACCAGATCGTGAACAACTAGAACGCGGACGGGCCGTGGTCGGGGCGGCCCGTCCCCCCGCTTCGGGGAGCGGGAGAACACGCGAAGGCCGTTTCGAGAGTCAATCGGGGGCTCTCGAAGCGGCCTTCGCGCTGCTCACAGCGTGTAGGTGAGGGTGAAGAGGTGGTTTTTCTCCTCGTCGATCTCGATGCTCGCCGTCCCGGCGATCCCGGCCAGCTCGCCGAAACCCGAGCCGGTGAGGATCTTCAGCGTCAAGCCGGCGTCGTCGGCCGAGTGGTGCAGGACGAAGCCGCCCTTGCGGCCGTCGACCGAGACCTCGAGACGTTCGAAGCCGACGTACGCGCGCGAAGTTGCGTTGGACGCCGTCAGCATCTCGACGGTGCTGGTCCCCTCGACCGCGCCGGTGAACGTCTTGCCGATCGCCACCCGGGCGAACTCGGTGCCCCCGGCCTCGTCGGTCGCCTGCGGGTCCCACTTGTCGAGGACGAACGACGCGGTGGCAGTGCTGGTCATGGCTGTTTTCCTTTCAAAGGTGCGCCCAGCCTGTCAGCGATACCTGACAGCTTGCGTCAGGTATTGTCAGCGCCTCCGGTTGCCGAACAGGCCGCGCGTGATCTCCCGGCCCAGCGCGCTCGCCGCGGACCGCATGAACGACTTCACTGCCGGGTTCTTCATGGCGGACTCGAGGAACCCCGGCTCGTCCTTCTCGGGCGCCGGCGCATCGGGAGCAGCCTCGGGCGCAGGCGCGGCAGCGACCTTCGCGGCCAGCTTCTCGTAGGCCGACTCACGGTCGATCGTCTCGGCGTACTTCGCGTGCAAGTCCGACGAAGCGACCGAAGCGGCGACGGCCTCGTCACCGATCGAGCCCATCTTCGACCGCGGCGCGCGCAGCCGCGTCCACGCCACCGGCGTCGGCGCACCGCGTTCCGACAGGACCGTGACGACGGCCTCGCCGATGCCCAGCGACGTCAACGCCGTGTCGAGCTCGTAGAACTTCGTCTTCGGGTACGTCTTCACCGTCTTGGCCAGCGCGGCCTGGTCGTCCGGCGTGAACGCCCGCAGCGCGTGCTGGATCCGGGCGCCGAGCTGCGAGAGGACGTTGTTCGGGATGTCCGTGGGCAGCTGCGTGCAGAAGAACACGCCGACCCCCTTCGACCGGATCAGCTTCACGGTCTGCTCGATGCGCTCGAGGAACGCCTTCGACGCGTCGGCGAAGAGCAGGTGGGCCTCGTCGAAGAAGAAGACGAGCTTCGGCTGGTCGAGATCGCCCTCCTCGGGCAGTTCCTCGAACAGCTCGGCCAGCAGCCACATCAGGAACGTCGAGAACAGCGCCGGCTTGGCCTGGAGGTTGTCGAGCTCCAGCAGCGTGACGACGCCCTTGCCGCCGTCCTGGCGCATGAGGTCGTGCACGTCCAGCTCGGGCTCGCCGAAGAAGTCCTCGCCGCCCTGAGCTTCCAGATTGGACAGCGCACGCAGGATCACGCCGGCCGTCGCCGCCGAGACCCCGCCGATACCCTTGAGGTCCGCCTTGCCCTCGTCGCTGGTCAAGTGGGTGATCACCGACCGCAGGTCCTTCGTGTCCAGCAGCGCCAGGCCCCGCTGGTCGGCCCAGTGGAAGATCAGCCCGAGCGTCGACTCCTGCGTCTCGTTCAGGCCCAGCACCTTGGCCAGCAGCACCGGCCCGAAACTCGTGATCGTCGCCCGGATCGGCGAGCCCTTCCCGCCGGTGCCCAGCGACAGGAACTGCACCGGGAACGCCGCGCCCGCCCAGTCGTCGCCGAGCTCCTGAGAACGCTTCGCGACCTTGTCGTTCGCTTCGCCGGCCGCGGCCAGCCCGGACAGATCACCCTTGACGTCCGCGAGCACCACCGGCACCCCGGCGGCCGAGAGCTGCTCCGAGATCAGCTGCAACGTCTTCGTCTTGCCCGTCCCGGTCGCCCCCGCGACCAGCCCGTGCCGGTTCAACGTCGCCAACGGCAGCCGCACGGCCGCGGCCGCATCCACCTGCCCGTCGATCACCACCGCACCCAGTTCCAGGGCGGCACCCTCACTCGCATAACCAGCGGCGATCTCCCTCGCCGGCGACTCCTGCTCGGTCACTGCCCGCTCCCCGATCTGTGTCCTGCGCCACATCGAACCCCGCTTCGCGAGCGTAACGCGCCGTACGCGCAGGTAACGCCCTTCATATCCCCGTGTCGGGTTAGGGTCACGAGGTGACCGACCGCCTAGTCTGGATCGACTGCGAAATGACGGGGCTCGACCTCGCCAAGGAAGCGTTGATCGAAATCGCCGCCCTCGTCACCGACGCGGAACTGAACGTGCTCGGCGAAGGAGTCGACATCGTCATCCACGCCGACGAGGAAAAACTCGCCGGGATGCCCGAAGTCGTCCGCGAGATGCACGCCCACTCCGGCCTCACCGAAGAAGTCCGCCGCTCCACCGTGACTCTCGAAGAAGCCGAACGCCGCGTCCTCGACTACATCCGCGAGCACGTCCCCGAGACGGGCACCGCGCCCCTCGCCGGCAACTCCATCGCCACCGACCGCGGCTTCATCGCCCGCGACATGCCGGCCCTCGACGCCCACCTCCACTACCGCATGGTCGACGTCTCCTCCGTCAAGGAACTCGTCCGCCGCTGGTACCCCCGCATCTACTACGCCAAGCCCGAGAAGGGCCTCGCCCACCGGGCACTGGCCGACATCCGCGAGTCCATCGGCGAACTCGACTACTACCGGCGCGTCGCCTTCGTCCCCCAGCCCGGCCCCACCAGCGAAGAAGCCAAGGCCGCCGCCGCTGAAGTGCAGGAACACCACCAAAGGTGACCCCGTGAAAAGCGGTCGAGGACACCCGCTACGATTACTCCCAGCGAGGTGATCGCAAGCGGATCCCCTCGGCGATGGTGGGCGTAGCTCAGCTGGTAGAGCACCTGGTTGTGGTCCAGGAGGTCGCGGGTTCGAAACCCGTCGCTCACCCCATCACCCCGGCATGGTCAGGGCCTTGCGGCCCTTCCCCCTGTCGGGGTTTCGCCTTTTTGTGGGGGTCGAACCCCCACACCCCCGCCGGGGGCGAGCCCCCGGACCCCCATCCATGTGGTTGCGTTGGGTTGCCGGGCGCCTGGGCTGTTCGTGGTAACGCTCACGACTGGATGGCTCAGCGTGCGGGCGGCCGGATGCCGGTGCACCGTGTTCTCGTGGCACGTTCAGCACCGAAGATCCGGGGTCGGAAGAAGAAGCTGCGGTACGAGGACATCACCGTCGTCGACCGGTCGTTGCTCAAGCGCGCGGTGGGCGCCGCCGCGCTGGGCAATGCCATGGAGTGGTTCGACTTCGGTGTGTACGCCTATATCGCCGACACCATTGCCGAGGTGTTCTTTCCCGCCAGTGTGTCGCCCGGGATTCGGCTGATCGGGACCTTCGGCGCCTTCACCGCCGCCTTCCTCATGCGGCCACTCGGGGGACTTGTCTTCGGGCCGCTCGGGGACCGGATCGGGCGGCAGAAGGTGCTCGCCGTCACCATGATCATGATGGCCATCGGGACCCTGTGCATCGGGCTGATCCCGTCGTACAGCTCGATCGGGGTCTGGTCGCCCATCCTGCTCGTGCTCGCCCGGATGGTGCAGGGGTTCTCCACCGGCGGGGAGTACGGGGGCGCCACCACCTTCATCGCCGAGTACTCGCCTGACAAGCGGCGGGGGTTCATGGGGTCCTGGCTCGAATTCGGGACGCTGTCCGGGTACGTGCTCGGGGCGTCCGTCGTCACCGGGATGAAGGCCTGGGTACCGCACGAGACGTTGCTCGACTGGGGGTGGCGGGTCCCGTTCCTCGTTGCGGGGCCATTGGGTGTCATCGGGCTCTACATGCGGTTGAAGCTGGAAGAGACGCCTGCTTTCCAGAAGCACGCCGAGGAGGCCGAGAAGCGAGGGCGGTCCGGGGAGCCGTTCTGGAAGTTGTTCACCGAGTACTGGCCCGCACTGCTCGTCTGCGTCGGCCTGGTGCTCGTCTTCAACGTGACCGACTACATGCTGCTGTCGTACATGCCGACTTACCTGTCGGAACAGCTGCACCTCGACGCCACCCACGGGCTGCTGCTGATCATCGTCGTCATGGTCGTGATGATGCTCATCATCATGGTCGGCGGGCGGATCACCGACCACGTCGGGCGCAAGCCGGTGATGATGGCCGGTTGCGTCGGATTCCTCGTGCTGTCCTGGCCGCTGATGCTCCTCGTGCACGACGGCGGCCTCGTGCTCACCTTCCTCGGGCTGATGGGGCTCGGGTTGCTGCTGCTCTGCTTCGAGGTCTCGATGCCCGCCGCGCTGCCCGCGCTGTTCCCCACCGCGATCCGGTACGGGGCGCTGTCCATCGCGTTCAACATCTCGGTGTCGCTCTTCGGCGGCACGACGCCGCTCGTCATGCAGTCGCTCATCTCCGCCACCGGGCACGACTTCTGGCCGGCCTGGTACCTGATGGCGGCGGGCGCGATCGGCGCCGTTGCGGTGTACTTCAGCCGGGAGACCGCGAACAAGCCGCTGTGGGGTTCGGGGCCCGCCGTGTCGACCGAGGCCGAGGCGCGGGAACTGGTGCGCGACTCGGGCTAGTTCGCTGCTGTCCGCCACTCGTCCCAGGACAGCTGCCAGACGCTCCAGCCGTCGGTCGGCTCGAGCTTCGGGCCGCCGCTGTTCTGCACCGTGACCAGGTCGCCCTTCTTGGACGTGTCCATCAGCCACTTCGTGTTCTCGGTGGACAGGTTCAGGCAGCCGTGGCTGACGTTGCTGTGGCCCTGCTGCCGCACCGACCAGGGCGCCGAGTGGTAGAAGATGCCGCTGTAGGACAGCCGGACGGCGTACTGGACGAAGGTGCTGTAGCCGCCGGGCGCGTCCTCGGGCACGCCGTAGGTGGCGGAGTTCATCGTGTAGCCGGTGTGCTCGCTCATCACGGTGTAGGTGCCGGCGGGCGTGTTGTGACCGGGCTTGCCCATGGAGGTCGGCATGGTCCTGACCTCCTTGTCGTTGATCGTGACCGTCATCTGGTGCGTCCCGCCGTCGGCCACGGCGACGAGCTTGTCACCGACGGTGCCGCCGACGCTCTTGTCCTCCCGGCCGTAGCTGCCCTTGCCGAGCGCCTTGCCGTAGATGGCGGCGTCGACCTTGATCCGGGTGCCGCTCTTCCAGTAGTCCTTCGGCCGCCAGGTCACCTGCTTGTCGCCGAACCACCGGAAGGCGCCCTCGGTGGCCGGCTCCGCGGTGACCTTCAGCGCCTTCTCGGCGGCGGCCTTGTCGGCGACGTTGCCGGTGAAGGTGAAGATCAGCGGCATCCCGACCCCGACGGTCTCGCCGTCGACGAGGTTCACGGAGACGTCGAGCTGACGCGCGGGCTTGGCGGTGCTGAAGGTCGTCTCGGAGGTGACGGGCTTGCCGTCGGTGCCGGTGGCGGTCGCGGTCAGCTTGTAGGTCTTGTTGTAGCCGAGCGGCTCGGCGGAGTCCCACCCGGACCCGTCGGCCCGCGCCTTCCCGGCCACGACCTTGCCGTCGGCCCCGGCGAGGCGGACCTCGCCGACCTTCCCGTCGGTGACGGTGACGCTCACCGGCTCCCCGGGCGCAACACCCTTGGCGTCCTTGCCGGGCACCAGGGCGAGCACGGCGGGCTTCGGCGCAGGCTTGGCGACACTGCTGACGGGAGCAGTCTCCCGCGGCGGTTCACCCGAAGGGCTACTGCTGCAGCCACCGAGAGTGAGCCCGATCACCACAGCGACCCCCAGCAGCCGCGCCCTCACCCCGGTCGAACCCCGCATGCCCACCCGCCTGTTTCGTCGTCGATGTCCGACTACAGTGTGCCCGACCAGCCCGGATACCGGGCCGGCAAGGCCGCAACCCGGTCAAGGGGACCCCCCTGAAAGGGCCTCTCAGGGGGGTGCTAATCTTTTCCACGTCGCCGAGGGAAACCTCCGGCAGACACCGGCGCCATTAGCTCAATTGGCAGAGCAGCTGGCTCTTAACCAGCGGGTTCGGGGTTCGAGTCCCTGATGGCGCACCCTCACTCCCCAGGTCGAAGCTCTCTTCGACCTGGGGTTTTGTGTTATCCGGAATCATGACTTCCGCTTCCTTCCATCCACAATGGTCGACGAAGAGCCCGAGATGTGCCCGAGCCGCGGCGGTGATCCACGAGTGCCGCAGCGTGTTCCGCACGACCTTCCTGACCGCACCCGCAGCGAGCGCCTGACGCGCGACACCGTGGCGGAGATCATGCAGCCGGATCGGCAGTAACACCGCCTCGCCTACCTGCCTCTCGAACCGGGCAGTGAAAACGGCCGGGCGCAGCGAGCTACGCACAACCGGCCACAGATGGCCGGTCCGTGACCTGGTCCCCTGCGCGACCCAATAGCACGCTGAGGGCTCAATCCGACGCGCCCCACGGAAGGGCAGGAGGGAGATCAGCTCGGAACCGCTGGCCGCCGGACTGGCACCGCGCGGCACAGGCCCGGCGGTCCGCAGCAGCGCGCTGCTGCGGGCCGCCGATTTCGATCGTGCTTCCCGACGAGAACGCATTGTGGACCTCGCTCGACGACTGCGCGCGTCGGTTCTCTCAAAGGAATGGAAAAATGCAAAGAGTACTGCGAAAAATCTTGATGCCGGTAGTGACAATCCTGGCGTTGACTTCCTCTCCGGCGAGCGCGGAAACCGCCGACGTGAACTTCGTTTCCACGGTCACCAATCAGATCGCGTGGGCGCACCAGTGCGCGGCCATGCACTGCGGATACCACGTGATCCCGTCGGGGACGATCGTCCGCGTGGCGTGCTACGTCCTGAACGAGAACCTGGAATACGACCTGGTCGTCGCGCCGGCGCCGTGGGACGGCAGCACCATCATCGCCGGTTATGTCGACCGGAACGCCCTGCGCGACTCGACCTTCCAGCGATGTGTCGACATCGGCCCCACCGGCACGGTCAACACCGAGACGTGGGCGCACAGCTGCCCGTCTCTCAATTGCGGCTACGGCCAGATGTACCAGAACGAGAACATCGGGCCGCTCTGCCGGACCGCCGGCACGTTCGAAGGCAGGTATTGGGACCTGCTGATCGACCACTCGCCGACGAACGCGAACCTGGAACTGGCCGGGTTCGTTCCCATCGCGGACTGGCCGCACGCCGATCCGGCGACGAAGTGCTGACCAGGCTCCTCTTCCGGCTCGGACACCTCTGTCCGGACGGCTGTTGACCGATGAATTGCAGGGGGATGAATACGATGGCGCGGGCTCAGGGATTCAGCGTGCGTGCAAGGCGGTTACTCACGTTCGTCACCGTAGCCGCGGTGGGGCTGACCGGCGCCGACGTGCCGGCGTTGGCCGCGGCGGACACCAAGCCGGCGGCGACCCGGCGGATCGATCCACGTGACGTACCGGTGATGGCGGGCAAGCGGGCGCCGGACCGGGCCGCGAACGTGGGCAAAGCGGATTTCACTCCGCTGGAGAAGAACGCCGGGGCCACTCACTTCGACCAAGCCCGGTCGACCGTGGTGTCCCGGTCGATGTTCACCGACGAGTTCCGCAACCCCGACGGCACGCACACCGTGCGGCAGTCGGTCGAGCCGCTGAACGCCAAGGATGCCAACGGCACCTGGCAGCCGGTGGACACCACCCTGCGCAAGGACGGCGCGTCCGGGCGGGTGCAGCCGGGCGTCCACCCGCTGAAGCCGTCGCTGGCCGGGAAGGGTGACGATCCGGCGGTGCTGGCCGTGAACCTCCCCACCGGCAAGGTCTCGCTCGGCTTCGACGGCGCCCGGCCGGTCCCGGCGAAGGTCGACCGGAACCGCGCCTCCTACCCGGGCATCGCACCGGACACCGATCTCGGCTACGAGGTCACCGCCGGTGGAGTCAAGGAAACCGTGGTGCTCAAGCGGCCACCCGCCCAGCCGCAATGGCGGTTCCGGCTCTCCGCCCCTGGCCTGACCCCGGTGCTGGACCGGCCGGACGGCACGGGCTCGGTCCTGCTGGAGGACGCCGCCGGGAAGGTGCCGGCGAGCATTCCCCCGGTACAGACCTGGGATTCCGCGGGCGATGCGCCGGCCATGACCGGTGGCCGTTACGCCGTTGAACGCAGCGGCGACTCCTGGCTGCTCACGGTCTCCGTGGACAACGGCTGGCTGCGCGACCCGAAGCGGGTGTACCCGGTGAGTGTCGATCCGACCGTCACCTTGGTGACCGGGGAGACCCACGACTACCGGTCGGACGGCTACACGTGTGACTACTGCGGCCTGCGGATCGGAAACAGCCTCAGCAACGGCGACAGCTACAACCGGGCGTGGTTCTTCATCGACTACTCCTCCCTGTGGGGCAAGAACGTCGTCGGCGCACGGCTGGACGTGACACGCAACACCGACGTCACCGGCTCGCTGAAGACCTGGAACGCCGATCTCTACCACGCGAGCGGTAAGAACTTCGACGCCCTCGGGCCCTACCTGGGCAGCGCGCTGGTCGGCGACGTCGGCAGCTTCAGCAGCACGACGTTCACCAACTTCATGCGCGACCAGGTCAACGCCCGCAACCTCAACGTGGCGTTCATGATGGCCGGCACCGAGCAGCCGGGCACGTGGACGTACAAGAACCTGAACGCGACGCTGACCGTCGACACCGGCACGCCCGCACCCGCGCCCGCCCTGCAGTCCCCGGCCGACCGCAGCGTCCTGACGACCATGACCCCGGCCCTGTCGGTGAGCCCGGTGTCGGACCCGGACGGCGATCCGGTCACCTACTGCTTCCGGGTGGCCACCGGCGCCGACGCCCGATCCGGCGTCGTGGTCGACTCGGGCTGCCTCAACACCCCGCAGTGGACGGTCCCGCCCGACGTGCTTCAGGACGGCGTCGCCTACACGTGGCAGGCAATGGCCTACAGCGGGTCGACGACGACAACCCCGTCATGGGTGGGGCACTTCAAGGTGGACCAGCGCATCGGCGAGCACGGACCGTCCCCTGTGGACAGCGCCGGGCCGGTCACGGTGAACCTCGCCAACGGCAACGTGAACACGAGCGCGGGATCACCGGCCTTCACCACCGTCGGTGGCAACGCCGGGCTGACCTTCGGCTACAACTCGCAACAACGGGAGAGCAAGGGGCTCCGGGCGTCCTACTTCGTCGACCTGAGCCACAACGGGATCATCAACCCGGCGCAGCAGCCCGTCCTGGTGCGCACCGAACCGCAGGTAAACGTCACCTGGGGCACGGATTCGCCGTTCGCGCCGGCGCTGCCGGGCGACTGGTTCGTGGCCCGCTGGGAGGGCTACTTCCAAGCCCCGGCCACCGGGACCTACCAGTTCGCCGGCGTCCACGACGACGGCGCCGAGGTGTACGTCAACGGCAACAAGGTCTACGACGGCGACACCGCCAGCGACCTGAACTGGACCCAGGCCACCAACGTCAGCCTCACCCAGGGACAGCGGGTGCCGATCAAGGTGGAGCTGCAGGAAGCCACCGGCGCCGCCACCATGCGGCTGTTCACGCGCACGACCGAGGGCAACGTCGGCGCGCAGATCGTGCCGGCCGACTGGCTGTACAGCAGTGACCTGCCCGCGCTGCCGCAGGGCTGGACGCTGTCGGCCGATCTCGACGGCGACGGCGGCAGCTACACGAAGGCGCAGGTGACCGACCAGAACATCGTCCTCACCGACACCTCCGGCGCCAAGCACACCTGGACCAAGAAGAGCGCCGGCGGCTACGACCCGCCCGCAGGCGAGGACGGCGTGCTCGCCATCGACAGCGCCGGGCGGGTGACCCTGCAGGACGGCAACGAGGTCTTCACCTTCCGCCCGGACGGCGCCCTCGACACCCAATCCACCACCGCGGACTCGCGCAAGCCGGCAGCGTTGCAGAACCTCTACGACGGTGCGCCCTTGAGACTGTCGGGTATCAAGGACCCGGTCAGCGGACGCCTGCACGTGCTGCACTACAACCGGCCCGGCGACGACTGCTACGGCGGCGTAGCCCCGCCCGCCGGGGCCGACGCCCTGCCGCCGGCCCAGATGCTCTGCCGGGTGTCCTACTGGGACGGAACCGAGACCCGTCTGTGGTACACCCAGGGCCGGCTGAGCCGGATCGAGGACCCGGGCTCGGAGATCACCGACTTCGGCTACACCGCCGACGGCCTGCTGAACCGGTCGCGATCGCCGCTGATCAACGACTGGATCGCCGCCGACCCGGCCCATCGCACGAACCTCGCGGACATCCAGTCCGAGATCGGCTACGACCCCACGGCCGCCAAGCCCACGGCGACGTCGGTGACGTCACCGGCACCCGCGCCCGGCCAGCCACGACCGCGTCACGCCTACCGCTACGACCCGGCCAACCGGCAGACCTTCGTCGACGTCGCCGGCCTCACCCCGGCACCCGGGTACTTCTCGAAGATCACCTACGACGACGCCGACCGGCTGCTGAGCACCACCGACGCGACCGGCCGCACGACCGGGCAGACCTGGAACGTCAAGGACCAGCTCCTGGCCTCGACCGACGCCGCCGGCCGCGTGTCGACCACCGTGTACGACTACGCCGACCGCGTCACCGACCAGTACGGTCCAGCCCCCGCGTCCTGCTTCTCCGGGCAGCAGCCCACCGCGGCCTGCGCGGCGACAGTGCCGCACACCCGCACGAACTACGACGAGAACGTCAAAGGCCTGTCGGTGGCCTACTACGCCAACCCGACCCTGAGTGGCAGCCCGAACGTCTACGCCACCGGAATCGGCACCAGCGACGGCACGCTGGTCCGCAACTGGGGCACCGATGGCCCCGTCACCGGCATCACGACGGACAGCTTCTCGCTGCGGGCCACCGGTGAGATCACCTTCCCGCAGGCCGGTGACTACGTCCTGCGAGCGCTGGCCGACGACGGCGTCCGGGTGTGGGTGGACGACACCAGCGTGATCGACGACTGGAAGGACACCGGCGCGATCTGGCGGGAAGGCACCGTGCACATCGACACTCCGGGCACCGTCAAGCGCATCCGGGTCGACTACTACGACGTCGGCGGAATCGCTCAGCTGGAACTGCACTGGAAGACGCCGAGTGGCGTGCTGGAGCCGGTTCCGACGCTGCGGCCCCGCTACGGCCTGACCACCTCGTCAGTGACGTCCGAATCGGACGGCGTGGCCGACCAGATCACCGCCACCCGATACAACGACGGTGGCCTGGATCCCGTCTTCGGTTTGCCGACCGCCACCGTCACCGACCCCACCGGGCACCAGCTCACCACCTGGTCCGGCTATGAACCGCCGGGTACGGGCTACTTGCGCAAGACCGGCAAGACCATGCCCAACGGTGTGCCGAACACCTATGCCTTCTACGGCGACACCGAGACTCGCGCCAACCCCTGCGTGCCAGGCAGCCCGGCGGTCAACCAGGGCGGCATGGCGAAGCTCTCGACCGCGGCCACGCCCACATCCGGGACGGCTCGGGTCGACGAACAGGTCTACGATGCCTCCGGCCGCATCGTGGCCAAAGCCACGACCGGTGACTGGACCTGCACCAGCTACGACGGACGAGGGCGCGTCAGCCAGGTGGCCGTCCCCGCGAGCGTGACCTCCTCGCCCCGCACCGTCCACTACGACTACCAGGTCGGTGGCGACCCGCTCACCACCTCGGTCTGGGACAACCACGGCACGGTGACCACGACCGTGGACCTCCTCGGCCGCACCGTCACTTACACCGACGTCCACGGCACGAAGACCGAAACCGGCTACGACCAAGCCGGCCGCGCAAGCACGGAAAAGGTCACCCCACCCAACGCCGCCGACGCACCGCAAACCACCACACCCGGCTACGACGACGCCGGCCGCGTCCTCACCACGAAACTCGGCGGCACCGTCCTGGCGACCTCCACCTACGACACCGCAGGCGAACTCGCCACCGTGACGTATGCCAACGGATCGTCGCTCGCGGCGATCGGCAAGGACACCGCGGGCCGCACCACGTCGCTGACCTGGAAGACCAGCGACGGCCACCAGATCGCCGCCACGGTCGACCGCACACGGGCCGGCACCATCACCGACGAAACCCTCGGCGGCGCCGACGCCCGGCCGAACGCTCCCAACTACGTCTACGACACTGCCGGGCGGCTGACCGAAGCCTGGGTCACCGGCCACCACTACACCTACGACTTCACCTCGCTCGCCTCGTCGGCCTGCCCCGGCGGCACCCGGTCCAACGCGGGCACCAACACCAACCGCGTCCGCCTGCTCGACCAAACCGGCGCGGGCACCACCGAAACCGGCTACTGCTACGACTCCGCCGATCGCCTCCTCGCCACCACCGGCGCGGCTGCGGTCACGGGTGTGCAGTACAACTCCCACGGCGACACCACCGAGTACACCGCAGGGGGAGCCGTCACCAAGCTCGCCTGGGACGGCGCGGACCGCAACACCTACGCCAGCACCACCGGCCCCGACCCCGCAGTCGTCTCCTACACCCGCGACGCGACCGACCGGCTCGTGTGGCGCAACGCCACTCAAGGCGACCAGATCACCGATGTGCTGTACGGCTACACCGGCAGCGGCGACTCCGCCGATCTGGCGTATGCACCGGACAAGCACCTGCTGTCCCGCAGCATCTCACTGCCCGGAGGCGTGCTCTACACGATCAACGGGTCCACGGTGACGTGGGACCACCCCACCGTCCGCGGCGACCTCAGCCTCACCACCGACAACGCCGGCAAGCAGATCGGCGAGCTGCGCACCTACAGCCCGTTCGGCGAACCGCTGAAGAGCGACGGCACACCGGATCCGGACAACGTGCCGGACAACCAGCCCGGCCAGATGGACAACGCCTGGCTCGGCCAGCACCAACGGCCGTACGAGCACGCCGGATCACTGTCGCTGGTCCAGATGGGCGCCCGGCCGTACAACCCGATGCTGGGCCGGTTCCTGTCGGTCGACCCGGTCGATGGCGGTTCGGCCAACGACTACGACTACACCGCCGGCGATCCGATCAACGCGACCGACCTCGACGGCCAGCGGGTACGCGCCCGGCGGCATCCGACCGTGCGCAAGCACGTCACGAGGATCCGCGGTCACCTCATGCGACGCATCGTCCGGAGGGTGACCCGCCATGCGAACACGTCGCGGGGCGACGTCTCCCTCACCCGGGGCCGCACGGCGCGGTTCGCCGGCTGGAAGAAGCAGGACCCCGAGGACGACCTGATCCAGTGCGAGATGAGCCACGAGGACGCCAACGACTGCCCTGGCCACGAAGGAGAAGGTCGGGCAGTGGCCAAGTGGTTGTGGTCGAACTGCCTTGCCGGCGGCGGCTGGTTCGGCTTCGCCGGCGCGCGCTGGATCGCCGGAAAGGTTGCTTCCTCCCTCGTCAAGGCGGCAGGACCGTTCGGCTGGGTGGTCGGATGCGCCATCAGTGCCTGGGCAAGCAACTAAGCTGATCGAGGCGGCACATCGGGGCCGGGATCCCCACAACCAAGGATCTCTCCCCGTGCTTCGATCGACGTCCGGGTGTGCGTCAGGATCCGATGGTCAGACCGAGGTCTGCCGCGTGCGTGCGAACCGCGGACCTCGCCTCGGCGAGGTCCGCCATCGTCAGCCCTGGCATCACTGCCGTCACGTAGTCGGCCATGGCCGACTCCCGGTCGATCACGTCCTTGCCCCGCCATTTGCCGGCCAGCTGCTCGCGCGGCGCCGACGTCGGTAACGGCAACCCGAGCCGGGACGCTCGGGCACTCGCGAGGTCCGGGCTCAGCAGTGTCCGGAAGTCGAGCGAGCCCGGCTCGGGTGACAGGACTTCCACGTCGACCGAGGTGATGCTGCCGGCGCCGAGGGTGAGCAACTCGTTCATCATGTCGACGTTTTCGCGGAGTAGCCCGTGGCTCATCCCGAGGTGACCCAGCACGAACCCGACCTTCAACACCAATCCGGTGTTCTTCGCGGAACTGAGGGCGCGTACGTTGCTTTCGAACAGCTTCTCGGCGCGAGCCGCCGGGGCCGGGTCACGTCTCGGGCTCAGCGGCTTGCGCAACGCCCGCAGCGATATCGGACTGCCTGCGTCGAGGCCGACCATCACCTGGCGGATGCCCAGGCCGCGCAGAAGCGCCGCGTTCCGTTCGTTTTCGAGGCCGTCCGCGCGCGCGTATCCCACCATCGCCGGTCGCTCGTCTTCGGCCATTTCCCGCCACCACCCGGGAGTTTCGGCCTGCATCTCACGCAGTAGCTTGCCGAACGTCAGCGGCAACTCGTCGGCAGTCAAGTAGAGGTAATCGTAACCAGCCCGATGTGCATCCGATATGACGTTCCACGCCGTGGCCGCATCCCGTATCGAGTTGCGCCAAACACCCGCGTGCTGGATGGAACAGAAAGAACAGGCGTCGTCCTGCGCGAATTTGACACAACCGCGGCCGATCTCGACTGGGACTCCCGCGGCAAAGGTCCGTCCGGTCAGCCGGAGCAGCGCGGGCGCTATGCGTCCAGCAAAGTTTTTTCGATACGCTGCCGAATGCCGAAAAGTGCGGTCGATCGCCGAGTGGTCGATCGAGGTGTACACCGGCTCGCCGGGCGACGACCCGATCACCTGCACGACTCCCGGGGTTTTCGCCACGGCGCCGGCACGCAGTGCGGCGATCAGTCCGACGAACCGGCCGACCACCTCGTTGCCGGTGAAGATGTAGTCGACCTGGCCGGCGCGCAGGGAAGACACCTCGGCGGTCAAGGCGGTGACGTGGTCGTTCCCCATTATCGTGACGATGTTCTCGTTGGCGTTCTTCGCCGCTGCACAGAGTTGCAGTCCGGCCTCGTAAGTGGCCGTCAGCGCCGTGATGCACAGCGCCAGGATCTCACCGGCGTGGTCTTCGACGTACTTCAGAAGTTCCTGCCACGGCAGGATCGTTCCGTCCAGGTACTCCGGTTCGATTCCGGGAACGGGCCGCAGAGCCGACACCAGAGCCAAGACGCCGAGGTGGGGATAGTTGGCCCAATCGCTGTGCTCCTGGGGATTCGTCACCGTGCACGCTGCGCCTTCGATGGCCGTGTTCGAATTGGGCGGAGCGACCACCAGAACTTTCATTGCTCCATCGCCCTCTCTCTCGTTCCCGGACTGTCGAGTCACCCCTTCGGAGCCTTGTCTTCACGAGAATTTGCCGATACAGTTCCGAAGATCTGTCGTGCGGACGTACAAGATTGATCTTCACACCGGAAGGTCGGAACCTTGGCTCCTCGAAGCGAACAGCCGGGTCCGGCAGGCAACTCTAACAGAGTGGAAGCGATCATCGTTCCGACGAATCGACCGTCGGAACGGCTTCGCACGATCATCGGAATAGCTCACGAACTCCGCTGCGTTGTCGTGGCCCTGTGCAGCGGACTGGCCTCGACGGACGTCACCGCGCGGCTGGCCGGGAGCGCAGGCGTCGAGTTGCTCGCCATCGACACGACCCGGCTGCCCGATCACCTCATGCCGAGCCTCTCGACGAGGCGCATGCTGGCGGAGTCCGTCTTCGACTTGCGGACCGATACCGGCATGAAACGCAATTTCGGCCTGCTCCTCGCCCGGCTCCTCGGGTGGGAGTGCGCGGTCTTCCTCGACGACGACATCGACATACCGGCTCCCGGCGATCTCGCCACGGCCGCGACGCTCGTGGCGGAACACTCGATCGTCGGCCTGCTCGTCGACGGATTCCCGGACAACTCCGTCGTCCGGCACGCCTACCGGGCGGTGGGCGGGGAGTGGCCCGCGTTCATCGGCGGCGGGGGCGCACTGGCGGTGAATCCCGCCAAGATCAATACTTTCTTTCCCAACGTGTACAACGAAGATCTGCTCTTCCTGCTCGACCACCAGGGCTTGCGCCCCGCAGTGGTCTCGGGTACCGCGCTCCAGGCGCGGTACGACCCCTTCCAAGTCGGCAGCCGGGCGCGGTTCGAGGAGTTCGGCGACTGCGTCGCCGAGGGCGTGCTTCTGCTGCACCGGGATGGTCGTCAAGCGGGCGACGCCGGTGTCGACTTCTGGCGCGGGTTCCTGGCCGACCGACAGCGGATGATAGCCGACACCCTGGCCAAGGCCGAGCGCCGCGACCGCGCGGACCAGCGGAAGCGCATGCTGGCGGCGCTCCTCGGGGCGCACGAACAATCCGGCGTGATCGAACCTCGAACCTGCGTGGAGTACTTGATCGCACTACGGGACGACCGCTCGGCGTGGCACGACCACAACGAGCGGATCCGAGGCCGGTACGGGCGGCTGGTTTCCGGAGTGGCGAGCGTGCCCGGCGCCCTCGGGCTGACCGACTGCGCAAGGTACGTGACTGCGTGAACCCGCGCGGAGAAGAAGCCGAACTATTCGCTTCGCGGATACGCCGAAGAGCCGGTGGCGTGCGACCATTCCGGTGCGCACCGGACCTGCGGGAAGGATGACGTGTCGGAGAAAGACGCCGACCGGGCCAACGAGATGTCGGGGATGGCCGGCACGGTGGTTCAAGCGGGTTCCATCGCCGGCGGCATCCACCTGCACCCGGCGCCGCCGATGCCGTTTTCCCCGCCGCACGAGCTTCCGCCGGATGTGCACGCGTTCACCGATCGCGTCGAGCAGCTCGAGCAGCTGGACCTGCTGCTCGCCGGCTCGGACCCGGTCGCCTCGACCGCTGCCGTGGTGATTTCCGCGGTTTCCGGCACTCCGGGCGTGGGCAAGACCGCGTTTGCGATCCACTGGGCACATCGGGTGAGCGGCCGATTTCCGGACGGGCAGCTCTATGTCAACCTTCGCGGTTTCGGACCGCATACGCCGGTGCCGGTCACCGAGGCGCTGGGCGGTTTCCTGCGATCGCTGGGGCTATCCAACGAAGAGATACCCTCCGACATCGACGAGCGTGCGGCGAGGTTCCGCAGCCTGGTCGCGGGGCGACGCATGCTGATCGTGCTGGACAACGCGGCCGGCCCCGAGCAGGTCAGGCCGTTGTTGCCCGGTACCTCCTCCTGCGTCGTCCTCGTGACGAGCCGCAGTGCGCTGCAAGGGCTCGTCTCCCGTGACGGCGCCCGGCGGGTGAATCTCGACCTGTTGCCGGACGTTCAGGCGACCGCCCTGCTGCGGATGCTGATCGGCCCGCGGGTCGACGCCGAGCCGGACGCCGTGGCCATGCTCGTTCAAGAGTGCGGCCGCCTTCCGCTGGCCCTGCGGATCGCGGCCGACCTGGCTGCGATGAACCCGGATGTCACACTGGCCGAACTGGCCGGCGATCTCGAGGACGAGCAGGAGAGGCTGGCGGCCCTGGATGCGGGAGACGACCCCATCACCGCCGTGCGTGCGGTCTTCTCTTGGTCCTACCGCAATCTCCCGGACGCGCAGGCGCGAGCGTTCCGCCTGCTCGGTCTGCACCCCGGCCGCGACTTCGAACCGGCCAGCGCCGCCGCCCTCCTGGACACCACGGTGCTGCGCGCACGGCGGCTGCTCGACGCCCTGGTCCGCGCCCACCTGGTGGAACGCACCCGGACCGGGCGGTACCAGATGCACGACTTGATCCGGGTTTACGCAGCCGACCTCGCGAAGAACGAGGAGCCGGCAACAGAGCAGGAAGCCGCTCGCCGGCGGTTGTTCGATTTCTTCCTCGCCACCGCGTCCGTCGCCATGGACATCCTTTACCCGCAGGAGCGTGATCGCCGCCCACGAGTACCGACCGAAGGCAGCGCACCGCTCGTCGACGACATCGAGGCGGCGCGCTGGCTGGACGCGGAACGCGCCGCGCTCCTGGCGATGGCGGCGCACACATCCCACAGCAGCTGGGCGATCTTCACGATCGCGCTTTCCACCGTCGTCTACCGTTTCCTGGACAGCCACGGCTACTTCGACGACGCAGTCATCCTGCACACCGCGGCAGTGGCCGCGGGCCAGCAGCGCAACGAACCGGTCGCCGTAGGCCGGGCACTGCACAACCTCGGCAGCGTGTACCAGCGGCTCGGTCGCTACCAGGACGCCGTCGCCTACCTGGAGCAGTCCCTGGCGGCGACGAGGGAGGTCGGCCAACCGATGGTCGAGGCCTTCGCACTCAGCGATCTCGGTCTGGTCCTGATGCTGCTCGGCCGAAACGACGAAGCCTTGCTGAACCTGTCGGCGGCATTGCGTCTCTTCCAGCAGGAGGGGGACTTGACCGGTCAGGGCCAGGTTCTCAACAACATGGGCCTGGTTCTCGGCCGGCTGGACCGCCACGACGAGGCAGCAGACCACATCGAGCAAGCCCTGTCGGTCTTCCGCGCGACGAACGACGGTCCACGTACGGGGTATGCGCTGAACGACATCGGCGTGGTGCTCCAGCGCCTGGGACGCTACAGCGAAGCGTTGGCCCATCACGACGAGGCACTGGGTTTCGCGCACAAGACGACGGATCGGGCGTTGGCGGCGGCCGCGCTCAACGGGATCGGAAACACCAATCGCCTGCTCCACCAGCAGGAAACAGTTCTGGACCTGCACGAACAAGCATTGACCATCGCCCAGCAGATCGGTGACCGCTACGAAGAGGCGCAGGCATTGGAAGGACTTGCGGCCATGCACCGGGACCTGGGGAACATCCGCGACGCCCGCGACCACTGGCGTCGCGCGCGAGAGATCTACGCGGAACTCGGGTCGCCGGAGGTCGAACAGGTGGACCGGCTCTTGAACGAAACCCCGGATTGACCGCGGAAAAGGAGCACTTGTGACGGCTCTCGAGACAGCAATGTGGTTCGGGCTGACCGCCGTCGGGTGCATCGCCGTTGTGCGTTGGCCGCGGCAGGTCCCGGAGTTCGGCGTCCTCACCGTGTACCGCCGTGGCGGGGTGATCGCGATGCCGGCGCCGGGCCGCTGCCGGACCGAACCCCGCGAAGACGTGCCGTCGTTCGACGCGGTGATCGTCTCGTCCGCGCGCGGTGCCGACGCGCTCCTGCGCGCTGCGCTCACGGCACGGAACGCCGATGCCCCCTTGGTGGTGCTTGCCAGCGGCAGGACGGATGCCTCAGCAGCCGCGCGGCTGCTGAGGAACGAGGTGCGCCTGGTGCTGAGCACGCCTGCCGAGCTCCCCGAGCCGGAT
The DNA here is from genome assembly GCF_040682815.1 of Amycolatopsis sp. NPDC051102. NCBI lineage: Bacteria > Bacillati > Actinomycetota > Actinomycetes > Pseudonocardiales > Pseudonocardiaceae > Amycolatopsis > Amycolatopsis sp. NPDC051102. The sequence goes on from NZ_JBFBBT010000013.1 coordinate 101,655, forward strand.
TTCCTGACCTTCCGCCACCCTTGCGCCAGCACGGTCAGCGACGTGAGCCGGAAGCGGAACGCCGGTCTGGTCCTGGCTCGTCTGCGGGGCTGGCGAACGGTTCTCTTCCTCGACGACGACGTCCAGGCGATCGCCTCACCGGACCTGCAGCGCGCAGCCGGGCTTCTGGCCGGAACGGATCGGGGTGGTGCACCGCGACGTCTGGTCGGCTGGGCATTCCGGGATTTCCGTGACCTTTCCACCGTGGGACACGCCTGTTGGCGCGATCCCGGCGAACCCGTTTCCTTCGTCGGCGGCGGCGCGATGGCCGTGAACTGCGACGACCCACCGCCGCCGTTCCCTCCCGTCTACAACGAAGATCTGCTCGTGGGTTTGGCGCTGCTGCTGGACGATCCGGCGTCAGTGTGTGTCACGGGCACCCTCACGCAGGACGAGTACCGTCCGTTCGACGACCCAGCGCGTGCGGTGTCGCAGGAGTTCGGTGAAGTGCTGGCGGAAGGATGGAGCCGGCGGCCGGCTCCGGAAGAACTCCGCCGGGCGGAGTTCTGGGCGTCGGTGCTGCGCGATCGGCGCGCGTTGGTGAGTTCGGCGACGAGCGACTTGGAACGCCGCGGCGTGAGCGACGGCGTACGCGCGATGCGAGCGGTCCTGGCGACCCACCAAGCCGGCTGGCCGCAGCTCTTGGCCGGTTTCGTCCAGGACTGGACGCGTGACACTGCCGTTTGGCGCGACTTCTTGGTTGCTCTGCGGCCGTAGCCCGGCGGCGGCTCTCGTCGGGCAGACGTCGAATTCGTGGCCTCTACTTGGCCAGAAATCGTTTACGGTTCGCTACCCCCTTCGCCTTCGGCGCGGAAAGCGCCGGGCCGAAACTCGCCCGGTGCTAGCGTGCTCGCAGACTGGCGACAGGGAGTGGCGTGAGCGAGAGCCGGGTCGGAAACAAACTCGAGGGCGGTGTCTCGGGCAACTCCGTGCAGGCGGAGCACCCTGGCCGACGCCGCCCTGACGACCCGGAGCGGCACGGGAGGATCTCGAGCCAGATCGCTTGCGCCTGACAGCCGCGATGCCGCTGGGCGAGCGTCAGCCACAGCGTTAGACTGTGAACTAAATGTGACACCGGCAAGACTGTATGCACTTCGGATGACGCGTGGTCTCGCCGGAGCTTCAGGAAGGGCAGCGCGATGACCACACCACAGGGCCACGACCCGGGGTCCACTCTTGCTGACCGCCTGAACTACGCGATTCGCGCCAGTGGCCTCACTGACCAGCAGATTCTCGACCGTATCGAGGCTGAGGGCGGTCATCTGAGCCGCAATGCGCTGTACCAGCTCAAGACCGGGAAGAGTCACAACCCCACGCTGGAGACGATCGGCTCCCTGGCCAAGGTCCTCAACGTCGCTGTCGCCTTCCTCACCGACTTCGGGGGCAGGTCCGAGGCTGCCGCCGCGGTCGAGGATGCCGAGACGCGGGCTGCGCTGAAACTGCTTCGCGAGGACGCCGGTGTCAAGGAGGTCCTCTTCCGGATGGGGCAGATGGATCCCGCCGCCCGGAGTGTCCTTGCCAGTATGAGTGAACAGCTCGTTGCGCTGAACCGGAAACACAAACCACGCGAGAAGCCCGAACAGGAATAGCCGCACCATGTCCATCGACGACAGCCCGGCTTCCGGCGCTCCGAGCCGGCGACCGGAACTGCTCGGAGCCGCCGAGTACCGGCGGCTCCGCCGACGCATCAACAAGCTCCTGAACGAAGTCGGCGTTCCCGAGCCCTGGGACATCCGCGAGTTCATCCAGCGGCTGGCCGGCTACCGCGGCCGGCCGATCGAGCTCCTGGCCGCCGAGATTCCGCCCGACGGGCCGGACGCCCTGTGGGTGCCCACCGAGAACGTCGACGTCATCCTCTACGACTCCGCCCTCCGCGAGGGCGACCTGCACTGGGAGCAAGTCTTGGCGCACGAGGCCGCCCACATCCTGCTCTGCCACCGCGGCGACGAAGACGCCGTGCTCGCCCGCGGCCCGCTCGACGAGCAGCTGCGCGAGGTGATCATCCGCCACGCCGGCGAAGGCGCCGCCGGGGATCAGGTGCTGCACCGCGAAACGTACTCGTTCCACCAGGAGACCGAAGCCGAGGTCGGAGCGTCGCTCATCTGGAAGGCCGCCGGGCGTCGCCTCATCGAACCGGAGCGCCACCTCCACGGCGAGGACCTCGCCAGTGTCGACGCCCTCGCCGCGATCATGGGACGCACCCGTGCGTGAAGCGATCCAGACCGCGCTCCAATACGTCATGGTCCTCGCCGGGGTCGTGGTCACCGTCTACCGGCTCGTCGACCTGATCCGCTCGCCGCGGCGGCCCGCGATGTGGGCGATGTGGTCCGGCCTGTTCCTTCTCACCGCAGCCGTCGCGACCGGGTTCCTCCGCCCGCTTTCCGCACAGCTGTTCCTGATCCAGCACCTGCTCATCCTCGGCTCCATCGTCTCCTTCGAGTGGTTCTACCTGCTGTCGATCTACGGGCAGCGGAAACGCCCCGCGGAGATCGCCTGGTACCAGGCCGCCATGCTGCTGTTCACCGCCGGGATGGTCGCCGCCTGGGCGACCAGCCTCGTCACCGAATCGCCCGACTACCGGGACCTGGACTACCACGCGTACCCGTTCGCCCGCGTGATGGTGCTCTGCTACACCGCGGCGGTCGGCGCATCGTCGCTGACCCTCAGCCGCCTGTCGTGGAAATGGTCCCGGATCGCCGACCGCACGTGGGTGCGCCGCGGCTTGGTCACCATGACCATCGGCACCACCCTCGGCCTGCTCTACACCGTGCACCACCTGGGGTTCACGATCCTGATCACCTTCGGCATCACCCCGCCTTACCCGCAGGGCCTCGAGGTGCCGGTGATCGCGGTCGGGGTCCTGTTCTGGCTCGTCGGCCTCTCGATGCCGGCCTGGGGGCCGCGGGCGACATCCATCCGGCTCTCCTTCGCCTACCGGCGGTCCTACCGCCAGTTGGAGCCGCTGTGGGAGGCGTTCACGACCGCGCTGCCCTCGATCATGCTGAACACGCGCCCGCCGGCCTGGGATTCGGAGTTCGCGCTGTACCGGCGTGCCATCGAGATCATGGACGGCCGAAGCCGCCTGCGCGGGTACCTCGACGAGGACGTTGCGCGGGCCGCCGAGCAGGCCGCGAAAGCCCGCGGGCTCGCCGGGGCCGAGCTCCTGGCCGCAGTCGAAGCCGCGCTGTGGCGGGACGCCCTGGCCGCCCACGCGGCTCAGTCCCGCGAACCGAGCACGAAGATCATCGAGGAGCCGGCCACCGGCAACAACCTCGCGGCGATGGTGGAGTTCCTGCGCCTCGTGGCGCAGGAGTGGCAGCGCCCGTCGCTCACCGCCGCCCGCGGTTGAGCCGGACGTTCCCGGCGCGACCCGGCACCTGGTCCAACTTCATATTACGTCGATCTCCGCGCGTACTTTTTAGTTGACATCCACCGTGGTGGGCCGATAACTTGAAGTTCCTCGCCAAGCGGATCACCACCCCGCGGCGGGGACAGAGGGGGGAAATCCTGCTGGCGACACCGAATCCCGTGTCGCCAGCAGGTACCCCACCCTCGAATCCGTTCGCCGCAACGGATACGTGGCCCGCCACCCTCGAACCCGGGCCACCGCGGCGAACGGCAAGCGCCCCGGCATCTTCCCCAGAGTGCTGGGGCGCTTCTTCGTGGAATTCCCGCCGGGCTGAGCCGCGTCACCGCAGCGTGAGAAGGTGCCGTGGTGAACATGCTCGGAGACCTCCTGACCCCGCAGAACCGTCCCGATCCCTACCCCCTGTACGCGCAGTGGCGGGAGAAGGCGCCGGTCGTCCGGGCCGGTGGTTCGTTCGTCGCCGTGCTGGGCCACGCCGAGGCGGAGCAGGTGCTGCGCGGCACGCAGTTCGGACACCCCGAGCCGGAGGTCATCGACGGCGGGGACCCGGACCACCCCGTCGACGCGCAGGGCCGCGTGGTGCGCGCGTTCGCGTTCCGCAACCCGCCGGACCACACCCGGCTGCGCCGTCTGGTGTCGAAGGCGTTCACCCCGCGCGTGATCGGGAACCTGCAGCCGCGGATCGAGGCGCTGGCCACCGAGGCGATCGACCGGATCCTCGACGCCGGCGAGGCGAACTTCATGGAGACGCTGGCCGTGCCGCTGCCGGTCACGGTGATCGCGGAACTGCTGGGCGTTCCGGCCGGGGACCGGGAACGGTTCGGCGCCTGGTCGGCCGCGATGGCGCGGGCGTCGGACCCGGGGTTCCTCCTGCCGCCGGGCGTCGCCGAGCAGGCAGCGGCAGCGCGGCGGGAGTTCATCGCCTACTTCCGCGACCTGGCTGCCGAGCGTCGCCGTACCCCGGGAGAAGACCTGCTGTCCGCGCTCGTGGCGGTCACGGACGAGGGCCAGGTGCTCAGCGAAGGCGAACTGCTGGTCACGCTCACCCTGCTGCTGGTGGCCGGCCACGAGACCACCACGAACCTCCTCGGCAACGGCGTCCTCGCCCTGCTGCGAAACCCGGAACAGTACGCCGCGCTCACCGGCGACGGTGCGCTCGCGGAAGCCGCGGTCGAAGAGATCCTGCGCTACGACTCGCCGATCCAGCTCACCATGCGCACCGCGCTGGCCGACACCACCCTCGGCGACGTCCCGCTGGCCGCCGGCGACCAGGCCCTGGTGTTCATCGGCGCCGCGAACCGGGACCCGCGCGCGCACCGGGCGCCCGACACCTTCGACATCACGCGGCCGCCGGAGCGGCACCTGGCGTTCGGGCACGGGATCCACTTCTGCCTCGGTGCGCCGCTGGCCCGGCTGGAAGGCCGGACGGTGCTGCGGGAACTCGCCCGCCGCGTCCCGGGCCTGCAGCCGGCCGGGGATCCGGAGTGGGCGGCCACGGTGACGTTGCGCGGGCTCAGCACGCTGCCGGTCGCCGTGGCCTGAGCGCCGCCCGACCCGAACCGGAAACCGCGCGGATCACTTCCTCAACGACGTCGAATTCGTGGCCTCTATTTGGCCAGAAATCGTTTACGTTCGCTACCCCCTTCGCCGTCGGCGCGGAAAGCGCCGGGCGGGAACTCGCCCGGTGCTAGCGTGCTCGCAGACTGGCGACAGGGAGTGGCGTGAGCGAGAGCCGGGTCGAAAACAAATTCGAGGGTGATGGCGCGGGGAACACCGTGCAAGCCGGGCGTATCAACACCGTGATCATCGGGCAGCCGAATACTGCTCCCGTCCCTTTCGTCGCCCCTCCGTACCGGGTTCCTGTCCGTGAGTCGGTGCTCGACTGGCTGGCCGGTGGGGCGCGGAAACGGGTGGTGCGGGCCGTGGCGCGGCTTGACGGGGAGCTTCCCGCCGGTGGGGGTGCTCCGGTCGATTGGGAACGCGCCGGGCGTGCTTACCGGCGGGCTCTGCTGCTGGCCCTTCGGGCCGAACCCGGCCTGGCCGCCGAGGTGTTCGGTGCCTGCGATCACCGGATTCCGCCCGAGCGGTACCCGCTGGACGCCAGTGACCGGGCGTGGCTGGGCGCTTTGACCTCGCGGCCGGATCGGCACGTTCTCGCCGTCGTTTTCGAGGTCGCCTCGCGGCTCGACCTGGCGGACCTGCAGGTGGTGGCCCGCGATCGGATGGTGACGCTGCTCGGCGAGCTGGGCGACGCCGACCTCGCCGTCCGCCATCTCCTCCGCTGGTGGAAGCGGCGCGTGCTCACCCGGGACGTGGTGGCCGCGGTCGTGACGCTGCACGCCGCCCGCACACCTCTGGAGCGCGACGCCGAGCTGTGGCAGCGCTTCTTCGCCGACCTCGCCGAGACACTGCGGCCGGACGTCCTCGACGTCCACTGCCTGCTGGGGCACGGTGCCGACGCCGTCCGGCTGGCGAGCTCCGGCTCCGACACCGATGTCCGCCGTGCCCTCGCCTGCTGCCTGCGGTCGTCGGTGGCCGAAGACGTCGGCGCGGGGCTGGAACTGGCTCGGGCCCACCCCGGCACCGAGCTGGCCGTACCGCTCGCCGAGCGGTACGGCGACCTGCTGGCCGATGCCGGCCGGTTCGCCGCCGCGCTGCCCGTCTACCGCGAGCTCGGCCGGCTGGACCAGGTGAGCCGGTGCCACGAGGAACTCCACCAGTTCTTCGACGCCCTCGCCACCTGCCCGGCCGACCGGCCCGAGCGGCTGGCCGCGCTTGTCGACCGGGCCCTGCCGGAAGTCGACGAACTCGCCGGGCGGCAGGACTTCGCCGCCGCGGCCGGGCGGCTCCAGGACGTGCTGGCGCAGCTGGACCGCGTCGCGACGCCGACCGCCGCCGTGCTGGAACGCCGTGAACGGGTGGCAGGGCTGCGTGCGGACCTCGTCTCGGCCACCCGGCTGCACTTCGGCGCGCTGATCCGGCTGGCCGAACACGACGCCGACGCCTGCCAGGACGCCTACCGGGCCTGGAGCGTCTTCGAGGAAGCCGCCGGCGAGCTTGCCCTCGCCGCCTCGCGGGCCGAAGAGGGACGCGAGTTCTTCCGCGCCAACCGGCTGTTCAACCGGGCCAGGCAGTTCGGTGAGGCGGCGCGGGTCCTGAAGGGCGACGACTCCCCGGAAGCGCTGGACGCGCGCGCCGCTTCCTACGAGGCCGGCGGGGACTTCGCCGGCGCGGCCAGGCTGCGCCGGCGCATCGGCCAGCCCGAGCAGGCGGTCACGCTGTTCCTGCGCGCCGGTGACTTCGCCGGTGCGGCACACGTCCTGCTCGGCTGGCTCGGCGCGGAAGCGGCGGAGGACCCGCGGCTGGCCGAATGCCTGCGCCGGACCGGCGAGTACGACAAGCTCGTCCGGCACTGCCTCACCGCGATCGAGGCCCGCGGGGAGCGGTCGCAGGCGGCCCGGGTGCTGCGCAGGCTGGCCGAAGACGAGCTCGTGCCGCCCCACCTGGACGCCGACGTGACGGAATGCCTGACAGCGCTGGGCGCGGAGGACTTGCGCCGGTTCCAGGAACGGGCGCAGGCGTGGGTGACCAGGGCCCGCGCGGACGTCGACCAGCGGTACAGCGCGATCTGGGGCCTGGACCTGGGCACGACCACGTCCGCCGCGGCAATCTACGACCGCGAGAAGCAGCGGCCGGTCTTCTGCCCGTGGAAAGGACACCTCCAGTTCGCCTCGACGCTCAGCCTCGACCGGCAGGGCACCGAGCTGGTCGGCCTGACCGGCGAGGAGACGCTGGCGCCCTGGCTCGCCGGGCACATCGACGCCGCGAAACGGCGGATGGGCAGCGCCACCCGGTTCAAGATCCGCGACCGCACCTACCGGCCGGAAGAAGTCGCCGCCCGGATCATCCGCCACGCCAGGGGGCTGGTCGAGACGTTCCTGGCCGAACAGGTGCGGGAACGCGTCGGGGAGCTGGCAGCCGCCGAGCTCGGTCAGGTGCGGACGGAGTGGCTGGCCTGGACCGACCGCCACCACGACCTGCGGATCGACCGGCCGCGGGTGCTCGTCACGGTGCCCGCGTACTTCACCAACAACCAGAACGCGGCCACCCGCTCGGCGTGCGAAATCGCGGAAGTCGAGTTGGTCCGGCTGGTGCATGAGCCGACGGCGGCGTGCATCGCGGCCGCGTACGAGCGGAAGCTCGACAAGACCGTCGCGGTGGTCGACCTCGGCGCCGGCACGCTCGACCTGAGCCTGCTGGAGGTGGGCGAAGGCGTCTACGAGGTGCGGGACGTCGGCGGCGACACCCGCTTCGGCGGCAAGGACTTCGACGCCGCGGTCACCGACGCGCTGGCCGCCCAGCTGGCGCTGAAGGGCATCCAGGTCCCGGCCACCGGCGAGCTGCGCCGGCGGCTCGGAATCGCCGCGGAGAGCCTGAAAATCGACCTCTCCGCGCAGGACCGGGCGTCGTGCAGCCTGGCCGGCTTCGGCTCGCACGAGCACGTTCTCCTGGAGCTGACCCGGACCGAGCTGGCGGAGGTGCTGGCCGACCGGCTGGCGACGCTGCGCCGCGTGACCGCGGCGTTCCTGGAGTCCGCGCCCGACCGGCCGGACCAGGTCGTGCTGGTCGGCCGGCCGATGCTGTCCCCCCTGGTCCGGCAGACGGTGGAAGAAGTCTTCGCCGCCAAGCGGGTCGTCGTCACCGATCCGCGGACCGCGGTGGCGAGCGGAGCCGCGCTCCTCGGCGCGATGCGCAGCGGCGCCCTGACCGAGTTCCTGCTCCTCGACGTCACCCCGCTCGCCCTCGGCATCCAGATCACCGACGAGACGAAGCGGCAGATCTTCTCGGAACTGATCAGCCGGGCCACCACGATCCCGACCCGCCGCTCCGACATCTACACCACCCACGAGGACAACCAGACCGAGGTGTGCATCCGGATCTTCAACGGCACCCTCGACCGGGAGTCGAGGATCGGCCAGTTCACCCTCACCGGGATTCCGCCCGCGCCGAAGGGGCGCCCGAAGATCGAGGTCACCTTCGAAATCGACGCCGACTGCGTGCTCGAGGTGACCGCGCGTGACCTGGAAACCAAGCAGGCCAACGGGATCCGGGTCACCGAAACCACCCTGCTGTCGCCCCGCGAGATCGGCGACCTGACCCGCCGCTACGAACAGCAGCGCCGGCGCGAGCAGCAGCGCGCTGAGCTGGCGGAAGTGCGGACGCAGTTGCGGGAACTGGCCGCCGGGATCGCCGAAGACAGCACCGAGGGGGCCTGGCAGGAGTTCCGGCAGCGGCAGGCCACCCACCGCCCGCCCGCCACCGCGCTGACGGCCGAAACGCGGCAGGCGCTGGTCGAGATGTTCAACGAGGACGTCCAGACCGAGCTCGACCTGGCCTCCGCGCGGACGGCGGCCTTCGCCGCGGCCGCCGCGGCGGATGCCTGCGCCGCCCGGCGGGCACCGGCCGAAGAAGACCTCGAAGCGACCGTTGCCGAAAGCACGCACCTGCTGGACACCACCCGGGCCCAAGCCGCGAGGTTGCGGGAGCTGGCCGCGAAGGTCGCCCGCTGGAGCGCCGTGCTCACCCGGCTGGCGATGCACGAGCCGGATCCGCTTCGCCGCTTCCGCGACCACCACGCGGCCGGGTCGTACCGGGAGGCGCTCGGCGCATTGGGCGAGCTGCCCGAACCGCCGGACGATCCCGCCGACGTCCGGCGGCACGAGCAGTGCCTCGCGCGCATCGGCGACGCCGAGGGTTACCGCACGCTGCGGCGGCGCGCCGGGGCGAAACGGCCGACGGGGCTGCCGGCCGGGCTGGTCGAAGTTTCGCCCGGCGGAACGGGATTCCTGGTCGGCGAGCGGCTCGTCGTCGCGCACCTGCCCCGGCGGGACGGCGACGCGCCGATCGTCGTGACGGCGGGCGCGGCGACCAGCGACGTCTTGCACGTCCACACCGCGGACCGGGCCGGGCACGACGTCGTGGTGCTGGAACTGGCCAGGCCGCTGGGCGTGGCGCCGCTGCCCCTCGGCCACTCCGAGCTCGTCGGGATCAGCGACCAGCTCTGGCTGCCCGCCCCGGCGGAGGACGGCACCCGCACGCTGCTGACCGGCGTGGTCAACCGGTTCGAGCCGGCCGAGCACGGCGAACGGCTGTTCCGCACGAGCCTGGCGCTGCCGGCCGGCTGTGCCGGGGCACCGGCCCTGGACGAGGTCGGCGAGGTGATCGGCGTGGCCGTGCCCGGCGACGGCGGCCAGGTGCTCGGCCTCGCCGCGGTGGACGCCCTCCTGCAGACGGCGGGGGTCGAGCGGAACCGGTAGATTTTCCGCACGATCGAGGGGAGCTGACCAGTGGCACGTCTGCACGTCGGCTGCGCGATGTGGTCGCACAAGGCGTGGCCCGGGCGGATCCTTCCGCCGTCGCTGCCGGCCAAAGAACGGCTTCGGGCCTATTCGCGCTGGTGCAACGCCGTCGAAGGCAACACGACCTTCTACGCCATTCCGGCCCGGGACACCGTGGCGACCTGGGCGCAGCAGACCGGCGACGACTTCCGGTTCGTCGTCAAGGTGCCCAAGGTCGTCACGCACGAACTGCGGTTGGCCGGGGTCGAGAGCGAAATGCGGGCCTTCTTGGACGCGCTCGAACCCCTCGGTGACCGGGCCGTTCTGTGGACCCAGCTGCCCGGCTCGTTCGGCCCTTCGGACGTCCAGGCCCTCGGCCGGTTCCTGCGGCGGCTGCCCGCCGGGCGGCGGCGGGCCGTGGAGGTGCGGCATCCTGAATTCTTCACCGAGGCCGGTGCGACGGCGAAGCTGGAAGGCGCGCTGGCTGCCGCGGAGGCCGAATGGGTGCCGTTCGACACCACCGTTTTCTTCCGGCAGCCGCCGGTCACCCCGGCCGAGCGGGAGACCTGGGGGATGAAACCGCGGCTGCCGCGGCGGACGCGGGCGCTGACGGATCGGCCGATCGTGCGCTACCTGGGGCGGGACTCGGCCGAGGAGACCGCCGAGGGCTGGCAGCCGTGGACCGCGGTGGTCGCCGGGTGGCTGCGGGAAGGCCGGTCGCCGACGGTTTTCGTGCACACCCCCGGCAACGACGACGCGCCGGCACTCGCCCGACGCTTCCACGACGACGTGCGAGCGCTCGTCCCCGATCTCGACCCGCTGCCCGAGCCGGAGCCCGTCGAGCCCGCGACGCTGTTCTGAGCGATCCCGCCCCGAAGCCCGGTCATGGTCCACTGTGGACGAACGGCGCCCACAGCATCGGCGCCTCGGGCACCAGGGCACGCAGGCGGCGGACGGCCTGGTGCAGGGCCCGCGCCACCTCGTCCGCGGCCGCTGTGCCTTGGCCGAGCAAAGCCGTGTACACGCTCTCCGCGACCTCGACGGCGCGGTCGTCCGCGACCGTCCACAGTGTCGCGATCACGTGCCGGTAGCCCGCCACCTGGAAGGCACCCGCCAGGTGCAGGGCCTCGTCCAGTAGCCGGGTGCCGCCGGTCGAGGTCTCGCACGCCGAGAGGTAGGCGAGGTGGGCTCCGGGGAAGGTGCGGGCGGCGATCTCGGCCACCGTCAGCGGCCGGTCGGCCAGGTGCAGGGCGCTGGTGGTGGGGTCGGTGGGGTGCTGGCTGCCGTGACAGCTCAGGTGGGCCCAGGTGTGACCGGCGAGCGCGGCGAGGACCGCGTCGGCGGTCGCGGCGGGACCGGCCAGATCCTCGCCGTCGGGCAGGTGCCGGCGCACCCGGCGGGCCTCTTCTTCGGCGTTCGGGAGCGCCGGCAGGTCCCCCCGGGCTTCGGCCTGGGCCACCACGAGCGCCCGCACCGGTCCGGCACCGGCGGCCGCGCGGCTCCGGCGCAACGTCCCGATGGTCGGCAGGGTGGACGAAACCACCCGGTCCAGCGCGTCTCCCGCGGCGTGCAGCGGCAGCAACGCCAGCGGCCCGGTCGGGCACCACCACATCCGCGGCAGCTGCCCGTCGGCGGCGTCGAGCGCGAGGGCGTCCAGCACGGGGCCGACGACGTTCTCGTGCAGCCAGCTCAGCGCCTCCGCCAGGGCCCGGTGCGCGGCGCGGACCGTGGCGAAGGCGGGGTTCACGGCCGCGGCCTGCCGGGTCTGCAGCACCCCGTTCACCAGCTCGACCGCCCGGGCCTGTGCGTCACCGGGCAGGTCCACCACGATCGGTTCCCCGCCGGTGACCACGATGGCGGCACACCGGTGGCTGCTGAGGTTGACCAGCGCCACCGGGCCGGCGGCGGCCTCCGCCGCGAGCTCGTCGTAGGGCGCCGCGGCGAGGAAGTTCCGCAGGCCGTCGATCCCGCGGATCCGCTCGAGGACCTCGTCCCACTCTTCGGCGAGGCGACGCCGTGCCGAAGCCGCCCGTTCGCGGTCGAGCACCGTCCGGGTGTCCGCGTCGCGCTGCGGTGCGTCGAGCGCCGAACGCAGCTCGGCGAGCCGGTCCACCAGCTCGGGCGCGGCCTCCCGGGCCGCCGTCAGGTCCGCGCGGGTCTGCGTGAGCTGGCTCCAGGTGATCGACCGGCCCTGCTCGAGCAGTTCGACCGCCCGGCGTGGGTCGCCGGCGCGCAGCGCCCACGCGCAGGCTTCGCTCGCCAGGCCGGCCCAACGCCACAGCTGTCCTTCGCGCGCCGCGGTGTCCAGGCCGCGCCAGGCCAGGACCGGCAGCAGCGACACCGCGGCCGCGAACCCGTCGGCCGCCTCGGACACGTTCTCGTCGGCCGCCGCGGCGTCGCCCCACGCCCAGGCGGCCGCCAGCCGCACCTCGGCCGGCCCGGTCGCGCTGCGGGCCGCCTGCCGCCACTCGTCCGGTACCCCCGCGGCCGGCTCGGCCGTGCGGCGGGCGTGCCCCGCGACGAGCAGGTAGCCCGCGTGGTCGGGGTCCGCCGCCGGAGTCACGCGGACGGCTTCACCGGTCACGGCCACCGCACGCGCCAGGTCACCGGGACCGGCGCGGGCGACCAGGGCGTTGCCCAGGTTCGCCAGGTGCCGGCCGAGGTCGGCGTGGTCGGCCGGAGTGGCTTCGACGGCCGCTTCGGCGGCCGCGATCGCGGCTTCGAGCCGATCGGGCGCGGAATCGTGCTCGAAGGCGCTCATCAGCACCGCGGAGAAGTTCGAGAGGAACTGTGCGCGTTCGACGTCGGACGCCGCATGGGCGACCGCGCGCTCGGCGGCCACCAGCGCCGCCGCGAGATCGTCCGGGTCGCCGGCCAGGTCGAACCGGGCGCGCAGGGTGTTGCCCAGGTTGCTCAGGTACCCGCCGAGCGCCGTGTGCCCGGGCGGGAGGGCCGCCGCGGCCGCCCGTGAGACCTCGACGGCGTCGTCGAGATCTTCGGCGCTGTGCGTGCGGCGGTGCCGGGACCGCAGCGAAGTGCCGAGATTGGTCAGGTAGGCGGGCCGGTCCTGGTGCTCGGCGGGCACGTCGTCGACCGCGCGCCGGGCCAGCGCCACCGCCTCGTCGACGTCGGCGAGCCTGCCGAGGCGGTCGAACCGGCGGCTCAGGATCAGACCCAGGTTGTTGAGCAGGCCGGGGTGGTCGGCGTGCGCTTCGGAGATCTGGGTGAGGGCTTCGCGAGAACGCGCCACCGCTTCGTCGAGGTCGGCGGTGCTGCCGGTGCGTTCGGAACGGGCGGCCAGCGCGGAGGCGAGGTTCACCAGGTACCCCGACCGGCCCGGCCGCCCGTCCGGCAGGGACGCCACGGCTTCCTCGCCCGCGGACACGGCCTCGTCGAAGTCGGCCGGGTCTTCGGTCGCCGCGGCGCGGATGCGCAGCGTGTAGGCGAGGTTCGACAGCAACCGGCCGCGATCGGGGTGGTCCGCGGCGGCCGCGCGGCGGGCCAGCCGCACCGCCGTGTCGAGGTCCCGGCGATCCCCGCGGTTGACGTACCGCGTCACCAGCGCCGACGCGAGGTCGGAGTCCCAGGTCGCGCGGTCGAAGTGGTCCGGCGCCCCGGTCGCGTGCGCTTCTTCGCCCGCGGCGACGGCGGCGTCCAGGTCGGCGGGGTTCCCCGTCCGCTCGAACCGGCTGGTCAGCGCGATCGCGTGGGTGAGCAGCACCGACGCCCGGTGCGGCCCGCTCGCCGCCTCCACCGCCTGGCCGGAGGCCGCGACCGCCGCGTCGAGATCCTCGACGCCGCCCGTGCGCGCGGCACGGGTGCGCAGCAACGCGGCGAGGTTCGTCAGCAGCGCCGCTCGGTCGCTGTATCCGGGCGGGGCGGTTTCCACGGCTTCGCGGGCGGCATCGACACCTGCGGTGAGGTCGTCGAGGGAGCCGGTCAGCAGGTACCGCTCGCGCAGCGCGGTCCCGAGGTTGCTCAGGTAGCCGAGCCGGGCCGGCCGGCTCGGCGGCGTGTCGCGGACGGCGGTCGTGTTGGCCTCGACCGTGACGTCCAGGTCGGCGGGATCGCGGAAGCGTTCGTAGCGGACGAAGCAGCAGTTGGCGAGCGCGCTGAGGTGCGACGGCCGTTCGGGGTCGCCGGGTGCGGAGGCCGCCACGCACCGCTCGGCCAGGGTGACGGCCTCGTCGATGTCGGTGCGGTCGTGCCGGTGCTGGAAGCGGGTTTGCAGCGCCAGAGCGGCACCCGCGAGGTGCGAGAGAGCGTCTGGGTGCTCCGGTGGCAGCAGTTCGGCTGCGCGGCGAGCGGCGTCCACGGCCGCATCGAGGTCCTCGCGGTCACCATCGCGCTCGAACCGGGTTCGCAGGACGGCGGCGAGGTTGCCGGCGGCCGCGGCACGCGACTCGGGGGACCCGCCCGGGTGTGCGACCGCCCGGAGGCCGAAGCCGATGGCCGCGTCCAGATCCGCGGGGTCGCCGGCGATGCCGAAGCGGGCCAGGTGCGCACCCGCGGCGTTGGCGAGGAACGACCCGGTCTGCGGCGCCTCCGGGGGCGCCGCGGCGACCGCCATGGCGAACATGCCCAGTGCGACGTCGAGCACTTCGGGATCGCCGCTTGTTTCGTAGATCTCGTAGAAGCCCGCGCCGCTGCTGTTGTACGCGGAACCGGGCACGTGGCCGGGCCGCGCGAGCTGTTCCCGCAGCGGTCCGGGCACCAGCTCGGGGTCGGCGTCCAGCAGCGAGGTGAACAGCTCGAGCGCGTACGCCTGGTCCTGCAGGTCGGCGCCCTCCGGCAGGGCGAGATAGCGGCACCAGTGGAACCGGGCCAGCACGAACGCCGCAGCGGTGGTCAGCTCGCCGGCGTCGACCTGCGCCCAGACGCGCGCGAGCAGGTCCGCGGCCGGGTCGTCGAGGACGAGGCCGGCGTCCTGGTCCCGGCCGTAGGCCATCACCCGCCGGTCGAGCTCGGTGAGCATCGCCTCGAGTGCGGGATCGCCCACGTCGTCCTCCGATGATCGGGCCGCGTAGCCGTTATCCTCGCACCTCGAGAGGAGGCACGGCGTGCTCGCAGAACCCGCGGGACCGGTCGGGCTCGTGCTCGTCCGCGGCGCTCCCCGGCACCTCTCGCACGCCCCGGCCGCCATCGAGATCGGCGCGGTGCGGCTGGGCGGCTGGCAGGTCCACCGGGTGGTCCCCGCTCCCGCGGGCTTCCCGGGGTACGCGGCCCACCTGGTGCAGATCAACTTCGACCTGTGGCTGGCTCCGGACGTCCCCGTGCCGCCGTGGCTGGAAGTCGGCTTCGCCTTCGAGGGCGGCGAAACGCATCGCCCGGTCGTGGTCGACGCGGTACCGCGCGCCGCCGGTGGTCCCCAGCCGGAGACCGGCTTCACGGTGGACCGGCACCTTTCCTTCGTCGCGACGCCTTCGCCGGCCGGCCACGACGTGCACCTTCCCGGAATTTCCGCGCCGGTGCGGGTTTTCGGCCGGGGCAGCGGCGAGATCCGCTGGCGCCTCGGCGATCCCGAGCCCGGCTCGTACACGGCGTGGATCACCGTTCTCACCGCCGCGGACGCCACCGAGGTCGCCGTCACCGCGTCCGCCCGGTACGACCTCCCGCCCGCGGTCACCTTCGGCGACGCCCCGGCGACCGTGCCCCGGACGTTCCGCCTCGATCTGGCGGCCCGCGCGGCGGACGTCGCCGCCTCCCCGGCGACGCCGCCGCGGGCGGCCGGGCCGGGCGACCCGCCGCGGGTTTTCCTTTCCTACGCCCACGAAGACAGCGCGCACATCGCCAAAGTCGTCGCGCTGGCGGAGTTCCTGGTGTCCTGCGGCCTGGACGTGCACATGGACCGCTGGGACCTGGAAATCGCCCGGGACTGGTACGTCTGGGCCCTCCGCCAGCTCAAGGCGGCGGACTACGTCCTCGTCATCGCTTCCCCGGCGTGCCGGGCCGTCGGCGACGGCGAAACGGACGACACCCGCAACCGGGGACTCCAGTCGGAGATGTCGGTGCTGCGCGAACTCGTCCACACCGAACGGAGCCGCAGCACCCGGCGGATCCTCCGGGTCGTCCTGCCCGGCCGGAGCCCGGACGAGATCCCCCTGTTCCTGCAACCGCACACCGTCGACCACTTCCGGGTCGACAGCTTCAGCGTCGAGGGTGCCGAGGATCTGGTGCGCGTGCTGACCGGGCAGCCGCCATACCCGAGGCCGGCGGGACCCGCGGACGTCATCGCCCTGCCGCCGCGGCCGAGCTGACGGCGGAGCGCACGCTGAGGGACAAGGATCGCGCGCGCAGACACAAGCTCCGCCGAGCCGTCCGTCCCATACTTCCGGCCATGAGCCGAACCAGTTCCGCGCCGGGCCGGACCGCGCTGGCCGAGAACGTTCTCGGGGTGCCCGGCATCGTTTTCCTGGTGCTGGCCGCCGTGGCGCCGCTGACCGGCATGGTCGTGATCGCCGCCATCGGGATCGCCGTCGGCAACGGCGGCGGAATGGTGGCCGCGTTCGTCGTGGCGACCGTCGTGCTGCTGCTGTTCGCCGTCGGGTACGCGCAGATGTCGAAAGTCCTCACCAGTGCGGGCGGCTTCTACGCGTTCGTGGTCAAGGGCCTCGGCAAGACCATGGGGCTCGTCGCCGGGTTCGTCGCGATGCTCGGCTACAACTGCTTCGTCGCCGGCGCCATCGGGACGAGCGGGTTCTTCACCGGCACCGTGCTGAAGGACGTCTTCGGGCTGGACGTCGACTGGGTCGTCTGGAGCGCCGTCTCCGTCGTGCTGGTCTTCCTGCTGAGCCGGCGGGGCATCGACGTCAGCGCGAAGGTGCTGGGCGTTTCGCTCGTGCTCGAGGTGTCGATCCTGCTGGTGATGGACTTCAGCGTGCTGTTCCGGCACGGTCTCTCGTTCGACGTCTTCCACCCGTCCGTGCTGTTCCAGGGCGCCGGTGGGCTCGCGTTGCTGTTCGCCGCCAACGCCTTCATCGGGTTCGAGGCGACCGCCCTGTTCGGGGAGGAAGCGAAGAACCCGAAGCGGACGATCCCGCGGGCGACCTACATCGCCATCGGGTTCATCGGGGTGTTCGCCGCCTTCACCACCTGGGCCGTGGTCACCGCGATCGGGGTGGCGCAGGCCCAGGACGTCGCCGCCGCGCACCTGTCCGCCGGAGACCTGGTGTTCTCCGTTTCGCGGGACTACCTCGGCGGCGCGCTGACCGAGGTGATGATGCTGCTGCTCGTGGTCAGCCTGTTCGCCGCCCTGCTGGCCCTGCACAACTCGGCCACCCGCTACCTCTACGCCCTCGGGCGCGTCGGCGTCCTGCCGCGGCTGCTGGGCCGGACCCGCGCCCGCAACGGCGCACCCCAGGACGCCGCGATCGCGCAGCTGGCCTTCGGCTCGGCGGTGGCACTGGTGTTCCGGCTCGCCGGCCTCGACCCGGTCGCCGACCTGACGGCCAGCATGACCGGCTTCGGCACCCTCGGCATCCTCACCCTGCAGCTGCTCGCGGCGCTGGCGATCCTGGTCCACTTCCGCCGCACCCGCGACCCGCGGCTCGTGCGGACGCTGATCGCCCCCGGTCTCGGCGCGGCGGGCCTCGGGCTCATCGTCACGCTGGCGATCCTCAACTTCCCGACGTTGGCCGGTTCCAGCAACGGCGTCGTCCCGCAGCTGCCCTGGCTGCTCCTGGTCGTCGCGCTGGCGGGGCTGGCCGTCGCGGTGTGGCTGCGCCGGCGCCGCCCGGCCGTCTACCACGCGCTGGACACCGATCTCGAGGACGCGCGGGCGCAGTTGTGAGCACTAGCCGTCGCGCAGGGAACGGATCATGCTGCGCAGGCTCCGGAACGCGGTGGCCTGCTCGGCCTCGGTCATCCCGGCCAGCATCCTGACCTCGACCGACCGGACCGCCGCGCTCGCCTTCTCCAGGCTCCGCCGTCCGCGCGGGGTGAGGCGCGTGGGCAGGGCCTTGCCCACGGGTGCCTCCGCGGGCCTGGTCACGTAGCCGTCCCGCTCCAGGGCCTGGAGCAGCACGTTCATCGTCTGCCGGGTGACGAACGCGCCCCGCGCGAGCTCGGAGTTCGACAAGCCCGGCCGTTGGGCCAGGAGTTCCAGGCAGGAGTAGTGCGTCACGCTCATGCCGAGCGGCCGCAGCACCTCCTCCATCGCGACGCGCAGGGCGCTCGACGCCTCCTTCAGCAGGTAGCCCAGTGACGTCTGCAGGTCGACACCGTCTTGACTCATGTCAGCATTCTGACATACAGTTCGCGTGTCAGAAACCTGACACGAACGAAGGAGCACCACCATGCCCGTCACCGGCCCCGACTTCATCTCGCTCCAAGCGCGCGACCTCGCCGCTTCGCAGGCGTTCTACGAGCAGTACCTCGGTCTCGTCCGCTCGCCGGCCGGGCCGCCGCACGCCATCGTCTTCGAGACGAAGCCGATCACGTTCGCCCTCCGCGACGTCGTTCCCGGCACCGATCTCGCCTCCGTCGCCCAGCCCGGCATCGGGGCCGCGATCTGGCTCCACGCCACCGACGTCCAGGCCATCCACGACGCCTTGGCCGCCGACGGCCACCCGATCGTCTCCGCCCCGGTCGACGGCCCCTTCGGGCGGACGTTCACCTTCGCCGACCCCGACGGCTACCGGATCACGCTGCACGACCGCAGCTGACCATCTTTTGTCGGTAGATTTGCGGAACCGGTTTCACCGCAAATGTGCCACTCTGATCCGATGGGGAGAACGGGACCACTCGGCTTTCTCGGCGCCGACGTGCTGGTCAAGGTGATCGGGGCCTTGTGCCTGCGGCCGCGGTTCGGGGACCGGCCGCGAAAACTCGACGAACAATGCCACTGGACCGATTACCAGGACGAACGGTCCGAACGGCGCGGGCTGCCCATGGTGTGCCTCGTCCGGCCCGCCGAAAGCGCGGACGTGATCGCCGCTGTCGCGGAACGGCTCCGGAACGCCAAGCCGCAGGGCAGCATCCGGTACGCGCGGCCCGGGCTCGCCGGGCACGAAGGACGGGATGAGGCCGGGCCCGCGACCGCCAACTCGGTCAGGGTGGTCCGGGACGTGCTGCGCGAAGCCCGGAAGGAACTCGGGGAGAGCGCGTCGGCGCACACCAGCCGGCTGCCGTTCCCGCTGTTCGACCTCGTCTACTGGCTCATGCTGCAGGACTACGACGGCCGGGACGATCCCGACGGGGTGCTGCGGCGGGCCATCCGGCGGATCAGCCTCGCCGAGCGGTTCAGCTCGTCCGCCGAGGACGCCGTCAAGCAGCTGCCGGAGAACCAGGGCATCTGGAAGGTCTTCTCGCTGCTCGTGCGCGGGTTGACCCTGCTGACCTTCCGGATCGCCGTCACCGGGCGGGTGCCGGTGCTGTCCGGGCGGTACCGGTGGTTCCTGCGGCAGCCACACCTCGCGCCGGAGATGTCGGGCAGCTTCGTCCGGTTCGCGCGGCGGCTCACCGAAGGGCAGTGGCAGGAGGAAGCCCCCGAATACGTCTGCCGGCTGCTGCTCAACGCCTTCCTCGAAGACCTGCGGCGGGCCTACCGGCTGCGGCCGTGGCGGGTGTGGCGGCGGCGCCGGATGACCTACCCCGTCCTGCTGCTGGACGAGGTGAGCGTCGGCAACGGCGGGTACCGGCTGCTGGAGCTGATCAACTCCGTCCGCAACCAGGTCGGGCGGTTCGACCCGCTGCTCGTGGTCAGCGCCAGCCCCGCGCCGCCGCCGGACGCGAAGCCGACCGCGCACCGCCCGCAGTTCCAGGCCGGGCAGGCGCGGGCGGCCTACGTCGCCTGGCAGAACCAGCTCGAACGCGACCGGCGGGAGCGGCGGCCGACCGCCTGGTACCTGCCGATCGGCGTCCGGCCGCCCGCGGACGAAGACGAGCCGAAGGTCCGGCAGATGCTGCAGACCCTCGGCAGCGACTACCGGTTCCGCCGGCAGGTCCGGCCACCGTGGTGGGCCAGCCGGTGGACGCGGATCGGCGTGCCGGTCGTGGTCGTCGCGCTGGTCGCCGGGTTCGTCGTCTACCGCTCGCACGACACCTACGCCGAGCACTGCCGCTCCGGCAATCCCTGGCTGACCTGGACGGGCGGCGAGTGCGTCGGCACCACGGACGGCGCCCAGGACGTCTTCCAGCCGTCGGACGCGACGATCCGGCAGGTCGAAGCGGTCGTGCTGGACCAGAACCACCGGGCGGAGGAGCTGCACCGGGCCCACCCGGAACGGCCGTACATCACCCTCGTCGCGCTGGAGGCGCTGACGTCGTCGAACAACCTCGCGGAGGGGCTGACCAGCGAGCGCGAATCGCTGGAGGGCCTCGCGGTCGCGCAGCTGCGGCAGCTGAACGCGCCGGGCTCGGCCGACCCGATCGTCCGGCTGCTCATCGCCAACGGCGGGCGCAACATGCGCGAAGGCGTCCGGGTGGCGAACCAGCTGCGGCTGCAGGCCGAACAGGACCAGAGCATCGTCGGGATCGTCGGGCTGGACCTGAGCAGCGAGCCGACCCAGCGGACGATCGCCGCGCTGACCAACGCCGGGCTGCCGATGGTCGCCTCGACGCTGTCCGCGGACCCGCTGGCCGACCTGAACCCGATGTACTTTCAGGTGACCCCGCAGAACCGGCGGGAGGCGGCGGTGGCGGCGGGGTTCGCCGAGCAGCTGCCGGGCCCGCGCGCGGTCCGCGTCTACTACTCCGACGACGACGCCGACGTGTACAGCACCAACCTGCGCGACGACGTCCTGAAGTCGTTCCGGGACAGGCACTTCCAGGCCGACGCGCGGGCGTTCACCCCGGACGGCGGCCTCGGCGGGCCGGCTTCGCACGTGCGCTACGGCGAGACGTTGCTGGGCAACGCCGGCGCGGCGGGCCGGGACACGTGTTCGTTCGACGGTCTCGTGTTCTTCGCCGGCCGGGGCGTCCCCGACTTCGGCCAGTTCCTCAGCAGCGCCGCGCAGTGCGGCAGCCGGGCGACCGTGATCGGCGACGACGACGTCACGCGGTTCGTCGCCGACCAGGGCGAACGCCAGCGCAACCGGGCGCTGCCCTACTACTACCTGTCGTTCGCCACCTCGCCGATCACCGAGCCGAGCGGCACGGCCCTCGACTTCTACACGACGCTGGAGCAGACGCTGTTCCCGTTCGAGCGGACACCGGAGGGCCGCTCGTACGACGGCCACGCGGCACTGGCCTACGACGCCGCGCAGGTGATGATCGTGGCGGCGGCGTACCTGCGCGAGACGGCGGCCGAGATCCCGGTGACCCCGGGCGCGATCTGGCGCGAGATCACCGCCATCCACACGTCACGCCCGGGCACGAAGCAGGTCAACAAGTACCTCGAAGGCGTCACGGGCACGATCGACTACGGCGGCGACATCGGCCGCAACGTGCCGCAGAACAAGCCGGTCGCGGTGATGGGCGTGTCCGGCGGCGAAGTCGACAAGTCGGTGCACGGCTTCTGCGGCGCGGCCGACGGTCCCACGTCCGACACCTGGTGCCCGCCCGACCCGTGAGTGCGTGCCGCGGCCGCGCCCGGGTATGTATCATTCCGGTATGTCTGAGAGAATCGAGACCGTACTCGGCCGGTGAGCGTGTCCAGCGAGCGCAGTGCGCTCGACCGCCCGGTTTCCTTGTTCGAGCATGCACGGCGGCTGCACCGGCTCACCCCGGATGACCCGTTGCCCGACGGTGGGCGTCCGTTCCCTGGTGGCGGCGGCGACCGGCTCCATGTGCCCTACGAAGAGCGAAAGCTGGCCCTGACAGCTGCTCTGCGCGATTTCTTTGTCGTCCCGTCGTTGCCGGCCCAGGATCTGCACGGCGTGTGCGCTCGCCTGCCGATCAACCCCGGCGATGCGGCCTGGGTCGGAGAGGTGGTGCCGGAGCCGTCCCCGCAGCTGCTGGAGGTCGCCCGGTGGCTGGTGGGCAACGGCACGGACTGGCGGGCAGTCCTGGTCGGATTGAGCCTGCTGGTCGGCCACGCCGAACAGCGTGACGTCCCCCTGATGAAGGTCATCGGGCGGTTGCGCTTCGCGGACCACCTTTCCCTGGAAGCACTCACGAAGATCCCCGGCGCGGAGCAGGACGTGATCTGGCTGGCCGAGCGATCACGGCACCATGTCCGAATCCGCGCCGTGGAGTCACTGGCCGGCAACCGGGATCCGGTCATCCGCGACTGGGTGCGGTCCACACCACGGGAACTGCTGTCCAGCGACCTCGCGCGGACGATCACCGAAGCGCACGGGCTGGCGGAGATGCTCGGCAGGCACCCTGTCGACGATGCGTTGTGGGATCAAGCGGGGAGCCTCCTGCTCGCGATGACCAGCCCCCGCAACTACCAGTCCGAGATCAGCCGCTACCCCGACGCGCTGGACGCCTACCGACACTGGGTTGCCCTCGCCGGCCGGCGGCCGCCCACCCTCGGACGGGCCGCGCTGCTGGCCATGGTCGCCGAGGACCTGCGCACCGGCCCGGCCGCCCCGGTGGCCGGCGAGTCACGTGGCCGCCTCCTCGACCGAATCAGCAGCGTGCTGTCCTCTCGCCCGTGGCTGGAAGAACTCCGCCGCAACGCGCGGTCCGGTGATCCGGTCGAGGCCAGGCGGGCAGCGTGGGTCATCGCGCAGAGCGCCAAGGGCGGTGTGCCGGAGGGGCGGTTCGTCATCCAGGTCGTGGTGCCCGATCCGCAACCGATCGGCTTCCCCGTGGCCGAGGCGAGGATCGTGATCGACGGGATGCCGGTGGTCGCGAACGCCTTCGACATGGGGCCCGCCGAGAGCCCGGAACAACTCGTCCACAGCGGGCGGCTACGCGCAACGAGCGATCCTCAGGAGGTCAGGCTCGCTGAGGCGTACTGCACCGAGGGCTGCTGCGGGGGGGGCTGTACGTCACGATCACGCGCGAAGGGCCGGAGGTGATCTGGAAGGACTGGCGCTCCTCGATGCCAGGCGACCTTCCGCAAGAGACCCGATTCGACGCGGCCGAGTACGACCGGGAGATCACCCGGGCCGAGCAGGACCACGACTGGGAATGGCCGGCCCGGACTGTGGCCCGGCTCGTCGCCGAGCAGTTCCGCGCGGACCCGGCGATCCTGGGCCGGTGGAACTGCCGTCCCGGCTGGTGCACCGCATGGCTGAAGGACTTCGACACCGCACGCCTGACGTTCGGCTACCCGGCCCGGAAGACTTCGGCCGACGAACCATCGGTGCAGTTCGGCCTCCTCGTCGACGTTCGCGACCGGGACCCGGTGGCCACGGCCGCGGAGGTCGTCGAGTCCATCCGCAACATCGACCCGAAGACCACTGCGGAGATCATCGGCGGCAGCAAGAACGGAGCCGAGAAGCTCGGGCTCGCCTACCGGAAACCGAGCCGCTGGTGACACGTCGGGAGGGCGGGCCTCGAACGTGTCGAGGCCCGCCCGGGTGCGGATCGGCGTGTCACCGAACCGGCCGACGTTCATGGACAGAGTGCTAGCCGAACGTCCATTGCTGGTTGCTGCCGCCGTTGCAGGTCCACAGCTCCACCGGGGCGCCGTCGGCGGTGGAGGCGCCTGTCACGTCCAGGCACAGTCCTGATTGGACGCCGGTCACCGTGCCGTTCGAGTTGACCGTCCACTGCTGGTTGGCCTGGCCGTTGCAGGGCCACGTCACCGCCTTGGTGCCCGCGCTCGTGCCCTGGCCCGATGCGTCCAGGCACAGCGTCGCGCCGCCGAGGGTGGCCGTCAGCCTGCCGTCCGCCGTGCGGGTCCAGGTCTGGCCCGCCTGGCTCGCGCAGCCCGCGATCTGCAGCTGCGTGCCCTGGGTCGAGTTCGGGGCCGACAGGCACTTGCCCGCGCCGACCGCGTGCACCGGGCCGGTGCCGGTGTTGCTGCCGCCGGTTCCGTAGCCCGCCGCGACGATGTTGGCTTGGACCGCGCTTTCCGTGGCGTCGGAGGGGTAGCCGGACGTCATCACGCCTTCGTAGAACGTGCCCGCCGATCCGATGCTGTTGTCGCCGCCCGTGCCGAGGATGATCGCACCCTCCTTGCGCATCGGGTTGTAGCCCGAGACGTTGGGGCGGACGCCGTTGTAGAAAGTGGACACGTCGCCGGACTGGGCGTTGCCGCCGCGGATGGCCCAGTGGTTGGACTCGCCCTTGATGATCGCCGTCAGGTAGCGGTGGCTGATGCTCGGGTCGTTGGCGTTGTAGTGCTGGTTGACGCCGGAGAACAGGCCGTTCTCCAGGTCGGCCATGATCCACGGGCCGTTCCCGGCGCCGTAGCCCCAGACCTTGATGTTGCCGAAGTAGATGGCTTCCATGGTGCCGTTGCCGTTGTCACGGCTGTTGCGCTCGGCGTTGCCGTAGTCGAAGCAGCAGCCGCCGTTGTAGTGCGTGCCGTCGAAGATCGCGTACATGCCCTCCGGCTGGTCACCCGTCGCGACGCCGTTGGTGTTGTTGTTGCGGTAGCCGGTACCGGGCGCCACGTAGACGCCGTAGGCCTTCTGGCCGCCGACCGTCGTCGGCGCCGCGGCCGCGTTCGCGAGGTTGTCGTACCCGCCCGCCGCCGGCCCCTGGAAGCCGCCCGGTGGCGCCTGGGTGAGGTGGTTGTTCCGGCCCGACTGGTCGTAGATGACCGTGATCAGGCAGGTCGTCCCGGCGCAGAAGGAATCCTGGGCCGCCGCGTTCGCGACGCCGCCCGCGCTCAGCACGCCGATGTCCTGCGTCTTGCTGTCCGAGGCGCGCCGCACCTGGTAGAGCGAGCCGCTGTAGGCGCCGTACAGCGCCCGGGTCGTCGAATGCGCGGCGACGCAGGACGTGCCGCCTGCCGCGTAGATGTCGCACGGCCCCTGGGTGGCCGCCTGGGCGCTCGTGGCCGGTCCGGTCACCGCGCCCGCGGCGAGGGCCAGCGCGGCCCCCGCGGTCGGCAGCCATCTTCTCCTTCGTGGTCTTACCATCATCGCCGGAACTCCCTCCGTCGTCAGCTCCGCGCCCACTTCTGGGCGGCGCCACCGGTACAGGTCTGCAGGGTCACCGGGGTGCTGTTTGCCGTGCCGTTCCCGCTCGGGGTGAGGCACAGCCCCGACTGGACGCCGGTGATCGTCCCGTCGGCGGCGGCGGTCCACTGCTGGTTGGTGCCGCCCGTGCAGTCCCAGATGATCGCCCGGGTGCCGGCTGTGGTGCCGGCGCTCTCGGCGTCGAGGCACTTGCTGCCGTACACCTGCAGCTGCTTCCCCGACGTCAGCGTCCACTGCTGGTTGCTGCCGCCGTTGCAGTCCCAGAGCGCCACCTGCGTGCCGTTGGTCTGGGACACGTTCGGGACGTCGAGGCAGCGGCCGGCGGCGGTGTTGCGCAGCACCGACGTCGACCCGCCGCCCGAGCCCGCGACCACGAGGTTGTCGAACTGCGCGGTCTCCCCCTGTGCCGTGCCGATCCCGACCTGGCCGGCCGGGAAGGTGCCGTCGGTGACCGTGCCGAGCGCGGTGCCGTCGACGGAAGCGGTGATGGTGCCGCCGGAGAAGCCCAGGGACAGCTTGTGCCAGCTGCCGGTGCCGAGCGCGGTCGTCGTGCCGGTGCGCAGCGTCGTGTTCTGCTGGCTGGTGTTGTTGCGCCGCAGTGACCAGGCACCGGTGTCACTCACCCGCAGGTAGTACGCGTTCAGCGCGCCCTGGTTGCCGGTGTCCTGGTTGCCGGCGTGGCCGAGCAGCTCGACGTACCCGGACTTCTCGAGCAGCACGTCCGTGCTGAGCGTGTAGTTGCTCCAGGCCACGTTGCCCAGCAACGCGTACGGGTCGGTCGTCTTCTTCCACGGGATCGCCTTCTGCGTGGACGCCTGGCGCACGCACACCCCCGCGCGGCCGGCGCCGCACGACGCCGTCTCGAACGCGCCCTCCATGTCCATCAGGTACTTGGCTTCCTTGCCTTTCGCGTACCCGTCGAAGTCGTCGCTGTAGGGCAGGTTCAGCGAGCCCTGCGGCGGGCTGGTCGCGGTGCCCTTGCCCTGCCCGGTGGTCGTCGTGACGGTGTACAGGTAGCCGGGCTGGACGGTCAGCGAGAACGCCCCGCCGGACGGCGTGACGTCGGTGCTGTGCACGAAGTGGTCGCCCGCGTTGTTCGAGTTCAGGTTGGTCGCCCACACGTGCACCTGGCCGGTCGACAAGCCGCCGGTGGTGGTGAAGTTCAGCGTCTGGGCCGAGGTGGCGTCCATCGTCTCGATGACCGTGCTGTGGTCGCTGTTGTTCGGCGACTTCAGCGTGACGTAGCTGCCGTTGGCGCGGTTGCCGCCGAGGTAGCCGCTGGAGGCGTCGAGGTACTTCCAGCCCGGCGCGGTGAACTGGGTGGTGTGCGCCAGCGCCCACGTGTCCTTGCCGACCGCGTAGTAGCCCGACCACGGCTGGTTCGCGAGGATCAGGCCGACGGTCGGCCACGGGATGTTCGGGGTGACGGCGGCGATCAGGTCCCAGTTGAGGTAGGCGGTCATCTTGCCGTCGAGGTAGACGCGGTTGATGCCGCGGGCCAGCGGCTTGGCGCCGTCGTTGTAGTCCTGGGAACCGTTTTCGCTGGACCACAGCGTCTTGCCGGTGGCGGTGACGTTCGAGGGCACACTGCACGACGTCTGCGCACTGAGGTAGCCGCAGGTGTAGTGGGCGCTCAGGACGTCGGTCGCGTTGCGGTAGGCCGTGTTCGTGGAGATCGCGCTCGCCGGCCCCCAGTCCCCCGGCCACGAGTCGCCGGAGATGACCTTGACGGCGCTGTACCCGTTGGCGTTGAGGGCATTGCGCATGGTGACCGTCCAGTCGGCACTCCACTGCTTTTCGTTCTGGACGGTCGTGAGGTAGTCGATGGTCAGCCCGTGCTGCTTCGCGCAGCCCAGCCACGACAGGTAGTAGTCGACGAGGTCGTTCGAGAAGAAGGTGCCGTTGCCGATCCAGCCCGGCGCACCCCACGGCAGGCCGACCAGCTTGATACCCGGGTTGCGGGCCTTGGCCTGCTCCATCAGCCACCACTCGTACCCGCGGTTGCAGTCGAGGTCGCCGCGGAAGTGCGCGTGGCTGGGTTCGGCGCCGCTGGTGGAGTTCGTGTCGCCGCCCATCTCCACCTTGAGGATCTGCAGGGCGGCGCCGTACCCCGGTTTGAACAGGTAGTCGAGGATCTGGCCGCGCTGCGGCTCCGGGTAGTCGATCAGCAGGCGGCTGTTGCCGCCACCGCCGCTGACCGCGCCGACGCCGTCGAAGGTACGGCCGGCCGAGCCACCGTCGAGCGTGATGGCAGTGGCGGCCTGGGCCGGCGCGGCGGCGGCTACGACGCCGGCGGCGAGGACGACCGCGGCGACCGCGGCCGTGCGAAGCCGCCGGAGCAGGGTTCCGGGCATGCGAGCTCTCTCTTCCGACGGAGGGGATCAGGGGGTCAGCGGTAGCCGGCCGCGACGATGTTCGCCTGCACGGCGCTTTCGGTCGCGTCCGAGGGGTAGCCGGCGACCATGGCGCCTTCGTAGAACGTTCCCGCGCTCAGGTTCGCCCCGCCGCCGGGCTTGCAGCAGTCACCGCCGCTGCCCAGCACGATCGCGCCCTGCTTCTTCATCGGGCTGTACCCGCCGGGGAGCCCGCCGTCCCACATGGTCGTGAGGCTGCCCGACTGGGCGTTGCTGCCCTTGAGCGCGAACCGGGACGTGCCGTTGTTCTTCAGCATCGCCGTGACGAACTTGCTCGGCAGCGCCCGCTGGTTCGGGTTCCACGACTGGCTGCCGCCCGGGTACAGGCCCCACTCGAGGTCGGCCTGCACCCACGGGCCGCCGCCGCTGCAGCCGCCGAACCAGCACTCCGTGCCGAAGTTGATCGCGTCCATCGCGCCGGCCGCGTCGGCCTTGCGCGTCGTTTCGCTGTTGCCGTAGTCGAAGCAGCAGCCGCTGTTGACGTGCGTCCCGCTGGTCACCATGTACATGCCTTCGGGGGCACTGCCGGTGGGCACGCCGGTGAGGTGGCCGTCGCGCCAGTAGCTGTTGCCGGGGTTGATGTACAGCGAATACGCCTTCGAGCCCCCGACCGTCAGCGACTCCGACGTCGCCTTCGCCGGGCTGCTCTGGCTGGACCCCGGGACGACGCTCGAGCCCTGGTACCACAGGTCGTTCCCGCGGCCGGACTGGTCGTAGACCACCGTGACGACGCAGGTGCTGCCCGCGCAGAAGGAATCCTGCGCGGCGGCGTCGGCGTTGCCGCCCGCCGCCAGGACACCGATGTTCCGGGTCGTGTTGTCCGACGAACGCCGGACCTGGTACAGGTTGCCCGCGTAGGTCCCGTACAGCGCGCGGACGGTGCTGTGCGCGGCGACGCACGGCGTTCCGCCCGAGGCGTAGATGTCGCACGGCGCGGTGCCCGACGGCGGTGGCGGGGTCGTCCCGCCGGTCCACTGCTGGTTGGCCCCGCCGTGGCAGGTCCACAGGATGACCGCGGTGCCGTTGGCCGTGCCGGCGCCGTTGACGTCCAGGCACAGTCCCGACTGGACACCGGTGATCGTCCCGTCCGCGTTCTGCCGCCACTGCTGGTTCGCCCCGCCCGTGCAGGACCAGCTGATCACGGCCGTGCCGGGGGCGGTCCGGTTGCCGTAGGCGTCCACGCACCGGGAGCTGTTCATCGTCCGCAGTTCGCCGGTCGCGGTGAACTCGAACGCCTGCCCGGCCTGATTGCCGCAGTCCTGGATCTCCAGCACCGCCCCCGTTGTGTCGGTGTTGCCCCGGACGGTCAGGCACCGCCCCGACGCCGAACTCACCAGGGCCGCCGGGGCGGCCGAAGCCGGCGTCACGCCGGCCAGCGCCGTCACCAGCATCGCGGCCAGCAGCACGAACACGCGCACGGGTCCTCCTCGCTTGGCGTCCACAAGGGACGATTCAGGCCGATTCACGCAGCACCAGCCGGGTGTCGAGCACCGTGCGCTGCCGCGGGGCGGCGCCGGCGATCATGGCCAGCAGCTCGCCCGTCATCCGGGCACCCATCTCCTCCACCGGCTGGCGCACGGTGGTCAGCGGCGGATCCGTCCGCCGGCTGATCGGCAGGTCGTCGAAGCCGATGACGGCGACGTCGCCCGGCACGTCCCGGCCGGCCCGGCGCAGCGCGCGCATCGCCCCGACGGCCATCATGTCCGAGGCGGCGAAGATGGCGTCGACGTCCGGACGGCGGTCGAGCAGCCGGGCCGTGGCGTGCTCGCCGGACGCCTGCCCGAAGTCGCCGAACACCACGAGCCCGAGGTCGTGCCGTCCGCCGCACACCATCGCCTGCCGGTAGCCGTTGAGCCGGTCCACGCCCGCGGTCATGTCCTGCGGCCCGGCGATGGTCGCGACGGTCCGGCGGCCCGCGTCGAGCAGGTGCTGGGTTGCCAGCCGCGCCCCGCCCTGGTTGTCGACGTCGACGTACGACAGCCGGCCGGACTCCGCCTGCCGGACCGGGCGGCCGCCGAACACCACCGGGATGTCGACCCAGTCGAGGTCGAGCGGGCGGCGGCCGTGCATGCCGACGACGAGTGCCCCGTCGACGTGGCCGCCGTCGAGGTAGCGCAGCACCGGCGCCTGGTAGTTCTCCGTCGCCGGCACGGTGAGCAGCACCAGCTGCATCCCGACCGCCGACAGCTCGCGGTCGGCCCCGGCCGCGATCCGCGGGAAGTAGGGGTCGGTGAACAACCGCAGGGCTTCTTCGCACACCACGAGCGCGATCGACCCGGTCTGCGGTGGAGGGGCCGCCCGCGCCGCGCGTTGCCGGGCGTAGCCCAGCGCCAGCATCGCGGACTCGACCTGTTTGCGCCGCTCCGGGCTCACCCGCGGAAAACCGTTGAGCACGCGGGACGCGGTGGCGGTCGACACTCCCGCCGCCCGGGCCACGTCGGCCAGGGTGGGGCGGAGGTCGGATGACTCGGCAGCGGACACGGTGGCACCTCCCAAGACGACTCTGTCCGTGGGCACGTTCCAGGATATCCCTTCGCAGCAAGGGAAAGGAGTGTCCGCCGGGACATTCCCGGCGGACACCCGGTGCGGGCTCAGGCCCGCTGGAGCAGGAACCGCTGGTTGGGGTTGCCGGTGAACGTCCACTGGGAGATCCGCGCGCCGTCGGCGGTCGAGACTCCCCACACGTCCAGTGCCAAGCCACTCAACCGGTTAACCAAGCTCACCGCGCCGCCGCCCTGGTCGACCACCCGCCACTGCTCGGCGGTCGAGTTGGTGTCGGCCTGCTGGCTGACGTCCGCGCCGCTGTCGGCGTTCGCGGCCTGCAGCACGAGTCCGCTGTGGCGGGCCCGGACGCGGTAGTAGCCGTCACCGGAATCCACGAAGTCGAACTGCTGGCTGAGGCCGCCGTTGGCCGACTCCTGTTCGATGAGCGCCCCGGCCGCCGTCGACGCGCCGGTGATCCCGACGAGCTTGCTGCTGTGCTGGGCCACCAGCTTGTAGTTGACGCCGGTCTGGACCGGCGGTCCCGGCGGCTGGGTGTTCGAGTCGAACTGCGTGATGAACTTCCACACCTCGCCCGAGGTCCAGGTCTGCCAGCCGTCGCAGGTGCAGCCGTCCCGCGGGCCGGGGTCGTGGCCCGCGCCGTCGAAGGCGGCCCAGACCACCGGGTATCCGGCGCGGCAGCCGGAGTACGCGGTCACGATGTGGGTCAGGCTGCCGTTGGCCGGTTCCGGCGGGTTCTGCGGGGTGCAGCCGTTGTTGCGGACGAACTGGTCGCGCAGCGCGCGGCCGGACGCGATCGGCAGGACGTTGTCGCGGAGGCCGTGCAGCCCGATGTAGGCGACGGGCTGGGTGCCGCCGCTGCACCCGCTGAGGTTCGCCCCGGAGTACACGGCGACCGCGCGGAACACCGTCGGCCGGGCGCAGGCGAGGGCGTAGCTCATGGCGGCGCCGTAGCTGAACCCGCCGGCGAAGACCTGGGACGTGTCGACGCACAGGGCCGACTCGAGCTGGCGCAGCAGGTCGTCGATGAAGGTGACGTCCTGGCCGCCGGGGTTGGCCCAGCCGTTGCCGTTGCCCTGGGGCGCCACGAAGATCGTGCCGTTGCCCGCGTTGTCGGCCAGCCGCCGGAGCCCGTAGTAGGACCAGTTGTAGCCGTCGGTCCCGCCCGAGTCGACGTCGTTGGCCGTCCCGCCGCGCCAGTGCAGGCCGACGAAGAGCCGGTAGTTGTGGTTGTTGTCGTAGTTGTTCGGCACCCGCAGGATGTAGCTGCGGTTCTGGCCGCCGCTGGAGATGGTGTGGCTGCCGCTCGTCAGCCCGGGCGCCTTCCCGCAGCCCGCGGTGCCCGCGGCCGCGGCCGACGGCGTCGCCGCCGCGGGGGCGGCGGCCTGCGCGGGAGCTTGGCCGGCCAGCGCGAGCAGGGCTCCCGCCGCGAAGGCCGCGAACAGGGCCTTATACCTCACCATCACGTGGCTCCCTCTGCTCTTCGAACATCTTTGTTCTCCAGGGGTTGGGGTGAATCAGGTGCGGTTCCACTGCTGGTTGGCCCCGTGGTTGCAGGTCCACAGGATCACCTTGGTGCCGTTGGCGGTCCCGGCGCCGGAGGCGTCGAGACACAGTCCGGTTTGGACGTTCGTGAGCGTGCCGCCGGTGCCGGCGGTCCACTGCTGCGCCGGTCCGGTGCCGCAGTCGCCGATGACCGCCCGCGCGCCCGGCGCCGTGCCGTCGGCGGTCAGGCACTTGCTGCCGTAGACGGTCAGCTGCTTGCCGTCGGTCGTCGTCCACTGCTGGTTGGCGCCGCCGTTGCAGTCCCACAGCGCCACCTGCGTGCCGGTGGCCTGGGACAGGCCCGGGACGTCCAGGCACCGGCCGGCCGCGGCGTTGACCAGCCGGGACGCCGGCGGCGGCGGGGTCGTCCCGCCGGGCGGCCCGAGCGGGCAGCTCGCCTGGTACTTCGAGATGCCGCCGGTGTTCGACAGCGACGGGCACAGGAACGCCGAGTAGCGCGTGTCGGCGTCGACGAACACCTTGAGCCAGACCGTCATCACCCGGGCGAAGGCGCCCGAGTTCCCGCCGCCGCCCCCGGCCGCGAAGCCGTGGCCCTCACCGGCGATCTCGGCGTAGGCGCGCTGGGTGGTGGCCGGGATGGTGGCGTACGCGCTCGCCAGGTAGGCCGGGGTGACCGTGGTGTCGGCCTGGCCGCCGAACAGGATCGTGGGGACCTTGGTGCCGGTCAGGATCCCGTCGGGGACGTACGGCGCCATGCCGACGGCGGTCAGCAGCGACGGCCGCCGCGACGCCGCGACGAGGGCGCCCCCGCCGCCCATCGAGTGGCCGCCGACGGCGAGCCGGGTCCGGTCGACGCGGTCGCGCACCGGGCTGCTCGTCACCAGCCAGTCCAGCGCGGCGAGCAGCTGGTCGGCGCGGGCGTCGGCGTAGTCGCTGAGGCTGTTGGTCTCGATGCCCACCACGACGAACCCGAAGGAGGCCAGCCGCGGGCCGAGCCACCCGTACCACCGCCACTCGGTCCCGTAGCCGGGCGCGATGGCGATGGCGCCGAACGTCCCCTGGCTGGTGTCCGTCGGGTAGTACACGATCCCGCCGCCGAGCCCGTTGCCCTTGGGGATGGTCGTCTGCGCGGTGGCGAACGTGCCGTGGTCGGCGGCGATGCTCGCCGGCGTCGGGTCCGGGCCGCGCTGGTACGGGTTAGCCTCCGCCGACGCCACCGGACCGGCCACCAGCCCCAGCACGACCCCGAGCACGGCGAGGACCACGGTGCTGCGGAAACGTCGCCACATCTCGATGTCCTTCCTCGTGCGGGGCGCCGCTCAGGCGGCGGCCGGGGTGGTCCACTTCTGGTTCTGGCCGCCGGAGCAGGTGCCCAGGCGCACCGCCGTGCCGTTGGCGGTCGAGCCGGCCGGGAGCTCCAGGCAGAGCCCCGACTGCGTGCCGGTCACGGTGCCGTCGGCGTTGGCGCGCCACTGCTGGTTGGCGCCGCCGTGACAGGCCCAGATGATCACCGCGGTGCCCGGGCTCGTCGCGCCGCCTTCGGCGTCCAGGCAGCGCCGCGAGTCACCGGAGTAGACGGTGAACTCCCCGGCGGTGGTGGCGGTCCACACCTGGTTGGTGCCGCCGTGGCAATCCCAGACCTGCAGCCGCGTGCCCTGGGTCGTCGACTGGCCCGGCACGTCCAGGCACCGCCCGGCGGCCACCGAGCGCACCGGACCGCCGGTGGGCGCGGGATTCCCGCCGCCGTCGAGGCCCAGGAACGAGATGGCGTAGGCGAGCATCCCGGTCTGCGGCAGGGTATGGCCGGTGCCCGCGATCGTGATGCCCTCCACGGTCGCGTGGGTGCTGGTGTCGCCGTAGCGGTTGCGCGTCCAGGACGACTGCGGGTGGTCGGTGAAGGACGGCGTCTGCGTCAGCCCGTGCAGGGCCGTCCACTGCTTGATCTCTTCGCCGTAGTTGGGATACGCCAGGGTGGTGTCGGTGTTCCCGTGCCACAGCTGCATCCGCGGGTAGGCGCCGGTGTACCCCGGGTACATCGCGTGCGCCTGGTCCGCCCACTGCTGCGCGGACTTGATGACGTTCCCGCCGGCGCACTGGCTGTTCCACAGCGAACCGTCGGTCGTAGCGAAGCACCCGGCGGGCACGCCGGAGAACGCCGAAGCGGCGGAGAAGACGTCGGGGTACTCGGCGGCCAGGACGTTCGTCATCATGGCGCCGGAAGAAAAGCCGCTGACCACGATCCGCGCCGGGTCCACGTCGTAGTGCTGGCGGGTCCAGGCGACCATCGCCATGATGCCGGTGGAGTCGCTGCCGCCGTCGCGGGTCAGCCCCGCCTTCGTGGAGACGTCGAAGCAGTGGCCGTCCCGGGTGGCTTCGGGCACGACGACGAGGTAGCCGTACCGGTCGGCCGCCGTCGCGTAGTCGTGCCCGTTGCCGTTGAAGATCGCGCTCGCCGAGCCGCTGCAGTAGTGCACCAGCACGAGCAGGGCGGGCTTGGCCGCCGGCTTGTCCGGCACGTAGAGGTACATGTTCAGGTTGGTCGGGTTGTTCCCGAAGCCGGTCACCCGGGTCAGCGCGGCGGCCGCGGCCGGGCCGGCGGTCAGCAGCGCCGTCAGGGGCAGCACCAGCAGCACCGCGAGGAGGACGCGGGCGAGGCGGCTCGTCGGCGAGGTGTTAGCGCTCACATTTCGCTGCTTTCAGGAGGACGGCGGGTACGCGGTGAAATCGTCCGGCTACCGAACCGAACGGACCCAGTCAAGATAGGAGCGACCGGCCACGGTGGTCAATGAGCAATTTTCCCACCGGCAGAAGCAATCCGGCCCGAAACTTCACGAAAGTCGTGCGTGGACAGGCAAAACACGCGGCAGAAGCGGCTGACGAACAACGCGGCCGGAAGGTGAAACTTACTCAGCTGCAACGAATCCGGCGATCCGGTCCACAATGGAATTTGCGCAGCACTGAGCCCCGGAGCCGTGCTCCGGGAACCCGCTCACTGGCCGAAGAGCCGCCGCTGGATCTCCCGCCGGTAGTCCTCCAGGGTGTTGTCGAGGTGGGTGGCGGCCGCCCGGGCCGCCGCGTCCGGGTCGCCGTCGC
Organism: Amycolatopsis sp. NPDC051102; assembly: GCF_040682815.1. Lineage (NCBI taxonomy): Bacteria > Bacillati > Actinomycetota > Actinomycetes > Pseudonocardiales > Pseudonocardiaceae > Amycolatopsis > Amycolatopsis sp. NPDC051102. Next base: position 135,898 of record NZ_JBFBBT010000013.1, read on the forward strand.
GGATCGCCCGGTAGATCGCGGTGTGCTCCTCGATCGCGCCCGCCGCGTGCCCGCCGATCGAGCCGGACATGCCGATGATGTTCGACTGGCGTTGCAGGCGGCGGGCTTCGCGCACGGCGGCGACGAGGAACTGGTTGTGCGACGCGGCGGCGATCCCGAGGTGGAAGTCGTCGTCGCCGCGGTCGAACAGTGACGGCTCGCTGCTCACGTGCCCGTGCCGGCAGGTCTCGGCGGCGGCCTCGATCGCGCGCAGCTCGGCCGGGGTGGCGTTGGCCGCCGCCAGCCGGCTGGCGGCCGTCTCCTGGATCCGGCGGAACTCGAAGAGCATGTAGACGTGATCGAGGTCGGCCGGGAGGAAGAAGGCACCCCAGCGGGACCCGCCGAGCATGCCCTCGTCGTCCGACACATACAGCCCACGCCCCTTGTGCGCTCGCACCCGGCCGAGCGCGGAGAGGATCTTGACGGCCTCCCGCACCACGGTCCGGCTGGTCCCCATCCGTGCCGCCAGCTCGTTCTCCGTCGGCATCCGGTCGCCGGGCCGCAGGGCCAGTTCGGCGATCAGCCGCAGGATCTGCTCGGCCACCACTTCGTAGCCGGGCCGGTACGGGACAGGCGGTGCGACTTGCTCGTCACGGGTCACTCGATGAGTATGACTTACTGCTCACCGGCTGAGCACCCTACCTCGCGGCCCCGCCGGTCGGTCAAGCCTTGCTCGCCCGGTGTGAAAGTTACATCCGGCGCGCGGCAAGCGGGGCAATGAGCAGGGCCGTCCTTGACGCCGTGCGGCCGTGCTGTTCTCATGGATCACCGGGCCGGAACCGCGAATTCCTTGGCGCAGCAGTGAAACCGTCGAAATCGCGGCTACCCAGGCCGGATCGAATGAGTCGTACTCATCCTTCACCGGAATCGCCTGCCCCTGGCGGGTGCCACGACGAAGTGGGGTAGCTGATGAAGGGCAGGAACCGGGCGGCCGTCCTCGCCGGGGCGCTCGCCATGACCGTCGCCGCGGGGTGCGGGAACGGCGGCGGCACCCCGGCCCAGAGCGGTTTCACGCCGGCGCCGCAGACCGGCGGCCCGCTGACGGTGTGGGTCGATTCCACCCGGATGGCCGCCGCCCAGCTGTACCAGAAGCAGCACCCCGACGTGAAGCTCGACATCGTCAGCTACGACGGGGACGCCAACGGCTCGAACTACCTGCAGACCAAGGTCGGCCTGTTCAACCGGACCGGCAACGGCTGGCCGGACGTGGTGTTCAGCTCGCAGAACAACGAGGTGTCCTGGGCCCGGCAGGCGGGCTTCACCGCACCACTGGACAAGGACCTGGTACCAAAGTCCACTTTGGACCAATGGGCGCCCGGCGCGAACGACCCGTGCACGGTGGACGGCTCGGTCTACTGCCTGCGCAACGACCTTTCCCAGACCGTGCTCTGGTACAACGCGACACTGCTGAAGCAGTGGGGCTACCAGGTACCCGCGACCTGGCCGGAGTACGAGGCACTGGGCCGGAAGGTCGCCACCGAGCACCCGGGGTACCTGGTGGGCGCGGCGGGTGACACCTTCACGCCGGAGATCTACCTGTGGGCGAGCAAGTGCGGCGCCAACCGGATCACCGGGGCGAAGGCCGTCACGGTGACCGCCACCGAGCCGAACTGCGCCCGCATGGCGCAGCTGCTCGACTCGCTCGTCAAGGCCGGCAGCATGTCCACCAGCAGCGTGTTCAGCTCGGACTTCGACAAGAACTCGGCGGACAAGATCCTGCTGATGCCCGGCCCGTCCTGGTACGGCGGCGCGTTGTTCCAAGGAACTTTCAAGACCCCGAAGGGCCAGATCGCCGTCGCCCCGATGCCGCAGTGGCCCGGCGATCCGGCGCCGTCGGTGGGCAACGTCGGCGGCGGGACGTGGCTGCTCTCGGCGCACAGCCACAACCTCAAGGCCGCCACGGACTTCCTGGTCTGGGTGACCACCTCGGACGACTACCAGGGCAAGCTCGCCCCGGGCTACCCGGCACACCAGGGCGCGGCCAAGACGTGGCTGGCGAACCAGGCGGCCTCCGGCTACTACGCCGGCGACATCGCCGGGCCGCTGCAGGCCGCAGCGGGTCAGGTCTGGCCCGGCTGGGGCTACGGCCAGTTCAGCCAGGAGGCGATCTGGGCGGCCACGGTCACCCCGGGCCTGACGGCGGGCAAGAGCATCGCGTCGCTGCTGCCCGCGTGGCAGGCCGCGATCGTCAACTACGCCCGGTCCAACGGGTACCAGGTCACGGAGCAATGAGCGCGCCGGTCGCCCGGCACCGGGCGGGCTACGGCTTCGTCGCCGCCTACGTCGTGCTGCTGGCCGCGTTCGGCGTCGTGCCGACGGTCTACGCGATCTCCTTCGCCGTCACCGACGCGGGCGGCCGCTTCACCGGCCTCGCGAACTTCGCGACCGCCGCCGGGGACTTCCGGTTCGCTGCCGCCGTCGCGCACGTCGCCGGGTACCTGCTGTGCTGGCTGACGACGCTGGTGGTGTTCGTGGTCGGGCTGGCCCTGCTGCTGCACCGCCTGGGCACCCGCACGACCGGCAAGGCCCTGCGGTTCCTGTACTACCTCCCGGGTGCGCTGGTCGGCGCGGCGAGCGTGCTCGTGTGGCTGTTCATGCTCGACCCCGCGGTCAGCCCGGCCGCGTTCCTGCTGCGCGCCCTGGGCTTCGAAACTTTCGGCCAGGTCGTCGCGCTCGAGCACCTGCCGGTGCTGTTCACCCTGATCGCGTTCTGGACCGGGGCGGGCGGCTGGATCGTCGTCATGTACGGCGCGCTGAACACCATCTCGCCGGACGTCATCGAGGCGGCCCGGATCGACGGCGCCGGCGCGTGGCAGACCGCGTGGCGGATCCAGATCCCGTTGCTGCGCCGGTGGATCGTCTACATGGTGATCCTCGCCTTCGCCGGGGGCACCCAGCTGTTCGTCGAGCCCCAGCTGCTGTCGCAGGCCAGTGTCGGGGTGGCCGGCCGGGACTACTCTCCCAACCAGCTGTCCTACGACTTCGCCTTCCAGAACAACGACGTCGGCACCGCCGCCGCGGTCTCGGTCGAGCTGCTGGTGGTCAGCCTGGTCGTCGCGGCCGTGTTCGTCACCAGGTCGAGGTTCTTCGATGCGGACTGACGTCGAACGGCCGCCCGTGGCGGTCCGCGTGCCGGCTCCGGCGAGGCGGCGGCGCCGGCTGCCGAACCCGGTGCCCGGTGCCGTGCTCGCCCTGTTCTTCCTGTTCTTCGTGCTCCCGGTGCTGTGGCTGGTGCTGGCCGCCACGAAGACCGACGACCAGCTCGTGCACGGCCACCCGCTGTCCGTCGGCTCGTGGCGGGCGCTGGCCGCCAACTGGGACGCGCTCACCGCGTACCAGGGCAACGCGATCTTCCGGTGGCTGGGAAACTCGGCGCTCTACTCCTTCTTCGCGCTGGTGATCACGCTGTGCGTGGCGGTCCCCGCCGGGTACGCGCTGGCCAAGACCGAGTTCCGCGGCCGGCGCGCGCTGCTCGTCACCACCCTGGTCGTCATGCTGATGCCGAACGCGACCCTCGTGGTGCCGCTGTTCCTGGAGCTCAACACAGCCCACCTGATCGGCACCATGTGGTCGATCGTGCTGCCGTACGCGTTCTACCCCTTCGGCGTCTACCTCGCCTACATCTACTTCTCCACGGCGGTGCCGGCGGAACTGCTGGACGCCGCGCGGCTGGACGGCTGCACGGAGTTCGGCGTGTTCCGCCGGGTCGCGCTGCCGCTGGCGATGCCGGTGGTCGCGCTGGTCGGCTTCTTCAGCTTCGTGGCCAACTGGACCAACTACTTCCTGCCGTACGTGATGCTGCCGGAGAGCGACGACTTCCCGGTCCAGGTCGGTCTCGGCACGCTGCTGAACGACGTCCCGCAGTTCAACCCGACGGCCGGCGGCCTGGCCATCGAGCGGCCGGTGCTGGCGCTGGCCACGCTGCTGGCGATCACCCCCGTACTCGTCGTTTTCCTGTTTTCCCAGCGTTTCCTGGTCACCGGAATGCTCGCCGGAGCCACCAAGAACTGACCCCGCACCGCGATCGGAGGACACCGGGATGGATCCCGTGATCACGGCTTCGGTGCCGCTGCTCGAACCCCCCGGCTGGGCCGTGGCCCAGCGCGGCCTGTTCGACCTGCTCGACCGCGCCTGGCGCGCGTTCGAAGGCGACTTCACCGGGCCGGACGGGCGGTTGGCCTACGGCGGCCGGCTCACCACCCGCGACGGGGTGGACGACTTCTACGAAACTTTCTTCAACTGGCCGCAGCTCTACCTGCTCGGCGGCGCCGACGACCTGCTCCCGGCGGCCGAACGGCACTGGGAGGGCGTCACCCGCCAGCTGGCCGAGCTCGGCATGCTGGAACAGGAGTACGAGCGCGGGTACGACTGGTTCCACCAGGGCGAAAGCCTGCTGCTGTTCTACTTCCTGTGCCTGGCCGCCCCCGGCCGCTGGACCGAGCGGGCGCGGCGGTTCGCCGACCTCTACGTCGACCCCGCGCACGGCAACTACGACCCGGTGCACCGGATCATCCGGCGGCCGCACAACGGCAGCGACCGGCACCGGGAGGGCCTGTTCGACGGCCGGTCCTACCCGTGGCTGCCCGAAGAGGCCCGGATGTACGGCTTCCCGCTGGACTGGGTCCTGCCGCCGGGGGCCGGCGAGCCCCCGCGCGACGAGGATCCCCGCCTGGGCGAGCAGCTGCGCCGGCGGGCGGGTGTCGGCGACACCGCCGTCAACCTGGCCGCCACCGGGCTCGTGCTGAACGCCCTGATCCTGACCGGCGAGCCGCGGTACCGGGACTGGATCGCCGAGTACGTCGGGGCGTGGTGCGCCCGCGCGAGCGCCAACGGCGGGATCGTGCCGGACAACGTCGCCCCGGACGGCACGGTCGGCGGGCTCTTCGAAGGCCGCTGGTACGGCGGCCACTACGGCTGGTCGTGGCCGCACGGCTGGTACAGCGTCGGGCAGGCCGCCACGGTGGCCGCGCTCGCCGCGACCGCGGCCACCGGCGACGAGTCCTTCCTCGACCTGGTCCGCCCGGCCCTGGACGAGGTGATCGCCCAGGGCAAGGTGATGGCGTTCACCGAAGCGGACTCCAGCCTGCAGTCCCGCTGGACCGCCCAGCTCGGCCCGGACACCGGCACGCCGACGCTGCACGTGCCCTACCGGTACGCCGACCGGGGCTGGTTCGACTACAACCCGATGCTGCTGGCCGTGCCGATGGCGCTGTGGCACCACTCCGCCACGGCCGCCGACCGGCAGCGGATCGAACGGCTGCGGGCGGCCGCCGGGCACGACTGGCGGACCGTGCGGCCGTTCCGGAGCAAGGAAGAGGCCGGGCACGAGGAGCCGTGGTTCGCCTTCCTGGCCGGCGACGACCCGACGTACCCGGAACGCATCCTGGCGGCCGCGCAGGCCCAGGTCCGCCACCGGCTGGCCCGGATGGAGCGCCACCGCGGCCAGGACGTGGCCGAGGCCGACATCCACGTGTGGCAGCAGGCCAACCCGGTGGTCACCGAGGCACTGGTGCAGCTGACCTGGGGCGGCCCGCAGGTCCTCTACAACGGCGGCCTGCAGCAGGCCCGCGTGCGCTACTACGACGCCGAGGCCGCGCGGCCCGGCCTGCCGCCCTCGGTCGCCGCGCTGGTGTCGCGGATCGACCCCGAGGCGACCGTCGTCGACCTGGTCAACCTCGATCCGCGGGCGGACCGCACGGTGATCGTGCAGGCGGGCGCGTTCGGCGAAGACACCATCCGCACGGTGCACCACACCGTCTGCGAAGACCCGTCCTGGATCGGCGGGCTCTACGACTACGGGCATTCGGAGCCCCGGGTGACGTCGGCCGAAACCCGCGTCGACGGCCCCTGGCTGACCGTGCGGCTGCCGCGCTCCACCACCGTCCGGCTCACCCTGCACCTCGGCCTGCGCACCCGCCCGCCGTCGTACCGCACCCCCTTCGACGCACCGTAACCCCGTCCCGAGAGGTACCCGCCATGCCGCCGAGCACCAGATCCGTGGTCGCCGCGATCGCCGCCGCCCTCGCGGTGTCCGCGTTCGCCGCGCCACCCGCGCACGCCGCCACCGTCACCATCGCCGTCGCCCCGAACGGCAACGACACCAACCCCGGCACCCCCGACCAGCCGGTCGCGACGCCGGCCCGGGCCCAGCAGCTGGCGCGGGCCCAATCCGCGGCCAACGACGTCGTCGTGGAGCTCGCCGGGGGCACCTACCGGCTGTCCGCGCCGCTGGCGTTGACCAGCGCCGACTCCGGGCAGAACGGCCACACCGTCACCTGGCAGGCCGCGGCCGGCCAGACGCCGATCCTGTCCGGCGGCAGCCAGGTCGGCGGGTGGGCCGTGCAGGACTCCGGCCAGAACATCTGGGTGGCGTCCGTGCCGCAGGGCGCCGACTCCCGGCAGCTCTTCGTCGACGGCGCGCTGGCTCCGCGCGCGGCGATCACGTTGTCACGCAACGACGTCCAGTTCACCACGACCGGGATGAACATCACCAACTCCGCGCTGAACTACCTCGCGACGCTGCCGCAGCAGAACCGGATCGAGGTGGAGAGCCAGAACTCGTTCACCGACCGGTACTCCCCCGTCGACCACGTCAGCGGCACCACGATCACCATGCAGCAGCCCGCCTGGAACAACAACAACTGGGGCTACGACACCCTCGCCAAGCCCTTCGGCGGCGGCCAGCTGTTCCTCGAGAACTCCTACTCCTTCCTCAAGACCACCGGCCAGTGGTACCTGGACCCGCAGGCCGGGAAGCTCTACTACAAGGCACCCGCGGGCTGGGTGCCCTCGAGCCACGACGTCGAACTGCCGCGGCTGACGTCGCTGCTGCAGATCAGCGGCAGCTACGACAACCCGGTGCGCGGAATCGCCTTCAAGGGCCTGCACTTCGAGCACACCACCTGGCTGACGCCGAGCACGTCGGTCGGCTACGCCAACCAGCAGACCGGCACGTTCCTCCCGGCCGCCGTGCCGATGCCGGGTGACTTCCTGACCTCCTGCCAGTCGGGCTGCCGCCAGTTCGAAGGCGCCCGCGGCAGCTGGGCCCAGGCCCCGGCCGCCGTCCAGGTCTCGGCCGCCACCGGGATCTCCTTCACCGACAACACCTTCACCCACCTCGGCCAGGTGGCGCTGGGCATCGGCAACGACGCGAACGCCCACGCATCGGGCATCGGTCTGGGCGCGTCGTCGATCACGGTCGACCACAACACGTTCACCGAGGACTCGGGCGGCGGGGTGATCGTCGGCGGCGTGCGCACCGACGCGCACCACCCGTCCAACGCGGCGATGACGAACCGGGACATCACCATCTCGAACAACACCGTGACCCGGGTCGCCCTGGACTACCGGGAGATGGCCGGCATCCTGTCGACCTACGCCACGCACACCGTCATCACGCACAACGAGGTCGCCAACCTCACCTACGACGGCATCGACGTCGGCTGGGGCTGGGGCGCCAACGACGCCGGCGGCAGCCAGGACTACCGCAACCGCGGCCTCTACGACTACCAGCCCGTGTACACCACGCCGACCACGCTGCGCGACACCGTCGTCAGCTACAACCGGGTGCACGGCACGAAGAAGCTGATGCACGACGGCGGCAGCATCTACAACCTTTCGGCCAACCCCGGCAGCTCGATCGACCACAACTACATCTACGACAACAACCGCACGGTCGGGCTGTACCTGGACGAAGGCTCCAGGTACGTGACGCTGTCGGCCAACGTGATCCAGGACTCCGGGGTGTGGGCGTTCACCAACGCCAACGGCAGCAACAACACCAACGACAACACCTTCAGCGGCAACTGGTACAACGGTGGCGCCACGCAGGTGGCCACCGGATCGCCGCACAACAACGTGCTGACCGGCAACGTCCAGGTGAGCGGCACGAACTGGCCGTCGGGCGCCCAGCAGGTCATCGCGGCCGCCGGCCCGGGCGGCAGCGGCCCCGGCCCGGTCGCCGGCCCGGTGCGCGCGACGGGCGCGGGCCGGTGCCTGGACGTCAGCGGCGTCAGCACCACTCCCGGCGCCACCGTCCAGATCTGGGACTGCAACGGCGGGACCAACCAGTCCTGGACCCGCTCGAGTGCCGGGGAATTGACCGTCTACAGCGGCACGCGGTGCCTCGACGCCAGCGGCCAGGGCACCACCCCGGGCACCAAGGTCGTGATCTGGAACTGCAACGGCCAGGCCAACCAGCGGTGGACGGTCAACAGCAACGGCACCATCACCGGCGTCCAGTCCGGGCTGTGCCTGGACGTCACCGGCTCCGCCACCACCAACGGCACCCCGATCCAGCTCGCCACCTGCACCGGTGCGAACAACCAGAAGTGGACCTTCGGCTGATCGCGAACCAGAGAGGTTCTGTCATGAAATCCACGCTGAGAAGGAAACTGCTGACCGCGGTGGCGGCGCTCCCGCTCGTCGCCGGCACGCTGCTCGGGCTCGGCCCGGCCGCCCAGGCCGCCGCGCAGCAGGCGTGTGACATCTACGCCGCCGGCGGCACCCCGTGCGTCACCGCGCACAGCACCACCCGGGCGCTTTTCGGCGCCTACGCCGGCCCGCTCTACCAGATCCAGCGGGCCTCCGACCAGCACTACCTGGACATCGGACTGCTCGAGGCCGGCGGAGTCGCCGACTCCGCCCCGCAGGTGTCGTTCTGCGCCGGGACCAAGTGCACGGTCACGAAGATCTACGACCAGACGGCCAACCACAACGACCTGCCGATCTCCTGGGGCGGGTTCTGGAAGGGCCCGGGCCCGAACGGGTCCGACATCGGCGCGGACGCGATGGCGCTGCCGGTCACCGTGGGCGGGCACCCCGCGTACGGGATCAAGGTCAACCAGGGTGTCGGCTACCGGGTCGACAACGCGAAGAACGTCCCGGTCGGCGCGCAGCCGGAGGGGATCTACATGATCACCTCCTCGAACTACGTCAACCAGTGGTGCTGCTTCGACTACGGCAGCGGGGAGATCTCCCACAACGACACCGGCAACGCGACCATGAACGCCATCTACTGGGGCACCGCCTGCTGGTTCAACGGCTGCACCGGCACCGGCCCGTGGGTCGAGGCCGACCTGGAGAACGGCATGTACCACACCGGCACCGGGTCGAACAAGGACCCGAACAACCCCGGGGTGCACCACCCGTTCGTCAGCGCCTGGCTGAAGAACAACGGCACCAGCAACTTCACCCTCAAGTACGGCGACGCCACCACCGGCGGCCTCACCACCCCGTACTCCGGCGGGCTGCCGCGGGGCTACTCGCCCATGAAGCTGGAGCCGTCGATCCTGCTCGGCACCGGCGGCGACAACAGCGTCTCCGGCGTCGGCGAGTTCTTCGAAGGCGCGGTGACCAGCGGCTTCCCGACCGACGCCACCGAGAACGCGGTGCAGGCCAGCCTGGCCGCCGCCGGCTACGGCGCCGGGAGCGGCCCGGTCGCCGGACCGGTGCACGCCGTCGGCGCGAACCGGTGCCTCGACGTCAGCGGCGTCAGCACCACCCCCGGCGCCACGGTCCAGATCTGGGACTGCAACGGCGGCACCAACCAGACGTGGACCCGCTCCGGCGCCGGCGAGCTGACCGTCTACGACGGCACCCGGTGCCTCGACGCCAGCGGGCGGGGGACCACCCCCGGCACCAAGGTGATCATCTGGAACTGCAACGGGCAGAACAACCAGCAGTGGACGGTCAACGCCAACGGCACCGTCACCGGCGTCCAATCCGGACTGTGCCTCGACGTCACCGGCTCCGCCACCGGCAACGGCACCCCGATCCAGCTCGCCACGTGCACCGGGGCGAACAACCAGAAGTGGACCTTCGGCTGAAAGGCTTTCCCGGCATGTCTTCGTTCGAGCTCTCGCGCCGCAAGCTGCTCGCGGTGACCGGCGTCGCCGTCACCGCCAGTGTGTTCCGCGTCCGGACCGTGTGGGCCACCGAAGGGCCATCCAGTTACAGCCCGAGCTGGTCGTCGGTCGACCAGCACCCGCCCGCGCCGGAATGGTTCCAGGACGCCAAGTTCGGCATCTACTACCACTGGGGCGTGTTCAGCGTCCCCGCGTTCGGCAACGAGTGGTACCCGCGGAACATGTACATCGGCGGGTCCAACGAGAACAACCACCACAAGGCCGTGTACGGCGATCCGTCGGCCTGGCCGTACCAGAACTTCATCAACGGCGCCCGGGACAAGGCGGGCAACTGGGTCCAGTTCGCCCCGAAGCTCAAGTCCGCGGGCGGGAACTTCGACCCGAACGAGTGGGCGCAGCTGTTCGCCGACGCCGGCGCGAAGTTCGCCGGGCCGGTCGCCGAGCACCACGACGGCTACTCGATGTGGAACAGCACCGCCAACGAGTGGAACTCGGTCCGCACCGGCCCGCAGCTCGACCTGCTGCGGCTGCACGCGGACGCGATCCGCGGCAAGGGCCTCAAGCTCGTCACGGCCCTGCACCACGCCTACCACTTCAACGGCTACTACGACCACGTGCCCAGCCAGCCGACCGAGTCGCTGCGGCGGCTGTTCGGCCAGAACGGCCGGGCCGCGGAAAACCAGCTGTGGTACGACAAGCTCCGCGAAGTCGTCGACGGCTACCAGCCCGACCTGATCTACCAGGACTTCGACCTGAACCTGGTGGACGAAAGCCAGCGGCTGAACTTCCTCTCGCACTACTACAACCAGGCCGTCGCCTGGAACAAGGACGTCGTCGCCTCCTACAAGGACGGCTTCAACACCCGCGGGGAGGTCTTCGACTTCGAACGCGGTGGTCCCGGGGACATCCTCAACCCGTACTGGCTGACCGACGACAGCATTTCCAGTTCCAGCTGGTGCTACACGGTGGGCATCGGGTACTACTCGGTCAAGGCCATGCTGCACTCGCTGATCGACCGGATCAGCAAGAACGGCAACATGCTGCTGAACATCGCCCCGATGGCCGACGGCACCATCCCCGCCGGGCAACGCACGATCCTGCTCGGCATCGGCGACCACCTGAAGCGGTTCGGCGAGTCGCTCTACGCCACCCGCGCGTGGTCGGTGTACGGCGAGGGCCCGACCAAGATGGGCGGCGGCTCGTTCACCACCCCGGTGGAGGGCACCCGGACCGACATCCGGTTCACCCGCAGCAAGGACAACACGGTGCTGTACGCGACCGTGCTGGGCTGGCCGGGCAGCACGTTCACCATCACGACCCTCGGCTCGAACCGGATCAACCTGTCGACGCTGGCGTCGGTCCAGCTGCTCGGCCCGGGCGCGGGCGCCACCACGAACCTGCCCACCCGCAGCCAGGACGGCTCGGGGCTGCACATCACGATGCCGTCGTCGAACCCGCCGTTCGACGCGCTGGCGTACGTGGTGAAGCTGACGTTCTCGGGGCCGATCCCGGCGCCGGGCACCGGTCCCCTGCCGACCGGCTGGGCGCGGATCGCCAACGTGACCACCGGGCTGGTGCTGGACGGCGGCGGGAGCGTCGCATCCGGGTCCCGGCTCAAGCAGTGGAACTGGGACGGCAGCACGAACCTGCAGTGGCAGCTGACCGACGCGGGCGGCGGCTACTACCGGCTCGTCAACCGCACCAACGGGCTGGTCGCCGACAGCGGCGGCAACTCCGCCAACGGCGCCACCTGCCTGGAGGCGACGTCGAACGGCAGCACCAACCAGCAGTGGCGGCTCACCAGCCTGGGCAACGGCCGGTACCAGATCGTCAACCGGGGCACCGGCACCGCGCTGGACGGCATGGGCAGCACAGCCGCCGGTTCGGACGCCGGTCTGTGGGCACCCAACACCAGTACCAACAACCAGTGGACGATCACCGGCGTCTGAGAGGGAGCAGCGATGACATCACGACTGCGGTGGCTCGCCGCCGCGGCGGCCCTGGTCGCCGGGGCCCTCCTGCCGGGCACGGCGGCCGCGGAGTCCAACGGCGGGGTGCGGGTCATGCCGCTGGGCGACTCGATCACCGACGGCACCCAGGTGCCCGGCGGGTACCGGATCGGGCTGTGGCAGCGCGCCACGGCCGGCGGCTACCAGGTGGACTTCGTCGGCTCCCAGTACAACGGGCCGGCGACGCTCGGCGACCACGACCACGAGGGCCACCCGGGCTGGCGCATCGACCAGATCGACGCGAACATCGTCTCCTGGCTGCGCGCCACCACCCCGCACACGGTCCTGCTGCACATCGGCACGAACGACGTCCTGCAGAACTACAACGTGAGCGGGGCGCCCGGCCGCCTGTCGGCGCTGATCGACCACATCACGGCGACGGCACCGGACGCCGAGGTCTTCGTCGCGACGATCATCCCGATCGCCAACGCCGGCCAGGAGGCCACCGCGCGGACGTTCAACGCGGCGGTGCCCGGCATCGTGCAGAGCCACCAGAACGCCGGCAAGCACGTGCACCTGGTCGACATGCACGCCGCGCTGACCGCCGCCGACCTGATCGACGGCGTCCACCCGACGGCCACCGGCTACGACAAGATGGCCGCCACGTGGTTCGCGGCGCTGCAGGCGGTCCCCGGGAGCATCGGCACCCCCGGGACGTCGCAGGCCAAGCAGGTCGTCGGCGCGCAGTCGGGCCGGTGCGCGGACGCCGGGAGCGCGGCGAACGGCACGCAGGTGCAACTGCAGGACTGCGGCGGCGGGACCGGCCAGGCGTGGACCCGGACCGGCGCGCAGCTGTCGGTCGCCGGGTCGAAGTGCCTGGACGCGTCCGGGGCGGGCACGGCGAACGGCACGGCGGTGATCGTCTGGGACTGCCACGGCGGAACCAACCAGCAGTGGACGGTCAACGCGAACGGCACGATCACCGGCGTGCAGTCCGGGCTGTGCGTGGACGCGACCGGGCAGGGCACCGCCAACGGCACCAAGCTGGTCCTGTGGACCTGCAACGGCCAGCCGAACCAGCAGTGGGCGCTGCGCTGACCCGCACGTGAAGGCAGCGCGGTCCATTGTGGACTATCGCGGCCGGGTGCGGCTCGGGTGGTCGTGAGTGGTAAGGCGAGTTAGAACTCGCTTTACCACTCACGACCGCTGCCTCTTTCGTTCCGGGCCCCGGCGTGGTTACATCGGGGTCACTCCGTCTGAGAGCGCTCCCAGGAGCCGGAACGAAGTGGAGACAGCAATGAAGCTGAGGTATGCCCTGTCCGCGGCCGCGCTGGCCGTGGCCGGGCTCGTCGCACCGGCCGTCGCGGCGGCGCCGGCCGCGCACGCCGACACCCTGATCTGCGACCAGTACGGGACGACCACCGTGGGCGGCAAGTACGTCGTCATGAACAACCGCTGGGGCAGCAGCGCGCAGCAGTGCATCAACGTCACCGGCAACGGGTTCCGGATCCAGACCCAGCAGGGCTCGACCTCCGGTGGCGCACCGCTGTCCTACCCGGCGATCTACGTCGGCTGCCACTACGGCAACTGCTCGCCGGGCACGAACCTGCCGCGCCAGCTGAGCCAGATCGGCAGCGTGCCGACCTCGATTTCCTACAACTACGTGGGCAATTCGGTCTTCGACGCCTCCTACGACATCTGGATGGACCCCACGGCCAAGACCACCGGCGTCAACCAGATGGAACTGATGATCTGGCTGAACCACACCGGCGGGGTCCAGCCGGTCGGCAGCCGCGTCGGCAGCACGTCGATCGGCGGCCGGAGCTGGGACGTCTGGCAGGGCAACAACGGCGGCAACGACGTGGTCTCCTACGTGGCCACGTCCGCGATCTCGAGCTGGTCGTTCAACATCCTGGACTTCCTGAAGGACGTCGACGCCCGCACCCGCGTCGACACCTCCTGGTACCTGACCAGCATCCAGGCCGGCTTCGAACCGTGGAGCGGCGGTGTCGGCCTCGCGGTCAACTCGTTCTCCGCCGACGTCACCGCGGGCAGCAACAACGGCGGCGGCAGCGGGCAGACCATCGTGGGCCAGGGCAGCGGCCGCTGCGTGGACATCCAGGCGAACGGCACGGCCGACGGCACCGCGATCGCCCTGTGGGACTGCAACGGCGGGAACAACCAGAAGTGGACCCGCACCGGCAGCACGTTCACCAACCCCGCCACCGGCAAGTGCCTGGACGCGAACAGCTCGACCGCCAACGGCAGCCCGGTGCGGCTGTGGGGCTGCAACGGCTCGGGCGGCCAGAACTGGCAGGTGAACGGCAACGGCACCATCAGCAACCCGCAGTCCGGGCGGTGCCTGGACGCGACCGGGCAGGGCACCGCGAACGGCACCCGTCTCCAGCTCTGGGACTGCGGCAGCCAGGCCAACCAGATCTGGTCCCTGCGCTGATCCTCCGGTGGCGCCCCGCACGCTCGCGGGGCGCCACCGCCGTGAAACTTTCAATGCTGCCAACGGCTTTGTGTTAGCGTTCACATTCCCTTGCCGCAGTCCGGCTCGCCGTCCCGAGGGGAGTTCCGTTGTCGCACGCACGCCACCTCCGTCCTTTGTGGAGGATCATCGCGGTGGTCACCGGCTTGGTCACCGCATCGCTCGTTTCCGCGGCGCCGTCGGGCGCGGCGGCGGCGCCGATCACCAAGCCGCCCATGGGGTGGAACTCCTGGAACTCCTTCGCCGGGGCGATCGACCACACCGCCATCGAGCAGCAGGCCGACGCCCTCGTCAATTCCGGCATGAAGGACGCCGGCTACGAGTACGTCAACATCGACGACGGCTGGTGGACCGGCAGCCGCGACTCGGGCGGCAACATGACCGTCGACACCACGAAGTGGCCCGGCGGGATGTCCGCCATCGCCGCCTACATCCACAGCAAGGGCCTGAAGGCGGGCATCTACACCGACGCCGGCCGCAACGGCTGCGGCTACTACTACCCGACCGGGCACCCGGCCTACCCCGGCACCGGCGCCGAAGGCCACTACGACCAGGACTTCCTGCAGTTCTCCCGCTGGGGCTTCGACTACGTGAAGGTCGACTGGTGCGGCGGCAACGCCGAAGGACTCAACGCCCGCACCGCCTACACCGCGATCAGCGACTCGATCGCCCGCGCCACCGCCCAGACCGGACGGCCGATGACGTTCTCCGTCTGCGAATGGGGCGGCAACCAGCCGTGGAACTGGGCGCCGGGCATCGCCAACCTCTGGCGGACCAGCGGCGACATCATCTACTGGGGCGAGAAGCCGTCGATGTCGCGCGTGCTGGCCAACTTCGACGCCGCGCAGCACCCGAGCGCGCAGAGTCCCGGCCACTACAACGATCCCGACATGCTCGTCGCCGGCCTGTCCGGCTTCTCCGACGCGCAGAACCGGACCCATCTGAGCCTGTGGGCGGTTTCGGGCGCTCCGCTGATCGCGGGCAACAAGCTCAGCGACATGAGCGCCGCCACCCGCGCCGCGCTGACGAACCGCGAAATGATCGCCGTCGACCAGGACGCGCTCGGGCGGCAGGGCACGAAGGTCGCCGAGGACGCCTCGGGCCTGCAGGTGTACTCGAAGGTGCTCTCCGGCACCGGCCGCCGGGCCGTCGTCCTGCTCAACCGCACCGGCTCGGCCGCGACCATCACCGCCCGGTGGTCGTCGCTCGGCCTGACGGGTGCGGCGGCCGTCCGGGACGTGTGGGCCGGCGCCGACCGCGGGAGTTTCACCGGCAGCTACGCGACGTCGGTCCCGGCCGGGGAGGCGGTCCTGCTCACGGTCACCGGCGGCGACGGCACCCCGCCCGGCGGCGGCCCGATCACCGGCAAGCAGTCCGGTCGCTGCGTGGACGCCGGGAGCGCGGCCAACGGCACCCAGGTGCTGCTGCAGGACTGCCAGAGCGGACCGAGCCAGACGTGGACGCGCACCTCGGCCCAGCAGCTGACGCTGGCCGGCGGCAAGTGCCTCGACGCGTCCGGCCGGGGCACGGCGAACGGGACCGCGGTGGTCGTCTGGGACTGCAACGGCCAGGCCAACCAGCAGTGGACGGCGAACGCGAACGGCACGCTCACGGGCGTCCAGTCCGGCCTCTGCGTGGACGCGAGCGGCCAGGGCACCGCCAACGGCACGAAGCTCGTCCTGTGGACCTGCAACGGCCAGGCGAACCAGCAGTGGACGGTGCCCGCGGTCTGAGCCACGGACACGATGATCGAATCGATTCGACGTCCTTGCGCATCTCCGGCACGTCATCTAGCTTCAGAGTTGTCGATGCGGTTCGACAATGCGGCCGGGTCGCCGTCTTCTGGGGGTAGACGAGAAAGCCATGCGCAAGCGCGGTCACCATCGGCGCACCGGGACCCGGCCCGCGACCGGGTCCCGGACCAACGTGCTGGCCCTGGTCGTCCCGCTGCGCGCCGGCGCCCACGACGTCGTCGTGCAGGAGTTCGTGACGGCGGCGATCGCCGAAGCGGGCGCCCGCGAGCACGCGCTGCTCCTGCTCACCGCCGAAGACGGCCCGGCGGCGCTGCGCCGCGCGGTGTCCTCGTCCGTCGCCGACGGGGTCGTGGTGATGGACGCCGAAGCCGCCGATCCCCGGGTGGGAGTGCTGCACGGGCTGGGCCGCCCGGCGGTGCTGATCGGCGTGCCGGACCGCCCGCGCGGGCTCGGCTGCCTGGACCTGGACTTCGCCGCCGCGGGCGCGCTGTGCCTGCGCCACCTGGCCGGCCTCGGCCATCGCCACGTGGCCCTGATCGGCTCACCGCCGTCGGTCTACCGGCGCGGCACGAGCTCGGCCACCCGGCTCGTCCGGGGCTTCACGGCGGAGGCGGCCCGCCGCGGCGTCCGGCCGACGACGCTGGCGTGGGGCAACACGCACTGGCGCACGCAGCGCGGCCTGGACGCGCTGTTCGCCCGGCACCCGGACGTCACGGGCCTGGTCGTGCACAACGAAACGGCGCTCCCGGCGATCCTGGCCGGCCTGAGCCGGCGGGGCCTGCGGGTGCCCGAAGACATCTCGCTGGTGGCGGTCTGCCCGGAGAGCCTGACCGCCCACCACCCCGTCGAGCTGACCACGGTGGCGATCCCGGCCCGCGAGATCGGCGCTTTGGCGGTGGAGACGGTCATCGGGCAGCTCGACGGCGTCACGGCACCCGGGATCCGGCTGCTCGCCCCGAAACTCGCCGCCCGCACCAGCACCGCACCCCCGCCACTCCGGTGAACGGGAACCGGGCCGCACCCGCCCGGTTCCCGTCCGCTCCCCCGGTCAGGCCGGCGACTTCCCCCACAGCCGCCAGGTCTGGTTCAGCGGGCCGCTCTGGTTCACCGGCTTGCACGTCCACTGGAGGACCGGCGCGCCCGGTGCCGCCGAAACCCCCGACACGTCCACGCACTTGCCGCTGTGCCGGGCGACGAGCTGGTAGTCACGGGGGTCGTTGCCGCCGTAGGTGACCTTCCGCAGCGTGAACTGCTGGCTGGGCGCGCCGTCGGCGCACGTCCACTGCTGGACCGCCGCGCCGTCCGCCGTCGATGCGCCGCTCACCGCCAGGCACTTGCCCGTCTGCTGGTTGACGACCGTGTACGTGCCGGCCGCGCCCGCCACCGGGCGGAAGGTCCACAGCTGCTGGTCGCCGCCCTCGCAGGAGTACTGCTGCTGCTGGTTCCCGTCCGTGGTCACCAGGTTCGTGTTGTCCAGGCACTGCTGCGAGTGCTGGGCGACGGCGACCGACTGGAAGCTGCTGTCCCCGGGCGGCAGCAGGGTGATGGTGGACGTCTCGTCCGCGTCGGGGTGCGGGACGTTCACCGTCACGGCGTTGCCGGACACGCCCACCACGGAGTTCTGCACCGTCACCGGCCCCTGGACCGCGCCGCCGCCGTTGTACGGGATGCGCTGGACGAGCACGCGGACCTGGTTGCCCTGGACGACGCCGGTGGTGGTGTCCAGCCCGCGGAGGGTGACCGCCAGGTTGCCGGTCGAGCTCCCGCCGCCGACGAGGACCTTCGCGTTGCCGGTCGCCTTCGTCGCGAAGGCGTCGTAGGCCGCAGTGGGCGCGACCGATGCGATCTGGCCGGTTTGCGAGGCGTAGAAGCGGTAGACCCACCACTCGCCCTTGGGGAGGTACTGCCCGGCGGAATTGCGGACCAGCAGGTTGGCCAGGTCGTTGTGCAGGTTCGCCCCGCTCGCCCAGTTGGCGCGCAGCCCGTCCGCGCCCGCCCGCTCCAGGCGGGCGATGTACCAGGCGCCGTCACCCGGGTTCTGCTCGTTCGTCGCGCCGTACTCGTTGATCTGGTACGGACGCGGGTGCGGGATGCCACGCGCGTCGAGCGTGGCGTTGGCGGCGGCGACGTTGGCGACCGGGTCACCCGGCAGCGAGTGCCAGCTGACGATGTCCGGGACCGCGCCGGCGGACTTGACGAAGTCGAGGTACTGCGTCCACCAGCCGCCGGCCGACGGGACGCACGCGCAGCTCGGGCCGACGATGAGCTGGCCCGGGAAGGCGGCGCGGACGCGCTGGTAGCCGCGTCGCCACATCTCGAAGTACTGCGCCTGCGGGCGGTTCCAGAAGAGCGAGATGTTGGGTTCGTTCCAGAGGTCCCACTCCACCGGCGCGCCGGCGGCGCGCACGTCGGAGATCAGCCGGGTGAGGAAGCTGTCGTAGTCCGTCCAGTCGCCGTTGTCGCCCGGGAAGCGGGAGATCGACGCGCCGTCCGCGCCCCAGAGGTCGTGCACGAGCAGCACGAACCGGCCGCCGAGGGCCTGGGTGCGCAGCAGCTGGGCGCGGGTCGCGTTCCACCGCCGGTCGTACCGCCCGGCGACCCAGCCGCCGGGGCTGTCGAGCTGCGCGCCGCCCGCGCGCATCGCCTGGAACTTGACGTCGCGGTAGAAGTGGTCCGCCGGCGCCGCGGCGTTTTCGGTCATGCCGTAGATCCAGCCGGACGCCCGGTAGGCAGGCGCGCCACCGGCGACGGAGAAGTCGACCGAGATGGCTTCGTCGGCGGCCTGGGCGGGGCCCGCCGCGGCGAGACCCCCGGCGATGGCCAGGCCGGCCACCAGGGCGGCCAGGCCGCGGCGAGGACGTCGTCGTCCGATCTTGCTGTCCACGTGCTACTCCTTCGGGGCAGGGGACCTGGGTCATCGAACCGGTTCGACCACGCAAGAAGGTACGCGCCCGTTCTCCTTACTACAAGAGAAGAACGGAGGTCGAACCGGATCCGCCCAGTCGCCTGTCCGCGCCCACGGACCCGCCGTCGGGCCGTCTCGACCCGTGACGCGGTCGAATCGGTTCGACGATTTCACCGGATTCGAAGAGTTCGAACCGGCCCTTTTCCGATCCCGGTTTCCCGGCTACAGTTCCGGGTCGCTGGGAGCGCTCCCAGCAATCTCGGATCGGCGACGACGCAAGGCGGGCCCCGCTGCGGCGGGGCGGGCTGCGGCGGGCGGATCGGCCCAGGTCCGGGCCGGAAACCCGGCCGGATCGCCGGTTGCGGATGTGGGCACCCGGGTGACCACCGACGTGAGCACGAAGCGCCACCCAGTCGGTCGAAGGAGAAACTTACATGCGAAGCAGGCCAATGGCGGCCGGAGCGATCGCCGCCCTCGCCGCGAGCGGGGTCGTCGTCATCACGACGTGGACCACCGCGCAGGCGGCCGGATCGGCGTTCTACGTCGACCCGGGCACCAACGCGGCCAAGTGGGTCGCGGCGAACCCCGGCGACTCGCGGACCGCGGTCATCCGTGACCGCATCGCCTCGGTGCCGCAGGCGAGGTGGTTCACCACGACGAACACGTCCACGGTCCGGGGCGAGGTGGACGCCTACGTCGGCGCCGCGGCGGCCGCGGGGAAGATCCCGATCATGGTCGTCTACGACATCCCCAACCGCGACTGCGGCGGCGCGAGCGGCGGCGGCGCGCCGTCCCACGACGCGTACCGGGCGTGGATCGACCAGGTGGCGGCGGGCCTGGCGGGCCGCCCCGCGGAGATCGTGCTCGAGCCGGACGTGCTGGCCCTGATGACGAACTGCCAGAGCGGCGACCAGCAGAGCCAGACGACGGCGTCGATCGCGTACGCGGGCAAGAAGCTGAAAGCCGGCTCCTCGCAGGCGAAGGTGTACTTCGACATCGGGCACTCGGCGTGGCTTTCGGCAGGCGACGCCGCCACGCGGCTCCGGGCGGCGGACGTCTCGAACAGCGCCGACGGCTTCTCGACCAACGTGTCCAACTACCGCGCAACGAGCGACGAAGTGGCCTACGACAAGGCGATCCTCGGCCAGCTCGGCGATTCACGCCTGAAGGCGGTCATCGACACGAGCCGCAACGGCAACGGCCCGCAGGGCAGCGAGTGGTGCGACCCTGCCGGGCGCGCGATCGGCACGCCGAGCACCGACCAGACGGGAGACGGCCAGATCGCCGCGTTCCTGTGGATCAAGCCGCCGGGCGAAGCGGACGGCTGCATCGCCACGGCGGGCCAGTTCGTCCCCCAGCGGGCGTACGACCTCGCCGTCGCGGCGGGCCCCGTCCAGACGACCACCCCGACGACGCCGACAACACCGACCACGCCGACCACCCCCACGACACCGACGACCACGCCCACGACACCGACCACCACCACGCCGACGCAGGTGCCGGGAACGTGCAAGGTGACGCACCGGGTGGTCAGCTCCTGGCCGACCGGCTACACGGGTGAGATCGTGATCCAGAACGCCGGCGCACCGATCACGCAGTGGACGCTGACGTTCTCGGCGCCGGGCGTGACGGTCACCCAGGGCTGGAACGGCACGTGGACCGACACGGGCGACACGGTCAAGGTGGACAACACCTCGTGGAACGGCAATCTGGGCACGGGAGCAACGGCAACGCTGGGGTACAACGCGAACTACGCGGGCGGCACCCCACCGTTCCAGTCCCCGACCCTGAACGGCATCTCCTGCGGCTGAGTCCCGTCCGCCCCGGGCCGGCTGTCCTCGTGGCAGCCGGTCCGGCCGGTCACCTCGGGGCCGCGGTCTGCACCAGGACGTCGAGGGTCGGCTGGAACTCCGCCCAGAGCGAATCGTCGACCGAGGCGTAGACCGCGTAGTCGTGGCCGTCCGCGCGCCAGTACCGGCCGAGCGCGTGGCGCTGGACACCGGCCTTGGTGGTGAACCGGAATTCCCAGACGACGTCGCCGGAGGAGAGCTCGTCCAGCCGCAGCCGCTCGTAACCGGTGCGGATGGTGGGCGTGGTCCGCTCCAGCCGCTCCACGGCGTCGAGCAGCGACATCACCGGGGTCGGGCTGCCGCTGTACCGGATGAGCGAGCCGGATCCGTCGGGCGCGTCGGCCTCGTCCGTCGTCGCGAACGCGCCCCGCTGCACCGACCACCCGGCGGGAATGCTGA
Source organism: Amycolatopsis sp. NPDC051102 (assembly GCF_040682815.1). Lineage (NCBI taxonomy): Bacteria > Bacillati > Actinomycetota > Actinomycetes > Pseudonocardiales > Pseudonocardiaceae > Amycolatopsis > Amycolatopsis sp. NPDC051102. Next base: position 157,154 of record NZ_JBFBBT010000013.1, read on the forward strand.
CCGACACGCCCGCCGGGCCGGTCACCCGCTGGTAGCCGTCCGGCACCGCCCCCGGCGAGTACGACTCGGCCGCCGAGGTGTCCGAGGTGGTCGATGTCCCCGAAGTGTCCCAAGTGGACGCTGTGTCCGTCGGGTACGCCGAGGTCGTCGGCGTACCGGTGAGGGCTTCGGTGGGGACGTAGCTGGAGTAAGCGCCCGCGCCGCTGCCCGCGCCCAGGAACTGGCTGCCGGAGCCGGATGCCGGCGCGGGCTTGTAGGTGACTGTGGCGACCACGACGACCGCCGTCACCGCGACGAACGCGGTCACGCCACCGCCGATCACGAGCCTGGTCCGGCCGCGGTTCTTCGGCTCGCCGGGCGACGGCTCGTCGAACAAGGGCTCGTCGAACGACGGCTCGTCGAACGAGGGCGCACCGGGCGGTTCGGGCCGGACCACCGGGATCGGCTCCGTCGGCGGGCCCGCGGCCGCGGGTCCCGGGTCTTCCGCGCGGCCGGGAAAACCGGCGGGAGCACGCGCCGGGCCCCACAGAGAACCCCGCGTTCCCGGTTCGTTCCCGGCGTCGTCGAAAACCGGAGATCCATTCACTTCGGGCACCTTTCACCTCGGAGGCCGCGCCGGGTGCGGTGTTTCCCAATCGAGACTTCCGGGGCGGGCCGTCACCCGACACAATCGCATCCGGTTCGTGTTCTGTTTCGCACCGGCGCCGGCCGATACCGCGAACACGCGATGGCGAGGAATGACGATCATGCCCGCTTCCTGTTTTTCCTGTGGCACCCCACTGAGCACGACGGACACCGATTGCCCGGCCTGCGGCGGTCACCCGCCCGCCCCGGGCGGCGCGGTCCCGGCCGGGACCGCCGCCGCGGCCGGCCCGCCGCCGCGGGTTCCCGGGCGCGTGGCGACCGGGACGGTGGTGCGGGCCGGCGCCGTCCGCCAGGAGCCGGTCATCGGCCGGAGCCTGGTGGTGGCGTCCCGGACCGGGGCGGCGCTCACGGCCGCGGCACTGGCCGTCGCCGTGGTCGCGCACGCCCCGATCGGGCCGCTGCTGGTGGTCTGCGGCGTCGCCGCGGTGGTGCTCCCGCTGCTCGGCGCCGCGTTGCGGTCGACGCTGCCCGCGACCGCCCGCCGGACCGGAACGCCCTGGTGGCCGTGGGTCCTGGCGTTGCAGGAGCGGGCGCGGGCGCGCACCGCGGACGTCTCGGACCTCGTGGTCAAGGACGTCACGGGCACCGAACACGGCTGCGTCGTGACCGGCAGGCTGACCCCGGCGCCGCCCGGGCCGGGCACCGGCGTCGAGGTCTACGGACGGCGTGACCGGGCGGGCCGGGTGGTCGTGCGGCAGCTGGTGCTGGCCGGTACCGGTCAGGTCCTACGGCCCCGGCTGTCCGCGGCCGGGCGGCTCACGCGGATCGCCGCGGCCGCCACCGCCGCGGCCTGGTTCGCGGCCGCCACCGCGCTGCTCGCCCTCGCGACCCGGTGACTCGTTGCGCCATCCGGGTGACATCGAGACCGGCCGTAATAGCCGCGCCCGGCGCGGCGACTAGGGACAGGAATGCCTCACCCCAAGGAGCCGGCACGGTGCCGAAACCATTGATCACCCGGCAGGACGGGACGTTTTCCCGATCGCGGCGGACGACGAACAGCGCGGTGCCTGCCGGACGCGGACTGAAATCCGGCCGCCGGTCCGGCAACTACCTCCGCGCGGTTCGCGCCCTCGACGCGTCGGGAAAACTCAGCGCGGTCGAGATCGACGAGTTCGTCGGTGGAGTACGCCGGGAATTCGAGGAAAAATATCACACGATTCCCTTCGGGATCGTGGCCGAGTGTTTTCTCGGCGAACCGTTCGAAGTGCACACCCTGGCGCTGGACGGGTCGATCATCGAGCACTACCGCCGCGGGCAGGCGCTGCCGCCCGCGCTCGAACGCGCCCGCACCCTCGCCGTGTCACCGGCCTACCTGGCTGTCGAGGTCTACCCGGACCGGCTCGTCTGCGTGCGCGCGGACGGCTCGGTCGTGCTCCTGGAAGGTGATTCGTGAACGACGCCCAAGTCGCCAACGCCGTCAGAGAGATCAGCCGGGTGGTCGGCCGGCTGGCGGACTCGCAGGACGAACTGAACCAGCAGCAGGCCGTGCTCCAGCAGTCGATCGGCCGGGTCGCCGACGTGCAGGACCGCACCCGCAGCGAGCTGCTGGACCTGCGCGCGGAGTTCACCGAATACCGGCGCCGCGACGAGCTCCGGCACAACCTGCAGGTCGCGCACACCGAGATCATCCAGGTGCGGCAGGAGCTGGAAACGAGCTTCGGGCACTTCGCCGAGGTGCGCCGGCTCGCCACCGGCGCGCTGCAGGCCCTCGACGTCGGGATCGTCACGCACGGCACGCTGCGCCAGCTCTCCGAAGAGCTGATGCTGGTGACCCCGCAGTACTGGCTCGCGCCCGCGCTGGTGGCCGTCGCCGCCTGGATCCGCGACGACCCGGACCTGGCGCGGAAGGCGCTGGCCGAGACGACCCGCCGGGACAACGACAAGGCCGCCCTCTTCTTCGCGCTCGTCCTGCGCCGGCACCGCCGCAACGAGGCCACCGCGCGGTGGCTGCGCCAGTACACCGCGCGCCAGGACCCCACCGGGCTGTCCCGTGAGTTCACCGTGATCCTCGACGCGGTCAGCACCGGCGCGTTCGGGCACGAGTCGAAGCACCTGGTGATGCGGCAGCTCGGCGAGTGGTACGAACGGCTCGCCGACGACCGCGGGATCGTCGACCGGCAGGTGGACCGGTGGGCCCGCCTGCTCGACGCCGACCGGCGGCCGGTCGACCCGCGCTACACCGTGCTCCCGGCGATCAGCCCGACCTGGCCGCAGCTCAAGGAGCTCTACGAAGGGGCGACCGTGCACCGCGCCGCGGAGGAGCGGTTCCGCAAGATGTTCACCGGCGAGCTGCCGCAGAGCGAAGACCTGCGCGAACGTGTCGACGAGATCCTCGACGGGCTCGTCACCGGCTACGACGTCGAGGAAGCGCCGTTGCGGCGCAAGGAACACGAGCTGCAGGAGATCGTCAAGGCCGACGGCGACAAGGGCAAGGCGGCGAAGGCGGTCCAGGCCGCCGCACCGCTGCACGAGGAGACGGTCGACTTCCTCACCCTGCTCAGCAACGCGGCGGTGGGCGACCCGCGGACCGGGACCTCGCCGGGGACCCAGCGGTTCGCGGTGGCGCTGGCGAAGGACTGGATCGCCGAAGGCGCCGGGCGGCTGGAAGCAGCCAACATCGGCGCGCAGCCCGCGGCCGTCGAGTTCGCGCTGGAGGGGTGGTCGGCGCGGATCGACCAGAGCACCGGCGAGACGGACCTCGTCACGGGGCTGGCGGCGCACATCGACGCCGAGACCGAAGCCGCGGTCGCCAAGGTGCGGTTCACCGGGCCGCCGCTGGCGAGCGCGATCATCGCCGGCGGTGTCCTGCTGCTGGCGTTGTGGGCGGGGCTGCTGCACAACCCCGGGCTCGCGGTGTTCTTCCTGCTCGCCACGGCCGGTCTGGCCGGCGCGTCCGCCTACCAGGCCCGCGCGCTGCCCGCGCGCCGCGAGGAACTGCGGCGCCAGGGCGAGCAACGCCGGGCCGCCGCGGTCGCGAAGCTGCGGGGCGGGATCGCCGAGCTGGTGGACCTCCGGGCCGAGTGGGAGCGCGAGCTCGCGCTCGCCGCGAGCCTGACGGCGTACCTGAACCGGCTCAACAGCGCGGCGTTCGCCGCACCGGCACCCGGCGCGAAGCGAGGAGCGTGACATGCCGAGAGCGATCACCGGCCGTCCGGAAGTCCCCGAGCGCCCGGAGGAACCGGGCCCGAAGCACGTCCTCCGGGACGACGAGGTCGCCCTGGAGCTGCCCGGCTGGGATCTGCTGCCGCCCGCCGAGTTCCTCCACCGGCACCCCCGGAAGTGACGCCGTGCAGCGGACGCCCGGCCCGTACGCCGCGTGGGTGAGCTGGCTGGCGGCCTTCGGCCGGGGCGAGGACCTGCCCGCCGGGCACCTCACGCCGATCGACGCCGACCTCGGGCCGCAGATGGCCGAACGGCTGGCCCGGCACGTCGCGGAGGCGTTCCACGACCGCCTGCGCCGCTGGCAGACCGCCTTTTCGCGCGACCAGCAGCTGCTGACGGCCCGGCCGGAGCAGGCGGTGACCGTGCTCGCGGTCGTCCTGGCGGACGCGCGGAAACGGCTCGGCCCGCTGGTCGCGTTCACCGTCCACCCGGGACTCCCGGCGGAGCTGCGGACCAGCCTCGCCGATTCGCTCCGCGACTCGATTTCGTCGGCGCAGCAGAGCCTCGAAGACGCCGTGCGGGACGCGCCGGCCGAACTGCGCAACGCCGTCCGGCAGAACAGCCTCGAGCCCGCACTGACCCGGCCGGCCGCACCGCCGCCGGCCGGACCGGCGCGCGGCCGGCGGGTCATCCTCGACTAGGGAGAACAGCGAAATGCCCAACGGGGCGGAAACGAAAGCCCGCATCGAGTCCTACCTGCTGGCCCGGATCCCGTTCGTGTCCGTCCGCACGGTCGAACGCGGGCGGGCGCTGGAGATGCTCGGGGAGCTGGCCCGGGAGAAGCAGCTCGACATCGTCGTGCACACGCTCAGCCAAGGCCTGCGCGACCTGAAGAACCGGCAGGTGCTCTCCGACGACAAGTCGCTGCTCGGCGCGCTCGACCTGGCGGGCGAATGGTTCCAGGCGCGGGCGAACCAGACGGTCGTGTTCACCGATGTCCAGCACCTCGGCGACGACAACGAGATCTCGCGGCGGTTCGTCGACCTCGCCCAGCTGGCCGAGGAGCACGGCGGGTGCATCATGGTGATCACCGCCGACCCGACCTGGAACACCCTGCAGCGGATGGGGATGGCGGTCACGCTGGACCTGCCGGACGTGGACGAGATGCGGGCGGAGATCGAGGACTTCCTGCACCAGTACGCGGGCGAGATCCGGATCGAGTGGGGCCCGGCCGAGTGCGAGGAAGCCGCGTCGATCCTCACCGGCGTCACGAAGATCGAAGCGCTGAACATCCTGGCCACGTTCGTGGTGCGGAAGTCCATCACCAAGGCCGAACTGGTCGAGCTGAGCCGGGCCAAGGACTCGATCTTCAGCGAGCTGTCCGGCATCGAGCGGGTCCCGGTGCGGGCCGGCGACCACCACGTCGGCGGGCTGGCCGGGCTGCGGCGGTGGCTGGACCGCAAGCGCCCGCTGCTCACCATGGACCTGCGCGACCGCGGGATGCGCCCGCCCCGCGGGGTGCTCCTGGTGGGGGTCCCGGGGTGCGGGAAGTCGTTGTCGGCCAAGGCGATCGCGAGCGACTGGCAGCTGCCGCTGTACCGGCTCGACATCGCGTCGGTGCTCGGCATGTACGTCGGCCAGTCGGAGGGCCGGCTGCGCGAGGCGCTCGCCACCGCCGACGCCGTCGCGCCGTGCGTGCTCTGGATCGACGAGATCGAGAAGGGGCTGGCGGGCTCGGGCACCGACACCACCGGCATCACGACGCGGCTGGTCGGGCAGTTCCTGTACTGGCTGCAGGAATCCCCCGCCCGGGTCTTCGTGGTGGCGACCGCGAACGACGTCCGGGCGCTGCCGCAGGAACTGCTGCGCAGCGGCCGGTTCGACGACATGTTCTTCGTCGACCTGCCCGACGCCGAAGAGCGGCAGGAGATCATCCGGATCTACCTGCGCAAGTACCTGCGCGTCCCGGTGGCCGACGACGTCGTCGAGGAGCTCGTGCGGCTCAGCGACGGGTTCGCCGGCTCCGACGTCGAGGCGGCCGTGAAGGAGATCGGGTACGAGGCGATCGCCGCCGCCGACGACCGGGACGTGCCGGTCGAGTTCTACCGCGACGCCTTCCGCAACATCGTGCCGCTGGTGCGCTCGGCGCCGGAGCGCATCGAGGAGGTCCGGCAGCTGCGCGACCGGGCGATCCCGGCGTCGGGCAAGGTGCGCGACTCGGCCGAGAAGGCCGGCTCCCGGCGCGTGGTGCTCGGCTGATGCCCGACGAGGACCGGCTGAGCGAGGCGGAGGTCCGCCGGTGGGCGGCCGACCTGGCGAAGCTGGTCGAGCACGACGCCGGCACCGTCGATCCGGCCCGCACCGGGGCGTTCGGCTACCTGCTGCTCGACGTGCTCGACGAGGCCGACCCCGGCTTCGCGGCCGATCTGGACACCGCGGCCCTCCTGCTCCGGCACGGCGTCGCCTTCGCCGCCGACGATCCGCTGGCGTGTTCCTGGCGGATCGCCCTGGCCCGGGTCCACGCCTACCGCGCCGGCGCGGGCGACCCCGCGCAGTGGGCGGCGGCGCTGTACTGGGGCGAGCAGGCGGTCGCGACCGCGGGTGACGCCGACGAGCTCGCGGAAGCGGTGCTGGAGGTGGCCGGCATCCGCACGGAACGGCTCGGCGCGTTGTGGGCCGACGAGCACGTCTCCGCGGACACCCGCCGGCAGGAGCTCGACGGCGCCCTGGCCGCCGTCACCGAGCTGGGCGACCGGCTCGCCGACCCGGCCGACCGGGCGGTCCTGGACCTGCACCGCGGCCGGCTGCTCGACGCGCGGCACGACCTGTTGTCGAAGGACACCGACCTGCGGCACGCGATCACGCTGGTGGACGACGCGCTGGGCCACCTGCCCGCCGGCCACCCGGCGCTGCCAGAGGGGATGTCGCTGCTCGCCGGCCTCCACCGCGAACGGCACCTGAAGGACGAGGACCCGGCCGACCTCGACACGGCGATCGCGTTGGCGTCGGCGGCGATCGGGGCCACGCCGTACGACGATCCCGCGCGGCCGGAGCGGCACTTCGAATACGCCAGGCTCGTCCTGATCCGCCGTGGCCAGGCGGCGGAACCGGACCCCGACGACCTCGACCGGATCATCGACAGCCTCGCCGTCGCCGTGGAAACGGCCGACCCGGAAATCTTGACGTGGTACGGCGAGGCGCTGCTCGAGCGCGGCCAGAACACCGGCAGCGTCGCCGATCTCACCGCGGCCACCGAGTGGCTGGCCCGCGGCGCCGCGGAGCAGGACCCGGCCGCCGAGGACGCGTGGTACGTGTGGAGCCAGCTCGCCGAGACGCACAGCGACCTGTTCGAGCGGACGGGCGACCAGCGCCATGCGGACGCGGTGATCGAGGCGGTCGGCCACGGCATCGGCCTTCCCGTCCCCGACCCGGACCTGACGTACGAATTCCACACCCGGCGCCTCGACGCGGCCTTCCAGGACGGCAACCGGCCGGACCTGAGGGAGTTCCTGGCCACCCAACCGGCCATGGCTTGGGTACGAGAGGCCCACGCGGCCGTCGACCACGCCGCGGCCGCGGGCGAGCTGTCCGAGATGGCCGCGGTGCTGTCGTACAAGGTCGGACTGTCCTGGTACCACCTCGTGCTCCACGGCGGCGACCAGCTGAGCGCCGACCTCGACGCGTTCCGCACGCTGATCGGTTCGATGAGCGGGCTGTTCCGGAACGGGCTCGTCCTGGATCCGCCACCCGAGCTCCGGATGCTTTTCGGAGTGCTGATCGAGTTCTTCGACAACACCGCCCGCGTCGTCGCCGGAGACGGTGACGCGGACTTCTCCTCTCTCCGGCACGCGTTCGCCGATCCGGCCCTGTCGGACACCCGCGGCGATCTGGTGGCCCTCATGACCGCCGTGCTCCCGATGGTGGGGGCGGTCACCGGGTCGTTGAGCGCCCTGGACGCGGGCTTGGCGCTCTTCGCCGATGTGTGCGACGACGAGACGGCCGGGCCCGGAGAACGCGCGGAAGCCGCGGCGATGCACCGGTTCTTCCAGCTGACCCGGGCCGTGCACACCAAGGAGGACCCCCGGAAGACCTACGAGCTCGCCCGGAGCGCCTGGGACCTGCTCGACGCCCTGCCGCCGTCACCGGCCATCGAGCCGATCCTCGGCCTGGTCGAGGCGATCACCCGCGCCTGCGCGGCCGCTTTCGGCACCGCTCCGCCCCCGATCCGCGGTACCGCCGGCGCCGGGACGTGGATGGGGCACCTGCTGGAGCCGATGGCGATCAACGCCGAGGTGGTCGCCGCCTTCGAGAACAAGGACATCGGTGCGCTGCGGGTCATCTGCGCCCGGCTGGCCACCACGGAGATGCCGGTCCACGGCGATGAAGCGATCCTGCTGCAGAGCACGCGGGCCATCGCCCACGACAGCCTCTCCCAGCTGGCCCCGGGGGACACCGAAGCGCTGGAGCGCGCGATCGCCGCCTACCGGGTGAGTCTCGCCGCCATCGGCCGGGACGGCAGCCCGCTTCTCGGGTACCAGGCGACGTCGCTCGCCGCCGCGCTGCGTCGCCGTGGGCGTCCGGAAGATCGCGTCGAAAGCCGGCGGCTCGCCCGGAAAGTCGTCGAAAACGCCGCCTGGCGGGTGCTGATCCAGTCGGAGAGCGAGCACGCGATGGAGATCGCGCGCACGGCGATGGAGGCTGCCGACCGGCTCACCGCCTGGTGCGTCGACGACCGGGCCGTGGCCGAGCTCGTGCAGATCGTCGACGCGCGGCGCAGCCTCGTGCTGCGGTCGGCGAACACGACGCGGTCGGTCTCGGCGCAGCTGGGCACCCTCGCCCAGGACGGGCTCGCGCGCGAATGGGAGTCCGCGGGCGGGGCCGAGCAGCCGCTGGTGCCCGAGCACGGCGGTCCGGGCGCCGGCTGGGGTGCCCTGCGGCGCAAGGTGCTGCGCGCCCTGACGGCGGACTCCGAAGACCTGCTCAGCCCGCCCACCGTCGACGAGCTCCAGCACGCGCTGCGGGCGCAGGGCGCCGACGTGCTCGCCTACCTGCTGCCGGCGAACGCCCACCACGGCTCCCTCGCCGTCCTCGTCCCCGCGGCGGGCGACCCGGAGGTGCGCCCGCTGCCCGCGCTGGGAACGGCCGAGGCGGTCAAGCGGTACCAGGACGCCTACGCCGCCTGGGACGCCGCGGATCACCCGGCCGGCCCCGAGTACCGGCAGTGGCGGGCCGAACTGCGGGAGGTCTGCGGCTGGGCGTGGGACGCCGCGGCCGGTGAGCTCCTCGCGTACGCCGGGCGGGATTCGCGGCTCGTCCTGGTGCCGCTCGGTGTCCTCGGGCTGGTGCCCTGGCACGCGGCGTACCGCCCGGTCGACGGCCGCGACCGCCACCTCGTCCAGGACGCGACCGTCTCGTACGTCCCTTCGGGACGGCTGCTCTGCGAAGCCGTGGCGCGCCCGGACGTGCCCGGCGACGTCGCCCTGCTGGTCGGGAATCCCGCGGGGAACCTGTCCGACGGCGCGGCCGAAGCGGTGACCATCCGGGACTCCAGCTACCCCGGCGGCGTCTTCCTGGGCGGCACCGGGCGGGCACGGTGGTGGGTCCCCGCCCCGGCCGGTCCGGGCTCCCCCGGCCAGGTGCGGGACCACCTGCGCGGCCCGCTCGGGCTGCTGCACCTGGCCTGTCACGCCGTGGCGGACGTCGGCAGCCCGCTGCGGTCCCGGATCGAACTGGCCGGGGGCGCCCTCTCGGCGCGGGAGCTGCTGGAGCTGAGCCCGGCGCGGCCCCTCGAGCTCGCGCTGGTCGTCCTGGCCGGGTGCACGACGCAGGTGTCCGGAGTGGACTACGACGAGGCGTTGTCGCTGTCGGCGACCTTCCTGGCCATCGGCGCCCGGACCGTCGTCGGCTCCCTGTGGCGGGTGCCCGCCGGCTGGTCGACGGCCGCGCTGATGTGGCTGTTCCACGACAACGTGCGCCGCCACGGCCTGGCGCCGGCGGAGGCGCTGTGTCAGGCCCAGGTCGCCCTGCTCGAAGGGTCGCCGTCGCTCGACGGGATGCCGGACGCGCTGCAGGAGCTGCGCCCGGCCGGCTCCGGCCCGGCCGGCATCGAGACCTGGGCCGGGTTCACCCCGCAGGGTCGGTGAACAGGACCTTCAGCAGCTCCGCCGCCGCGTCCAGGGTGAAGTCGGAAAGGACGTAGTAGTCGGCGATCGCGGGCAGGAACGACAGCGGGATGTCGTCGGGCGAGCGGCCCGGCAGGACGACCGGCAGCACCTTCCTCGTCCAGTGGTCCCGGTCTCGGTGCAGGAGGTCGGCCAGCCGGCTGTACTCCGAGCGGATGCCGCGGTGGCGGGCGGGATCGGCGAGTTCGCCGTTGCCCACCGCGCGGTACGCCGGCGACGCCACGACGATCACGTAGTCCGTGCGCAGGATCTGGGTCGTGGTCCACTCGTCCCAGTTGCGGCGGCGGCCCAGGTCGTCCTGGTCGACGCGCACGTCGACGCCGGTCCGGACCAGCAGCCGGCACAGCTTCATGACGGCCTTCTTGTGCGCCTTGGACTCCTGCGCGTACGAGACGAACACCCGTGGCCTGCCGTCGCCCGCCGGTGTGGCCGGGACGTCCGGTTCCGGCGCTTCGGGCAGGCGCACGGTGAACGCATCCGGTTCGCCGCTCGCGCGGATGCCGGATTCGCCGTCCGCCGAGAGGTGGTAGGCCCCGCTGGCCAGGACCGGCAGCTCGGTGCGGTCCGGCGGGGTCAGCAGGACCAGCCACGCGGTGTGCGTGCCGGCCTGGACGCCGCCGGAATGCCGCCACCGCACCCGCGCGTTCCCCAGGCCGAAGCAGGCCACCGGCGATCCGACGGCGGGCAGCGCGACGTTGGCTTCGCTCGCGTCGGCCGCCCAGCGGGCACGGCCGTCGGTGCGGCGGACGAAGTTGAGCTGCTCGGTCAGCTCGTAGGTGCGCGCGGGTTCGGGCCCGGTGACCGCGCGGGGGATCGCGTCGACCACCATCACCTCGGCGGCGTCGAAGGCGAACTGCACCTCCGCCCAGGCCGGCGGCGTTTCCCCGGCAGGCACGTCGAATTCGTAGTTCACGCGGACGAGGTAGGCCGCGTGCCCGGCGAACCCGGCCGGCAGCGGATCGATCCGGTGCAGCTGCCAGCCGGAGAACCGGATGAGGCCGATCTCGATCTCGTTGGGCGCCGGCTCGACGGACCGCACGAAGACGTCGAGGAACAGCGGGACACTGGCCGCCGTCCGGTGGTCAGACAACGAACTCACGGATTCTCCCTGGGTCGGGCTGGGCCGGGACGAGGTCGAAATCGATGGTGCGTACCGCGAAGGGCGAACGGAGACTCCGCCCGAAACCGGGACCCGCCGCCCGGACGCCGTCCTGTTCGAGCACGCGGCTGTCGACCGGTTCGGCGGTCACCAGCACGACGATCGTCTCCGGGCGGGGCCGGTCGCGCGGCAGGTCGGCGGGCCAGCTGAGCGCCACTCCCTTGAGGGAGCCGGTCAGGTCGTTGCCGCCGAAGGTGTACCGGCCGCCGCGGGCGAGCCGGACGCCGCTGGGGGACGCCGGGTTCAGCACCGAAATCCCCGCGGCCACGCCGATGTCGAGCAGCGAGACGTACACCGGGTCCGGGCTTTCGTTGCCCACGCGGACGTAGACGGGCTGGTCCACGTGCAGCACGGCACCGCAGGGCGACAGCGGCACGGCTCGGCCGCCCTCGACGCGCCCGAACTCGATCGACACCGGCAGCGGCAGCGCTTCACCCGGTCCCTCGCTGAGGCGCCGCAGCGCGCGGGCCCTGGCCAGCCGGGTCAGGTCGCGCACGACCCGCCGGATCCCGTCCTCCCCGGCCGGCCGGGGCCGGTGCAGCGGCCCGGATTCGTCGCGCACCGTCAAGCCGCCGGCGTCGTGGCCGACCTCGACGGGGCAGTCCTCGCCGGGGCCGGTCAACCGGATCAGCGGGGCGAGCTCGATGGCCCGGGCGAGCGAAGCCGGCCACGGACCGGACGACACGACCCGGACCGGCAGCACCGGCGCGGCCGTGCGGACCGGGTGGGCCCGCGCGCCGATCGGCAGGGCCGTCGCCGGTGGCCGCAGGTCGCCCCAGGCGGCTGCCAGGTCGACGCGGTCGACCCGCACCGCCCCGAGCCGCCGGCCGTCGGACTCGCCCGGCAGGATGACGAACTCGTCGCCGGGCGTGACGCCGAGGAGCGCGGCGCCGCTGAGCCGCACCCGGCCCGCGACCAGCGCGGCGGGCAGCGTCGCGACCGGGTCGGTCTCGGCCACGTCGAACAGCAGCCGGCGGGCCGGTCCCTCGGCTTCCGGCCGCTGGACGGGCAGCAGCGCGAGCACCCGCCGGCGCACCCGGTCGGCGACCGTCGCCCACGAGACCGCCACGTCGCCGGCTTTGGCTTCGGCCAGCGTCCGGACCAGCGTGTCGGTCAGGAGCCCGGCCCGGAGTCCTTCGGGGTTGACGTACTCGTACGCGGACTGCTCGGGCGCGCAAGCCACGATGCGCACGGCGTGCGGGTTGCCGGCCGGCGTCCACCCGTCGAGCCCGGGTTCGGTGCGCCGCAGGCGATCCAGGTGCGCGGCGAGCAGCCGGAAGGGCAGCGGGCCGCGGGCCTTGACGACCTTCTCCGGATCCCGCGACAGGTGGGCGGCGTGGCAGCTGTCGAGCACGACCGTGACGTTGTCCGTCTTCGCCGTCAGCTGCCGGAGCAGGAGTGACAGCTCCAGCGCGGTGATGCCGCGGAAGTCGTCCACAGTGGACTCGTCGTAGTCGACCGGCTCGAGGAACGGCACCGCGCCACCCGACGGCGCCACGCTGCGGCCGCCGTGGCCGGAGTAGTAGACGACGACCGCATCGCCTTCGCGGGTGCCGGCGATGAACCGCGAGTACGCGGCGAGGATGCCGGCCCGGGTCGCCTCCCCGCCCTGGCACGGGGTGCTTTCGAAGCCCCAGCCGGCCAACGCCCCGGCCATCGCCGCGACGTCCCGGCCCACGCCGGCCAGCCGGCCGGTCTGCGCGCCGATCAGCAGCGCCCGGCGGGTGCTCATCCGGCCTCCTGCGCGGCGGCCTTCAGCGCGTTGCGCCACGGGTAGTCCGGGGGCACCGCGGCCCGCCGGAACTCGGCGACGGCCTCGGCGGCGCGGCAGAGGCAGCGCAGGGCGTGCAGCGCCGCGAGGTCCGCCGGATCGGCGATGCCGGCCGCGATCGCCGCGTCGGCCCGGTCCGCGAATTCGCCCGCCACGACCTCCAGCGGCCCGCCGAACGGGCGTTCCTCGTCCAGGAACGCCCCCAGCGACAGCAGCATCACCGGCCGGGCCGGGTGCCCGGCGGGCAGCTCGCGCACCGCCGCCAGCAGGCTCTCGGCCCCGGCCACCGCATCGGCCCGGTCGCCGCCGTCGTCGAGCCGGTCCCGCAGCGCCAAGGCCACGGCCAGGACGAACCGGTCGACGGCGGTGGGCTGCCCTTCGGCGACCATGGTCGCCAACGCGACCAGCTCGTCCACGGCCTCGACCGACAGGGCGGGGGCGTCCGGCCGGAGCAGTTCGGCCGCGCGGGCCCAGATCGGCTCCGCACCGCCCAGCTTTTCGTGCAGGGAGCGCCGCAACCGGTCGCCGTCGGGCGCCGGCGGTGCCGGAACCGGCTCCGCGGGCTCGGGCTCGGGCTCGGGCTGCACGACGACGGCGACCGGGCGGTCGATCGGCTCGATCTCCATGAGCGACTTCATGTCCGCGAACGAGAAGAACGTGTCCGAGCCGCGGCGGCCGGGGACCGCCTGCCGGAACCGGTCCTGGAGCTGCTGAACCTTGGTCATCAGCCCCAGCATCGCCGGCACGTCGATGCCGGCCCCGGCGGTTCCGCTCAGCATGGTCTGCAGGATCTCGGCCACGGCCAGCAGCGATTCGACGCCGTCGGCGAGTTCCCGCGAGGACGGGCCGTCGGCGAGCAGCTGCCGGAAGCAGGCGGCCGCGCGGTCGACGTCCGCCCGGACCTCCGGGGCGACACCCCCGCCGATGAGCTGCGTCGCCATGTCCGGTGACCGGAGCGCCCCGGTCGCCCGGCCGAGCCAGAGCTGCCCGCGCTGGACCTGGCACATCTCCCGGTGGACCCGGGTGAGGTGCGGCGATTCCAGCGCCTCGGTCAGCACCTCCAGCCCGGCCACCCGGTCCCGCTCGTCCTGGGTGTGCGCGCCGTACCGCGCGCCCAGCAGCCAGCCGAGCTGGGCGGCGACCTGGCCGCGGACGCTGTCGCCGGCCCGCAGGTGTTCGAGGCACTCCTGCAGCGCGGCGATGGCTTCGTCCAGGTCGGGCTGGGCCTCCGGCCGGCCCGGGCCGGTCCGCCAGTACTGCTGGGCGAGGATCTGCGCGAGCCGGGTCAGCGGAGCCACTTTGGCCGGGCCGTGCAGCTTCTCCAGCTCGGCCCGCAACTCGGCGACGGTGTCTGTCAACGGTTCGTCCTTCCCGGTCAGTGTCCGAAGTGGAGGAAGCCGGCCCAGTCGGCCACCGGCGCCGGTTCGCCGGGCGGCACGGCCGCCACGAGGTCCGCGGGCATGCCCGTCGGCGGCACCCGGCCGGGGTCGAGCATCCACATCTGGGCCTGCCGCAGCGCCTGCCAGGGCGGCAGGCCCTCCCGGCGGCAGTAGTGGTGGAACAGGTACATCAGCGCCGGCGTCCGCGCGTCCGGGATGCTCCACTGGGTGGACAGGACCGACCGGACCCCGCCGGTCAGGAACGCGGTGCCGAGGCTGTACGCCTCGTCGTAGCCGTGCACCGACCGCCCGGTGTTGCAGGCGGCCAGCACGACCAGCCCGACCTGACGCTCCGGCGAAGCCACGAGCAGCTCCAGGATCTCTTCGGCGGACAGCTCGCCGCCGGCCAGCCGCAGGAACGCCTTCGCGTCCTCGAGCCCGGCGGCGAACGAACCGTGGCAGGCGAGGTGGAGCATCGCCCCCGCGCCGGGGCCGGGATCGGCGAGCCACCGGCGGACCTCGTCCGCGGTACCGCGCCCGGACGGGCTGACCGTCCCGTTGGGACGGCGGCCGACATAGCGCGCGCCCCGGTAGAACGCCTGCCGGACGGTGTACGCCTCGAGCCGGGCGGCGTCGAGGTCGAGCTCGGGGTCGCCGGTGTCCGGGTCGCCGACCACCAGTCCCCCGCCGGACGGGAGAACCGGTTCGCGGGCGGCGTTTTCGCACAGCAGCTGCGCCGAAACCGCCTGCGACAACGCGGCCAGCTCGACCGCGTACACGCCGTCCCGGCGCCGTGCGGCCTGCCACGGGATCCGCGCGAGGTCACCCATCGGGATCAGCACGATCCGGGGCACCGGGCCGCCGTCGCGCGTGCGCGCCCCGAAGTACCCGTCGAGCAATGGCCCCATCGCCGCGCCCCACGCCCAGTCGCACAGCGGGCCGAAGCTGTCGACGAGCTCGTCGTCGGGCGAGGGCGAGAGGTCGCGAGCCGACCGGGCGGCCAGGGCCGCCAGGTACCGCTCCGCGCCGTCGTCGTCCCGCACCGAGAGCTCGGGCAGGACCATCCACGCCGGCGGGCCGTCGGCCGGCGCGATGAGCGCCAGGCCCGGCAACGGCGGCTCGGCGGGGACCAGGTAGACGAGCGCGTCCGCGCCCAGACGCGCGAGTGCGGAGCGGATTTCGCCGACGCTCGGCGGATCCAGCAGGTCCCCGGCCTCTTCGGTGAGCACCGAGAGCACTTCGCGGCGGAGACCGCCGGACCCGGCGCCCTCGGTTTCCCAGCGCCGGGCCAGTTCCGCGTGCCCGGCGGCGGCCAGCCGGGCGGGCACCTTCGCCAGCTCCGTCGCGGCGAACAGCATCAGGCCGCGGCCGGTGTCGAGCGCGCGCAACGCGGCCGCGGGGTTGTCCGCCTTCAAGCACCGGCGCGCCAGGTCGAAGGCGTCCCGCGCGGCGTCGCGGATCGTGATCTTCGCCCCGGCCGCGTCGGACTCCAGCAGGACGCGCCAGGCGTAGCTGCGCTGGGCGAGCAGGCCGGTCTCTTCGACGTCGTCCCGGCGTCCGATCCGCTCCCGGACCGAACCGAGCAGGTCGTTGACGAGGGCCCAGTACGGGTGCTGCGGCCCGTCGAGTCCGGCACGTGCGCGCTGCAGCAGTTCGTCGGCCTCGTCGAGACCGTCGGTGTTGCCGGCCGCCTCGGCGCGCCGGACCAGGCAGAAGGCAACCGAAAACAGGCAGAACGCGTGGTGCGGGTGCCCGGGCGGCAGCAGGGCCAGCGCCGTCCGGTGGTGGCGGAGCGCGAGTTCGATCCGGGCCGGGTCGGTTTCCCGGTGGCCCCGCAGGTAGGCGCCACCGAGCGCGAGGTGGCTCAACGCCCGGTCGAAGGGGCCGGCGTCGGGACGCTCGGCCAGCGCCCGCAGCTCGGCTAGCCGTTCTTCGGTGGGCTCGGCGCCGCCGTCCAGCACGGCCCGCATCGGTTCGATCCGGGTCGAGGTGTCGGCCATCAGCTGCCGGAGCGCGTCGTGGCCCGGCAGCTCCCGGACCGCCCGCTCGGCGGTGTCGTACCACCTGAGCATCTCGGCGTGGTCGCCGCGCTGGTTCGCGGCGAAACCACGGGCCACGGGTTCGAACGCGGCCACGAGCGGCGCGAACTCCGGCCGGTCCCGGAGCCCGTGGAGGTGCTCCGCCACTTCGGCGGGCGCGCGCTGCAGCACGCTCTCGTTGCCCTCGTTCAGCGCCCGCAGGAACCCGGACATCGTCCGCAGGAAGCCGAGGGCCGGCGCCACCGCCGGGTTGTCCCCGGCGAGCTCGCCGAGCGTGCCCAGCTCCGCTTCGAGGGGCGCCAGATCGGTCAGCTGCCCCTGGAGCCCGGTGTGCATCATGGCGCCCATCCGGGCGAAGGTCCGCACCCGCACCCAGTCCGGGTGGGCAGGCGGGCGGGCCTCCGCGAACCGCAGCAGCTCCCCGGTGTGGGCGGCGTACTCGGTGACCGCCCCCGGGTTCCCGCGGAACAGCGCCAGGAGCATCGCCGCCGCGATCCGGGGCCGTTCCGGGTGGTCCGCGGGCAGCCGGGACAGGCCGGCGACCACGCCGGCGATCTCGTCCTCGGTGCCGTCGCCGGTGATCGCCCGGATCACCGCCGCCTGGCACCGCAGCACCACGGCGTCCTCTTCGAGCGTCCCGGTCACTGCGCTCCTCCTGCTCCTCCGTGCCGCGGCTGTCAGGACGCGGTTCGCCTGCCGTGCGCGGTCCCCCGGTCGGCGAGGATCGCCAGGACCGCCGCGACGAGCCGGTCGGTCGACGCCCGGTCCGCCAGCGCGTCCACCGGCTCTTCGAACACCGCGCGCACGACCTCCACCACCACGGTCCTGGCGTCCTCGCCGCGCGCCAGCCGGCGCTCGATCGCGGTGACCGCGACCCCGGCCAGTTCGGTGAGCAGCGCGTCCGCCAGCCGGTGGCGGGCGGGGTCGGCCGGCTCGTCGAGCTCCGCCGGCACCACCGGCAGCAGCGGGATGCGCTTGCGCCCCAACGGTCGTTCGACGTAGTCGTCGAACCACCGCGGCCGCGTGCGCATGGCCGCGACCACGGCGTCCACCTCGCGCACCACCGCCCGGCGGGCGGCCTCGAAGTCCCCGCCGGCGCGCATCGCCCGGCGCGCCGCCCACGTGTCGACCGGCCAGATCCCGGCGCCCGCGGTCACCTCGTGGCCGGCGAACTCCAGCATGTCGACGGCCAGCTCCAGCAGGCTTTCCCGGCCCCCGAGCCGCAGCGCCAGCCAGGCGGGTACCCGCGGCCGCTGCAACGCCCCGCGCGCGCCACGACGACGGCGATAGGCGTCGACGGTGACCGCGGTGAGCCGTTTCCGGACCCAGCCTTCGAGGTTGCGCACCGGCACGCGGGCGTTGCGGAACAGGTCGCCGAGGACGGCGTCCATGTCGTCGTGGAACCGGTCGAGGCAGTCGTCCGCGAGCGCGGAAACCGCCGTCGCGCACCGCAAGTGGCCGCGGTTCAGCTCGAGCTTCTTCGTCAGCTGCCCGAAGACCACCGGCTGCACGATCTCGTACAGCTCGGCGCGCAGCAGCTTGCGTTCCCCGGCGGACGCCAGCGCGGCGAAGCCCGCCAGTTTCCCCTGCCGCGCCAGCTCCCGCGCGGACGGCCGCTCGGCCATGGTCACGCTCCCGGCCAGATCGCCACGGCGGTGCGGTCGTCGTCGTGCGAGCGCCGGGCGAAGTCGACGTGCGCGGCGAACGCCAGCGGCTCCGGCGGGCACCGCCAGTTCTCGGCGAGGAATTCGCCCACCGTGCCGGTCCCGTCGTCGAGCGGGTCCGTGACCCCGTCGCTGAGCAGCACCAGCACGTCGGCGGGGCCGAGGTGCGTCCGGACGACCTCGGGCGGCCGCGCGGGCAGGTACGGAAGCGCGTCGGTGGCCGAACACGCCACGGTGGCGCCCTCGTTCTTGACCGGGTTCAGCGGCTCCCAGACCTTCCCCGAACGCAGCACCCAGGCCGACGAGTCACCGTAGGCGAACACGGACACCGGGTGGCCGCCGGCGGCGGGCCGCATGTCGGCGACCGCGAACAGCACGGTGGTCGCGAGTTCCCCGGCCACCTCCGCGTCCTGTTCGACGAAGCACGGCGGCGACGCGCCCTCCAGCTCGCGCCGGCCCGCCCTGATCACCTTCGCGGCGAGCACCCGCAGGACGTGCGCCCAGTCCAGGTCGCCGGGTCCGGCCTTCTCGAGCTGTTTGGCGACCAGGTGACACCCGTGCCGGGTGACGACGTCCGCGGCCACGTGCGACAGCGGACGGCTGGAGAGCCCGTCGGCCACCGCCGCGACCACGAACCGGCCGTCGCACCGGAAGGCGTAGGCGTCCTGGCGCACCTTGCCGTGGAACCGGTGGGAACGGCCGCGGGCGCTGGCCGCCCGGAGCACCATCGGCGGCCGCCCGCCGTCGCCGTTCAGCAGCACGCCGTCGAGGACCGTGTCGGGGCGGTCCCAGTGGCTCCGGTCCGGATAGGACGGTGCGGTGGCCGCCCGGCCCGGGTCGCCCACCTCGAACGGCGTGATCCGGAACTCGCCGCGCCACACCGGGTTCGCCGGCCCCTCGTCGTCTCCCGGGGCCGCGTCCGGCGTCACCGCGGCCGTCCCGTCCGGTCCGGTCATCACACGAAGTCGTCGTCGTCGGCGGTGTGCGAGCTGATGCCCGCGGGCAGCTCCGACTCCTCGGGCAGCACGATCCCGGATTCGCCCTGGGACAGGCTGTGCCCGGACTGCAGCACGCTCGAGATCATGATCTCGGCCATGGCGGTGATCGCCTTGGCGGCGTCCTCCCCGTTGTCCATCAGGTACATCCGCATCTGCTTGCCGCCGGTCGACGGGTGGATCAGCGACTGCAGGACGTGCGCGTCGGCGTCGTCGACACCGAACGGGATGACATTCGGGTAGGCCTCGTCCCCGGCGAGGTCGGCGAACGCCGCCTTCCACT
Source organism: Amycolatopsis sp. NPDC051102 (assembly GCF_040682815.1). NCBI lineage: Bacteria > Bacillati > Actinomycetota > Actinomycetes > Pseudonocardiales > Pseudonocardiaceae > Amycolatopsis > Amycolatopsis sp. NPDC051102. The sequence goes on from NZ_JBFBBT010000013.1 coordinate 176,373, forward strand.
CCGGCACCGGGTCGGTGGGTGCGCCGTCGGACAGGAAGAACACCGCCGGCCGGTGCACCTTGAAGCCATCGGTCTTGAGCAGCTTGATGTTCGCCGCGATCGTCGACCGCAGCAGCCGGAACGCGGCGACGTAGGACGTGCCGCCGCGCGGCTTGAGGACCGGCATCGCCAGGCTCGGCTCCAGGATGTCGCACAGCGGCAGCTGCACCTGGGCGTCGTCGGCGAAGTCCAGCAGCCCGATCCGGACCTTGTCCGCCAGGATCGGGTCCGTGGCCAGCGCGTCCTGGACCTGGCGGATGATCCGGTTGGCGGAATCGATCTTCCGGCCCGACATCGAGTAGGACGCGTCGATGACGATGTAGAACGGGAGCAGCTTCGTACCCTTGGCTTCCACGGAGGCCTTCCTTTCACGGTCAGGGATGCCGGACGGCGGTCCCGTTGTGCGGCACGGCGTTCACCGGCACGCCCGCGCTCGCCTTGAACTGCCGGTAGGTCTGCCCCGCGCCCACCGGGTGCCGCCCGGGACCGGCGGTGGCGAGCGGAGCCGTCACCGGCTCCGCGGGCGCGGGCAGCGGGGTCGTCACGGGCTCGGCCGGCGACGCCGCCACGGGCCGGACGGGCACGGTCATGCTCATCGGCAGCATCGGCGGCGGATCGGCCGGTTCCGGTTGCCCGGTGTGCTCCCGGTACCACCGCTCCAGTTCCGCGTCGCTGCGGCTCTTCGCGATCACGCCCCACGTTTCGATCGCCGCCCGCGCGATCGCGGCCTGCTGCTCGACCAGCAGCCGGTTGGCCGCCTTCGCCTGCTCGATCTGCTGGTCCTCGAGGTCTTCCTCGATCTTCAGCAGCAGATCGGTGCGGCCGCCGGCGCGCCGCTCGAGGGTGTTCTCCTCCTTGGCGAGCAGCTTGTCGTACAACGTCGGCTCGCCAACCAGCGTCAGCAGCTTGACCACCACCGGCAGCACCTCGATCAGCAGGAACAGCAGGGTGAGCGCCAGGCTGGCCAGTTCCATCTGCGAGTTGCCCGCGGTCAGCCGGTCGAGCGCTTCCAGCCGGGCCAGCAGGCCCTCGCTGCCGAGCTCGCCGCGGTCGAGCCGGCCCTGGGCTTCGGTGCGCTCCTTCTTGCGCTCCTCGAGCCGGGGGACGAGGGTGGTCAGCTCGGCCTTGGCCGCGTCCGCGTTGGACGCCGACCCGCCGGCGATCCGGTTCTGCGCCTTCGCCGTCGCGTCGTTGAGCTGGGTCTTGGCCGCGTCCAGATCGGCCTTGGCCTGGTCGGCCTTGGCCTTCGCCTGCAGGTAGGCCTCGCCGACCCCGGCCCGGTGCGTGCCGCAGCTGCCCACCAGCTCGCATTGGGCGTCGGCCGCGGCCTTGTCGTACGCCGCCTGCGCGTCGGTGACCCGCTTCTGCGCGGCCACGACGTCGGCATCCTCGCTGACGCTGGGCTGGCTGCGCCCGGAAGCGACCGCCTGGAGCTCGTCGGCCTTCTTCTGCAGCAGGTCGATGTCGGCGAACTGCTCGTTCAACTTCTTTTGCGAAGCGATCAGGTTGTCCGAGTGCATCACCTGCATCTCGTTGGTGATCTCCGGTTCGAAGATCCGCAGCACGAGGGGCATCGAGACGACCGACCCGATCACGACGGCGAGCAGGAGCCGCGGCACGGCGGCGGCGAGGTTGCGCATCCAGCCGGTCTGGCGCCGGATGTTGACGATCAGCATCCGGTCGAGGTTCAGGATGACCACCGCCCAGAGCCCGCCGATCACCACGGCGGCCGGGGTGGGCAGCTTGAGGGTGCTCGCGAGGGCGAACGCGGCGGACACGCCGGCGACGGCGGCGGTCGTGAGCAGCACCCCGCCCATCGCGGTGTACTTGACCCGGTCGGTCCTCGCCTGGGCGAGCACGTCCGGCTGTGCCCCCGCGAGGCGGGCCAGCGGGTGATGATGGCGCCGCACTGGACTGGTCATGGGTGCACTTCCTGGTCGGCAGCAGGGTCTTCGACGGCGGCGGGCGCGGCGAAGAACGTCGTCAGGTCCACCGGGACGGGCACGAGCACCGGCGGCGGGGCGGGCAGGGCCACCGGCGCGGGGGACACCCCGGGGCCCGGCTCGGTCCACGCGGCGACGGCGTTCGCCATCGGCGGCAGCGGCACGGGTGCGCCGCGGGGGAACGCCGGGAGCACCCGGCCCACGGCAGGCAGCTGCGCCGGGACGAGCCGGGGCAGGTCCAGCTGCGGCATCGGCACCGGCAGGTCGTGGAACGACGGGACGTCGAAGACGGCGACCGGCTCGGTCAGCACCGCGGCTTTCCCCAGCGGGTTGCGGGCGGTCACGGTGATCCGGCCGGTCCGGGCGGGATGGAGCACGATCGTGCCCGTCCCGGCCGTGCCCGGCACCGAAACGGCCGCGATCCCCGCGCCTGCCGCTTCGACCGTGGTCGCCTCCTGGGCCGTCCAGCTGAGCGTGAGCGGCTCGCCGGCCGCGACGATCGTGCGGTCCGGGACGACCCGCTCGAGCACCGGCGGGCCGAGCGGCTCACCGAGCGCGTGGCGCAGGTAGCGTGCCCACTCCTCGGCGGGCGGCCGCCCGGCGGGGTCGTCCTGGAGCGCCGCCGCGAGCAGCGTCCGGCCGGCCGGATCGAGCACGGCGCCGGCTTCGCCGGGGTCCCGGTTGACCGAGCTGAAGCGGTCCGGGGTCAGGCACCGCAGGACGAACAGGCCGAGCTTGTAGAGGTCGGTCGCCCGGTTCAGCACGTCGGGGCCTTCGGGCGGCTCCCAGTCCGGCGCGTTGAGCTGCGGCGCGATCTCGCTGACCTTCCGCACGGCGTCGCAGTCGACGAACATCACCGTCGGATCGGCACCGAGGCGGAACACCGCGTTGCGCGCGTTGACGTCCCCGAACGCCACATCCAGCTCCCCGTGCAGGAAGGCGAGCGTGGCGGCGAAATCCCGGCAGACGGTCAGCCGTTCGGCCGGCGTCGGGGCCGGCGTGCCGAGGCGCAGTGCGCGGTCCGGCGGGATGAAGAGGAACTGGGCTTCCCGCGGCTTGGCCCGGGTACCGCCGTTCGGCAGCCGGACGTCCTGCATGAAGGACTCCGGGATCCGGCGCAGGATCAGGCCCAGTGCGGCGCCGTCACCGTCGACCACCTGCCGCACCGGCCAGGTCGTCACGGCGTCGAGGCGGTCGAGCTTGGCGGGCTCCGGCACGAGCCGGGAGCGCAGGTTGATGATGGCGCCCATGCCGTGCTTCGGCGCCTTGCCCGGCTTGTACTGCTTGTACACCAACGGGCCCGGCACGTCCGGCAGGCCGAGCTCCGGCAGCTCGTAGATGTGCGCCTGCCCGCCGGAGCCCAGCTTGGCGCCCAGGCGGCCGAGCCGGTCGGCGGCCAGGTCGGTGCCCGTCACCACAGGACACCGCGCGTGACGAAACCGAGGGTCAGGACCAGCAGCAGCACGGTGGCCAGGACGATGCGCCGCACCAGCACCGGGCCGGTGCGCCGGACGAGCCGGGTGAAGCGGCCGGCCTCGGCCCCTTCCGGGGACTCGGCCGTCCCCTGCTCGGTCAGCCACCGCTGGGCCAGCACGTCCGCCAGCTCGCCGCCGGAATCCGCGCGGGCGACGGCACGGACGACGTCAGTGGCGCGCGAAGTCCGCGCGATGCGGCGCGCGGCATCACGGGCGGACGCGGTCACCCGGCCGGGCCCGGTGGCGCCGAACGCCACCTGGACGACCCGGTCGAAGATCGCGTCGTGCAGCGGGCCGGGGATGTGCCGCCGGATGGTCGCGGCCGCCCAGCCTTCGTTCTCGAGCGCCCGCCGGACGTCGTCGCGGTCGTCGATCGTGGAGACCCAGTACTCCAGCTCCGCCAGCGCGCCGTCGACCGCCCGGTCGTCACGCGCGCCGGAAAGCCCGCGGACGAGTTCGGTCCACCGCGCGAAGGTCAGGGAAGAGCGGACCGGCGCCGGCTGGGCCGGCACCATGGCCGCCACGGCGGGCACCAGCGCGGCCGGGGCCGGGACCGGCACGGGCGTGCCGACCGCCGGTGGGTCGACGCCGTACTCGTAGCGGTAGACCAGCGCATTCGCGCGGTATTCGTTCTGCGGGCTCGCGCCCTGTCCGCGGGCCAGATCGATGACGATCATTTCCGCGGTGGCGACCCGCTGGGGCGGCGAGTCGAAAAAGACGATATCGAGCCCGCTGCCGGCCGCGCCGTCGTGCGTGGCAAAAGTCCACGTGCGTTCCGGCAGTTCGGGTGCGGCGATTTCGCGCAAGGCCCAGAGGATCGCGGTCCGGTCGGCGCCCGGGCACCCGACGAAACCGATCGGCGTGGCCGGCGACTGCAGCAGCCAGGCGAGCGAGTGGGCGAGCAGGTCGGCCTGCGCCAGCGCCCGGCCCCGGAACCGCTCCGCCGCGTCCGGGTCCCACAGCTCGCCGGCCGACAGCGACGGCAGCCGCCGGTCGGCGGGCGGCTGCACCGGACGGCCCTTCCAGTCCGCTGTGGACAGAGCCAGTTCCGCCGTCACCGTTTCGTCCGCGCCCAGCAGGGCGTGCATTTCCACGACACCGGGCCGTTGCAGGTCCCAGGTCCGGCGCAGCACCGCGGCGGCCCCGTCGGGGAAGACGACGTAGGTCAGTGCCCCGTTCGTCTCCGCGAAGCGCAGGTGCGGACGCACCAGGCCGAGCCAGGCGTCCTCCGCCGAGGCACCGTCGAGCGACGACGCCGCCACCGAGACCGCGCCGTCGGCCGCGACCTGGAACAGCGCCTGCGCCACCACGGTCGTGACCCTTTCGGTGCTCGCCATCAGTGTGTCCTCCGGAACCGTTGAAGCGATTTCACGCACCGGCCGGGCGACTGCACGGCGGGCAACGCGTCCGTTCATTCGCTCCGGCCGCTATTACCGTTACCGGTCGGCTCACGATATTGCCGATTCGTGTCATGCGGGCTTTTCTGACGCACTGCAATCGACAGAGGACAGTCGTTATCGGACAGAAAGGTGACAATTCCCGGCGGGCCCGGCGCGGGCCCGGCGGTGGTCCGTCAGGTAGCTGCCGGATCGACTGCGAGAGGCGGAGGAAGGATCGGATGGCCGAGCCGAACGCGCATGACGGCGACCCCGCCGACGGCGGCCCGGTCCCGGCCGGCTCCGGCGAGACCCGGCGCGAGCCCGGCGTCACCCGCCGCGAGGGAACCCCCGGCCCCGGTGCCACCCGCCGCGAGGACGAGCCCGACGCGACCCGGCGGGAAGCCGATCCGCCGACGGCGTCTTCGTCCTGGCCCGCCTTGTCCCCCGACGTGCTGCCGGCCGCGCTGGCCGCCCGGCTGAGCGCGTTCCAGGCGCTGCCTTCCGCCGGCGGTGAGGCGCAGCTGGTCAAGGTCACCGACTCCGCGCACCGCGGCACCGACCTGGTGCTCAAGGTCTACCACCGGCACATCCGGCCGGACGCCGACGTGTGGGCCCAGCTCGCCTCGATCCGCTCGAAGCACGTCGTGCGCATCGTGGAAACCGGGACGCTGGCCGACGGCCGGGTCTTCGAGCTGATGGAGTACCTGCCCGGCGGGAGCCTGCGCGAAGCCGGCGCCGGAAAGCACGCGTTCGACACCAAGAGCGTCACCGAGATCGTGCGGCAGCTCGCCGACGGCCTGACGGCCCTGCACCGGCGGCGGATCACCCACCGCGACCTGAAACCGGAGAACGTCCTCGTCCGGGGCCGCAGCCCGGCGGTCGAGCTGGTGCTGGCCGACTTCGGCCTCAGCCGCCGGCTCAACAGCACCACGCACTTCACCGGCGTGGCCCGGACCGCCGCCTACGCCGCGCCCGAAGCCTGGACCGGGCACGTCTCGCCCGCGCTGGACTGGTGGTCGCTCGGTGTCGTGGTCCTCGAGCTGGTGACCGGGCAGCAGCCGTTCCACGGGCTCGACGACCTCGTGATCCAGAAGTTCGTCTCGACGAAGCCGGTGCCGGTCGACGCGATCGCCGACGCCCGGCTCAACCGCCTGTGCGCCGGCCTGCTCGTCTCCGACGACACCAAGCGCTGGGGCGGCGAGCAGGTCCGGCTGTGGCTGGCGGGCGATTCGCCGAAGGTGCCCGACCGGCGGGTGCCCGTCGACGCGACCGAGTTCGAGTTCGGCGGCCGCCGGTTCCGCGACCCGGAAAGCCTCGCGGTCGCGATGGCCCTGGACTGGGAACTCGCAGCCCGCCGGTACGGGATCTCGCCCAGTCCGTCGTGGACCGCGCTGACGCAGTGGCTGCACCAGTTCGACAACCCGGACCAGTACCCGGTCGGCGTGGTCGAGGAGCGGCTCGAACTGCTCGACCGGCTCGAGCGGAGCGCCGAGACGCCGAACGTGAAGCTGCTCCGGCTGCTGGGCGGGCTCAACCCCCAGCAGCCGCCGGTCTACCGCCAGGCCGTCGTCGACCCGGCGAAGCTGCGTCAGCTGGCGAGACGGGCGCAGGACGGGCCGGACGGGGACGCCCGCACCGAGCGGAACCGCGAGATCGTCGACGAGCTCTGGGACGGCCGCCTGCTGGACGTGCTCGCCGGCTTCGAGGGCGGCGCCGAACTGGCACCGGTGGCCGCCCGGTGGACCGCCGCCGTGGGCGAGCTCCGCACGGCCGTCGCGACGCTGAAACGCAATCCCCGGCTGGCGAACGCCTACCGGACGCAGCACCGGTCCGTCGCGCGCGCCGCGATGCTCGAACGGGCGGCCGGGGCGCCGTGCGGGGACGACTGGCGGCGTGAACTCGCCCGCCGGGCGAACCGGCTCCCGGTGCCCGTCGGCTGGTTCACCGACCTGCTCCGCTGGGCCGGTGACGACCCGGTCCGCTCCTACGCCGCCTTGTTCGCTTCCGGCGTCGCGCAGGCCGAAGCGCAGCAGATCGTGCTCGAGGAGGAGCGGGTCAGACGCATCGAGCAAGGCCGCCGGGCGGCGTGGGCCGACCACGAGCGGCAGCGCGAAGCCGGCCGCGCCGGGGCCGTGGGCCGCGCCGCCGCCGGGGCCGCGGTGCTGGGCGGGCTCTGGTTGCTCGTCGTGGCGCTGTCCGCGAAGACCCCGGCGCTCGGGCTGGTGTCGGTGCCGGTGATGACCCACTTCGCGGCCGAGTGGGTCCTCGCCTACCTGATGGCCGCCGACTACCACCCGCGGTATTCGCTGTGGCAGGCGTTTCAGGTGGCCATGGGCCGGACCGGCGGCAGGCTGCGCCGGTCGCCGGGCTTCTGGGCCGTGGTGATCGCCCTGACGCTGGTGGCGCTCGCGTTCCTGCCCTGGCTCACCCCGATCGCGGCTGTCGCCGCCGCGATCGCGCACGTCGCCTGGGCGGCGGTCCGGCACCGCCGCTGGTCGGCGGCCCACCAGGCGGAACACCACGAGGCGATGACCCGATGACGACGCGAACGGACAGAGGTGCGCGATGAGTGGCGAAGGCATGATCGGCGTCGCGGTGGTGGCGGTGGTCGGCGGATCGGTCTGGCTGGCCGCCCGCGGCGTCCAGGCCGGCGCGCTCGTCGCGGCCCGCTCGGTCGACCTGCTCGGCGCCGGCCTCACCCGGATCGGGGACCGGGCCGAGCGGAACCGGGCCGAGTGGGAGGCCGGGCACGCCGCGCTGCTGGCGTGGGAGTCCGCCGCCCGCGGCGTGATCGACCTCAACGCGCGGATCGAAGTCCTGCGCCGCCACGCCCCCGCCGACCTGGCGGCCGGGCTGCCGCGTCCGCTCACCCCGTGCGCGCAGTCGCCCGCGGAGCTGGCGGCCTGGTGCTCGGCGACCCGCGCGCAGCTCGACCGGTTCGAGCGGGACCTGCGGCAGCGCACCGAGGCTGCCGTGCTTTCGGTGCTGCGGCACACGATCGACCTCGAACGGCCGGTCACCGCGCAGGAAGCGTTCGACAAGTACCACGAAGCGATGGCCCGCAAGGCGGCACGGCAGCGCGCCACGCCGCCGGCCGCGCTCGCCGCCGTGACCCGCATCCTCGGCCGGCTCACGCCCGACGCCACCGCCGAAGAACGCGCGAAGGTGCTCGCGGCCGCCGCGCAGGTCGCCGTGCCGCGGCCGGACGTCGATCCGGACACCCTGCTGGAAGAACTGCGGCTGCGGGTACAGCGGGCCGACGCGCGGGCCCGCACCCGCCGGGCCGACGCGATTTCGGCGGCCCGGCTGCTGCAGGCGATCCCCGCCGGCCCGGTGCGCGCCGAGCTGGAGTCGGTGGTGGCGGCGCAGCGGCCGCTGGACGCCGGGCTGCGGGCCCGGGCCGCGCAGGCCGCCGAACACGTCCGCCGCGAACTCGAACACAGCTACGTGCGGGCCTCCGTGGCGGACACGCTGGCCGACTTGGGGTACACCGTCGACGAGGGCTTCTCGACCGTGACCGGCAACCCGGACCGGCTGCGGCTGGTCCGCCCGGACTGGCAGCAGCACGCCGTGCAGCTCGTGATCAACCAGGACGAGGTGCGCGCCGCGGTCATCCGGCTCGAAGACCGGCCCGGGGCCGATGCCCGCCGCGAAGACGCCGAACGGGAAGAGGAGTGGTGCGACGACCTCGCCAAGCTCCGCACCGCCCTCGACGGCTCCGGCATGCACGTCGTCGAACGGCACCTGGTCCCGCCCGGCGAACGGGTGGTCCCGGTGGCCAAGCGCGCCGGCCGGCCGGTGCCCGCCCGCGAACAGCGCCGCCGGGAGCGTGACCGGTGACCGGCCCGGAGCTGCCCGCCTTCATCCGCGAGATCGACTCGACGCTCGCCGTCCACGCCCAGTACGTCCTGCACGACAACATCCGGGACGTCTTCCTGCGGCGCTCGCCCGGGCGAGCGCCCCAGCTGGTGCCGCTGCGGCAGCTGCTGTGGCAGGTGTTCGAGCGCAGCGGCTACGAGTTCCTCCTGGTGTACGACCAGGTCGACGGCCTGTCCGTGTACCCGTCGACCGACGACGACCGGGGCCGCCGGGCTGCCGAGGCCGCCCGGCGGGTGTTCGGGGAAGACGTCGCCAAGGGTCAGCCGCCGTCGCTGGAACGGCTGCCGCGGTACCTCACCGCCGTCACCGATCCCCGCAAGGGCCGGGCCGCGTGCCTCATCGACTACGGCTCGCGGCTCGCCGTCGACGTGTCCCGGCTGGACGCCGCCGAGCGTGACTTCTTCCTGTTCTGCCTCAAGCTTTCGCGGACCGCCGCGCCCGGGCCCGGGCCGGAGCACCGGCCGAGCCCGTTGTACAACCCGATCCTGTGGCTGGTCGACCGCGAGCTGGACCTGCCGGTCTGGCTCACCGCGGACAACGAGCGGTTCCGGGTCATCGGGCTTCCCCGCCCCGACCTCGGCGACCGCGAGGACACCGCGCGGCTGCTCGGCCCGTCGCTGGGCGGCACCGGCGACCCGGACGCGGCCGAGCGGTACCACGCGTTCGCCGAACGTTCGGAAGGGCTGACGCTGCGGGACATGTCCGGGGTGACGCGGCTGGCCCGCGACCGCGGGCTGCAGCTGTCGGACCTGCCCGACGCCGTGCGGGTGTACAAGCTCGGCGTCCTGGACAACCCCTGGCGGCGGAGCTTCCTGCACAAGCGGATCGCCGACGGCGAGAAGAGCGTGTCGGAGAGGGTCGTCGGCCAGGAGCACCCGGTCCGCAAGACGCTGGACATCCTCAAGCGCGCCGCGCTCGGCCTGTCCGGGGCCCAGGCGAGGGTGTCCTCGAACCGGCCGCGCGGGGTGCTGTTCTTCGCCGGCCCGACCGGCGTCGGCAAGACCGAGCTGGCGAAGGCCGTGGCCTCCCTCGTGTTCGGCGACGAGAGCGCCTACCTGCGGTTCGACATGAGCGAGTTTTCCGCGGAACACTCCGGTGACCGGCTGATCGGCGCGCCGCCGGGCTACGTCGGGTACGAGGTGGGCGGCGAGCTGACCAACGCCGTGCGCCGCCAGCCGTTCCGGGTCATCCTGTTCGACGAGATCGAGAAGGCGCACCCGCGGATCCTCGACAAGTTCCTGCAGATCCTGGAGGACGGCAGGCTCAGCGACGGCCGCGGCGCCACGACGTACTTCTCCGAGTGCGTGCTGATCTTCACCTCGAACCTCGGGGTGAGCACGGTCGACCCCGCGACGGGCCGGCGGGAACCCAACATCTCGCCGGAGGAGCCCTACGAGGTGCTGGAGGTCAAGGTCCGCGCGGCCATCGCCGACCACTTCACCACCGCGCTCTCGCGCCCCGAGCTGCTCAACCGGTTCGGGGACAACATCGTCGTGTTCGGGTTCGTCTCGGCCGCCGCCGCGGCGGAGATCTTCGGCCAGCAGCTCGACAACATCCTCCGGCGGGTGCTGGAAGAGCAGGACGTGACCGTCGAGGTCGCCGGCCCGGCCCGCGACCGGCTGCGCGAGTGGTGCACGGCGAACCTGGCCAACGGTGGCCGCGGCATCGGCACCGCGTTGGAATCGTTCCTCATCAACCCGCTCGCCCGGGAGCTGTTCGACCGCAACTACCCGGCCGGCACGCGGGTCACGATCGCCGGCGTCTCCCGGCACGGCCCGGACGTGGAACTGGAGCTGGTATGACCGCGGTCCGCATCAACCGGATGCACCACCCCCTCACCGTCCTCGGACACGGCGTCCGGGCCGGGATCTGGCTGCAGGGCTGCACGATCGGCTGCGCCGGCTGCGCGTCCCGCGACACCTGGGACCCCGCGGCGGGCGAGGACGTCGAGCCCGCGGCCGTCGTGCGCTGGCTCGGCTCGCTCGGCGGTCCCCTCGACGGGATCACGGTGTCGGGCGGCGAACCGTTCCAGCAGCCGCTCGCCTTGGCCGCGCTCCTCGCCGAGCTGGACGAGTGGCGCCGCGGCCGCGACCGGCCGGCCGACCTGCTCGTCTTCTCCGGCTATCCGCACGCCCGCCTGTCGGCCCGGGCGGACTGCGCCGACGCGTTGCGCCGCTGTGACGCGGTGGTGGCCGGGCCGTACGTCGAACGCCGCAACCGCGGCACGGAACTGCGTGGTTCGGACAACCAGGAGATCGTCACCCTCACCCCGCTCGGCGCCGAGCGCTACGGCCGGTCGGCGGCGGCGCCGGCACCCGCGATGCAGCTGTCCGCGGACGCGGACGCCGTCCGGCTGATCGGCATCCCCCGCCGCGGCGACCTGGACCGGCTGCGCGCCGGGCTGGCCGCGCGCGGGATCACCGCGGAGGCCGTCACATGGCTGGCGTGATCTGCCCGGCGTGCCGCACCGAAAACACCGACGACGAAACCCTCTGCAAGAAGTGCGGCATGCTGCTCGCCGAGGCGGACGAATCCCGGCCCGCGGAGATTCGCGAGCCCGCGCCCGCGCCGGAGGAACCCGCTGCGGTCCGGTGCCCGGCGTGCGGCGCCGACGTCCCCGATCCGGCGAACCTCGTCTGCGTCGAGTGCCTCGAACCGCTGACCCGGCGGCCGGCGGCGCGGACCCGGCGCGGGGACGGGGCACTGCGCCTGGTGTTCGCCGGACAGGCGGTCGACGTGCCGCAGCCCGGTTCGGTCCTGCTGGGCCGGGACCCGGGGCATTCCCCGGTGGCGGCGCTGTTCGCCCGGCACGACAACGTCTCCCGGCGGCACGCGAGCGTCGGAGTCGGCACCGACGGCCGCGGCTGGGTGCGGGACGAGCACTCGACGAACGGCACGTTCGTCAACAACACCCCGGTGCCGGGCGGCCAGACCGCGGCGCTGGCGCACGGCGACCGGCTCCGCATCGCCTCCGACGTCGTCGCCGTGGTGGAGTTCGGCCCGGGCGGGCCGTCGTGACGCCGGCGGGCGCCGCCGCGCGGGTCCGGGTCACCACGCTGACGCACCGCGGGGCCGTGCGCGAAGCCAACGAGGACGCCGTGGTCGTCGGCTCCTTCACCGCCTGCGGGGTCAGCCTTCCCGATCCCGTCACGCACGAAGTCCCGCTGTCGTCGCCGGTTCTCGTCGCGGTCGCCGACGGGATGGGCGGCCACGCCGCCGGGGACGTCGCGTCCGCGCACGCCGTCCGCACGCTCGCCTCCGCCGCGCCCCGGGACGAAACCGGCGTCGAGGCGGCGCTGGTGCAGATCGACACGGACCTGCTGGCCATGGGGCGGTCCGAGCCGGCCACCGCCGGGCTCGGGACCACGGTCGCCGGTGTGCTGCTGACCGCGGACGGCGGCACGCACTTCGGCGTCGGGGATTCGCGCGTGTACGTGGAGAGCGGCGGTTACCTGGGCCAGGTGTCCACGGACGACCGCGGGCCGCTCGGCGGGCTGTCCCGGTGCCTCGGCGGACGCACCGACGGCACGCCGCTGCGGACGCGCGCCGGGCGGCTCGCCGTCGCCGACCGGCTGCTCCTGTGTTCGGACGGGCTGAGCGACCTGGTCGGCCACGAGACCATCGAAGAACTGCTCGCCGGGCCCGGCGGACCGGCCAGGGTGGTCAAGTCGCTGTGGGCCGCCGCGATGAACGCGTCCGGGCGCGACAACATCACCGTCGTGCTCGTCGAGCTGCCCGGCGACGATTCCTGAACAGCTCTTTTTGTCGATTCTTTCGATTATTCGATTCCTTCGACCATCCATTCGACAATCGCGATTGCTTGTCGCACAACGAGCATTGACGGCCCGTATCCGTCATGTTGGAATATCTCCACCAATGCCAGGAGAGGCCACCACCATGACTTCCAGAGCAACGAAGCTCAGGTCCGTTTTCCTCGCCGCCGCGCTGGCGGCGGCCGCCGCCGTTTCCGGGGTGGGGGGCCAGTCTCCGGCCGAGGCCGCCACTTCGGCCGGTGCCGCGCAGGTGGTGGCCGACATGGGTGCCGGATGGAACCTGGGGAACCAGCTGGAAGCCAACGCCAACGGGATTCCGAGCGAAACCGCTTGGGGGCTGCCTGCCGTGACGCAGGCGCTGATCGACAAAGTGAAGGCCGCCGGGTTCCGGACGATCCGGATTCCCGTCTCCTACCTCGGCTCCATCGGTGCCGGACCGGGCTACACCGTCGATGCCGCCTGGCTGAACCGGATCCAGCAGGTCGTCGACTACGCCTACCGCCGCGGCCTCTACGTGCTGGTCAACATGCACGGTGACGGCTACAAGACCGTCACCGGCTCCTGGCTGATCTGCGACTCCGCCGCGCAGCCGGCCATCAAGGCCAAGTACCAGAAGGTCTGGCAGCAGGTCGCCGCCCGGTTCGCCGGCTACGACCAGCACCTGATCCTCGAATCCATGAACGAGGAGTTCGACGGGCAGTACGGCACCCCGACCCAGCCGTGCTATTCGAACATCAACGCCTACAACCAGATCTTCGTCGACACCGTGCGCAAGACCGGCGGGAACAACAGCTCGCGGTGGCTGCTCGTCCCCGGCTGGAACACGAACATCGACTACACCACCGGGAACTACGGTTTCGTGCTGCCGACCGACCAGTTCCGCTCTTCTTCGATCCCCGCCGCCGAGAAGCGGCTCATGATTTCCGTGCACTATTACAGCCCGTGGGACTTCGCCGGCGAAGAAAACGGGACCATCACGCAGTGGGGCCGGGGCGCCACCAATCCCGCGAAGAAGTCGACCTGGGGTCAGGAAGACTATCTGGACGCCCAGCTGAAACTGGTGCACGACGCGTTCGTCGCCAAGGGTTATCCGGCCGTCGTCGGCGAGTACGGCTCGATCGACAAGTCGGCGGCCGATCCGGCGAACAACCGGTACCGCGCCGACTTCGCGCACGCCGTCGTGGCCACCGCCAAGAAGTACGGGGCCTCGACCGTCTACTGGGACAACGGCGCCAACGGCCAGTACGGCTTCGGCCTCTTCGACCGGCGTTCCTACGCCGTCACCCACCAGGGCATCATCGACGCCATCATGACCGGCGCCGCCGGCCGGTGATCGGGTCCAAACCGGACACGCGGACGGCAGAGTGCGGGCAGACGCGCCGAGGGGGAGGAGGCGCGCCTGCCCGCACTGCATGACGCTAGCGGATGGACGGGCGGTCCGCCGGGCGAACCACCCGTCCGGCCGTCACCCGCAAGCCTTGCCGTTCACCGCGAAGGCCGTCGGCGACGGGTTGCTGCCCGTGTAGCTGCCGTTGAAGCCGATCGAAACGGACTTGCCGGGCGCCACCGACGCGTTCCACGGCATCGCCGCCGCCGTGACGTCCGCGCCCGACTGCGACCACGTCGCCGACCAGCCCTGGGTCACCTTCTGGCTGCCCGGGAAGGGGAACTTCAGCGTCCAGGTGGACCAGGCCGCGGCCCCGGTGTTGGTGAGGGTCACCGCGGCCGTGAAGCCGCCGCCCCACGTGTTCGCCGTGTACGTCACCGCGCAGCCGCCGGGTGGGGTGCCCGGCAGCGTCGTGAACTGCGCGGCCGGGGAGTCCGTGCCGGTGAGGCCCGCGCCGTTGCGGGCCACCACGACCAGGGTGTACGCGGTCGACGGCGTGAGCCCGGTCAACGTCGCGGCCGTCCCGGTGACGGTGGCTAGCACCTTGCGGGCGGAGCCGGTCACGCTGACGACGTCGTAGTTCTTGACGCCGCTCTCCGGGTCCGATGCCGCCGCCCAGGTCACGGTCGCTCCCGTGCTGGAGACGGCGGAGACGGCCGGCGTGCCCGCCGCGGTCGGGGCGGTGGTGTCCACCGCCGACGGCGACTTCTCCGCCGTCCAGTTCGCCAGCCAGGCCAGCGCCGAGTTCCAGTTGATCGCGACCTCGTTCACCGAGTACGCCTGGATGTCGTCGACGTAGCAGCGCTGGGGTGCGCAGCCGGTCAGCAGCCGGGCCGCGGTCGGGTCCTGCAGGCCGCTGTTCGGCCCGCCGGACAGCGCGCCGGGCGGGGCGGTCGGCAGCGACGCGTCGAGTTCGTGCGCCCAGAACCGGTGGTGGACGTTCTGCACGGCCTGGTCACCGTGGCCGGCGACGTACGAGTAGTTCGCCGGGTTGCGGCCCAGCAGGTAGTCCATGGCCTGGAACGCGCCGTCGCGGTACTTGGCCTGCTTGGTGAAGTCGTACGCGAGGGCGAGCACCACCCCGTTGTTGGCCACCAGGCCGTTGGAACCCCACTCGTACGTGCCGTCGGCCGTCCGGTAGGGCGCCGGGTAACCCATGCCCGCCATCTGCGTCAGGTGGCTGTCGGCCGTCGCGGTGATCGCCGACTTGATGGCCGCGAGGTCGGCGGCCGGCAGGTCGGTGGGCACCAGGGCGAGCGTGATGTCCCCGAGCGCGCCCGTCGAGCCCCAGTCGAAGCCGTGGGTGTTGAAGCTGACGCCGCGGTAGAGCGGGGAGCCGGTGACGTCGGTGCGGTACGCGCTCTTCGCGGTCGTCGCGTACAGCTCCGCTGCCGCCCAGTAGAACTCGTCGCTGACGGTGTTGTCGCTGTACGTGCCGCCGCCGGTGCCGTCGTTCGGGTCGGCCAGCACGTTCGGGTTGGCCTTGGCCGCGGCGTACGCCTTTTCGGCCGCGGCAAGCAGCTTCGCGGAGTACGCCGGGTCGATGGTCTGCCACAGCCGCGACGCCTGCGCGGCGACCGCCGCCATGTTCAGCGTGGCCGCGGTGCTCGGCGGCGACAGCCGCCGGGGCTGGCTGTCCTGGTCGGGCCGGGTGGGCAGGGCGGTCCACTGCGCGTCGTGGATCTTGTGGTGCACCATGCCCGCGTTCGGCTTGCCGTCCGGCACCTGCATCTCGAGCAGGAAGTCGACCTCCCAGCGGGCTTCGTCCAGGATGTCGGGGACGCCGTTGGCCCGCTCCGGGATCGCCAGCTTGCCGTCGCCCAGCGCGCTCGCGTCGCCCACCCGCAGCGCGCGCTCGTACTCGTCGAGCAGTTCCCAGGCGGCGATGCCCCCGTTGACGACGTACTTGCCCTGGTCGCCGGCGTCGTACCAGCCGCCGCGGACGTCGAGGGTGTAGCCGCAGTTCAGGTCCGAGCGGCAGGGCACGTTGTTGTCACCCTGGTTCGGCGCGACGTTGAGGTGGCCGGCGGGACGCGCGTAAGCGGCTCCGACGTACTGCGCGTCGATCGGGATCCCGCTGCGCTGGTGGTAGAAGAACGCCAGCGAGTCGTAGCGGAGCTTCTTCAGCCCGTCCGCGGAGATGTCGAACGGGAAACTCGTCTCCGAGCCGACGGTCAGCGTGTAGCCGGTGCCCGCCGTGTCGTAGGCGGAGAAGTCGATCTCGTGCACGTTCTCGCCGGAGGGGGCGTCCGCGCCGCGCGGCCGGGTCTGGCCGGTGGCCACGGCGGTGCCGGCGGAGCTCTTCAGCGTCCACGTCAGCGGCGTGGCCGAGTCGCTGATCACGGTGGCGCGCTTGGGCAGGCCGGGCAGGTAACTTTCCTGGTTCACCCGGATGCCGCTCGTCGGCGGCAGGCCGCCGGGCGGGATGACGCCGCCGATCAGCGAGATGTTGTCCAGGCAGATCGTGTTGGCCGCGGCCTGGCCGCCGAACCAGAAGGCCAGCTGCCCGTTGCCCGCGTTCGGAAAGTCCAAAGTGGACGTGAAGGTGACGGTGAAGTGCTGCGTCGCCGGGGTGACCGTCAGGTCGGTGCGCGAAATCTGCCGGTACGGCGAGACGGCCTCGCCCGCGACGGCGGAGATCTGCTGGGTGGTCGTCGCGTGCGCGTCGAACGTCAGGGTGTACTGGCGGCCCGTCTCGTAGGGGACGCCGTTCTGGCCGACCAGCGCGTCGTAGCCGTTGGCCGTGCCGCCGGCGACGTCGGTGCAGAACTCGCCGCCGGTGACGTGGCCGGTGGTCCCGGCCCCGGCCCACCACGGGTCGATGGTGCCGCCGGCGAACGTGCCGTTGAGCAGCCGCTCGTAGTCCGCGGCGGACGCGGGCACGGAACCCGCCGCCACCCCGAGCGACATCGCCGCCAGCAACACCAGACCGGTCCGGATTCTTCTTGCCCGCATTCCATCTCCTCGTCGTCGAGCCAGACGTGGGTGGGAGCGCTCCCAGAACCGGAACTGTAATCATCCGGGCACACGTTTGGCAATCGCCGCCCGGCGGGCGGAGACTGGACGCGGGCCAGGCGCTTCCTCTATACATACCCGGACGTCGTGTTAACGCTAACACCTCGGAAGGGGCACCGATGCCCGCTCGCACCCGCCACCTGCTCGCCGCGATCGCCGCCGCACTGGCGTTGTCCGCCGCGGCGCCGGCCACGCCCGCCGCCGTCGCCGCACCCGGCAGCCCGGCGCTCACCCCGCCGCTCGGCTGGAACAGCTGGAACAGCTTCGGCTGCAACGTCAGCGAAACCACCGTCCACCAAGCCGCCGACGCGATGGTCTCCTCCGGCATGCGCGACGCGGGCTACCAGTACGTCGTGGTCGACGACTGCTGGTTCGACCCGCAGCGCGACGCCCAAGGCGCGTTGCGGGGCAACTCGTCGAAGTTCCCCAGCGGCATGCAGGCGCTCGGCGACTACATCCACGCCCGCGGCCTGAAGTTCGGCATCTACCAGGTGCCCACCGACCGCACGTGCGCCCAGCGGACCGGCACCTACCCCGGGTCCACCGGCAGCCAGGGCCACGAGACCCAGGACGCCCGCACGTTCGCGTCGTGGGGCGTCGACTACCTCAAGTACGACTGGTGCTCCCCCGCCGGCACCCGCGACGAGCAGGTCGCGCGGTTCGGCCTGATGCGGGACGCGCTGCGGGCCACCGGCCGCCCGATCGTCTACAGCATCAACCCCAACAGCTACCACGCCATCACCGGCGACAAGTACGACTGGGGCCAGGTCGCCGACCTCTGGCGCACCACCGAGGACCTGCTCGACATCTGGCAGAACGGCAACACCAACAGCTACCCGATGGGCGTGGGCAACGTCCTCGACGTCACCGCGCCGCTGGCCGCGCAGGCCGGTCCCGGGCACTGGAACGACCCGGACATGCTGGTGGTCGGCCGGCCCGGCCTGTCGCTGACCGAATCCCGCGCGCACTTCGCCCTGTGGGCGCTGATGGCCGCACCGCTGATGGCGGGCAACGACATCCGCACGATGTCCGCCGACGTCAGCGCGATCCTGCGGAACCCGCGGCTGCTGGCGGTCGACCAGGACCGGCTCGGCGCGGGCGGCCGCCGGGTGCGCGACGACGGCAACGCCGAGGTCTTCGCGAAACCGCTGGCCGACGGGTCGGTCGCGATCGGGCTGCTCAACCGCGGCGGCGCCACCGCCACCATCAGCACGACGGCGGCGCAGATCGGGCTCGCCGGCTCGTCGTTCACGCTGACCGACCTGTGGACCGCCGGCACGTCGGCGACGGCGGGCACGATCACCGCGAGCGTGCCGGCGCACGGCGTCGCCGCCTACCGGGTGTCCGGCGGTTCACCGGTGGCGAGCACGACTTCGCGGCTGCGGGACGCGGGATCGGGCCGGTGCCTCGACGTCGACAACGCGTCGACGGCCGCGGGCGCGGGCACGCTGATCTGGGACTGCCAGACCGCCGCGAACCAGCTGTGGACCAGCTGGCCGAACGGCGAAGTCCGGGTCTTCGGCGACATGTGCCTCGACGCCGACCGCGCGGGAACCACCAACGGCACCCGCGTGCTCAGCTGGCCGTGCGGCGGGCAGGACAACCAGAAGTGGACGTTCGGCCAGGACGGTTCCGTGCGCAATGTCCACTCCGGACTGTGCCTGGACGTCGAAGGCGCGGCGACGGCCAACGGGACGCACGCGATCCTCTGGACCTGCAACGGACAGGCGAACCAGAAGTGGGCCCGCACCTGAGCGACACCGGGTCCGCCGCCCTCCCTCCCGGAGGCGGCGGACCCGCTCGCCGGCCGCGCCTCAGGCGCAGCCCGTCACCACCGGCGTCCCGGACCCACTGGCCTGGAAGCCGAACTCGGTGTACTGCCCGGCCGGGACGTGGCCGTTGTAGCTCACGTTCGACCAGCTGTCGCCGCTGTGCTGGACGTTCCAGGCGTTGGTCACCTGGGCGCCGGCGGGCACGGTGAGCGTCACCGTCCAGGCCGCGAGGTCCGCCGAACCGGCGGTGACCCGCACGGTCGCGACGAACCCGCCGTTCCAGGCGTTCAGCGAGACCGTCGCGGAACACCCGCCGGGCGGCGGCGCGGTGGTCGTGGTGGTCGGCGTCGTGGTGGTGGTCGGGGTCGGCGTCGTCGTCGTGGTGGTCGGGGTCGTGGTGGGCGTGCTCGGGGTCGTCGTGACCGGCGGTGCCGCGTTGAGCGCGTCCAAGACGCTGGTGTACGCCGCCTTCTTGTTGCCGCCGCCGTCGAAGAGCAGCGGGTTCTCGCCCGAGCGCCAGGAATCGGAGTCGCGGATGCCCCAGGTGGTGATGCCGGTGCAGCGCGGCACGTTCAGGCACGCGGTGGTGGTGGCGGCGTAGGCGGCCGGCGGCGCCTGGGCGATGTCGAGTTCCGTCAGCTGCACGTCGACGCCGAGAGCGGCGAACCCGGCCAGCGTCGTCCGGAAGCTGCCCGGCGGGCCGCCGTTGCCGAAGTGGGACTGGAAGCCGACGCAGTCGATCGGCACCCCGCGGGAGCGGAAGTCCTGCACCATCCGGTAGACGCCCTGCGTCTTGGCCGCCGACCAGTCTTCGATGTTGTAGTCGTTGTAGCAGAGCTTGGCGTCCGGGTCGGCGGCGCGCGCGGCGCGGAAGGCCGCCTCGATCCAGTCGTTCCCGGTCCGCTGCAGGTTGGAGTCGCGGCGGCCACCCGACCCGTCGTCGGCGAACGCCTCGTTGACGACGTCCCAGGCGTAGATCTTCCCGCGGTAGTGGGTGGCGACCTGGGTGACGTGGTTGAGCAGGGCCTGGCGCAGCGGCGCGCCCTCCATCCCCTGCATCCAGCCCGGTTGCTGCTGGTGCCAGGCGAGGTTGTGGCCGCGCACCCGCATGCCGTGGCTCAGCGCGTGGTCGACGATCCGGTCGGCGTTGCCGTAGCTGAACTGCCCCTGCGCCGGCTCGGTGGCGTCCATCTTCATTTCGTTTTCCGGTGTCACCATGTTGAACTCACGGTCCAAAATGGACGTGTAGGTACTGTCGGACAGCTTGGCGGCGGCGACGGCGGTGCCGAAGTAGCGCCCGCTCTGCGCGGCGGACGCGCCCAGCGTGGCCGCCGCGCTCGCCGGGCTCGCGGTGAGGACCGCGGCGCCCACGGTGAGGACGGAGAAGGTGGCCCCGAGTGCGGCGCGAAGGGCCGTTCTCGACGGAAGTTTCATTTTCGGACCTCGGGATTCAGTCGTTCCGCGCTGTGCTCGATCGGCCGTGGTGCCGGCCCAATCCTGAGAGCGCTCCCAGGCGAGCTACCACGGTAACCATGCGAGCCCGGCGACGTCAACGGGCCGGCCGGCCGCGAAACTTTCGCACAGTGAGACAGTTGACTCATAGTGCCCCGCGTGCCACGATGCCGTTCTACGAGACAGGCGTCTCACAGAATCGCACCGAGGAGATCTTCGTTGTCTGCTGCGTCCTGGTTGCTCGGCTACGGAATGCTGTCCGCGTACTGCCTGGCGGGCTGCCTGATGGAGCATTTCGCGGTCTTTTCCGGCTGGGCGGCCGTCGGTCCCGGGGAGTTCCGGCGCGTCCAGACGAGCCAGGGCCACGGCAGCGGCATCGTCTACGTGGTCCCGAAGACGCTGTTGACGGCGCTGGTGGTCGTCATGCTCGCGGCGGCACCGGACACCGTTCCGTCGTGGCCGCTCTGGGCGGGCTTGGCGGCCCTGAGCGCGTCTTGGCTTTCGTTCGCGGTGATCCAGCTGCCGATCCAGCTGCACATCCGCGAAACCGCCGACGGCGCGGCGATCGCCCGCTTGGTACGCACGGACTGGCTCCGCGTGGGCGCGATGGTGGCCCACTTCGGGTTCGCCGTCACGGCGATCGCGGCGAGCTAGCTCCGCCAGGTCCCGGCGCTGTCGACGAGCCGCGCGATGAACTCGTCGGAGGCAGGCCGCCGCTGCATCGCGGCCCGGTAGACGAGCGGCCCGACGAGCAGGGCGCACAGATCCGCCGGCTCGGCGTCGGTCTCGAGCTCCCCGGCGGCCACGGCCAGCCGGACGGCGGTGTCGATGCGGTCGGTGATGGTGCGGACGGACTCGTCCTGCCGCGCGGCCGCCACCGGATCACCCAGCGCGGACTGCGCCAGGGAGAGCGCCACGGCGGCGACGGCCGGGACGGCGAGCTCGTCGGCCATCCGCCGCAGCTGCCGGACCAGCCACGGCCGCACCGGCACAGCGGGATCGCGGAACAGCGGGAGGTCGGCGCCTCCCATGGCGTCGAGCAGGAGCTGGTCGGCCCTCGCCCAGTGCCGGTAGACGGTGGCCCGCCCGACTCCGGCCTCGAGCGCGACCCGCCGGTGCGTGACGGCGTCGAGCCCTTCCCCGGCCAGCAGCCGCCGCGCCGCGGCCAGCATCGCCTCCCGGCTCCGCGCGGCCCGCGGGTCCGTCGAATGACTCACCGGGACAGCTTACGAGACAGCTGCCTCATTGCCCGGCTCTCACCTGACCGAGCGACACGGATCCGGTAACACCGCCGGTAACGGAGCGATAACGAGGGTACGGACCGCACGCCCGACAGCAGGAGAACTTTCGCGTGGAAACACAGTGCCGAGGCCCGATCGACGTGACCCGGGTCGCCGGGTTCGACACCGGCACCGCCGACCCTGACGACCTTCGCCGCGCCGTGACCGCGTCGCCTGGCTACACCCGCGCCGGTGCCGCGCAACAGGCCGCCCTGCTCGACATCGTGCTCGAGGTGGGCACCACCCCGAGACGCTGACAAAACAAAATCGCCGCACCGTC
Source organism: Amycolatopsis sp. NPDC051102 (assembly GCF_040682815.1). NCBI lineage: Bacteria > Bacillati > Actinomycetota > Actinomycetes > Pseudonocardiales > Pseudonocardiaceae > Amycolatopsis > Amycolatopsis sp. NPDC051102. The sequence goes on from NZ_JBFBBT010000013.1 coordinate 198,047, forward strand.
GGAAACGGTGCGGCGATCTCAGCGCCGGGTGGGACCGGTCCACTCCGGTGGTCCGGTCCCACCCGTGCCGGCGTCACACTGCGTCGCTGCGCGCCTGGGACACGGAACCGGAGTGTGCAGCTCGCTCCCTGTTCCGGGCACGCCCCACGACGTCACGCGCGGCGCCGGATTCCGCGCCCCGGCCGGCTTCCGCACACACAACGGGCGGCCGCGGCGCGGAGGCTCAGTGGCCCTGGTCCGTGCCGCCGTCGGCGAGGCCGCTCGACGCGCAGTTGTACGGGGACTCGCCCTCGGCCTCGTGCTCACCCGGCGACAGGATCGGGATGCCGATGCCGTTGAGCGTGTCGTGGAGCGGCACCTGAACGCCGAGGACGTTGATGTCGTTGTCGCACAGGCCAAGCGTGGCGTTGACGTTGTGCAGCACGTCGGTGTCGTTCAGGTTGAGCAGGCCGAGCTGGCCGGTGTGACCACCGGGGTGGTGGTCGTGACCGTCCAGCGTACCGGCGGCCGCGACGCCACCGGCGAGGAAAGCGCCGGCCGCCATGGCCGCCGTGACGAAACCAACCTTCTTCAGCATGAGTTCTCCTAGAATTGACGGTGCATCGGACAGGACGGCGGCGAGGTGTGTGTTTCTCCGTCCCGCGTGAGGGAAAGGTACTGGGACAAGTGGGTGAATTCCACTTCGATCCACCATCGGGTGGGCGCCGCGGGTCTCTGACCGCGAATTGATGGCCCGATCGGGTCAGCGGGGTTTGCCGACCGGAAAATCGACCCGATGCCGGCGGCCCGATTCGCACACCCGTTCACCGCACAACCACCCGGAGAAAAGCGACGGAACCGGGGCGCGGGCCGTATTCTCTGGTCAAGGATTTCGTTCCGCTGACCCCCGGAGCGGATATCCGGCCGGAGAACCGGCGAGGTACGAACCTCCAGCCGACCCCGCAGCCGGGCGACGCCTCGCCTCGCCGGTTCCCCGGTCTCATCGCATGTGCTCGCAGAACGCCGCGCGCACCGCGCGTTCAGCGTCCGGGTCGCGGAGCTTCACGTTGCTCTGCTGGGAAACGGCGACCAGCACGGCGAACGCTTCCCCGGCACAGCTGCGCGGTTTCGGCAACCGGGTCGGCCTCCCCCGTGCGGCCACCGTGGTGCTCCACTCGTCCAGGCCTTCTTTTCCGCAAACGAAAAGCCGCCGCGTGGAAAGTGCATCCACGCGGCGGCTTCCTCCTGGTTCCGGTCAGCCGCCCTGAGCGGTCCCGCCTGCCGAGGCGCCGTTCCCGGCACAGTTCTCCGGCGACGCGCCGGCCACTTCGTGCACCGGGACCTGCATCCCGAGCACGTTGACGATGTCGACGACGATGTCGGTCGCGGAGGCAGAGCCGCCGAACGCGGCCGGCCCGGCGACCGGCGCGGTCGCACCGAACCCGAGTTGCTTGATCACGGGAAAGAACTCCTCATGGGCCCACCGTGGGAAACGGCGAAACTGTGGCACCAGGTTGCCGTTGCCGGCTTTCGAAAACCCCGGCGGCGTTCCCGCCGCCGCGGAACTCAGTTGCCCTGGCTGGTCCCACCGTCGGCGAGACCGCTCGAGGCGCAGTTGTACGGCGACTCGCCGGCCGCCTCGCTCGCGCCCGGCGACAGGATCGGCACGCCGATGCCGTTCAGCGTGTCGTGCAGCGGAACCTGGACGCCGAGCACGTTGATGTCGTTGTTGCAGACACCCAGGGTGGCCTGGACGTTGTGCAGCACGTCGGTGTTGTCCAGGTTCAGCAGGCCGACCTGGCCGGTGGAGTCGTACCCGTACCCGGGGTGACCCTGGCGGTGGCCGTGCTCGTCGGCCGGCGTGCCCGCGGACGCGATCCCGCCGGTGACCAACGCTCCGGCCGCCATGGCGACGGCGACGAAGCCGATTTTCTTCAGCATGAATTCTCCTCGATAGACAATTGCCACGGCGGCATTCAAGGCGTGTTCCGCTTGGCAGCGAAAACGTACTGAGAGCCCGGCGGCCCTTCCACCCGGATCACCGATCGTGTGGGGTGAGTGAACCGCTGACCGGGGTTCGTATAACCCGAACGGGTGGGATGTCCGGCGCGACGGCGCATCCGGCGTCGAGCACCGAGCGGCCCGGCGAACCATTATCACCCAACGTGTTCCACTCGCCAATTTAAGCTCGTCCGTCACGCTATGGGGTTGCGTCCGCTCGCCGAATCCGTTTCGGAGCGTGACGAATTCCCGAACCCCATCCTTCGAAAGTGCAAGCGCTTCGACGTTCCTACGCTTTGCCGTGGGCACCTGGTACGGGGTGCGGGACGTGAGGAGTCGTTCGTGGTGGATTACGCCGTACTCGTGGCGTCCGCGGTGCTGTACGCGGTCGGGATCGTCGCGCAGAGCGTCGCGGCCCGGCGGGCCGGGACCCGGCCGGGCGCGGGACTGGGCCTGCTGGCCCGGCTGGCCGGCGACCGCCTGTACCTCCTGGGTTTCGCGGGGCAGGCCGGCGGGTTCGCGCTTGCCTTCTTCGCGCGCGCTTCCCTGCCGCTGTACCTGGTCCAGGCCGCGTCTTCGTCGGCGATCGGGCTGGCCACCGTGTTCGGCATCGTCGTGCTCGGGTGGCGGATCCGCACGGCGGAGGCGATGACGCTGGTGCTGCTGGCTTCCGGGCTCGTCGTGCTGGCCGGATCGTCGTCGGCCTCGGTCGCCACGGACCTGCCCTTCGCCGGGATCGCCGCGCTGGCGGTCGTGGTGCTCGGGACGGGGCTGGCCATGATCCCCGCCGGCCGCGCGGGGACGTTCCTGCCGGCCGCGGTGCTGTCCGGGGTCGCGTTCGCCGTCGTGGCGGTGGCCAGCCGCACCCTGGCCCACCTCGATCTCCTTGCCCTGCCGTCGAATCCGCTGACCTGGCTGATGCTGGCGGCGGCCGTGCTCGGCCAGGCGTCGATGGCGGTCGCCCTGCAGCGCGGCCCGGCGGCGGCCGTCGTGGCCACCGCCGACGCGACGACGATCGTGCTCGCGTCGGTCACCGGCATCGCCGTCCTCGGCGACCACGTCGTCGGCGGCCGCGGGCCGTGGGTGGCGTTCGGGCTGGCCGTGGTCGTGAGCGGCGTGCTGCTGCTCGGCGTGCAGTCACGCGCGGGCGCGGGCGCTCTCGCCGGGGAAGCCGCGTGACGCCGCGGCCGCTCGCGAGCGTCTCGGTCGACCTCGACAACCTGTGGGCCTACCTGAAGACGCACGGCGATCCCGCCTGGCGCGACCACCCCAGTTTCCTGCCGTCCGCGGTGCCGCGGCTGCTGGAGATCCTCGGCGAACAGGGCCTCACGACGACGGTCTTCGTCGTCGGTGCCGACGCCGTCCGCGAAGACGGGGCCAAGGCCGTCGCCGGGATCGCCGCGGCCGGTCACGAGGTGGCCAACCACTCCTTCGGCCACGAACCCTGGCTGCACCGGTACTCCCGCGACCGGCTGGAAGCCGAGCTGAGCCGGACCGAGGACGCGATCGTCGCCGCGGGTGCCCCGCGCCCGGCCGGGTTCCGCGGCCCCGGCTACAGCGTCACGCGCGACCTGGTCGAGCTGCTCGCCGAACGCGGCTACGCCTACGACGCCAGCACCCTGCCCACGTGGGTCGGCCCGCTGGCCCGCGCCTACCACAACCGCACGGCGAAGACGCCGGAAGAAGGCGCAGGCGAGCTGTTCGGCGGCTTCTCGCGGGTGCTGGCGCCGGTGCACGCGTACCGCTGGCGGACGTGCGACGGCAGCGCCCTGGTCGAGCTCCCGGTGACGACGATGCCGCTGCTGCGCACGCCGATCCACGGCTCGTACCTCCTGCAGCTGCACGCGATCTCGCCCCGGCTGGCCCGCGGCTACTTCCGCGCGGCACTGCGGCTCTGCCTCGCCCGCGGGGTTTCGCCGTCCCTGCTGCTGCACCCCACCGACGTCCTCGGCGCCGCCGACGCGCCCGGGATGGAGTTCTTCCCCGGCATGGCGGCCCCGGGCGCCCGGAAGGTGGCTTGGCTCGGCTGGGTGCTTTCCGCGCTGCGCGAGCACTTCGACGTCGTCGGCACCGGCGAGTACGTGCGGCGCACGGCCGTGTGCCGCACCCGCCCGGTGACCCGGTTGGACGCCGGGAGATGACGGCACTCGCGGTCGTCAGGCCCCGGACCCGTGGCACGGTCCCGCTGCAGGTGCTCGCGTGCGCGACCGTCGCGCTGGCGCCGGTCGAGGGCTACCTGACGGCCGTGCAGAGCCAGCTCGGGAAGGCCGCACCCGCGCTGCTGATCTTGACCTGGCTCGTGGTGCGGCTCCGCCGGCGGCAGCTGCCCGGCCCGACGCCGCTGCACGCGGTCCTCGCGCTGCTCGCCGTGGTGCTGGCGGCGACCGCCGCCCGGCACGCGGCGGGGCCGTTCACCACGGAGTACACCGTGCGCTGGCTGCCGTTTCTGGTGGTCACGGCGGTGCTGGCGGACGTCGCGAGCCGCGAGGTGCCGGTCCGGTGGCTGCTGTTCGCGGCGGCCGCGGGTGCCACCGTCGCCGGCGCCGGGGCGCTGTTCAGCCTGATCGTCGGCGGCGAAGCCCGGGCGAGCGGCCCGCAGCCGGACCCGAACGACCTGGCCTACTTCCTCGTCGCGGCCGTGCCGCTGCTGGCGGCGCTGCACCGCCGGGGCCGGGGCGCCGTCCTGGCCGTCGCGGGCATCGTCCTGGTGGCCGGCGCGACGGCGACGTTCTCCCGCGGCGGCGCACTGGGCCTGGGCGCCGCCGCCGGCTGGCTGCTGCTGCGGCGCGTGCTGCCGTGGCGGGTGGTCGCCGCCGTGGCCGCGGCGGTCGCCGGGCTGGGCCTGGCCGCCCTGCTGTTCGCCGGGCCGCAGCTGGACCGGGCGCTGCAGGAGAAGACCTTCATCGCCGCGTCCAATGTGGACACCCGGGAGCTGCGCTGGCAGGCGGCGGCCCGGATGCTGACCGCCCACCCGCTGCTCGGCGTCGGCCCCGGCGGGTTCCGCGAGCACTACGCCGCCGAGTCGCACGACGCCGAGATCGACGAGCAGACCCCGGTGGCGCACAACATGTACCTCGAGGTCGCCGCGGAGCTGGGCCTGCCCGGGTTCGCGCTGTTCGCCGGGGTGATCGGCACCGCCGCGGTGGCGAGCGAGCGGACGGTCCGGCGGGCCGGGCCCGGGCCGCGGCGGACGGAGGCGGTGGCGATCCAGGCGTCGCTGCTGGCCGTGCTGGTCACCTCGACGTTCCTGTCGGAGCAGTACTACCTGCCGTTGTGGTCGCTGGCCGCGCTCGCCGTCGCGACCGAGATCCGGGCTCGCCGAGAAGGAGAGGGAGGCACCGATGCGGGTGCTGCACGTGATCAGTGAGATGGGGGCGGGCGGGGCGGAGACGCTCGTCGCCGGCATGGTGGACCGCGGCGAGGAGTACGGCTGGGTGTCCGCGGTCGCCAGCGCCGGCGGGTTCCGCGCCGACGCGCTGGCCGCGGCCGGCACCCCGGTGTTCGAAGTCCCGCTCGCGCGCCGGAGCAAGGCGGGCGTGCTGAAGGCGTCCTGGGCCACCCGCCGGGCGATCGCGCGGTTCCGGCCCGACGTCGTGCTGGCCCACAACGTCGGTGCGAGCCTGGTGGCGCGGCTCGCGAGCCTGCCCGGCCGGCGACGTCCGCTGCTGACGGTCTTCCACGGTGTCGCCGAGGCCGACTACCCCGCCGCGGCGCGGATCCTGCGCCGCACCTCCGGCCGGGTCGTCGCCGTCTCCCCCGCCACCGCGGACCTGCTGACCGCGGCGGGCCTGGACCGGCCGGTGATGATCCGCAACGCGGTGTTCCCCCGGCCGCCGGTGTTCGGCCGCGCGGAGATCCGCGCGTCCCTCGGCGTCCCGGAGCGGACGCCGGTCGCGCTCTGCCTGGCCCGGCTGGAACCGCAGAAGCGCCACGACGTGCTGCTGGACGCCTGGGCCGCGGTCGAGGGCGAGGCGGTGCTGTGGCTGGCCGGCGACGGCAGCCTGCGCGCGGAACTCCAGCGCCGCGGCGAGGCGATGGGCCGCCGGATCGAGTTCCTCGGCACCCGCGAAGACGTCCCGGACCTGCTCGCCGCGGCCGACGTCACGGTGCTGACCAGCGACTGGGAGGGCCTGCCGCTGGCGGTGCTGGAGTCGCTGGCGGCCGGCAGGCCGGTGGTCGCGACGGACGTCGGCGGGATCGCCGGGGTGCTGGCCGGCGGCGGCGGGATCGTGGTGCCGCCGGGCGACCCGGCGGCGACGGCCGCGGCGCTGAACACGGTCCTGTTCGACGAAGCGGCCCGGAACTCCCTTGCCACCGAAGGAATCCGGTCCGTCGAGCGGGACTACGACCCGCACACGCTGATGAAGTCCTACGACGAACTGCTTCGAGGTGCCCGATGAGATACCGCGTTCCGCGCACCGCCGTGCTCAGCGTCGCCGTGGCGCTGGTGGCGGGTGCGCTCGTCCTGCTCGTCGGCCTGACGCGCGGGGCCGAGTACCAGGGCCGGGTGAGCCTGCTCGCCACCCCCGCCGCGGCGGACGGTGCGCCCTACGGCGAAGTCGTCTCGCTGGCGTTGCCGGCGCTGGTCGAGCTGGCCCGCAGCCCGTCGGTGCTGCAGGCGGCGGCCCCGGTGTCGGGGTACGCCCCGGACGAGCTGGCCGGGCACGTGTCGGTCGAGCTGGTCCCGGCGTCCGGCCTCGCGCGGCTGTCGGTGCGCGCGGCCACGCCGGAGCGGGCGGCCGCGGCGGCGACGGCGCTCGGGAAGGCGATGATCGACGCCGATCTGCTGGCCCCGGCGGCCAAGCTGCGGACGCTGGACCCGCGGCCCGACGTCGTCACGGTGGCCCCGGACGCGGCCCTGGTGCTGGGGCTGGCGCTGGTGGGCGCGGTCGCGGCCGGCCTCGCGACGGCGGCCGCGCGCCGGTTGACGCCGGGCGGTGCGGGGCCGGGCCCGGTCCGCCGCGCACTGGCGGCGGCGGGGGTCCGCCGTCCGGTGGCCGTGCTGCGGGAGGACGACCCGGCGGCCGCCGACCGGCTGGCGGTCCTGTGCCGCGCGGCCGGGCGGCCGGTGCGCGTGCTGCCGGTGGCGCCGGAGCTGGCCGAGACGGCGGCGAAACTGGCGGCGGGCCTGCCGGACGAGCCGGGCGACGGCGCTTCGGTGGTGGCGGTGACGCCGGCCGGGCGGCAGCAGGCCGAGCTGACCGCGGCGGTCGGTGTGCTCCCCGCGGACGCGGTGCTGGTGGCGGTGGTGCTGGCATGACTTCGACGCAGGACGCCGCCGAACCGGGCGTCCCCGCGCGACGGCGACCGGCCACCCTCGCGGCCCTCACCCCGAAACAGCGGCTCGTTTTCGTCGTCGCCACCCTCGCCGGAGGCGTGAGTGCCTGGCACGCGCTCGCCCCCTCGTGGCAGGTTCCCGTGCCGACGTCGGCGAACCTCGGCGAGGAGCGGCTGCAGGACTTCCGCGACGCCCTCTACTTCCCCATCCGGGAGTTCTTCGCCGGCGGCAACCCCTACGACCCCGCGGCGATGTTCGCGCACTGGCCGGTGCGGCAGGACTTCAACCTCTACCAGCCCTACCACCTGCTCCTGCACGCCCCGTTCGCGCTGCCGGGCTACCGGGCCGGCGCCGTCGCGTTCTCGGTGGTTTCGCTGCTGCTGCTGGTCGCCCTCGCCGCGATGGCCGCGCACGCCGTCCGCCGGATCGCCGGGGTCCCGTTCGCCGTCACCACCGCCGTGGCCGCCGCGCTGCTCGTGACCAGCCAGGTCGGCAAGGCGCAGCTCTACGTCGGGCAGATCAATCCGCTGGTCGCCGTCGGCGCGGCCGGGGCCCTGCTGGCGCGGCGCGACCGGCCGGGCTGGGCCGCGGCAGCGCTCGCCCTGGCCTGGCTGAAGCCGCAGTACGGCTTTCCGCTGGCCGTCCTGCTGTTCGCCCGCGGCTCACGCCGGGTCGCGCTGACCGGCACCGCGATCGCCGCGGCCGCCAGCCTGCCGGTCGTCGCGCTCCTCGTGGTGCGCAGCGGGGGGATCGGGCCGTTCCTCGACGTCGTCGTCGCGAACCTCACCCACGCGCGCGGCACCGACTACGGCGCCGTCGATTCCCCGACGGCGCAACGCATCGACGTCGCCGCCGTGTTCTTCCGCGTCACCGGCGGGGTGCCCGCGGCCCTCGAACCGGTGGTGCTGGCCGGTGTGCTGGGTGCGAGCGCGCTGCTCGCCCGGCGGCTCACGACGCCGCTCGCCGATCTCCTGACGTGCCTGGCCGTGGTGGTCTGCGTGGTGCACCAGCCCGGCGACGTGCTGATCGCCGTCCCGTCGATGGCCGCGGTGGCCGCGCTGTGGTGGCGGCACCGCGCCGAGCCGGGCTTGGGTGCGGCCGGGCTCGCCGTCCTCGCGCTCGCCGTCCCGTTCGCCCATCTGTACACAGTGGACTCCGCGGTCGTCGCGACGCTGGGGTCGCGGGTGGCGGTCACAGTGGACGGAGCCGCGGTGGTTCTCGCCTGGGCGCTCGCGGTGTTCGCCGCGGTCCGCCTGACCCGGGTGCGGGCCGCGTGACGCCCACGCTCGGGACCCGCGCGGTCCGCGGCTCGCTGTGGCTGGGCGTGGTCAACCTCGTCAGCAAGAGCAGCCAGATGCTGGTCACGCTGGTGCTGGCGGCGCTGCTGACCGAAGGCCAGCTCGGCGCCGTGGCGCTCGCGGTGGCGCTGGTGAACCTCGGCCAGGTCGTCCAGTCGATCGGCGTCTACGACGTCATCGGCCGCACCGAACGCGATCCGCGCCGGACGGCGGGCACGGTGCTCACGCTGAGCGTCGGCGCCGGGGCCGTCCTGGCCGTGGCGCTGGTGGCCGCGGCCGGTCCGCTCACGGCGTTGCTCGGCACCCCGGACGCCGCCGGCCTGGTCCGGCTGGCCGCGCTCGGCCTGCCGTTCTCGGCGGCCGGCGGGGTGCAGATGGGCCTGATGCACCGGGAGCTGGACTTCCGGCGGCGGCTGCTGCCGGACGGCGGGAGCGCGGTCCTGGGCGCGGTGCTGACGGTCGTGCTCGCCGCCGGCGGCGCCGGGCCGGTGTCACTCGTGCTCGGCCTGCTGGCGACGGCGGTGGCGCAGCCGCTGCTCGGCGCGCTGGCCGGCGGCGGGGTGCGGCCGCACTGGGACGCGGGCGCGGTGCGGGAGGTGCTGCGCTGGGTGGCCGTGGTGGGGCCGGCCGCGGTGGTGGGCGCGCTGCTGGTCAACCTGGACTACCTCGCGGTGGGACACACGCTCGGCCCGGACGCGGTCGGCGTGTACTCGCTCGCGTACCGGCTCGCCTGGGTGCCGTACATCATGGTGGCGGTCGTGCTCGGCGCGGTCGCCTTCCCGGTGTTCACGCGCTTGCGTCGCGAAGGCCGGCCGCTGGCCGGGGCGGTCACCCGGTTCACCCGCGCGGTGCTGGTGGTGACGGGCGGCCTGTACCTGGCGCTCGCCGTCCTGGCCGACCGGGTGGTGCTGCTGGGCGGGCGCTGGGCGGGCGCGGCGGGGCCGTTGGCGGTGCTGTCGGGCTACGGCGCCGGGATCTGCCTGCTGCAGATCTGGTACCAGGCGGTGAAGGCGACCGGCCACGTCCGCCGGTACCTGGCGTTGGAGACGACGCACCTGGTGCTGCTGGCGGCCGGGCTGGCGGTGCTGACCCCGGCGGGGATCGGCGCGGTGGCCTGGGTGCAGTGCGGCGCGGCGTGGCTGGTGGTGCCGATCGCCTGGCGGGTCCTGGCCGGGCTCGGCGTGGCGCCGGTGGGAGCGGAGCTGGGCGGGACGGTGGTTCGCGTCCTGCTGGCCTGCGTGGCGGGTGCGGTGCCGGCGGTGGTGTCGGGGCGGTGGCTCGGGGATTCGTTGGCGGGCGCGCTGGCCGAAGCCGCGGTGCTCGTCGCCGCGTATGCCGGGGCGACGTTGCTGCTGCAGCGGGACGCGCTCGCGGAACTGCGCCGGGGAGGTCTGCGGTGAAGATCGTGCACGTCTCCCAGCCGGTCACCGCCGGGGTGGCCGTCGTCGTGCTGGAACTGGCCGTGGCGCAACGGGATCGGGGGTGGTCGGTCACCATCGCGTGCCCGCCGTCGGGGTGGCTCGCCGGGCGCGCCCGGGAGCTCGGGATCGACGTTCGCGGCTGGGCCGCCCGCCGCGGGCCCGGCCCCCGGTCGCTCGCCGAAGCGCTCCGGCTGCGCCGGCTCCTCCACACCCTCGACCCGGATGTCGTGCACCTGCACAGCTCGAAGGCGGGCCTCGCCGGGCGGCTGGCCGTGCACGGGAGCCGGCCGACGGTCTTCCAGCCGCACCTGTGGTCCTTCGAGACCGCCGACGGCCCGCTGCGCCGCGCCGCCGCCGCGTGGGAACGCTTCGCCTCCCGCTGGACCGACCTGGTCGTCTGCGTCAGCGACGACGAGCTGACCGCCGGCCGGGCGGCGGGCGTGACGGCCGAGGCCGAGGTGGTCTGCAACGGCGTCGACACCGGCCGGTTCGTCCCGGGCGACCGGGCCGCGGCGCGCCGGCGGCTCGGACTGCCCGAACGGGCGCCCCTGGCCGTCTGCCTCGGCCGGCTGGCGGAGCTCAAGGGCCAGGACCAGCTGCTCTCGGCGTGGCCCGCGGTCCTCCGGCGGCTGCCGGACGCACAGCTGGCCTTCCCCGGCGACGGCCCGATGGGCCCCGTCTGGCGCGAACGGCACCCGGTGGCGGGCCACGCCTCGGTCCGGTGGCCGGGCCACACCGACGACCCGGCGACCTGGTACACGGCCGCGGACGTGGTGGTCCTCCCCTCCCGCGCGGAGGGCATGGCCCTGGTGCCGCTGGAGGCGATGGCGTGCGCCCGGCCGGTGGTCGCGTTCGACGTGGGCGGAATGCGCCAGAGCGTCGCGGACGCGGGCGCGGTCCTCCCACCCGGCGACCTCGAAGGTCTCGCCGACGCCGTCGCGACGCGCCTGGCCGACCCCGCCCTCGCCCACCGCGAGGGCGAACGCGGCCGCCGCCGGGCGGAACTGTCGTTCGACAGCGGCCGGATGACCGACCAGGTCACCGCCCTGGTCGACAAACTCACCCCCTCGGAGCGACTCACATGACCTGCCCCGGCCGCTCAGCAGCCGAGCACGACCACCGTCGGACGACCGACCAAGGCGCCACCCACGCCGGCGAACTCACCCCGCCGGAGCGGCTCAAGTGACCCGCCTCGCTCGCCCCCAAACCGCACACGACCACCACCGGACGACGGACCACGGCGCCGCCCTCGTCGGAAACTCACCCCGCCCGAGCCGCCTCCCATGACCCGCCTCGCCCGCTCACCACTCACCCCGTCGGAGCGCCTCCCATGACCCGGATCGCCTTCCTCCTCACCCAGGACCGGGGTGGCCCGGTCGACGTGACCGTCCGGCTCGCCGCGACCCTCGCCGCCGACGGTCTCGATGTGCGCGTCTTCGGGCCCGTGCCCGCGCGCGGCGCCGCCTCGCTCGACGGCCTGCACGAGGAACTCGCGGTACCCGGCAAGGAAGACCTCGCGGCCGCAGGCCAGGCCCGGGCGGCCATCCGCGCGTGGCGGCCCGATGTCGTCCACGCTCAAGACCGCCGCTCCGGGCTGGTGGTCGCCGGCCTGCGGTTCGGGCGCGGGCCGCGGCCCGCGCTGGTGCAGACCTACCACGGTGTGCCCGATGACGTCGCCGAGCCGTGGTTCCGCGGTGCGCGCGGCGCCGGCGGGCCGTCGGCCTACACGCGGACCGTGCTCGCGGCGGACGCGCTGGTCGCCCGCGTGCTGGACCGCACGGTCGTGCCCGCCGAGGCGATGGGGACGTTCCTGCGCCGCCGGCTGCGGGTGCCGGCCCGGCGGCTGGTGCACATCGACAACTGCGTCTCGGCCGCCGAGCCGGTGCCGCCGCGCGGGCCGGTGCGGCACCTCGTCTTCGCCGGGCTTCTGGTGGAGCGCAAGGGGATTCTCGACCTGCTGGCCGCGCTCGCCCGGCCGGGCGTGTGGCCGGCGGAGGCCCGGCTGACCGTCGTCGGCGACGGGCCGCAGCGCGCCGAGGCGGAACGGGCCGCGCAGGCGCCGCCGCTGGCCGGGCGCGTCACGTTCCTCGGGTTCCGGCCGGACGTGCCCGCGCTGCTCGCCGCGGCGGACGCGCTCGTCCTGCCGTCCACCATGGAGCAGCAGCCGCTGGTGGTGGCCGAGGCGATGGCCGCGGGGAAGCCCGTGCTGGCCACGGCCACCGGCGGGGTCCCCGCCATGCTCGACGTCCCGGGCGCTCCGGCGTTCCTGGCCCCGCCCGGTGACGTCCCGGCGCTGGCCGAGCGGCTGCGCGCGCTGTTCGCCGAACCGGACCCCGGCCGGCTGGGCCGGCTCCTCGCCGAACGCGCCCGCGCGCGTTACCGCCCGGACGTTTGCGCCCGCCATCACCTGGCTCTCTACGACCAGCTGACCGGAGTGCCCCGTCCGGCCCGCCACGCGTGATGCCGCGTACCGGGAGGGTCGGTCACCGGGCCCAGAGCCTGCCGATCCGGAACTCGTCGCGGCTGATCCGCCAGGCGCGGGCCATCACCTGGGGCGGGTCGACGAGGATCGCCGCGTCCGCGGCTTCCAAGGTGAGCGGCGGCACGGTCGTCGGTGAAGCCGAGGTCGACGACGAAGTGGAAGCAGGCGTCGAAGTCGAAGTAGGCGTGGACGGCGAAGTCGAAGTCGGCGTCGAAGTGGGCGTCGGCGTCGGTGTGGATGTGGGCGGCGGGAGGCCCGGGAGGACGAGGCCCGGCGGCGGGGTGACCGTCTGCGTCGACGCCGTCGTGTTCACCGCTATCCAGCCGTGGGTGAACGTCCGGGACCAGACGCCGTTCGACAGGCGGCTCGCCGCGTCCACCGCTTCGCCCAGCCCGCTGTCCTGCAGCGACGACCACTCCGGGTTGCGGTAGTCGTCGGTCGTCGCGCGGGTCCAGCACGTGCGGGGCCCCGCGAGCAGGGCCGCACTCGCGTAGCCCGCCCGCTCCTCCCGCGCGTTGTGCGTCCGCGTCACCAGCAGCAGCATCGACTCGCCGAGGGCCGCCTGCGCGCGCAGCTCCTGGAACTCGTTGCCGCGGAAGGTGAGCAGCCCGCCGCTCCCGCCGTTCTCGCGGAACCCGAAGTTCTCCTCCATCGCGCCACCGAAGCGGGAGTGCGCGGTCCAGCGGCCCGGCACCAGGTGCGTCTCGGACACGTTGGGCACCAGCACCTTGTTCGCCTTCGTGAAGGCGTCACCCGCCCGGGACAGGAAGGCGTCCAGGCCGTCGCGGAGCTTGCGGTCGGTCTCCTCGACGTTCGCCGTGCCCGCCAGCACCGCCTGCGAATAGTGGCTCAGCGAGTTGAAGTCGTTGTCCGCGAGCACGCCGTCCCAGCCCTCGCGTTTGACCTCCGTGACGACGGCGTCGGTCCACGCCTGCTGGTAGTCCGGGTTCCACACCGTCATCTGCCAGTGCTTCGGGTAGCCCTGCCACTCGATGCGCCGTCCGTTGACGTCCAGGGCGAACCAGTCCGGGTGGTGCTCCTGCGCGGCGACGTAGCCGATCCCGCTCGGCAGGTACACCGCGTCCTGGCCGCCGTCGACCGCGCCCGGGTAGTTGCGGGTGCTGGACAGGTCCTTGTACACCAGCACCTGCACCCGCGGGTTGAGCTGGTGCAGGCGCCGCATCGCCGCGCCCTGGTCGGCGTTGAGCACGACGACCTGGTAGCGCCGGGCCGCGGACTCGATCTCCGCGGACGTCGGGGGCTTGCCGATGCCGTACCACCACGCGCACGGCGCCAGCGGCTTCGGCGGCGGCGCCGAGATCTCCTGCGCCGCGCTGGAGGCGCACCCGGTCAGGCAGCCGGCCAGCAGCACGGCCACGGCCGTCCAGCGCGCCGCCGGGCGCCGGCGCCTCAGCGTTGCCTGCGGCACAGCAGTTCTCCCACCGTGAGGATGATGATCTTGACGTCCAGCCACAGCGACCAGTTCGCGATGTAGTAGTTGTCGTAGCGCGCCCGGTCGGCGATGGAGGTGTCGCCGCGCAGCCCGTGCACCTGGGCCAGGCCGGTCAGCCCGGTCGGCACCCGGTGCCGCGCCCAGTACAGGTCGTGGACGGCGGAGAACTCGTGCACGAACACCGGCCGCTCGGGGCGCGGGCCGACCAGGGACATGTCCCCGCGCACGACGTTCCACAGCTGCGGCAGTTCGTCCAAAGAGGACCGGCGCAGGAAGCGGCCGACCGGGCCGACCCGGTGGTCGCCCACGACCGACCAGCGCGTCTGCGAATCGTCGACGGCGGCCTGCCGCACGCTGCGCAGCTTGTAGAGCACGAACGTGCCGCCGTCCATCCCGACTCGCACCTGCCGGAAGAAGACCGGGAAGCCGCTTTCCGCCGCCACCGCGAGCGCGCAGACCGCGATCACCGGGGCGAGCACGACGAGCGCGGCCGCGGCGAGCGCGGTCTCGATCGCGCGCTTGACCCACCAGCTCGGACGGCGGGTCGGCGCGCCGCCCAGCCACACCAGCGGGTAGCTGCGGAGCCGGTCGACGCCGGGGCCGTCCGGGCAGAGCTCGAACAGGTGCGGCAGCACCAGCGTGACGCACCCGAGCCGGTGGGCGGTGATGGCGGCGTCGACGACCGCGCCGTCCCCCTCGTCGGCCGGGGCGAGGATCACCGTGCCCGCGCGCAGCCGGGTGATGGCCCCGGTGAGGTCGCCGTCGATCCGCTCGACCGGCAGGCCCGCCGGCACCGGGTCCGGGCCGGACGCCGCGACGCCGACCGGGAGCAGCCCGAACTCCGGGTGTTCCAGCATGGTCCGCACCAGCTCGCCGCCGATCCGGCCGGAGCCGACCACGACGGCCCGGTCGCAGCGGCGCAGCCGGCGGCGGCCCCACCGGCCGAACGCGAACACCGCCGGGCGGACGGCTTCGCTGACCACCGCGAAGCACAGCACGACCTCCTGCATCCGGGCCGTGTCGTCGCCGTCCACCCCGGCCAGCAGGCCGGCCCCGGTGACGAGCGCGAACGCCAGCGCGGTCGCGGTGACCGAGCGCGGGAGGTCCTGCAGCCAGGAGAGCCAGAGGCGGCGGCGGTGGACCCTCGCGGCCACCCGGGCCCCGGCGAGGGCCACCGCGGTCACCGCCGCGTACGCCGGGCCGGGCCCGGCCCGCAGCACCGCGGTCAGCCAGGCGGCGCCGTCGACGGCGGCGAGCAGCACGGCCACGGCGTTGACCCGGGCCAGGAGCGGGCGGGTGCGGACGGCGTCGCGCGGCCGGGTGCCCGGCCGGGTGCGCCGCGGCATCGGCACCGCTTCGGAGACGACCGTGTCCCTGAGTTCAGTCACCGGTCTCGACCTCTGCTTGACATGAGGGTTCCATTCTCGCTTTCTTCACGACTCAGCCATTCGAGGCAACACCGGCACTTTCGAGTGAATTTCTTCGACAACCCCGGGAAAGCCACCCGTTCGATAAGCATGAGCCACCCGATCCGGTGATTTTCGGGAACAGCAAGTAGTTCCGAACACGCCCATCCTTCCGGGGGACTTCCGCGGCCACTAAAGAAACCACACAACATAGCCGAATAGCTTTCGACGGCCGCACGAAACCCGATTCCGGCCGGGTGACGAACACAGACGAGCACTACCAGACGAGGGGAACCGTGGCGCGCGAAGAAACCACCCTGGCCACACTGTCCGAACCGGACCGCACGGCGGACCGGACCGGCGGGCGGGCGCACGTCGTGCTGCCCGCGTTCAACGAAGAAGCGTCCCTGCCGCCGCTGCTGCGCCGGCTCGCCGACGTGGCCCGCACCGAGGAGGTCACCGTCTGGGTGGTCGACGACGGTTCGGCCGACGCCACCGTCGCCGTGGCCGAGTCGGGCTACGGCGGGCTCGACGTCCGCGTGGTGCGGCACCTGGTGAACCTGGGCCTCGGCCGCGCGGTGCAGTCCGGGCTCCGGGCGGCGCTGGAGGAGGCCGGCCCCGACGACGTCGTCGTCGTGATGGACGCCGACGACACGCACGACCCGGCGCTGATCCGGGAACTGCAGGCGGAGATCACCGCCGGCGCGGACGTCGCCATCTGCTCCCGGTTCGTGCCGGGCGGCGACGACCGGACCGCCCCGTTCGGGCGGCGGCTGCTGTCCCGCGGCGCGGCCCAGCTGTTCCACCGCGCCCTCGACGTCGACGGCGTCCGCGACTTCACCAGCGGCTACCGCGCCTACCGGGCGTCGCTGCTGGCGCGGGCGTCGGCGCACTGGGGCGAGCGGCTCATCGAGGAGCAGGGCTTCGCCTGCATGGTGGAGCTGCTGCTGAAGCTGCGCCACTGCCGGCCGGTGATCACCGAGGTCCCGCTGGCCCTGCGGTACGACCGCAAGCAGGGACCCAGCAAGCTGAAGCTGCGACGGACCGTCGTGCAGTACCTGAAACTGCTCGTCCGCGACCGGCTGAGCCCGGCGCCCTACCGGAAGCTGTGACACGGTGACCAACCCCGGCCCCGCGCACGTCGCCGTGATCGGCGGCGGCATCTGCGGCCTCGCCGCCGCCCACCGCCTCGCCCGCCGCGGCACCCGCGTGACCCTGCTCGAGAGCAGCGACCAGCTCGGCGGCCTCGGCACGTTCTTCGCCCGCGACGACCGGTGGGTCGAGCGGTTCTACCACTGCATCATGCCCACCGACGTGAGCCTGCTGGCCCTGCTGGGCGAGCTGGGCCTGCGGGATTCCGTGCGGTGGCGGGACACCACGATGGGCATGGTCGTCGAAGGCCGCCGGCACGCGTTCAACTCCGCCCTCGACCTGCTGCGGTTCTCGCCGCTGCGGCTGCCCGACCGCGTGCGCTTCGGCGTGGTTTCGCTGCTGCTGCGCCGGTTGGGCCAGGGCCGCGACCTCGACACGCTCCGCACCGAGGACTGGCTGCGCGGGCTCTACGGCGACGTCGTCTGGGAGCGGCTGTTCGCGCCGATGTTCGGCTCGAAGTTCGGGCCGTCCTTCGGGGACGTGCCCGCGCTGTACCTGTGGCAGCGGCTGGGCCGGGAGCGCAACGTCGCCACCCGCGGCTACCCGGACGGCGGCTACAAGACGATCATCGACGCGCTGCGGGCGTCGATCGAGGGGGCCGGCGGCACCGTGCGCACGTCGGCGCCGGTCCGGCGGCTGCACAGCACCGGCGGCCGCTCGGTCCTCACCCTCACCGGCGGCGAGGTGCTGGACGCCGACCACGTCATCTCCACCGTGCCGCTGCCCCTGCTGCGGCGCATCGCCGACGACGCGCTCGCCGCCCGGCTGCCCGAGACCGACCTGCCGTACCAGGGCGTGGTCACCGGCGTGTTCTTCCTCCGGCAGCCGCTCACCGAGCACTACTGGACCCCGGTGCTGCACTCGGGCACGGAGTTCGACGGGGTCGTCGCGATGTCGGCGCTGGCCGGCCCCTGCGGCGACCACCACCTCGTGTACGTGATGCACTACACCGACCGCGACTCCCAGCTGTACCTCGACGACGACGCGGCGATCGCGGCCCGCTGGTCGGCCCAGCTGCGCGGCCTGTACCCCGAGCTCGGCCCGGACGACATCGACGAGGTGCGGGTGTTCAAGGCACCGTTCGTGGAACCGGTGTACCCGCTCGGCTACCTGGCCGAGCGGCCCCCGGTGACGGTGGAGGACACGAACCTCCTGCTGGCCACCACGGCCCACGTGTATCCGGACGTGACGAGCTGGAACTCGAGCGTCGCCCTCGCGAACGACGTCACGAGCCGGATCCCGGCCGGGCGGGAGGATCAGCCGGCGGTCGCGGAAGCCGCCCGGTGACCGGCCAGCGAACCCAGCGCAGCCACGATCCGGGCCGAAGCCGACCCGTCGCCGTACGGTGAGGGCAACTGCCGGAGGCGCTCCCGGTGGCCGGCCACGTCGTCGAGCCACCGGGCCACCTCCGCGCCGATGCCCGGCCCCGGCAGCACGCGCGTCCCGAACGTGCCCGCTATCTCGGGCCGCTCGGTGCTGCGCCGCACCACGACCACCGGTCGCTTGAGGACACTCGCTTCCTCCTGGATGCCGCCGGAATCGGAGACGATCACCGCCGCCTCCGCGGCGAGGGCCAGGAACGCCGGGTACGCCTGGGGTTCCAGCTCGACCAGCCGGTCCAGCAGGGGCCGCAGGCCGGCCTCCTCGACGCTCTTGGCCGTGCGGGGGTGGAGCGGGAACACCACCGGCAGCGGCAGGCGGCCCAGCTCGCGCAGGATCACCGCCAGCCGCGCCGGGTCGTCGACGTTCTCCGGGCGGTGGATCGTGGCCAGGACGAACCGGTCACGGGCCAGGCCGCGGGCCGCCAGCACCGCCCGCCGGTCCTCGGCCGGCGGCAACGCCGTCCGCAGTGCTTCCACGATCGTGTTGCCGGTGACCGTGATCCGGCCGGCCGGCACGTTCTCCGCCAGCAGGTTCGCGCGGTTCAGCTCGGTCGGTGCGCAGCAGAGGTCGGCCAGGTGGTCGATCAGCACGCGGTTGTGCTCTTCGGGCATCGCCCGGTCGTGGCTGCGCAGCCCGGCTTCCACGTGCACGAGCGGGAGGTCGTGGGCGTTGGCCGCCAGCGCGCCGGCGAGCGCGGACGTCGTGTCGCCCTGCACGACCACCACCCGGCCGGGGCGGGCCGCCAGCACCTCGTCGACCGCGCTCACCGTCCGGCCGAGCTGGCCGCCGCGGCGGCCGGCGCCCACGCCGAGCTCGTGGAACCGGTCCGACGGCGGCAGATCCGCGCGGATGCGCGCGTACAGCGACCGGTCGTAGTGCTGTCCTGTGTAGACGACCGCACACTCGGCACCGAGCAGCCGCATCAGCGGGGCGAGCTTGATCAGTTCCGGCCGCGTGCCGCAGACCAGCGTGATCCCGCCACCGCGGTCGGACGGGGATTCCGGGGCTCTGGCCGGGAAATCGGCCGTGGTCGTCGGCATACGGGGGTCCTTCCGGGCGGGGAGTTCGCCCGCACGCTACTCACCGGAACCGCGGAACCGACGGTGACTCAGTCGATCGAGTGACGTTGCGGTGTCGCCACGGGGAATTGCGGAGGCCCTAGAATGACCCCCGTCGGAATACCGGACAGGACGGTCCAGCTCTTGCTCAGAAAACTCGTGGTACTGGCGATCGTCGTGCTTTCGGCCGTCGTTTCCGCCTCCGCTCCGCAGGCCGGCGAGGGCCCGGACTTCCTGCTCCCCGATCTCCGCCAGGCGGTCCCGGGCTGCCCCGGCGGCAGCGCCGGCCCGCTCGCGGCGTGCACCGCCTGGGACGTGTGCCCGGTGCTCGATCCCACCGCGCCCAACGGCCCCTGCGTCGACGCGTCGGTGGCGAAGGCCGTCCGGCTGCGGTTCACCAGCGCGGAGGAGAACGTCGGCGACGGGCCGCTGCTGCTCTTCGGCCGCCGCGACAGCACGAAACAGGCGAACATGACCGTCCGGCAGGCGCTGCGCAACAGCGCCGACGGCTCGATCCCGGACGGCTACCCGGCCGCGCAACGCGCCACCCACGCTTTCACGTACTACGAGCCGGCCCCCGCGCACCAGCACTGGCACCTGATGAACTTCGAGAACTTCGCGCTGGTTTCCCCGCAGGGCAAGACGGTCGTCACCGACCGCAAGAACGGGTTCTGTCTCGGTGACCGGTTCCCGGTCGCCGACGCCGGCCGGCTCGCGCACGTGCCGGGCGACTCCGGCCCCGACGCCGAGCTGGCGGCGACGCTGCGCGAGAACATGTGCCGCCACCACGAACCCACCGCCCTCGACGTGCTCGAAGGGATCTCGGTCGGGGCCGGCGACGACTACAAGTACACCGTCGACTTCCAGTGGCTGGACATCACCCGCGTGCCCGCGGGGACCTACGACCTGGTGAACACCGTGAACGCCGACCGGACGCTGCTGGAGACGGACTACGGCAACAACTCCTCGGCCGTCGCCGTGTCCATCAGCTGGCCGCGCGGCACGGCCAAGGCGGGCCGGAACATCCCGGCCGCCCCGGTGGTCCGGTTCCTGCGGAGCTGCCCCGGTCAGCCCCGCTGCGCCTGAGCCGGCAGCCGGCCCGCCGTCAGGCGGACGGTGAAGCCGGTGTCGTCGTGGTGCAGGGCGACCTCGGCGCAGACCTGGTGGGCGATCCACAGCCCCCGGCCGCCGACGCGGCGGTCGGCGGGCAGCAGCCCGGCGAACGGGTCGTCGGGTCCCACGCCGGTGTCGTGCACGGTGACGACCACGTGCCCGGCGTCGGCCCAGATCCGCACCCGGACCGGCGGCCGGCCGTGGCGCAGCGCGTTGTCGACGATCTCGCTGACGGCCAGCACGAGGTCGTCGAGCTCGCCTTCGGCCAGGCCCGCCGGGGCGGCGGCCGCGACGGCCCGCCGCGCGTCCGAAGGCCGGGGATCGGCGAGCTCCACCCGCGGCGCGGTCAGCTCGATCGGCAGCGGCGTCATCGGCCGCGGGACGGCCAGGAACGAGCGCGGGTCGACGTACCCGCTGTTCGTGTGGTGCCCGCCGTCGGGAGTGGCGACGAAGGGGTGGGTGCGGGCGACGTCGGCGAGCACGTGCCGCGGCGTCGTGCGCGTGTCGTAGGCGCACATGCTGCGCAGCGGGAACTCGTCGTAGGCGTGGTTGACCGCCGACTCGTACCGGGCCCACCAGTCCCAGGAGGTGTCGATGACCGCCTGCGGGATCTCGCCGAAGATGCGGATCCCCGCCGCCCCGCCGGCGACGAACCCGGCCATCAGCTCCCGGTAGGAACGGATCGCCGCCGCGGGCCGCGCGTAGAGGTCGCCGGCGACCAGGAACTCCACCGGCGCGGACGGCGCCAAGGCGTCGCGCACCAGCTCGGCGCGGTCCGGCTCCAGGGACACCAGGGTCGGCTCGCCGGCGGCGAGGCCGCCTTCGAGGAAGGGCACGGCGACGGCGAGCAGCTCGGCGTCGGAGGTGTAGTGGACGGCGGCGTGGTCGTAACCCCGGGCGGCGCTCACGCGGCACGCTCCACGCGGACGCCCGGCAGGTCGAGCAGCTCGGTGAGCCGGGCCGGGGTGGACAGCCGCGTGCGCAGGACGACCGTGGTGGCGTGCCGCTCGGCGTAGTCGGCCAGCGCGAACAGGCTGCGGTGGTCGGCGAAGGCGAGCCCGGCGGCGTCGATCGCGACCGTGCCCGCCGAAGCCCGCAGGCCGGCGCGTTCCAGGGCCAGCGGCCAGAGTTCGCGCGACTCGAGGTCGAGGTCGCCGTCCAGGGCGGCGGCGCTCCCGTCCCGCGCGTGCCCGTGCAGGTGGAACGGGGTCACGCCCGCGCTGGCGGCGGGGTGCATGCAGCCGAGCTGGGCGACGACTTCGCCGCCGAGCTCGCCGACGTCGTAGCCGCACATCGCCGACATCGGGTGGGCGGCCATGTAGTGGTCCACCAGGTGCTCGTAGCGGGCGAAGGCGTCCACCTGGGCCGGCGTGCGCACCAGGGACGTCGCGTCGGCCGCGACCCGCAGCCCGGTGAACCCGGCCGCCAGCGCTTCGGACGTCGCCGCGGCGTAGAGCTCCACCTGGCCGGCGGGGTCGACGACGGTGCCCGTGGTGTAGGTCGAGTCGACCGAGGCGACCTGGACCGCACCGCTTTCGAGGCCCTCGCCGCACCGGCCGTCCTCGCGCAGCTGCCCGGTCAGGGCGGCCTCGTCACCCGGGGCGACGTAGAGGACGCGTTCGCCGGCGGCCAGGCCCTCGGCCAGGAACTCCTGTGCACGGCTCACGAACTCGGCCCGTT
The DNA here is from genome assembly GCF_040682815.1 of Amycolatopsis sp. NPDC051102. Classification (NCBI taxonomy): domain Bacteria; kingdom Bacillati; phylum Actinomycetota; class Actinomycetes; order Pseudonocardiales; family Pseudonocardiaceae; genus Amycolatopsis; species Amycolatopsis sp. NPDC051102. The sequence continues at coordinate 219,751 of NZ_JBFBBT010000013.1, forward strand.
CCCGGTAACCGCGGCACACGTGGTCGCGGGCCCGCGCCGCGGGCCCGCGATCCTGCTCGGTCGGCTTCAGCACGGGCCGAGCCTACGCCACCCCCTCCGTCCGGTCAGAACTCGAAAGCCCCGAGGTCCGGCGCCTTCCCGTTGTAGGGCAGGCCGACGTCGACGCCCTTGTCGATCAGGCTGCTGCCCGCCGCCAGGCGCAGGTTCGGCAGCACGGGCAGGCTGCCGTCGGCCTGGCGCCGCGCGTCCCAGCCGGTCGTCGAGACGCTCTGGAACTGCGCGTCCGACAGCGTGACACCGACGTTCCAGGAGTTGTACGAGGCGCTCGTGCCCGACATGTTCGACGTCAAGGTGCCCTTGTAGGCGAGGTTGTTGCGCAGGTTGCCCAGGCCGGTGGCCGCGCCGCTCGAAGTGATGCCGAGCATGTTGAAGTCGGGGTTGTTGGCGTAGCCGGTGTTGTCGAAGTAGTCGTTGGCGAGCGTGTGGTGGTTGGCGTAGAACCCGGCGGCCTTGTTGTTGAAGGCCACCGAGTTCCGGACCGTGTGCTTGACGCCGTTGCTGACGTACTTGCCGCCGTAGCCGCCCATCTTGAAGCCGTTGCCGTTGCCCGACGACGTCGTCGTCTCCGGCAGGTAGCCGTTGCGCCAGGCCCACGAGTTCTCGATGGTCACCGACGAGAACGCGTTGATCAGGTCGAAGCCGTCGTCGGAGTTCCACCACGCGCGGCAGCCACGGAAGACGTTGCCCGGGTGACCGGCGGAGATGTGCGCGCCGAACCCGTCCGCGCTTTCGCCGGCGCCGTTGGACGTGCGGGGGTCGTAGTTGTCGTGGGAATCCGAATTCAGGACGAGGTTGCCGCCGCCGTCCTGGATGAACAGGCCGGGGCCCATGTTGTTGTGCAGGTTCAGCAGTTCGAAAGTGTTGTTGCCGCCGGAGACCCAGATGCCCCACGATTCGTGGTTCAGGTTGTTGTTCTGGGGCACGCCCTTGACTTCCAGGCCCTTGAGGTGGAGGTAGCTGCCGGTGACGTCGAAGCCCTTGATCCGGCAGTCGTCGCTCACCCGGGAGAAGTCGAACACCGGCGTTTCGCCCGGGTAGGCCCAGTAGCGGATCGGGTTGCCCGCGCTGCCGCTCTTGTTCAGGGTGATCGCGTCCACCCGGTCGGTCTGGCTCGCGCACGCCTTGTTCGCGCGGCTGTAGGCGTAGGTGCCGCCGCGCAGGTACACCGTGTCACCGGCCTGCGCGACGGACTGGGCCTTCGCGACGGACGCGAAAGGCGCGGCCTGCGTCCCGGCGGCGCTGTCACTGCCCGCCGGAGCGACGTAGTAGGTCTTCCCGGCCGCCGGGCTGCCGGCGGCCTGCGGAGCGCCTGCGACCACCACGGCCGCGGACAACATAATCAAGGCAACGGTTTTCATGCACACTCCCAGTCAGTTACAGCTGCCGGTGCACGGCACGAACGGGGCCGTGGTGCCGGTCAGCGTGGTCGTGCCGAGCGTCAGCCCGGCGGAGCTCGCGGTCACCGTGATGGTCCCCGCGCCCGTCGCCCGGACCAGGCCGTACGCGACGCCCTGGTAGGCCTTCCGCACCGAGCCGCGGAACGTCTCCTGCACCGGGCTGCCACTGTCGACCGCCACCAGCACCCCCGGCCCGCTGACGGTGAACGTGATCGGGGCCGAGGAACCGGTCACCACGCCGCCGGAAGCATCGGCCACGGTCGCCTTCACGTACGAGACGTCGTCGATGTCGGTCGACACGGTGCTGTGATCGGGCGAGAGCAACACGCGGCTCGCCGTGGTCCCGGTCGCCGGCGGGGACGTGGCCGGTGCACCCCAGGTGCGTTGCCACGAATACCCGATCGGCCGGACCGTGCCCACGGCATCCATCAGGCCGAAGTCCGGCTCCACTCGGGGCCACAGGCCGTCGGCCTCCCCCAGGTACGCCGCGCCGGTCCACAGGAACAGGCCGGTGACGTTCGCGTTGTTCCGGACCGTCGTCCACGCCGAGGTGTCGGTGCCCATCTCCGTGAACAGTCCCGGCCGGGCGGGGGACGCCTTGGCGGCCTGGATGACCTCGTCGGGCCGGTAGTTGCCACCGAAGACGTCCACAATGGTCCGGGTGGCCCCGGTGACGTCGCCACTGTCGCCTGGCCGGAACAGAGCTTGGGTGACCGGGCGGCCCGGGTCCAGGCTGTGCGCGATCGACACCATCCGGGTCAGCAGCGGCGTCCGCGTCGCGATCGGATCGCGGATCTCGTTTCCGGTGCTCCACATCGCCACGCTCGGGTGGTTGCGGTCACGCATCACCACGCTGGTCGCGTCCACCTGGTACCAGGGCACCGAGCCACTCGCGCCCGGCACCGCGGGCGTCCCGGTCGGCGCGGCCGCCGTCCGGTTGAAGTACGTGGCGTAGTCGCCCACGTCGGAGTACTTGTGCTGGGTCCAGACGTCGAAGAACTCGTCCAGGACCAGGAACCCCATCCGGTCGGTCAGGTCCAGGAACGCCGGGCTCGGCGGGTCGTGCGCGGTGCGGATGGCGTTCACCCCGAGCGCCTTGAGCTGCGCGAGCCGCCGCTGCACGGCCCGCTGCGGAGCCGCCATCCCGAGCCCGTGGAAGTCCTGGTGCAGCGCAACGCCCTGGAACTTCACGCTCTTGCCGTTGAGGCTCATGCCCGTCGAGGCGTTGAACGTCAGCGTGCGGATGCCCACCGACGTGACCTCGTCGTCGACGGCGGTGCCGCCGACGAGGACGTTCGTGGCCAGCGAGTACAGGTTCGGGTTCGCCAGGTCCCACAGGCGCGGGTTGCTCACCGGCACGTCGTAGGCGAAGGTGACCGACGCCCCGGCGGCGACGGTCTTGGCCGCCGTCGTGACCGTGGGCAGCGCGGCCCCGCCCGGGTCGGTGAGCACGCCCTGGACGCTGACGCTCGCCGCCGCATTGCTCTCGTTGACCACCGTGGTCTCGGCGTGCACGGTGTTGACGTTCGGCGTCGTGACACGGGTGGCCCACTGTCCGATGTGGACCGGGTCGGTGGCGATCAGCCGGACGTCCCGGTAGATCCCGGCCCCGGTGTAGTAGCGCGACGCCGGCTGCGACGTCGTGTCGGTCTTGACCGCGACCAAGTTGTCGCCGCCGAGCTTCGCCGCCGCCGTGATGTCGTACCGGAAACTCGTGTAGCCGTACGGGTGCGTGCCGACGAGCGTGCCGTTGACGTACACACTCGCGTTGGCCATCACCCCGTCGAACTCCAGCGACACCCGGCGGCCCGCAGACACCCCGGCCAGCGAGAAGTGCTTGCGGTACCACCCGATTCCCGACGGCAGGTACCCGCCGCGGCCGGTGCTCGGCGCCGACTGCGAGAACGGGTTCGCCGGCGGGTTCTTGCCCTCGATGCTCCAATCGTGCGGCACACTCAGCTTGCGCCAGCCACCGTCGTTGTAGGACACACCACCGGCGCCATTCGCGTCACCGTAGTTGAACAGCCAGCCGGCATCGAAGTCGGTGACCGTCCGGTACCGGCTGACCGCGGCGGCGGTCCCGGTCACCCCCGTCAACGGAACGAGCACGAGCGCCAGCACCGCGACAAGAACTTTCCTGATCATGGGCAACGCCATCACCGGGCCAACGCGAAGCTGGCGTGCGGCGGCTGGTTGTAGGCGGTGTTCTGCCACGCGACGGCCTCCCGGTACTGGCGGTCCTGCATCAGCGACACGTGCGAGATGCTCGTCGGGTCCGTGGTCGAGTAGATCCGCAGCGCCCGGTTGTCCGACGTCGGCCAGATCACCTCTTCGCGCCAGTCGCCGAACAGGTCGGCCTGCAGCGACGGCGTGTTCTTGGTGCCGTTGTTCGCGTGCACACCCGACCCGGTCAGCAGCCGGGTGTCGCCGCCGGTGCCGTACTTGTCGATGTGGGTGCCGTCCAGCAGCTCCCGCTGGGCGTCACCGTCCCAGTAGATGACGAAGTTCGTCGAGGAAGGCTTGCGCCCGATGTTCTGCCCGCTGGTGTTCATGAGCCCGGACACCGCGGACGACCACGACTCGGCGCCGGGGCTGCCGGCGTAGATGTCGTCCGAGACGCCGCGGCCGTTGTCGCAGGAGCAGGACGCGTTCTGCCAGATGATCTGGCCGGTCTTCGCGTCGGCCATCCAGGCCGCGGGCTTGGACTTGTCCTCGTCCACTTTGAACTCCTCCAGGCCGGGACGGCCGGGGATCAGGTCGCCGACGTGCATGGCGTCGCCGTGGCCGAGCCGGGTGTTCCACAGCGGACTGCCGTTGTCGTCGATCGCCATGGCGCCGAACACGATCTCGTCGCGGCCGTCGCCGTCGGTGTCAGCGATGGCCAGCTGGTGATCGCCCTGGCCGGTGTACTGCGAGCCGGCCGAGTTCGAGTCGAACTTCCACCGCTCGGTCAGCGCGCCACCGCGGAAGTCCCAGGCCGCGATCACGGTCCGGGTGTAGTAGCCGCGGCTCATGATCAGGCTGGGGTGCGACCCGTCCAGGTACGCCGTCCCGGCCAGGAACCGGTCGACGCGGTTGCCGTAACTGTCGCCCCACGAGGACACCGTGCCGCGCGGCGGGTCGTAGTTCACCGTGGACATCGCGGCACCCGTCTGCCCGTTGAACACGGTCAGGAACTCCGGGCCGGACAGGACGTACCCGCTCGAGTTGCGGTAGTCGGCGCTCGCGCTGCCGATGACCTGGCCGGTCCCGGAGCGGGTGCCGTCGGCGGTCTTCATCGCGACCTCGGCCTTGCCGTCACCGTCGTAGTCGAAGACCTGGAACTGCGTGTAGTGCGCGCCCGCCCGGATGTTGCGGCCGAGGTCGATCCGCCACAGGCGGGTGCCGTCGAGCTTGTAGGCGTCGACGAAGACGTTCCCGGTGTAGCCGGACTGCGAGTTGTCCTTCGAGTTCGTCGGGTCCCACTTCAGCACGATCTCGTACTGGCCGTCACCGTCGAGGTCACCGGCGCTGGCGTCGTTCGCGGTGTAGGTGTAGCTCTCCCCGGACGGGGTGGTCCCGCCGGCGGGCGGCTGGATCGGGATGTCCCGGGTGCCCGCGGCGGCATCGCCGGCCAGGGCCAGCGAGTCCTCCGCGGCGAAGGCGGACATCCGCTCGACGCCGCCGACGACCGCCCGCACGGTGTAGCGCGCGCCGGCGGGGGCACCGGCGTCGACGAAGTCCGTCGGCCCGCCCGCCGGCGTCGTGGTCACGCGGGTGCCGTCGCGGTAGACGTTGAAGGCCACCCCGGCCGGGTCGTCGGCGAGCAGCCGCCAGCCGACGGTGTTGCCCTGTGCGGTGTGGACGCTGACCACCCCGCGGTTCAGCCGGTCGGTCTGCGGCGTGGCGGCACTGGCGGCGGCGACGGTGACCGGGGCGGGCACCAGGCCCACCGCCACCACGCCCACGGCGGCCACGACGAGCCGCCTGCTCGAGTTGCGCATGGTTGCTCCCTTCCTGGTTCAGCGCAGGTAGGCGACGAGCGAGAGGTTGAGCTCACGGACGCCCTGGACGACGAGGGTCGCCATCTGCGCCGCGCCATAGGCCGAGAAGTGCGTGTTGTCCGTGACGCCGTCCGCGGCCTGGGTCAGGTAGATCTTCTGCGACGCCGACGGGCCGAGGCCCTCGACCAGGGCCTTGCTCTTGGCCGTCAGATCGATCACCGGCACGCTCGCGCTCTTGCCGAGCGCCCGGATCACCGCGGGCAGGTCGACGCCCAGGCCGTTGACGTGCAGCGCCGTCGACGTCAGCTTCGTGCCGCTGAACAGCCGCCGCACCGGTGGCGTCACCAGGACCGGGATGCCGCCGCGCTCGCGGACGCCGTTCACCATATTGGTGAGGTTGTCGCGGAAGGCCGTCGCCGACGTCTGCTTGTCGTTGTGGCCGAACTGGATGAGCACCAGGTCCTTGCTCTTGATCAGGGGCTTCAGCGTCGGGAAGAGCGCTTTGTTGGCCAGGAAGCTGCCCGAGCTCTCGCCGGAGTCCGCGTAGTTGGCGATCACCGCGCCACCGCGTACCGCGGTGGGCAGGATCTGGCCCCAGCCGGTGTAGGGCGCCACCGGCTGGTCGCAGACGGTCGAGTCGCCGGCCAGGTACGTCACCAGCGGGGCGGCGGCCGCCGTGACGGTCAGCGAGCCGATCGCGGGGGCGGTGCCGCCGAAGGTGATGTCCAGGCCCGCCGTGCCGGTGCCGCCCTGGCCGGTGGGTTGCCCCTCCGGAGTGCGCACGTTGACCGTGACCGTCGTCGGGACGACCTGGCCCGCGCTCGTCGAGACCGCGTTCAGGACCTGCCTGCGCGCCTCCACCGACATCGACGTGCTGGCCGCCTTCGTCGTGCTGCCGAGCCCGACCGTGACGTCGTAGTTGCCGGGCGAGACCGCGAAGTGGCACTTGATCGGCGCGGTGCCCGAGCATTGCGCAGGAAGCGCTTTCTGGACGGCCGCGGCCACCGCCGGTGCGGGAACCAGGGTGACCGCGGCCAGGCCGGCGAGGATGACCGCCTGCTGCCTGAGGGACATGAGGACTCCTTTGTCCTGGATGGACCTGGGGTGACTGGTGGATCAGCCGGCCGAACAGGGACTGCCGTTGAGCGTGAACGCCGCCGGGGCCGGGTTGGCGCCGCCGGTGCCGTTGAAGCCGATGCCGGTCGAGGCGTTCGGCGCCAGCGAACCGTTCCAGCTCAGGTTCTTGGCCGTGACGGCGCCGCCGGACTGGGCGAACGTGGCACCCCAGCCGGGCAGGGTGACCTGCTGGCCGCCGGCGAAGGTGAAGGCCAGCGTCCAGCCGTCGAGCGCGCTCGTGCCGGTGTTGGTGATGGTGACGTTGGCCGTGAACCCGTTGCCACCGCCCCAATTCGACGCGGAATAGGCGACCTTGCACGCGCCGGTGCCGCCGCCCGCGCTCGTCGTCGCCGTCGCGGTCCCGGAAGCGGCCGAGGTGTTCCCCGCGGCGTCCCTGGCCCGCACCTGGTACCGGTAGGTGGTGGCCGCGGCCAGCCCGCTGTCGCTGAACGACGGCGTCGCACTGGACCCGACGACGGCGAACGTGCCGCCACTCGCGCCCGATGCACGAAGGACGTCGTAGGCGGTGACGCCGACGTTGTCGGTCGACGCGGCCCAGCTCAGCGTGGCCCCGCCGGCCGTCACCCCCGACACGACCGGCGTGCCCGGCACGGACGGCGCCTGCGTGTCGGCCTGGCCGCCACTGTAGTTCGTGGCTTCCTTCGACGTCTGCCGGATCCCGTTGGCGCCGTTGAGGAACCGGTCGCCCCAGGTCGTCAGGCTGGCCGGGTCGAAGTTGTTCGTCATGTCGAGGTAGGCGACGTCGCTGCTGTTGCCGCTCCACGACCAGCCGATGTACCCGAGGCCGCGGGCCTGCGCCTGGGCCATGATCGTGTCTTCGTCGGGGTTGCCGTCGGTGTGCATGCTGCCGAACTCGCCGACGACCAGCGGCAGCCCGGCGGTGCGGAACGCGTCGAAGTAGGCGGTGATCTCGGCCGCGGTGTCGTAGACGCCGTACATGTGGATGGAGAAGACGGTGTTGTGCTGCGGATCGGCGGCGAACACCGTCGCCGCGTTGTCGCGCATGATGTTCTGCCAGTCCTGGCCCCACATCGGCGCGTCGGCCAGCAGCAGGTGCTGCAGCCCGGCGGCCCGCAGCCGCTTGACGGCGTTGCTCGTCGCGGTCGTCCAGGTCGCGCTCACCTGCTGGTCGTTGCCGAACGGCTCGTTGCCCAGGTTGATCGCGACGTAGTTCTCCTGTCCCTTCAGGGCACTGGCCACGCTGATCCAGTAGCTCGCCGCCTGGTCGAGGGTCGCGGCGCCGCTCTGCTCGCCGTACCCGGTGGTGTCGTGCGCCTCCAGGACGCAGATCAGCCGGTTCTGCTTGCACTGCCCGATGACGCTGGTGACCTCGGCGGCCGGCGTCGGACCCCACCGCTGCCCGCTGCCGAGGACGACCCGGACCGTGTTGGTGCCGAACGACTTGATGTCGGCGAAGGCGCGGTTCTGCGTCGGGTACCAGACGTACGCGTGGTTGACGCCGCGCATCACGAACGGGCTGCCGTTGGCTTCGACGATCCGGGTGCCGTCGACGTGCAGGCCGGTCGCGGCCGGCGTGTCCGGGCCCAGCGCCGCCACCAGGGCGGGGTACCAGCGGCTCTCCATCTTCTGGATGCCGGTGGTGCTGTTGGGGTGGACGCCGTCACCGGTGTCCGCCGCGGTGTCGAACCCGGTCCACTGGTCGACGACGGTGATCGGCGACGCGGCCGTCGTGTGCGCCTGCGCCCAGGCCGGGATGGCGTTGTCCAGGTCGACCACGCGCTGGCCGCAGGCCGCGCAGTTGGCCGGGTTCATCGGGATGATCTTGGCGACGATCAGCTTGGTCGCCGGGTTCGCGGCCCGCATCTGGCCGAGCAGCGTGGTGTAGGCGTCCAGGATCGTGCTCGCCGGGATGTTGTTCCACACGTCGTTGGTGCCGAGGTGCATCAGGACGATGTCCGGGTGCGTCGCCGACAGCCAGCCGGGCAGCTGGTTGTCGCGCACGATGCCGGTGGCCAGGAACCCGCCGTGGCCCTCGTTGTCGCCGTCGTAGGGGAAGCCGCAGCCCTGGGCCGGGAGGGTCCCGACGAAGTCGACGTCGGTGTGGCCGGTGTCCTGCAGGTGCTTCCACAGCAACGCGCGCCAGCAGCCGGGCGACCCGGTGATGGAGTCGCCGAGCGCCATTACCCGCGGCGCGGCGGCCGCCCGGGCCGCGGCGGGCCCGGCCGGCGCCACGACGGCGCAGGCGGCCAGCAGCAGCCCGGCCGCGAGCGCACGGAAGAATCGCCAGTTCATTACCGACCTCCTGGAGCACCACTCGACAGGAAAGTTCCACACTGGGAGCGCTCCCACGGTAACACGCGAAACTCCGCGGGAACACCGGCGGCGAGACAGAAAACGGCCAACCTGCTTAACGTTAAGCTGTGCTCGGACCGCCGGCAGAAAGCGTTTTCTCGAAACGCGCCGCTCAAGGTCGCCAGCGGACGTCCGGGTTGACCCGGCCGGTGCGGTCGAAGACGGCCTGGTTGTCCCAGCCGTCGCCGGACCCGGCGATGTCGGCCGGGTCCCAGCCGTTGCCGTTCACCGCGTACCAGGTGGGTTCCCAGTAGAAGACCCCGATCGCGCCGGCGGCGCGGGCGGTGTCCTGGACCGCGGTGAAGTTCGCCGCCTGCCCGGCCCGCGTGGCCGGGTACCCCGCGCACGGCTGCGCGGCCGAGATGGTGTTGGGTGTGCTGTCGGAGTCGGCCGTCGTGTACGGGTAGGCCGTTTCGGCGATGACGACCGGCTTGCCGTACCGGGACCGCACGTCGGACACCACGCCGGCCATGTTCGCCATCGTGCCGTGCCAGTAACAGTAGTAGGACAGTCCGGTGACGTCCCACGGGACGCCTTGGGCCCGGATGCCGTCGTAGAACCAGCGGGCGTGTGCGTCGCTGTCGGCGTCGGCGGTGTGGATGATCACCTGCGTGCCGCTGTTGCAGGCTTTGGCGGCGTTGTAACCGGCCTTGAGCAGCAGGCCGAGGTTGGTGAAGTCGTTGTTCACGACTTTCCCGTCGTTCCACAGCATTCCGACGTTGATCTCGTTGCCGATCTGCACGCTGTCCGGGGTCGTGCCCTGGGCCTTGAGCGCGGAGCAGACGTCGTAGGTGTAGTCGTGGACGTCGGTCTGCAGCCGGCCGATGGAGTGCGAAGCCCAGGCGGCGGGTTTGGTCTGCGTGCCGGGATCGGCCCACGTGTCGGAGTAGTGGAAGTCGACCAGGAGCTTGAGCCCCCTGGCCTTCACCGCCCGGGCGTACTGCAGCACCTTGGCCTTGTCGTTGTAGCCGCTGCGCGGGTTGTTCCACACGCGCAGGCGGACGTAGTTCACGCCGGCGCCCTTGAGGATGTCGAGGGGATCGCGGGCCACCCCGGCGGCGTCGGTGTACTTCGCGCCGAGGTCGAGCGCCCGCTGGGCGGTCGAGACGTCGGCGCCCAGCATGCTGAGCGTGTTCGCGGCCGAAGCCGGGGGAACGGGCAGGGCGAGGGCCACCAGGGCCAGGGCCGCCGTCGCGAAGCGGCCGGTGCGGGACAGAGTCATGCGATCTCCTCCGATCGGGTTGCCGAAGTGGTGCGGCGCGGGCGGGGCCGTCGGCTGGACTCGCGGACGACCAGCTCCGGCGTGAACACCACGTGCCGGTGCTCGTGCTCGGCCGCGGCCTGCGATTCGGCGATCACCAGTGCCGCGGCCGCCCGTCCGAGCTCGTGGCGGGGCTGACGGACCGAGGTCAGCGGCACCGCCGCCGCGGCCGCGAACTCGATGTCGTCGTAGCCGACGATGGCCAGGTCCTCGGGGACGCGCACCCCGGCCCGGACGGTGGCCTGGAGCAGGCCCAGCGCCAGCAGGTCGTTCGCGCAGAAGACGGCGTCCGGCAGCACCGCCCTGGCCAGCAGCTGCTCGCCGGCCCGCAGGCCGCTCGCCACGTTGAGGGCCGGTGCGGGCAGCACCTCCAGGACGTCGGGGGCCCGGCCGGCCAGCCGGATCGCGTCCCGGGCGCCGCGGTGGCGCTCGGCCGCCTGGTGGATGCCCGGCGGGCCGGTCACCATCACGATCCGCTCGCAGCCCTCGGCCAGCAGGTGGGTGACCGCGAGTTCGCCGCCGTGGCGGTCGTCGACGGCGACCGAGCACAGGTCCGCCTCGGCCGTCGGGTGGTCCAGCAGGACCACCGAAATCCCCCGGTCCCGCAGCCACCGCAGCGACGCCTGACCGGACTGCACCGGCGTGATGAGCACCCCGTGCACCCGCTGGGAGGCCAGCAGCTCGACGTGCCCGCGTTCCTTGCCCGCCGACTCGCCGCTGTTGCAGAGGATCACCGCGTGCCCGGCTTCGCTCGCCGCCTCTTCGACGCCGCGGGCGACGTCGGTGAAGAACGGGTTGCCCACGTCCAGCACCACCAGGCCGATGGTGCGGGCGGTGCCCGAGCGCAGCTGGCGCGCCGGCTCGTTGCGGACGTACCCCAGCGCGGCGATGGCGGCCAGTACCCGCTCGCGGGTGGCGGCGGCGACCACGTCGGGCCGGTTGAGCACGTTGGACACCGTGCCGACCGACACCTCGGCCCGCAGCGCGACGTCCCGGATGCCGATCGGCGGCTTCACCGGCGCTCCCGGGCGCGGACCGCGACGGCGGCCAGCACGAGCAGGCCCGGGGCGACGACCACGAAGGCCGGCGCCTGCCCGGTGACGACGGCCACCACGACGATCGCGGTGACCAGCCCGGCGCTGCCCCGCCGGTCCAGGACCGTCTCCCGCCCGGCCGCCGCCAGCACCGCCGGCCAGTGCGCGCCCGGCTGCCACGCGGCCGCGCCCCGCAGGCCGGCCGCCAGCAGCGCGGCGAGCACCACCCCCAGCACGGCCCCGAAGAGCCGGCCGCCGGGCAGCCCGCCCAGCACCGCGACGACGTCGATCGCCCCGACGGCCAGCAGACCCAGCGGGGCCAGCACGGCCACCGGGTGGGCGATCGCCGCGCGGAGCAACCGGCCGAACCGGCGCACGCCCGGCGCCGGGCCGTCCGCCGCCACCTCCGTCAGCAGGACGGAACCGGCCGCCGCCGCGGCCAGCGCCGGCACGACGAAGACCGAGGCCAGGCAGACCAGCACGCCCACGAACAGGACCTCGGCCAGGAGCGCGAGCGAGCGGTACCGGGTGTTCATCCTTTCAGGCCCGACGTCGCCACGCCCTCGACCAGATAACGCTGGAAGGCGAAGAAGAACAGCCCGATCGGCAGCAACGCGAGCACCGACATGGCGAACATCGGGCCGAACGCCGACTGGCTCGTCTGGTCGACGAAGATCTGCAGCGCCAGCGGCAGCGTGAACTCACCGGGATCGTTCAGGTAGATCAGCTGCGAGAAGAAGTCGTTCCAGGTCCAGATGAACGTGAAGATGGCGGTGGTGATCAGCGCCGGGCGCAGCAGGGGCGCGATCACGTACCGGAACGTCCGCACCGGCCCGCAGCCGTCGATCGTCGCCGCCTCGTCCAGTTCGCCGGGCAGGGTGCGGATGAACTGCACCATCAGGAAGACGAAGAAGGCGTCGGTGGCCAGGAACTTCGGCAGGACGAGCGGCCAGAACGTGTTGACCAGCCCGAGCTTCTGGAAGATCACGTACTGCGGGATGAGCACGACGTGCTGCGGCAGCATGATCGTCGAAAGCATGAAGCCGAACATCGGCCCGCGGCCCCGGAAGTGCAGCCGGGCGAACGCGTAGGCCGCCAGCGAGCACGACACGACGTTGCCGGCCACCGCGCCGACCGAGATGACCAGGGAATTCGCGAAGTAGTGCCACACGCTGTACCCGGCCACCCCCGCGAACACCTGGGTGTAGTTGTCCCCGGTGGCGTGCGAAGGCAGCAGCGACAGCCCGGCCAGCACCTCCTCGGCGGGCTTGAACGAGGCCGAGACGAGCCAGATCACCGGGTACAGCAGCACCACCAGGACGAGCACCATCAGCAGGTGCCACCCCCAGGACCGGCGGGTCATCGGCCCTCCCCCGCGTAGAAGACGAACCGGCGCGAGCCGCGGAACAGCAGCGCGGTGAGCACGCCGATCACCACCAGCAGCACCCAGGCCATCGCCGAGGCGAAGCCCATCCGGAAGTCGGTGAAGCCGCGCTGGTAGAGGTACAGGGTGTAGAGCAGGGTCGAGTCGCTCGGCCCGCCGCGGCCGCTGCTGACGACGAACGCGCCGGTGAACGACTGGAACGCGTGGATGGTCTCCAGCACCAGGTTGAACAGCAGCACCGGGGACAGCATCGGCAGCGTCACCGACCGGAACCGGCGGAGAGCGCCGGCGCCGTCGAGTTCCGCCGCCTCGTACAGCTCCTTCGGGATCTGCTTGAGCCCGGCCAGGAAGATGACCATCGGCGCGCCGAACTGCCAGACGGCCAGCGCGATCACGGCGAGCAGCGCGAACTGCGGCTGATCGACCCAGCCGCCGGTGTCCAGGCCGAACGCGGCCAGCACCCGGTCGGCCGTGCCGCCGGTGGAGAACATCGCGCGCCACACCAGGGCGAGGCTCACGCTCGCGCCGAGCAGCGAGGGCGCGTAGAACGCCGAGCGGTACAGCCCGGCGCCGCGGCGGGCGCGGTTCAGCAGCATCGCGACGACGAGCGCCAGCCCCAGCTTGAGCGGCACGGAGAGCCCGACGTACCGCGCGGTGACGCCGGCGGCGTGCCAGAACCGGTCGTCGCGGGTGAACATCGTGACGTAGTTGTCCAGGCCGACCCAGTGCGGCGCGTCGAACAGGTCGTAGTCGGTGAACGACAGGTACAGCGACGCGGCCATCGGGCCGATCGTCAGCACCAGCACGCCGAGCAGCCACGGCGACAGGAACAGGTACCCCGGGCCCTGGCCGGCCCGGCGGCGGCGGGGCACGGCCCGCTCCGGCGCGCGCGGCCGGTCCAGCACAGCTTGCGTCATCCCGCTCCTCCGTCAGGATCCGAGGGACTGCTGCGCGGTCTGCACCACGCGCGCGGCGCCGTCGGCGGCACTCGTGCGGCCGAAGATCACGTCGTCGTAGCCGCGCTGGAAGTCCCGCTTGACCGCCGCGGAGCCGGTGGGCCACAGGCCGGTCGCCGGGCCGATGCGGCCGGCCACCGACTTTTCGTAGTCGCACACCGCCTTCGTCGCGGCCTGGGCCGCGCCGCAGACCTGCTCGCGGATCGCGGTGTTCGGCGGCAGCCCGCGCGCCACGCCCAGCAGCTTGCCGGCTCCGGGGTCGTTGACCAGGAAGCTCAGCAGCTTGGCGGCGGCCTCCTTGTGCGCCGAGCGCTGGGCGACGGCGAAGGTGACCGGCGGCATGGCCGCCATCCCGGACGTCGTGCCGTCGGCCGGCAGCGGCGCCGCCTTGACGCCCGGGCCGTAGCTGGAGAGGTAGGCGCTGAGGCTGGAGTCGTAGTTGATCTCCGACCCCGCGTGCTTGGTGACCAGGCCCGAGTTCGGCATCGAGCCGTCCATCTTGGTGGTGACCTCGGGCGCGGTGACGGCCTTGGCCGCGCGCAGGTCGCCGGTCAGCGTCCAGAACCGCGTCAGGTCCGCGGCGGTGAAGCCGAGCTTGCCGTCGCCGGTGTAGAGCTGCTTGCCCTGCTGGTGCAGCCAGACCTCGAACCAGTCGATCGCCCAGCCGAAGTCGGTCGTGCCGGCCACCCCGGTTGCGGCCACCTTGCGCAGGCCCTCGCCGAACTGCGCCCAGGTCCAGCTCTGGCCGGGGCCGGACGGCGGCGTGACGCCGGCCTTGGCGAACACCGCGGGGTCGTAGGCCAGCATCTGCGTGGTCTGGCCGCCGGGCACGGCGTACTGCTTGCCTTCGATCTGCCCGCCGGCCAGCAGGGCGGGGGCGATGCCGGTGACGTCGACCGTCTTGCCGACGTAGGGGCTCAGGTCCTCGAGCACGTGCCGGTGCTGGTACTCCCCGAGCGTCGCGCGGTCCAGCTGGACCAGGTCCGGCGACGCACCCCCGGCGACCTGGGTGGAGAGCTTCTGGAAGTACGCGTCGTAAGCGGCGTACTCGGTCTGGACCGTGATGCCCGGATTGTCCTTCATGAACAGATCCACCGCGGCCTTCGTGACCTTGGCGCGGTCTTCGTTGCCCCACCACACGAAGCGGATCGTCGTGCTCCCCGCCGCGTCACCGCCGCCACCGCACCCCGTGACCAGCCCCGCGAGCGTGACCGCCACGACCGCCACGAGGCCCGCGCGCACCCCGAACCGTCCGTTCATCGGATTTCCCTTCCCGAATTCGGCCTTGAATCGGTTCAAGCACGGTAAGCGCCGCTCACTTGTGGCGTCAACCAGCAAAGATTTCGAAGAAAGCGCTGTCTGGTTCGAATGCGTCGAATGATTCCGCCGGACGCAGCAGCGTTTGATCACCGCTCTGAGAAAGCGCTTACTCGCCGACTGGACTGATCGGGTCGCCGAGGTTGACAACCTCCGCGGGGTCTGGTTTGAATCGGTTCACAGCGAGCTGACCGGAGGCCGACGATGTCCCCGCAGTCCCCTCAGTTCCCCCTGTCCAGACGAGTCTTCCTCGGCGGTGTGTCCGCGCTGGCGGCCACGGCCGTCACCCCGGCGGTGGCCACGCCGGCCACGGCGGCCACCCCGGCGACGGCCGGGGGCGAAGTGCGCCTGCACTGGCTGGACGGCAGGCCCGCCGCCACCACCGGCTGCGCGTTCGGCGTCCCGTGGCCGCGGGGCACGCTGGCCCGGAACGTCCCGCTCGCCCTGCACGCCGGGGACGGCGCACCGGTTCCGGTGCAGTCGTGGCCGCTGGCGTACTGGCCGGACGGCTCGGTGAAGTGGACCGGGCACGCCGTGTCCTCGGCCGCCACCGCGGACACCTTCGCGCTGACGCCGGGGACACCCGCGCCGCCACCGGTTCCGGTCACCGTGCGCCGGTCGCCGCGCGAAATCGTCGTGGCCAACGGAACGGTCGAGCTGAAGCTCGCCACCACGGGTGCCGTCGCCGTGCCGTCGCTCTCGCGGGCCGGCCGCGTCGCCGCCAGGGACGGCGAGCTCGTGCTGCAGCTGCAGGACCAGCCGGACGACGACACCCGGGCACCCCGCCGCGAGGACTGGACGGGGATCGTCGAACGCGCCGAGGTCGAGCAGTCCGGGCCGGTGCGCGCGGTGGTCAAGCTGACCGGCCGCTACCGGCGCGACCGCGGCCGCGGCACCCGCGCGATCCTCCCCTGGACCATGCGGCTCTACCTCGGCGCGGGCGACGAATCCGTGCGGATAGTGCACAGCTTCCGCTGGGACGCCGACGAAAACCACGACTTCGTCCGCGGGCTCGGCCTGCGGTTCTCGGTCCCGCTGACCGACGAGCCGCACAACCGGCACGTCCGGTTCGGCACGGCCGCCGGCGGTGTCTGGGGCGAGCCCGTCCGGGTGCTCACCGGCCTGCGCCGCGACCCCGGCGCGGCGGTCCGGAAGGCCCAGACCGACGGCACCGCCACCCCGCCGGTCGCCCAGTGGGGCCAGCAGGTGCGCGACGGGTACCAGAACTTGGCGCTGTGGAACGACTTCACGCTGTTCCAGGAGTCCGCCCGCCACTTCGCCGTGTGGAAACGCACCAGCGCGGCGGGCAGCTGGCTGAAGCACGCGGGCCGCGGCGACCGCGCGTCCGGCTTCGGCTACGTCGGCGGCACCGGCGGCGGGCTGGGCTTCGGCCTGCGCGACTTCTGGCAGCGCGCCCCGCGCTCGCTGGACGTCCGCGGCGCCGCCACGGACACGGCCTCGGTGACGCTCTGGTCGTACTCCCCGCTGGCGCCCGCGATGGACCTGCGCACCTACGACACCGTCGCCCACGGGCTCGACCTGTCCTACGAGGACGTCCAAGAAGGCTTCGCGACACCGCAGGGCATGGTGCGCTCGACCGAGCTGCGGCTGTGGGCGATGGCGGCCACGCCGGCCCGGGACACGGTCGCCGCGCTCTCGGCCACGCTCACCGCGCCACCGCAACTCGTCACGGACCCGGCCACCTACCACGCGGCCGGGGTGTTCGGCCGCTGGAGCCTGCCCGACCGCAGCACGCCCGCCCGCGCCGCTCTCGAAGACGGGATCGCGCGGGAGATCGGCTTCTACGCCGACCAGGTCGACGAGCGCGAATGGTACGGCTTCTGGCACTACGGCGACGTGATGCACACCTACGACGCGGACCGCCACGAATGGCGCTACGACGTCGGCGGCTACGCCTGGGACAACGCCGAACTCGGCACGGACGCCCTGCTCTGGTACGCCTTCCTGCGCTCGGGCGATCCGCGGACGTTCCGGCTGGCGCACGCCATGACCCAGCATGTGTCCGAGGTGGACACCCACCACAGCGGCCGGTTCGCCGGCCTCGGCTCGCGCCACGCCGTGGTGCACTGGGGCGACGGCGCCAAGGAGGCGCGGGTCGGCGAGTCGTTCACCAAGCGGTTCTCCTACTACCTCACCGCCGACGAGCTGCTGGGCGAGCTGATCCGGGCGTCGCTGCAGGCCGACGAGACCCTGCGCACGGTCGACCCGCTGCGCGAAGTGCTGCCACCGCAGACGAAGGCGCCGGCCCGCGTCCGGCTCGGACCCGACTGGTACGCGCTGGTCAGCAACTGGCTGACGGAGTGGGAACGCACCGGCGACGTCCGCTGGCGCGACCGGATCGTCACCGGCATGAAGGACATCGCCGCGTTCCCCGCCGGGCTGTTCACCGGCGAGGCCGGCGGCGCGGCCGGCTTCGACCCGGCGACCGGTCACCTGGTGAACCTGGAGAAGGGCGACTTCGACGGCGGCTACAACCTTTCGATGGCCTTCCTCGGCGAGCAGATCCTGTGGGAGGCGCTCGACCTGGTCGACGTCCCGGAGTTCCGCCGGACCTACCTGGACTTCGCCCGCTACGCCCAGGCGCCGTCGGCCGAGAAGATCGCCCGGTACGGCCGCGACTTCAACCCGGGGCTGTTCAAGACGATCTACTCCCGCGTCACGGCCTGGGCGGGCGAGCAGCTCGGGGACGCGAGCCTGCGCAGACGCGGCTGGGACCAGTTCACCAGCGATCCGGCGGGCAAGCCGTGGCCGCCCGCGGAACGCGTCACCGGCTCCGCCGTGGCGAGCCCGGTGACGGAGATCCCCACCCGGACCACGACGAACCCCGCGGGCGACTTCGCGACCTTCGCGACCAACGACTTCGCCCAGCGGAACCTGGCCATCATCTCGCTGCTCGCCATCGCCCCGGAGGAAGCGCCGTGAGAATCCCCGCCACCGTAGCCGCCGTCGTCCTCGGCCTCGGCCTCTGCGGGGTTCCGGCGGCCGCGTCACCGCATTGGACCGTGTGCACCGTTTCGTGCTCGTTCGACGTGCCCGCGGGCGACTACGAGGTCGAGGCGTTCCTGACCGGGCAGACCGGACTCGACGTGGAAGCCCGCAGGATCGCGCTCGCCCCGGTGGCCACCCCGGCGGGCCGGTACGTCCACCGGTCGGTGACGGTCGAGGTGCGCACGCCGGAGGGCATGCCGAGCGGGGAGGACGGGCCGGGAACACCGGGCCTGCAGGTGCGGCTCACCGGGACGACGCCGCGGCCCGCCCTGATCGCCGTGACCCCGAAACCGAGGGCCCCGCGGGTTTTCGTGCTCAGCGACTCCACCGCCGCCGACTGGGCGAACCTGCCGAAAAACGGCTGGGCCCAGGCGCTGCCGGAGTACTTCCGCGCCGGGCCGAGCGTGCGGAACTACGCCCAATCCGGCGCGAGCACGGTCAGCTACCTCGCGGACCCGCGGTACTTCGCCCGTGTCCGGCCGATGGTCCGGCCCGGTGACACGGCACTGATCCAGTTGGCACACAACGACAAGCAGACGACCGAAACGGACTATCGAGCCAATCTCGCCACGCTGATCGACGGCGTCCGCGCGCAGGGCGGGGCGCCGGTGCTGGTCACGCCCCCGGTGCGGCACCGGTTCGGCGCGGACGGGAAGCTCACGCCGCTCGGCCTGGTGGTCAACAACCTGGGCGTCGACCTGCCCGCCGTCATGCGGGACGTCGCCCGGCAGCAGCGGATCCCGCTGCTCGACCTGACCGCGCGCAGCAAGGCCCTGGTGGAAAGCCTGGGCGAGACCGCGTCTTGGCCGCTCTACCTGACGCTCGCGCACGACGGCGTCGACGATGCGACCCACCTGAGCCGGTACGGCGCCGAGCAGTTCGCCGCGCTCGTCGCGCAGGCGGTGGCGCAGGCCCGGTTGCCGCTCGCGCGGTTCCTCCGCTCCTGACGGGGCGGGGCCGTTTCCATCGGACGCGTCCTGGGTATTTCCCTTGCGTGGCAACCGACCATGCGTGTGTGCGTGCGCGCTGCGCGAGGTGAGGTCATGGTGACGATGACGGGTACAGGCGGTTCTTTGCCGATCAGCCTCGAAACCGCCGACATCGCGGACCTGGAAGCGGCGGTCGGCGTGCTGCGCGCGCTGGACTACCGGCAGGGCGGCGGGTTCTGCCGCGACGCCGTCCGGGTGGTCAAGACGGCGAGCCTGCTGCTGCACTGGGGCACGGTGCCGGGCCGATTGCGCGCGAGGCTGCACACGGTCCTGGCCGACGTGCACAACCTGCTGGGCTGGACGGAGTTCGACATCGGCCACCCGGTCCCGGCCCGCCGCCGCTTCGAACGCGCGCTGGGGCTCGCGGCCGAAGCGGGCAACGACAGCCTGGTGGCGAACATCCGCTACCGGCTCGGCCGGGTGCACCTGCACCACCACGACGTCCCGGGCGCGCTGGCCGAGTTCGCCCGCGGCCGCGCGGCGGCCGGCCGCTCGGATTCCCCCCGGGCGACGGCCATCCTGGCGGCCAACGAAGCCTGGGCGTTCGCCATGGGCGGCGACGAGCGCACGGCCCTGACCCGGCTCGCGGAGGCCGAAACGGCGTTCACCGAGGCGGGCCGGTGGCCGGACCCGCGCCCGTGGGAGGCGTTCTTCGCCGAGGCGGACATGGCCGCGATGCGCGGCACGGTGCTGACGGAACTGGCGGCCGGCCACCGAGGCGAAGCGATCGCCGAGCTGACGGCCGCGGCCCGCCGGTACGGCCCGGACATGGCCCGAAGCCGCTCCCTGACGCTGATCATGCTGGCCCAGAACCACGCAGGCCAGGGCGACCTCGACGCGGCGGCCCGCATCGGCGGCGAGGCGGTCGACCTGGCGGCGACCGTCGGCTCGGTCCGGCCGAAGGACCGGCTGGCCCCGCTGGAACGGCTGCTGCTCGGGCACCGGGGAGACCCGGTGGTCGGCACGCTGCCGGGCCGGATCGCGCAGTACCGCTCCCAGCCGTTGAACTGAGCCCGCCCCGATCCCCGTCGTGAGTGGTAAGGCGCGTTCTAACCCGCCTTACCACTCACGACCAGCCGCGGGCTGTCCGGAACCGCCCCTCAGCCGCCGTCCACGCTGACCGCGTTCAGTGCGCGGCCCAGCAGCTCCGGCAGCTCCGGCAGCTCGCCCCCGCCCCGCACCCACTCGTCGAGCGAAACGCGGACCGCCGCCATCGCCAGCGCCGCCAGCAGCCGGGGGCGCGGGTCGTGGCTGGCCGGTGCCTCGAAGCGGGGGGCGAGCAGCTCCGCGATCGCCCGCTCGTAGCGCTGGTAGGCCCGCGCGGTCCAGGCGTCGAGCGCCGGTGAGGACCGGGTCAGCCGGACCAGCTCGCGGATCCGGCCGGCCTGGGCCGGGAACTCCGCCGCGAGTTCGGCGAACGCCGCCACCAGCGCCTCCTGCGCCGTCCGGTCGCCCGGCTGGCGGGCGATCGCCTCGGTGACCAGCGTCAGCCACGGCCCGGCGATGCCCTCCGCCACCGCGCTCTCCTTGGTGTCGTAGTAGCGGAAGAAGGTCGCGCGCCCGACTTCGGCGTCCGCCGCGATGCGGTCCACCGTCGTGCCGCCTACGCCGTGCCGCCCGGCCAAGCGGGCCGCCGAGGCGGCGATCCGGGCGTTCGTCGCCCGCCTCTTGCGGACGGCCAGGCTTTCCGGTTCACTCCGAGACATAGTCTCATTCTGGACTATGTCTCATCGAGGAGCACGAGCGTGAAGCAACGCGAGCAGATCGTGATGCCGGCGGCGGAGATCGGCGCGTTCCTCGACGAGCAGCGGGTCGCCACGCTGGCCACGCTGGGGCCGTCGGGGCAGCCGCACCTCGTCGCGATGTGGTACGCCGTGCTCGACGGCGTCCTCTGGTTCGAGACCAAGGCCAAGTCGCAGAAGGCCGCCAACCTGCGCCGCGACGGCCGGGTCACCGTCCTCGTCGAAACCGGTGACACCTACGACACCCTGCGCGGCGTGGCGCTGGAGGGCCGCGCGGCGATCGTCGACGACCCGGACGCGCTGTGGGCGGTCGGCGTGAACGTCTGGGAGCGCTACACCGGCCCGTACACCGAGGACGTCCGGCCGATGGTCGAGCTGATGCTCGCCAAGCGGGTCGCCGTCCGCCTCGACGTCGAGCGGACGCGGTCGTGGGACCACCGCAAGCTCGGGCTGCCCGCGTTGCCGTACGGAGGCAGCACCGCCGTCCACCCGATCGGGTCATGAAGTCATGTTTGCCCGCCGGGAAGCCTGGGTAACACCGACCCGGTGAGGACTGGCAGGAGAAGGGAGCCGGGCATGGCATCGCGGTCGTCCAAGCAGGGGCAGGGGGCGTCGTGACGGCTGACGGCCACCGCATCCGGCCCCAGGATCTCCTGCGCGTGACGGCGGACCGCACCGGCGACGCGGTCGTGCTGACCGCGGCGGGCGAGCTCGACCTGCTCAGCGCTCCCCTGCTCGGCGACGAAATCGCCACGGCCCTGGCCGACGCACCGGCGTTGCTGGTGATCGACCTGTCCGAAGTGTCTTTCCTCGCTTCCATCGGCATCACGGTCCTGGTCGAAGCGCGCCGCACCGCCGGCCCCGGGACCCGGGTCCGGGTCGTCGCGCCCGAATCCGGCGTCGTCCACCGCACCCTCGGCCTGACCGGCCTGCACGAGGCGCTGGCCGTCGCCACCACCCGGGCCGCCGCGCTCGCCGGCTGACCGGGGGGGCAGGATGTCCCGGTGAGCATGCGCAGCAGGAACAACGTGACCGTCACCGGCCGGGAGGACGGCACGACCGTGCTGCTCGCGCACGGCTTCGGCTGTGACCAGAACCTGTGGCGCCTGGTCGTCCCGGATCTCGCGGAGCGGTACCGGGTCGTCATGTTCGACCACACCGGCGCCGGGCGTTCGGACCTGTCGGCCTGGACCCCGGAGCGCTACGGCAGCCTCGAGGGCTACGCCGACGACGTCCTGGCGATCTGCCGCGAACTGGACCTGCGTGACGTCGTGCTCGTGGGGCACTCGGTCAGCGCGATGATCGCCGTGCTGGCCGCCAACCGCGAGCCGGACCGGTTCGCGAAGCTGGTGCTGCTCACCCCGTCGCCGTGCTACGTCGACGACGGGGACTACCGGGGCGGGTTCAGCCGCGCCGACATCGACGAGCTGCTCGCCGCGCTCGAGTCGAACTACCTGGGCTGGTCGGCGACGATGGCGCCGGTCATCATGGGCAACCCGGACCGCCCGGAGCTGGGCGAGGAGCTGACGAACAGCTTCTGCCGCACCGATCCCGCGATCGCGCGGGTGTTCGCCAAGACGACGTTCCTGTCCGACAACCGGGCCGATCTGGCCGAGGTGAAGGTGCCGACGCTGGTGCTCGAATGCGCGAACGACGCCATCGCGCCGCCGGAGGTCGGGCGGTTCACCCACGAGCAGATCGCCGGCAGCACGCTGGTGACGCTGGCCGCGACCGGGCACTGCCCGCAGCTGAGCGCGCCGGAGGCGACGGCCGCCGCGATCACGGCGTTCGTGAGCGGCCCGTGATGTGTGAAGCCGGGGACCAAGCGGGCCCCGGTCACCGCGAGAACGCCGGCCCGGCGTTCTCCGCACTGCTGGAGGACAGCGCGGAAGACCTCTACGAGCACGCACCCTGCGGCTACCTCTCGACGTTGCTGGACGGCACGATCGCGAAGATCAACGCGACGCTGCTCGGCTGGCTCGGCCGCGAACGCGACGAGGTGGTCGGCCGGCTGCGGTTCGCCGACCTGCTGACCGTCGGCGGCCGGATCTACCACGAGACGCACTTCGCGCCGCTGCTGCGCATGCAGGGCGAGCTCGGCGGCGTCGCGTTCGAGCTGAAGGCCGCGGACGGGACCCGGCTGCCGGTGCTGGTGACCTCGGCGGTCAAGACCGGCTCCGACGGCGAAGCGCAGCTGATCCGGACCACGATCTTCGACGCGCGCGACCGGCGTGCCTACGAGCAGGAACTACTGCGGGCGCGGGAAGAAGCCGAGCGCGAACGCGACCGGGTGCAGCGGCTGGCGCGGACGCTGCAGCAGACCCTGCTGCCGCCGGCCCTGCCCGAGGTGCCCGGCCTGGAAGTCGCGGCGTACTACCACCCCGCGTCCGCCGACGAGGTCGGCGGCGACTTCTACGACCTGTTCCCGCTGACCGGCGGCCGGTGGGGGTTCTTCCTCGGCGACGTGTCGGGGAAGGGCGCCACCGCGGCCGTGATGACGTCGCTGGCGCGCTACACGCTGCGGGCGGCCGCGGTGTCCGACCCGGACCCGGTCGCCGCGCTGAGCCTCCTCAACACCGCGCTGCACCAGGAATACCGCGGCTCGGACCCGCGCTACTGCACCGTCATCCACGGGCACCTCGAGCGCCGCGGCGACGGCGCGGCGATCACCCTCGCCACCGGCGGGCACCCGCCGGCGCTGCTGATCCGCGCCGGCGGCGCCTCCCGGTTCCTGTCCGCGCCGGGCGGCCAGCTGGTCGGCGCGTTCGCGCACGCGCGGTTCACCGCCGTGGACGTCCTGCTGGAACCGGGTGACACCTTGCTGCTCTACACCGACGGGCTGACCGAAGCCCGCGCGGACGGCCGCGTCCGCTACAGCGAAGAGCAGCTGCAGACCGACCTGGCCGGTCTGACGCCGGCCACCGCGCCGTCGGTGATCGGAGCGGTCACCGACCTGCTCGCCGGCTTCGGCGACGGCGTCGAAGACGACACCGCCCTGCTGGCGTTGAGCATCCCGCTGCACGGAGGCGATCGAGCGTGACCGGCATCCCGTTCTCCGTCACGACCCGCACCTCCGAGGCCGGGGCGGTCATCACGGTCCAGGGCGAACTCGACGTGGCCACGGCCCCCCGGCTGCGCGCCGCGGCCGACGCCGTCACGCTGTCGAGCGGCCGGCTGCTGGTGGTGGACCTGGCCGGGGTGACGTTCTGCGACTCCAGCGGCATTTCCGCGCTCATCGCGGCCCGAAACCTCGCGGAAGAAGCCGGCGCGGGAGTCGCGCTGGTCGCCGTGCCCGCCCGGCTCGCCCGGACGTTCGCGCTGATCGGCCTCGCGGACTTCTTCCCGACCTACCCGACGGCCGAAGACGCCCTCAGCGACTGACGATCCCGAAGGCGAGCAGGGCGGCCACCTTGAGCACCCCGAGTCCGATGTAGCCGAGGTGCGCGTGGCTGCGCGGCCCGGTTTTCCCGGCCAGCACGCGATCCGACCGCGCGGTTTCGGCTACAGCGGTCCCCGCCCCACGGCGACCGCCCCGGGTCACGACGTGCGCTCGGCCACCCCGCCGAGCTCGGCCAGCACCGCCCGGATCGCCGGGCTGGCCTCCGCGCTCCGCCGCCACGCCGCGTGGACCTCGCGCTTCGGCGGCCGCCGCAATGGCCGGGCGAGCAGGTTCTCCCCCAGTGGTGGCCGGGCCAGCCGCGGGATCAACGCGATCACCTGGCCCGCTGCCACCAGCGACAGCTGCGTCGCGAAGTCGTCGACCAGGTGACGGACGTCCGGCTCCGCCGGTGCGGCCGCGAACAGGCGGCGGAACCACTGGTGGCACACCGTTCCCGGCGGGCTGGTCACCCACGCGTGTCCCGCCAGCTCGGCCTCGTCGAGCGGGGCGGCCTGCTGCGCGAGCGGGTGCGTGCGGCTCATCACCACGTCGCCGATGTCGGTGTGCACCCACCGCTGGACCAGCGACGGCGGCAGCGGCGAGAGCGGCAGCCCGTCCGCGTCGTGGACGACGGCGAGGTCGGCCGTGCCCGCGCCGACGCTGCGCAGGGCTTCGTCGGGGTCCTGCTCGGTGAGCTCCACGCGCAGCTCCGGGTACGCCTGCCGGGCCACGATCGGCGCGAGCAGGCCGCGGATGGCCGTCGAGAACGCCACCACCCGGAGCGTGCCGCGCGGGGCGCCCGCCGAGACCGACTTGGCCGCTTCGGCGCAGCGCTCCAGTGCCTGGAACACCTCGGGGGCCGCGTCGATGATGGCCTGCCCGGCCGGGGTCAGCACGACCCCGCGGCCCGCCGGCGCCAGCACCGGGACCCCGACCTGGCGCTCCAGCCGCTTGATCTGCTGCGACACCGCGGACGCGGTGAACCCCAGCTCCTCGGCCGCCCGCGCCAGCGTCCCGAGCGCGGCCACCGAGCGCAACGCTCGCAGCGCACCCACCTCGATCATTAAGCCAGGCTACGCAGTACCGGCAAAAAAGCATCGCTGGACCGCATCGATCACTCCGGGCAAGGTCGGGTCATGACCGAATTCGGCGCCAACCTCGTCGCGATGGTGACCCCCATGGAGCCCGGCGGCGGGCTGAGCGAACCCGGCCTCGCCCGGCTCGTCGACCACCTGCTGGCCACCGGCTGTGACGGCCTCGTCGTCGGCGGGACCACCGGCGAGTCCCCCACCCTGTCCGACGCCGAGGCCGCCGGCCTCGTCCGGGCCGTCGCCGCCCGGACCGGGGGCCGCGCGCGGGTGATCGCGGGCGTCGGCACCTACGACACCGCCGCCAGCGTCCGCCGGGCCCGCGAAGCCGAGGCCGCCGGCGCGGACGCGCTCCTGGTCGTCTGCCCCTACTACTCCCGGCCGACGCAGGACGGCGTGCTCGCGCACTGCCTGGCCGTGGCGGACGCGACCGAGCTGCCGGTGATGCTCTACGACGTCCCCGCGCGGACCGGCGTCGCGATGGCGCTGCCGACGCTGGTCGAGCTGGCCCGCCACCCGCGGATCCGGGCGGTCAAGGACGCGAAGGGCGACCTGTTCGAAGCGATGACGGTGATGAGCCGGACGTCGCTGGCGTACTACTGCGGCATCGACGAGCTCAACCTGCCCTACCTCGCCTGTGGCGCCGCGGGCCTGGTCAGCGTCGTGGCCAACGTGTCGGCGGACCGCACCGCGGACCTCATCCGCGCCGTCCGCGACGGCGACCTGGTCAAGGCGCGGGCGGTCAACGACGCACTGATCCCGCTGACGGACACCCTCATGCGCGCCGGCACGGGCGCGGCGAACGCCAAGGCCGCGCTGGCCGAACTGGGGGTCATTCCGTACGCGACGGTCCGGCTCCCGCTGGTGGAAGCCGGTACACCGACACGTGCGACCCCGACTCCGCCGTGAACTCCGCGCCGGCCCAGTCCGCGTGCCGGGATTCCAGTTCGAACCCGGCCAGCCGGCCCATCAGGTCCAGCTCGGCCGGCCAGACGTAGCGGTGCGGGGAGCGGCCCACCCGCGCCTGCCGCCCCTCGCCGAAGGTGAAGTGGTGCGAGACGAGGTGCTGGCGCACTGTGTCGTAGGTGTCTACCCCGACGTAGCCGGAGTCGGCGTGGAACACCATGGCGTCCTGCCCCGGCGGGAGCCGCCGCAGCTCGGGGACACCCAGCTCGACGACGAACCGGCCGCCCGGGTCCAGGTGGCGGGCCGCGTTGCGGAAGCACTCGACCTGCTCGTCCTGGGTCAGCAGGTTCGAGATCGTGTTGTAGACGAGGTAGACCAGCGAAAACCGGCCCGCAGCGGTGGCCGTCGCCATGTCGCCGACGACGACCGGGAGCTCGGCTTTCGCCCGCAGCCGGGCCAGCATCGCCTCGGACAGCTCGATGCCGGTGACGGGTACCCCGCGTGCGGCTAGCGGGACGCCGATGCGGCCGGTGCCGATGGCGAACTCCAGCGCCCGCCCGCCGTCCGCCAGCGCAGCCAGGCGCTCCACGGCCGGGCCGACGACTTCGGGGGCGAACATGCCGCTGCCGGGTGTGTCGTAGCGCTCGGCCGTTTCGGCGTCCCAGATGTCTGCTTGGCGCACGCCGTCCACCTTCGTCCGGCGCCGGCAGGGCTGTCCAACCATGTAGATCTTGCCCGAATTCGGGCAAGAATTTGGGTTTCACTCCTTCGGGAGGGCATGATGTCCGGCGTGGCGGAGACCGAGATCGTCGAGCGGGTGGCCGCGTCCGCCGGGCTGCCGCCGGGGGTGGCCGCCCGGGTGGTCGACGACGTGCTGGCGTTCTACCGGACGCCGGCCGAGGGCTACGTCCGCCGCCGGCACGCCGAGCTGCAGGCCGAGGGCCGGAAGAACCCCGAGATCTTCCCGCTCATCGCCGCCGAGCTGCGGGGCCGGCTGGTGGCCGCGCCCGACCTGTCCGAGCGGCAGCTGCGCCGCATCGTCTACGGCTAGAAAGGTTCGCCCATGTGCGGAATCGTTGGCTACATCGGCGGCCAGAACGCCGCCCCCATCCTGCTCGAAGGCCTGACCCGGCTGGAGTACCGCGGCTACGACTCGGCCGGCATCGCCGTGCTCGGCGCCAAGAACAGCGCCCAGGTCCACCGGGTCGTCGGGCGCGTGCGCAACCTCGCCGCGGCGCTGCCCAAGCGGCTCACCGGCAAGGTCGGCATCGGCCACACGCGCTGGGCCACGCACGGGCCCGCGTCGGAGGCCAACGCGCACCCGCACACCTCCGAAGACGGCCGCGTCTGCGTCGTCCACAACGGCATCATCGACAACGCCGACGCGCTGCGCGCCCAGCTCGCCGACGCCGGGGTCGAGCTCACGTCCGAGACCGACACCGAGGTCCTCGCCCACCTGATCGCGCGCTCGACGGCCGAGACCCTCGAGGACGCCGTCGTGGACGCGGTCTCGCGGATCACCGGCACGTACGCGATCGCCGTCACCGACTCCGCGCACCCGGACCGGCTGGTCATCGCGCGCAACGGCTCGCCGCTGATCATCGGCGTCGGCGAGCGGGAGATGTTCGTCGCCAGCGACCTCGCCGCGCTGGTCCGGCACACCTCGCAGGTCGCCCACCTCGACGACGGCGAGTTCGCGACGATCTTCGCCACCGGCTACCGCACCTTCACCGTCGACGAGAGCGACACGACCAAGCCGGCCACCGAGATCGACATCGCCGCCGAAGACCTCGACCTCGGCGGCTACCCGCACTACATGGCCAAGGAGATCCAGGAGCAGCCCGATTCCGTGGCGCGGATGATCCGCGGCCGGCTCGACGACCGGTTCGGCGTCGCCCGCCTGGACGGGCTCAACCTGACGCCGCGGGAGCTGCGCGGGTTCAGCCGCGTCAAGATCCTCGGCTGCGGTTCGGCCTACTACGTCGGCCAGATCGGCGCGACGATGATCGAGGAGCTGGCGCGGATCCCGGCCGACGCCGAAGCGGCGTCCGAGTTCCGCTACCGCAACCCGATCATCGAGGCCGACACGCTCTACATCGCGGTCAGCCAGTCCGGCGAGACGATCGACACCGCCTTCGCCGTCGAGGAGATCAAACGCAAGGGCGGCCGGGTCGTCGGCCTGGTCAACGTGGTCGGCTCGACGATCGCCCGCGCCTGCGACGGCGGCGTGTACCTGCACGCCGGCCCGGAGATCGCGGTCGCCTCGACCAAGGCGCTGACCAACATGGCGGTGGGCTTCGCGCTGATCGCCCTCTCGCTCGGCCGGGTCCGCGATCTGTCCAATGCGGACGGTCAGCGGATCATCGCCGCGATCCGCGCGCTGCCCGGCCAGATCAAGACCGTGCTGGACAGCGAGCCGGAGATCGCCGAGCACGCGAAGACGGTGGCCGCGGCGAACAGCCTGTTCTTCGTCGGCCGCGTCCGCGGCTACCCGGTGGCCCGGGAGGGCGCGCAGAAGTTCAAGGAGATCTCCTACCGCCACGCCGAGGCGTACCAGACCTCCGAGCTCAAGCACGGCCCGCTGGCGCTGATCGACGAGGCGCTGCCCACGGTCGCCGTCGTCCCGTCGGACGAGCTGACCGAGCGCAACCTGGCCGCCGTGCAGCAGATCCGGGCCCGCGGCGGCGCGGTCCTGGCGGTGACCCACGGAGGAGTCGACTTCGGCGAGCTCGACGTGCCGCGGATCGTGGTGCCCCGGACCGAACCGGAGCTCGACCCGGTCCTGCTGACGATCCCGTTGCAGCTGCTCGCCTACCACGCCGCGCTGACACTGGGCTACGACATCGACAAGCCGCGCAACCTGGCCAAGTCCGTCACCGTGGAATAGCGCTCAGCCCAACCGGAAGTCGGCCACCCGGATCGGCGACGGCGTCGTCCCGCTCGAAGCCTGCTGGTACATCACGGAAAGCACGCCGTCGGTGGCCAGCCGCGAGTCGTCGACGTCGACCTCGCCGAACGCGTCGAGATCCGGGCTGTGCACCGTCGTCCAGTCGGTCCAGCCGCTCGCCTTCGTCGCCGCGACGATCCGCCCGTACGGCATCACGAGGTAGGCGTTGTCGCCGCGGTCGAAGACCAGCTTCGTGCGCTGGGTCGACTCGGGCGCGACCGGCACCTCGTGCTTGCTCCAGCCGCCGTCGGCCGCCCGGCTGAGGAAGAACGTCCGGCCGTACTGCTTGCGCTGCGCGGAGTAGCCCGAGACGCACTGGGTGAACCGGCCGGGCACGTAGCTGATCACGACGTGCGGCTGCCCGGCGGAGTCGACGGCCTGGCTCTCCTGGTTCATCAGCGCGTGGTCGACGCCGAGCGGGTCGACGACCGTGCCCGGCGAGGACACGGCCACCGGCGTGCCGCCCGTCGTCGCGACGACCGTGCCCGCGTTGTTCCGCCAGGTCCGGCCCCGGTCGTCGCTGGAGACGTAGCCGGTGTCGTGGTTGGCCAGCCCGCCGGCGTTGCACAGGACGCCGGAGTTGCCTTCGCGCCAGGTGAAGGCGGCGTGCAGCCGGCCGCCGGGGCCGTAGGTGATGCCGTGCAGGTACATGTTGCGCGTCGTGCTGGTGACGCCGTTGCCGGACGTCCACGAGCCGGTCGCCGACGACCACTTCCCGAGCTTGCGCCAGCTGCCGCCGCTGTATTCGGCGAGTTCGTTCGTGCCGTTGCCGGACGCGCCGGTCCGGTAGCTCAGCTGCAGCTTCCGCTCCGGCGTGACGACGAACTGCGGGTAGGTGATCGCGCCGAGGTCGACGCCGTTCAGCGTGCGCTGCACCGCCCCGAACGCCGACGACGTCCAGGCGTGCGAAGCGGGCGTGGAGAGCAGCCCGGCCACCGATTCGACGTAGAAGACCTGGTTGCCGTGGGTGTCCATGGCCACGTGCAGCCGGCCGTCTTCCGGGGAGACGCCCATCGAGATGACGTTGTGCGAGTCGTCCACGGTCAGCTTGTGCGGCAGCACGACGGTCTGCCATGCGCCCGCGGCCACGGCCCGGCGGGCGAGCACGGCGCTGCGGTCCGCGGTGTACCAGGCGGCGTACTGGTAGCCCGCGTAGCCGAAGATGCCGCTCTGCTGGAAGGAGTCGTTGTTCACCAGCCCGTCGTAGGACACGAAGTACAAAGCCTTCGCGTCGAGCTGGGTGTCGCCGATCTTCACCACGGACACGGCCGCTTCGGCGGGGGCGGCCGGCAGCAGCGGCAGCGCCGCCGCCACCAGGACGCCGAGGATCCGGGAAAGCGCTCTCTTCATGGCCATGGCCCATCCTTCCGCGGTGTTAACGCGAACAAGGATCGACCCCCGGCCGGGCCGCCGTCAACCGACGGACGGCGGGTTTCAGGTTCTCCCGGCGAGGACCACGCCCGCGATGTCCTGGCGCCGCAGCCGGGCTTGCTTGGGCATGCTCCAGCCGAGCACTCCGGTGACGACCCCGCCGCGGTGGTACTGCGCCACGAACCGGCCCTCGCGCGGATCTCCCTCCACAATGGACACTTCGGCGTCTGCGGACAGCGTGCCGTGGACGTGGATCCGGGCGTCGAACTGGTGGGTCCAGAAGTACGGCACCGGCGTGTACGGCCGATCGTCACCGAGGATGTTCCCGGCGACGGCGACCGCCTGTTCGATGGCGTTCGTCCGGTTTTCCAGCCGCAGCAGCGCGTCGAGCCCTTCGTGGTGCCACCGGGCGACGTCGCCCGCGGCGTAGATCCCGTCCGCCGCCCGGCACCGGGAGTCGCACACGACGCCGTTGTCGCACAGCACTCCACTGCCCGCCAGCCAGTCCGTGGCCGGCACGGCCCCGAAGGCGACTACGACGACGTCGGCGGCCAGCACCTCGCCGGACGCCAGCCGCACCCCCGCGACGCGCCCGTCTTCCGCGGTCAAGCCGGTGACCGCGGAGCCCAGCCGCAGCTCGACACCGCGAGCGGCGTGCAGCTCGGCGAGCAAGCCGGCGGCGAGCGGCCCGAACTGGTAGGCCATCGGCGCGGGCTGCGGCCCGGTCAGCGTGACCGGCACGCCCAGCCCGCACACGGTCGCGGCGATCTCCGCGCCGAGCACGCCGTCCCCGACCACCACCACCCGCCGGCCCGGCAGCAGCTCCGCGCGCAGGGCCAGCGTGTCGTCGAGGGTCCGCAGCACGTGCACCCCGGCGAGGCCGTCCTGGCCGGGCAGGACCCGCGGCCGCAGCCCGGTGGCGAGCACGATCGCGTCCGCGGTCAGCACCCGCCCGGCCGCCGTGTGCACGGTCCGCGCGCGGGCGTCCAGCCGCACGGCCGGGTCGCCGAGCACGAACTGGGTGTCCAATGCAGACAAGGCGTCGGGCGTCCGCAGCTGCGCCTGCGCCGGCGTCCAAGTCCCACCCAAGACCTGTTTGGACAGCGGCGGCCGATCGTAGGGCAGGTGCGCCTCGGCGCCCAGCACGGTGACCCGGCCTGGGTAACCTTTGCGGCGCAGGGCTTCCACGGTCGCGAGCCCGGCGGCCGAGGCGCCGACGACCAGGACGTCGCCGATCATCCCTCCTCGCTGACCGAGATCGCGACGCCCGGGCACACGCTCGCCGCCTCGCGGACGGTGACGTGCAGCTCTTCGCCGGGGTGCTCGTCGAGGAGGATGACGATGCCGTCGTCGTCGCGCTGGTCGAACACGTCCGGGGCGAGCATGACGCAGGTGCCGGCGCCGCAGCACTTGGCTTTGTCCACGGTGACCTTCATGGTGGTTCCCTTCGTTCGGGTTACTTCGTGACCGGCGCGAGCCACAGCCCGGCCAGTGCGTCGGTGAGGCCGGTGGCGGTGCCGCGCCAGCCGGCCCTCGAGGTGTGGGCGCGCTCCCGCCCGGCCATCGCGTGGACCACCAGGAGCCGGGTGAGGTCGTTGCGTTCGGCGCGGACCTCGGCGGGCAGCTCGGGCAGGCACCGGTAGAGCCCCTCGAGGGTCCGCCCAGCGACGGGGACGTCAGCGTCTCCTCGACGATGACCGCGCGCAGCGACGGCTCGGTCAGCACCTGGGCGGCGAACCGGGCGAACCAGGTAGGCGCACCCAGCTCGGCCAGGTGTTCGGTGGTGGGGTGCACCAGGCACCCGAGCCAGTCCCGCAGGTCCGCGGGGCCGCGGTCCAGCCTGCGGTCACGCAAGCGTTCGATCGGCCCGGTGTGCTTGCGGACGATGGCCCGCACCAGCTCGGCCCGGGTGCCGAAGTGGTAGCCGACGACGGTGTTGTTGCCCTGCCCCGCCGCCTCGCCGATCTGCCGGTTGGACACCGCGAGCACACCGTGTTCGGCGCAGAGCCGTTCCGCCGCCACGAGGATCCGCTCGCGGGTGGCCTGCGCCCGGTCCGTCACCAGCGGACGGGCAGTTCCCGCAGCCCGCCGACCGCGAGTCCCTCGACCCGGCGCAGCTCGCCGGCCGGGACGGCGAGCTCGAGCGACGGCAGCCTGCGCAGCAGCACCTCCAGGACGACCTGCAGCTCGGTGCGCGCCAGCGGCTGGCCGAGGCACGCGTGGGCGCCGGCACCGAAGGCCAGGTGCGGGTTCGGGCTGCGGCCGAGGTCCATTTCGGCGGCGTTTTCGAACGCGTTCTCGTCGCGGTTGGCCGCGGCCATGCTGCACATCGCGGTGGTACCGCCCGGCAGCACGGTGCCGCCGACCTCGAAGTCCTCGGTGAGGTAGCGCTGCATGCCCACGCCCGCGTTGGCGTCCACCCGCAGCGATTCTTCGACCGCCGTGCGCACCAGCGACGGATCGGCGAGCAGCCGCTCCCACCGGCTCCGGTCGGCCAGCAGCATCGCCACCATCTTCGCGATCATGTTCGCGGTGGTCTCGTGCCCGGCGATGAGCAGGCCGATGCCGGTGGCGGTGAGCATCGCGTCGGACCAGTCCACGCCCTCGGCGATCAGCGCGCTGAGGATGTCCTCGCCGGGTTCGGCCCGCTTGCCGGCGATGTGCCCGCCCATGTACCGGCCGAACTCCGCCTGCGCCGCGTCGAACTCGGCCTGGGTGTAGCGGGTCATGCTCAGCATGACGTCGGACCAGTGCGCGAACCGGTCGCGGTCGGCGTCCGGCACGCCGAGCATGTCGCAGATGACCCAGACCGGCAGCGGGAAGGCGAGGCCCGCCTTGAGGTCGCCGGGCGCCCCCTTCGCGACCAGCTCGTCGATGAGCTGCTCGGCCATCGCCGCCATCCCGGGCCGCAACGCGTTCATCCGCTTGGCCGTGAACCACTTGCCGAGCAGCCGCCGCCACTTCAGGTGCGCCTCGCCGTGCTGCGGGAGCACGGTCGCCATCTCGCTGTTGAACACCCCGCCGGACTCGGTGTCGGCGACCCGCGCGGCGTTGTCCGCCGGGGTCGGCCGGGTGAACCGCGGGTCGGACAGCACGGCCCGGACGTCGTCGTACCGGGTGATCAGCGCTGCTTCGTCCCCGCTGGCCAGTGCGACGCGCGCGACCGGGCACTTCTCCCGGAACTCCGCCCATTCGGCCGGCGGCTCCAGCGCCGCCGCGGCCTCGAACGGGAACCGCGGCAGCGGATCGGTGTGGCTTGGCGTCATGACGGGCCTCTCGTCGGTGAATGTCCCCTGCCCGAGGATGGCCACGATCGCCGATTAAGTCAAGCAGTTGATTTAATCAATGGTGACGGCGATGTCCCGGCAAGCGGCGCCCGGAGTTATTCGCGTTCGACCTTGCGCAGCCCGCCCGCGGGCGTCCACCACTCGACGACCAGCAGCGTCGCCGCTTCGTTCAGGTGGGTGTGCACCACCTCGGCGACGTCGGCCACGAACCGCTCGCCGTCTTCGGTGCGCACGCGCCCGGCGAGCTTCGCCTCGCCCGGCCACTGCGCCTCGGCGCCCTCGACGGGGTCGACCGTGGCGCTGTGCAGCGCGAACCGCGGGTCCCGGCGCAGGTCCGCGCCCTTGCGCGCGTGCGGCATCGAGCCGAAGACCAGTTCGCCGTCCTCGAAGTTCGTCTCGATCCCGGAGATCCGCGGCGAGCCGTCAGCCCGCAGGGTCGCGATCGTCTTGTGCTTGTGCGCGTCGAACAGGGCCCGCACGCGCCCCGCGAACTCCGGCTCCGCCGCCTCGAACTCCCGCCACGCCGTCATGCGTCCATCGTGCCGCACCGCAGCCCGGCGACGAGGACTTTCACCATCCGGCGCGCGTCGTACCGGGGATCGTCGGCGCCGATGCAGAGGTTGCCGACCCCGCGCATCAGGTCCAGGGGCGCCACCTCGGCCTGGATCTCGCCGGCCGCGGCGGCGGCGTCGAGCAGCTCGGCGCACACCGGCACCAGCCGGTCGAGGAAGTACGCGTGCAGCGACTCGAAGCCGGCGTTGTCCGACTGCAGCGCCCCGGCGAGCCCGTGCTTGGTCACCAGGAAGTCCACGAACAGGTCGATCCACTGCGCCAGCGCGGCGTACGGCGAGTCGTTCGCGGCCAGCAGCGCCGGCCCCGCCTCCGTGCAGGCGTCCACCTGGTGCCGGAAGACGGCGATGACGAGGTCCGCCCGGGTCGGGAAGTGGCGGTAGATGGTGCCGACCCCGACCCCGGCCTTCGCCGCGATGTCGCGCACCGGCGCATCGACCCCGGAGGCGACGAAGACCGCCGCCGCGGCGTCGAGCAACGCCTTCTCGTTGCGCCGGGCATCCGCCCGCTTGGGCTTGTGCTCGCCCACCGATCCTCCCGGGGTTGCTAAGCGGAACAAGGTTCCGTATCGTTAGCGGAGCAACGTTCCGTTTGCTCATGATGCCACGGAGGCACTCCCATGCAGTACCGCACCCTGGGCCGCACCGGCGTCCAGGTCAGCACTCTCGCGCTGGGCGCGATGAACTTC
This sequence comes from Amycolatopsis sp. NPDC051102, assembly GCF_040682815.1. NCBI lineage: Bacteria > Bacillati > Actinomycetota > Actinomycetes > Pseudonocardiales > Pseudonocardiaceae > Amycolatopsis > Amycolatopsis sp. NPDC051102. The sequence continues at coordinate 254,569 of NZ_JBFBBT010000013.1, forward strand.
GGCGCGATCGGGCGCGTCACCCAGGACGAGGCCACCACCATCGTCGACGCCGCCCTCGAGAGCGGCATCAACCTGATCGACACCGCCGACATGTACGGCCAGGGCGAGTCGGAGGTGATCGTCGGCCAGGCGATCGCCGGCCGCCGCGACGACCTCGTGCTGGCCACGAAGGCGACCATGCCCATGGGCGAAGAGCGCAACCACCGCGGCAACTCGCGCCGCTGGCTGGTGCGCGCGCTCGAGGACAGCCTGCGCCGCCTCGACGTCGACCACGTCGACCTGTACCAGATCCACCGCTGGGACCCCACCACGAGCGACGAGGAAGCGCTTTCCGCACTGACGGACCTGCAGCGCGCGGGCAAGATCCGCTACTTCGGCTCGTCGACGTTCCCCGCGTACCGCATCGTCCAGGCGCAGTGGGCCGCGCGTGAACTGCGGCTCGGCCGGTACGTCACCGAGCAGCCCAGCTACTCGATCCTGCAGCGCGGCATCGAAGCCCACGTGCTGCCGGTGACCGAGGAGTACGGGATGGGCGTGCTGGCGTGGAGCCCGCTGGCTTCGGGCTGGCTGTCGGGCGCGATCCGCGCGGGCCGGGAAATCGGCAGCAGCCGCGCGAAGGTCCTGCCGCAGCGCTTCGACCTCGACGTCCCCGCGAACCAGGCCCGGCTCGACGCCGTCGAGAAGCTGGCCAAGCTCGCCGAGCAGGCCGGCCTGACGCTGATCCAGCTCGCGCTCGGGTTCGTCACCGCGCACCCGGGCGTGACGAGCGCGCTCATCGGCCCGCGGACCCTGGACCACCTGCGTTCGCAGCTCGAAGCGGCGGACACGGTGCTGCCCGCCGACGTCCTCGACGAGATCGACACCATCGTGGCGCCCGGCACCGACCTGGCCCCGGACGAGAAGTTCGACACCCCGCCGTCGCTGCTCGACCCGTCCCTGCGGCGGCGCCGATGAGCTTCGGCATCCTGACGGCGCCTCAGCAGGTCGGCTACGACGAGATCCTGCGAGTGTGGCGGGAAGCGGACAAGGTGCCGGAGATCGAGCACGCGTGGCTGTTCGACCACCTGATGCCGATCGCCGGCGACCCGGACGGCCCGATCTTCGAGGGCTGGACGCTGCTGTCGGCACTGGCAGCCCAGACATCGCGAATGCGGATCGGCCTGCTGGTCACCAGCAACCGCTTCCGCCCACCGGCCATGCTGGCGAAGATAGCCACCACGGTGGACATCATTTCCGGCGGCCGCCTCGACTTCGGCATCGGCGCGGGGTCCCGCCCAAGCCACCCACTGGCGAGGCGCGAGTACGACGGCCACGGCCTCCCGTACCACGACCAGGCCAACGCGGTGGCAGCACTGGCGGAGGCATGCACGGTCATCCGTCGCTTGTGGACGGCCACTTCGCCGTTCGACTTCGCGGGTTCACACGTAACCTTGACCGGAGCATTCGGGAATCCCCGCCCGGTACAGACCCCGCACCCCCCGATCATGATCGGCGGCCGGGCGAGTGCAACGCTGCGAGTGGTGGCGGAGCACGCGAACATGTGGAACATCCCGGGCGGCGGGGATATCGAGGACCTGGCCGGGCGCAGCCGTCTGCTGGACAAGTATTGCGAGGAGATCGGCCGCGACCCGGCGGAGATCGTGCGGTCGATCTTCCTGCCGGTGGATTATGAGCGGCCGGGGGTGACGCGGGGGAAGATCGCCGAGGCACGGGAGGCCGGGTTCGGGCATTTCGTGCTGGGGCTGGCGAATCCGTATCCGGAGGGCATTGCGGAGTGGGTGGCGGACGAGCTGATCCACAGGTCGTGAGAGGCAACCGCGCTCGACTCCGATGAAGGAGCTGGGTGGTCATCCCGTCGCCTGAGGCCGTGAAATCACTTTGAGCCGGGCCCGCAACATGGAGCGCAACGGGAGATGGCAGCGCAAGATTGCGGGCCCGGCTCAAAGTGATAGGCCTCAATCAGGCGACGGGATGACCACCCTGCGGCCCACCTCCCCCACGAGAGATGACAGCGATCCCGGTGGTCATCCCGGAGCCTGCCCGTCCGGCGAGGACATGCTTTTGTTCTTTGCCGCGGCAGAATTCTCTGCCGCGGCCAAGCAGCGGGTCCGCCCCCCCCCGCCCCTCCGGTGGGAGTGTCAGTCGCCGCTCGGGTTTGTCAAGGCGGGAAAGTGAAGTGCTCCGAGGCTTCCGGACACGTCTTCCAAGTAGACTGCTGGAGGATCCGGAGGAGTGTTTCATGGCCAGGAGACAGCGAAGGTATTCGC